>NZ_JBIBXG010000013.1:0-380172 GCF_043082085.1 Streptomyces sp. NPDC014801 | reverse complement strand
TCTCGGGCTTTCCTCCGGGCGCTTCCCTTCGGTCTTGCGTTTCCGACTCTATCAGATCTTTTCTCGATCCGATTTCCTCGGTGCTTTCCAGGTTCTCGCTCTCGCGTTTCCCTTTCCGGCGGTTCCGACTTTATCAGAGATTCTGAGTCGGATTTCCCGCCCCTCCGGGAGGTTGGCCCGGACGCACGAGGCGACCGGCTTCCCGCTGGGGTGGAGCCGTAAACGTACTGGAGCGGGGCGCCCCGATGCAAATCGAGGGGCCCCGCTCCGGGTTCACACCTGAGTGGGTGTCAAACCTCCACCACGACCGGCAGGATCATCGGCCGGCGCCGGTAGGTGTCGGACACCCACTTGCCCAGCGTGCGGCGGACCAGTTGCTGCAGCTGGTGGGGCTCGACCACGCCGTCCTGGGCGGAGCGCTCCAGCGCCTCCGCGATCTTCGGAAGGACCGCGTCGAAGGCGGAGTCCTCGATACCGGAGCCGCGGGCCTGGACGTGCGGGCCGCCGGTGATCTTGCCCGTGGAGGAGTCGACCACCACGAAGACCGAGATGATGCCCTCCTCGCCGAGGATCTTGCGGTCCTTCAGCGCGGGCTCACCGACATCGCCCACGGACAGGCCGTCGACGTAGACATAGCCCGCCTGGACCTTGCCGGAGATCTTGGCCTTGCCCTGCACGAGGTCGACGGTCACGCCGTCCTCGGCGATGACGATGCGGTCGTGCGGGACACCGGTGAGGGCGCCCAGCTCGGCGTTGGCGCGCAGGTGGCGCCATTCGCCGTGGACCGGCATCAGGTTCCGCGGGCGGCAGATGTTGTAGAAGTACAGCAGCTCGCCGGCGGAGGCGTGGCCGGAGACGTGGACCTTGGCGTTGCCCTTGTGGACGACGTTCGCGCCCCAACGGGTCAGGCCGTTGATCACGCGGTAGACCGCGTTCTCGTTGCCCGGGATGAGCGAGGACGCCAGGATCACCGTGTCGCCCTGGACAATGCGGATCTGGTGGTCCCGGTTGGCCATGCGGGACAGGGCGGCCATCGGTTCGCCCTGGGAGCCGGTGCAGACCAGTACGACCTCGTGGTCCGGCAGGTCGTCGAGCGTCTTGACGTCCACGACCAGGCCCGGCGGCACCTTCAGATAGCCGAGGTCCCGGGCGATGCCCATGTTGCGAACCATGGAACGGCCGACGAAGGCGACCCGGCGGCCGTACTCGTGGGCCGCGTCCAGGATCTGCTGGATGCGGTGGACGTGGCTGGCGAAGCTGGCCACGATGATCCGCTTGCGGGCGCCGGCGAAGACCTGCCGCAGCACGCTGGAGATGTCCCGCTCGTGCGGCGTGAAGCCGGGGACCTCGGCGTTCGTGGAGTCGGTGAGGAGGAGGTCGATACCCTCCTCGCTCAGCCGCGCGAAGGCGTGCAGGTCCGTGAGGCGGTTGTCCAGCGGGAGCTGGTCCATCTTGAAGTCGCCGGTGTGGACGATCATGCCCGCGGGGGTGCGGATGGCGACGGCCAGCGCGTCCGGGATGGAGTGGTTGACCGCGATGAACTCGCAGTCGAAGGGGCCGAGGCGCTCGCGGTTCCCCTCCGCCACCTCGAGGGTGTACGGGCGGATGCGGTGCTCCTGGAGCTTGGCCTCGATCAGGGCGAGGGTCAGCTTGGAGCCGATGAGCGGGATGTCCGGCTTCTCACGCAGGAGGAAGGGGACGCCGCCGATGTGGTCCTCGTGGCCGTGCGTGAGGACGATGCCCTCGATGTCGTCGAGGCGGTCCCTGATGGACGAGAAGTCCGGCAGGATCAGGTCGATTCCGGGCTGCTCCTCCTCGGGGAAGAGCACTCCGCAGTCGACGATCAGCAGGCGGCCGCCGTACTCGAAGACCGTCATGTTCCGGCCGATCTCGCCGAGGCCGCCGAGCGGGGTGACCCGCAGGCCGCCCTCGGGGAGGGGCGGCGGCGGGCCGAGTTCAGGATGCGGATGACTCAAAAGACTCTCCTCACCACGCACGCCACGTACCGGTCGGGCACGTGGCGCGCGTGACGTTCGTGCAGAAGCAGTTGTCGTTGTCGTGTCGCAGGCACCGGTGGCCTGCTTATTCAGTTGTGGAGCTCAGGTGCGCGGGGCGGTGGCGCGCGGCCGCGCGAAGTCTGTTGTCAGAGCTGTACCCCGCCGGCGGCAAGATCGATCTTGAGCTGCTCGATCTCCTCGGGCGAGCACTCGACCATCGGCGCGCGCAGCGGCCCGGCGGGCAGGCCCTTCAGGGCGAGCGCGGCCTTGGTGGTCATGACGCCCTGGGTGCGGAACATGCCGGTGTAGACCGGGAGCAGCTTCTGGTGGATCTCGGTGGCCTTGACGACGTCGCCGGAGACGTACGCGTCGACGAGGGCGCGCAGGTCGGGGGTGACGAGGTGGCCGACGACCGAGACGAAGCCGACCGCGCCCACGGAGAGCAGGGGCAGGTTCAGCATGTCGTCGCCGGAGTACCAGGCGAGGCCGGAGCGGGCGATGGCCCAGCTGGCCCGGCCGAGGTCGCCCTTGGCGTCCTTGTTGGCGACGATCCGGGGGTGCTCGGCGAGGCGGACGAGCGTCTCCGTGTTGATCGGGACGCCGCTGCGGCCGGGGATGTCGTACAGCATGACCGGCAGCTCGGTGGCGTCGGCGACGGCCTTGAAGTGCCGGTACAGGCCCTCCTGCGGGGGCTTGTTGTAGTACGGCGTGACGACGAGCAGGCCGTGGGCGCCGGTCTTCTCGGCGGCGCGGGCCAGCTCGATGCTGTGGTGGGTGTCGTTGGTGCCGACGCCGACCACCACGTGGGCCCGGTCGCCGACCGCCTCCAGGACCGCTCGTACCAGGTCCGTTTTCTCCGCGTCACTGGTGGTGGGGGACTCGCCGGTGGTGCCGTTGACGATCAGGCCGTCGTTGCCTGCGTCCACCAGGTGGGTGGCGAGCCGCTGTGCGCCGTCGAGGTCGAGTGCGCCGTCCGCCGTGAAAGGCGTGACCATGGCGGTGAGGACCCGCCCGAAGGGGGTCTGCGGAGTGGAGGTCGGAGCCATGGGTTACACGCTACTCGTTGCTCACCAAGTGGTCTGCCCTCGGGGGTCCGGGCACATCGGGGCAAAGTAGGAGCCCGGCACTGCCTGCTCGGGGGTTCAAGCAGTGCCGGGTCCGTTTGATCAGGCTAGATGAACTTCTCTTACCCCCGCAATACGGACACTTCGCAAGGCTGATCCGTACATGTGTACCGGGCAGGGGAACGCTGGTGCGTTACGGCGCCACACGGCCGTTCGCATTGAAGGCGGCGTAGGTGAGCGGCATGAGCCTGGCCCACTCGGCCTCCATCTTCTCGCCGACCATCTCGATCTCCCGCTGCGGGAAGGAGGGCACCTTCGCCAGCTCGTGCTGGGTGCGCAGGCCGAGGAAGTGCATCAGGGAGCGGGCGTTGCAGGTGGCGTACATCGAGGAGAACAGGCCGACCGGCAGGACCGCGCGGGCGACCTCGCGGGCGACGCCGGCGGCGAGCATCTCGCGGTAGGTCCGGTACGCCCGGCGGTAGGACTCCTCCATCGAGTCGCTCGCGAGCTTGTGCTGCTCGGGCGTGCCCTCGACGAACTGGTACTTGCCCGGGCGGCCCTCCTGGACCAGCTTGCGGTCGGCGCCGGGGACGTAGAAGACGGGCTGGAGCTCCCGGTAGCGGCCGGACTCCTCGTTGTACGACCAGCCGACCCGGTGCCGCATGAACTCGCGGAAGACGAAGATCGGGGCGCTGACGAAGAACGTCATGGAGTTGTGCTCGAACGGGCTGCCGTGCCGGTCGCGCATCAGGTAGTTGATCAGGCCCTTGGAGCGCTCCGGGTCCTTCTGCAGCTCGTCGAGGGACTGCTCCCCGAGCGTGGAGACACGGGCGGCGAACAGTACGTCGGAGTCCGCAGCGCTGTGTTTCACCAGCTCCACAGTGACATCGCTGCGGAACTCGATCTTGAAGTCGTCCTCGGGGATCACGGTGTTGGGGGGCCTTCCCGTCTCGTCGTCTGGCGCACGCCACTCTACCCAGTGAGACGTTTGGTGCCGGACGGCAAGAAGTCGGTGAAACAGGGCACCTTTGCGGGGGTTCGTTCGTCTCTACGGATGACAAAGATCCGTTCTGTCCCTGAAGGGAGACCCACCCCCGATGTCCGGTCGGCGTGAACCCGTCCCGTTCGCCTTCCTCGCCGAGGCCGACAGGTTCCGCAGTAATGTCACTCCCCCGCCGCGCCAGCGCGCGTCCGCCGGTCAGCTGGCCGGGCGGCTGCTGCTGGGGCTGACCATCGTGGCCGCGCTGGTCGGCTCACTGATGCTGGGGATGCCGGCGCTGAGCCTCGATCACTCCTCCACCTCGCCCCAGCATTCGCAGGCGTCCGAGGGCCACTGACGGCCGCGCTCGGCCGTCGGGGCGCGGGCGTGGTGCGTCGCCATGGCCCCAATGCTGGAGAGCCGGCGCGTGGCCGGATAGCCTCACCGGGCACAGCAGATGCCGGGATCGAGTGAGGACCAGCCGTGCCCCTGCCCTTCCTGACGGCCGACCGCGCTGACGACGCGGAGGCAGCCGACGATCTCGCGCTGCCCCACGACGACCGGGACCGGTGGCGGCGCCCCTACCGGCCCGGGCCCTGGCGGGTGGCCGCGGCCGCGCTGTGGCTGCTGCTGGCGTCGTACGTGCTGTCCGCGGCGGTGATCATCGCGCTGGCCGGTACGGCCGCCGGGGCCGCCGCGGTCTTCGGTGCGGCGCTGCTGATCGTCGCCGGGGCGTTGCGGCTGCTGCGCATGGGTGTGTGGGTGAGTGCGCGGGGGCTGCGGCATGTGGGCTTCTTCGTCACGCGGACGGTGCCGTGGGAGCGGGTCGGGAGCGTGCGGACGGTGCAGCAGCCGGTGCGGTGGCTGGGGTTGCCCCGGACTGTGCAGGGGCAGGCGCTGGTGCTGGTGCGGGGTGGGCGCGCCGGGGAGGCGGTGGCGCTGCTGACCACGCACAGTGCGGACTTCTTGGCTCGCGCGGAGGCGTTTGATCGGGCGGCGGACGCGGTGGAGGCGTGGGCGGCGGAGAACCGGCGGGGCGGCCTCGGCTGACGGTGCCCTGCGTCGGGCTGGGCCGAGCGCGGTTTCAGCGCTGCTCGCTTGGAGGTGCCGCTGCGCCCACCCGTGCCGCCCTGGGGGTACCCCCTGCAGGGCGGCCGCAGGCCGCGGGTGCGTGCAGCTACGCCGAGACCGGTTTGCCCTCGTGGAGGGCTATGGCTCGTTGCATGGCCTTGCGGGCTCGGGGGGTGTCTCGGGCGTCGTGGTAGGCGACGGCGAGGCGGAACCAGCAGCGCCAGTCGTCGGGGGCCGCCTCGGTCTCGGCCTTGCGCTTGGCGAAGACCTCGTCCGCCGAGTCGCGGTCGATACGGCCGCTGGGCAGGCGGGTGAGCTCGTCGACCGGGAGGCCGCCCTCGGCCTCCAGTTCCGCGGCGAGGGCGTTGGCCTTGCGGACGAACTGGGTGTTCTTCCACAGGAACCACAGGCCGATCACCGGCAGGATCAGCACCGCGATGCCGAAGGTGACGGTCAGCGGCGTGCCCGATTCGATGAGCATGACGCCGCGGCTGCCGACCAGGACGAAGTAGAAGACCAGGACGGCGGCCGTGACGAGGTAGGTGATCTTCGCGCGCATGGGGGTTCGCAGGCTCAGTTCAGGTCGAGGAAGTGTTCCAGGCCGAAGGTCAGGCCGGGGGTGCTGACCACGCGGCGCACGCCGAGCAGGATGCCCGGCATGAAGCTGCTGTGGTGCAGGGAGTCGTGCCGGACGGTGAGGGTCTCGCCCTCGCCGCCGAGCAGGACCTCCTGGTGGGCCAGCAGGCCGCGCAGCCGGACCGCGTGGACCGGCACACCGTCGACGTTCGCGCCGCGGGCGCCGTCCAGGGCCGTCACCGTGGCGTCCGGTGCCGGTGCGGAGCCGGCCTTGGCGCGGGCCTCGGCGATGAGCTGGGCGGTGCGGGTGGCGGTGCCGGAGGGGGCGTCCACCTTGTTGGGGTGGTGCAGTTCCACCACTTCGACCGACTCGAAGTACGGCGCGGCGATCTGCGCGAACTTCATGGTCAGCACGGCGCCGATGGAGAAGTTCGGGGCGATGAGCACGCCGGTCTCCGGGGACTGGGCGAGCCAGCCCTTGAGCTGCGCGAGGCGGTCGTCGGTCCAGCCCGTCGTCCCGACGACGGCGTGGATGCCGTGCCGGACGCAGAAGTCCAGGTTGCCCATGACCGAGGCGGGGGTGGTCAGCTCGACCGCGACCTGGGCGCCGGTCTCCGCCAGCGTCTCCAGCTTGTCGCCGCGGCCGAGGGCGGCCACCAGCTCCATGTCCTCGGCGGCCTCGACCGCCTTGACCGCCTCGGACCCGATCCGGCCGTTGGCACCGAGGACCGCCACGCGCAGCTTGCTCATCTTTTGCTTCCTTACCGAATCCGGAGGCGGAGGGATCAGGCGACCGCGTCGTGCAGTCGCGCGGCCTGCTTGTCCTTCAGCGGGCCGATGACCGACAGCGACGGCCGCCGGCCCAGGATGTCGCGGGCGACCGAGCGGACCTCGTCCGGGGTCACGGCCGCTATCCGGGCCAGCATGTCGTCGACGGACATCTGCTCGCCCCAGCACAGCTCACTCTTGCCGATGCGGTTCATGAGCGCACCCGTGTCCTCCAGACCGAGCACGGTGGAACCGCGCAGCTGGCCGATGGCCCGCTCGATCTCGTCGTCGGACAGGCCGTGCTCGGCGACCTGGTCGAGCTCGTCCCGGCAGATCCGCAGCACGTCGTGGACCTGGGAGGGCCGGCAGCCGGCGTACACGCCGAACAGGCCGCAGTCGGCGAAGCCGGAGGTGTACGAGTACACGCTGTAGGCCAGGCCGCGCTTCTCGCGGACCTCCTGGAACAGGCGCGAGGACATGCCGCCGCCGAGGGCGGTGTTCAGCACGCCGAGCGCCCAGCGGCGGTCGTCGGTGCGGGCCAGGCCCGGCATGCCGAGCACGACGTGCGCCTGCTCGGTCTTCCGGTTCAGCAGCTCGACCTTGCCGGCGGTGCGCAGGGTGCGGCTGCCCTGGCGCGGGCCGATCGGCTGGGCGTCGTCGCTGCGGAACGCGCCGGCCTTCTCGAAGGCGGCCCGCACCTGACGGACGACCTTGTTGTGGTCGATGTTGCCGGCGCAGGCCACGACCAGGTGCGTCGGGTCGTAGTGCTTCTTGTAGAAGCGGCGGATGCGGTCGGCGGTGAGCGCGTTGACCGTGTCGACGGTGCCGAGGACCGGGCGGCCGAGGGGGTTGTCGCCGAACATCGTGTGCGCGAACAGGTCGTGCACACAGTCGCCGGGGTCGTCCTCGGTCATGGCGATCTCTTCGAGGATCGCGCCGCGCTCGACGTCGACGTCCTCCTCCTGGATCAGGGAGCCCGTCAGCATGTCGCAGACGACGTCGATGGCGAGCGGCAGGTCGGTGTCGAGCACGCGCGCGTAGTAGCACGTGTACTCCTTGGCCGTGAACGCGTTCATCTCGCCGCCGACGGCGTCCAGGGCGGAGGAGATGTCCAGCGCCGACCGGCGGCTGGTGCCCTTGAAGAGCAGGTGCTCCAGGTAGTGCGTGGCGCCGTTCAGCGACGGGGTCTCGTCCCGGGAGCCGACGTGCGCCCAGATGCCGAACGTGGCGGAGCGGACCGAGGGCAGGGTCTCGGTGACGATGCGCAGGCCGCCCGGGAGGGTGGTGCGGCGGACCGTGCCGATGCCGTTCTCGCCCTTGATGAGGGTTTGGGTACGGGCGACGGCCCGCGCCTCCGAAGAGGTGCGGGCCGTCGCCTTGAAGCCACGGGACGTCACTGGTCGGCGTCGTCCTTCGCGTTCTCGTCGCCGTCCTCGCCCTCGATCACGGGAACGAGGGAGAGCTTGCCGCGGGAGTCGATCTCGGCGATCTCGACCTGGACCTTCTGGCCCACACCGAGGACGTCCTCGACGTTCTCCACGCGCTTGCCGCCGGCGAGCTTGCGGATCTGCGAGATGTGCAGCAGACCGTCCTTGCCGGGCAGCAGGGAGACGAACGCACCGAAGGTGGTCGTCTTGACGACCGTGCCCAGGTAGCGCTCGCCGACCTCGGGCATCGTCGGATTGGCGATGCCGTTGATCGTGGCGCGGGCGGCCTCCGCCGAGGGACCGTCGGCGGCACCGATGTAGATCGTGCCGTCGTCCTCGATGGTGATCTCGGCGCCCGTGTCCTCCTGGATCTGGTTGATCATCTTGCCCTTGGGGCCGATGACCTCACCGATCTTGTCGACCGGGATCTTGACGGTGATGATCCGCGGGGCGTGCGGGCTCATCTCGTCGGGCCGGTCGATGGCCTCCATCATCACGTCGAGGATGTGGAGGCGAGCGTCGCGGGCCTGCTTGAGGGCGGCGCCCAGGACGGAGGCCGGGATGCCGTCCAGCTTGGTGTCGAGCTGGAGGGCGGTGACGAACTCCTTGGTGCCGGCGACCTTGAAGTCCATGTCACCGAAGGCGTCCTCCGCACCGAGGATGTCGGTGAGGGTGACGTAGTGCGTCTCGCCCTCGATCTCCTGGGAGATCAGGCCCATGGCGATACCGGCGACCGGGGCCTTCAGCGGCACACCGGCGTTCAGCAGCGACATGGTGGAGGCGCAGACCGAGCCCATGGACGTCGAGCCGTTCGAGCTGAGCGCCTCGGACACCTGGCGGATCGCGTAGGGGAACTCCTCGCGCGTCGGCAGGACCGGCACCAGGGCGCGCTCGGCGAGGGCGCCGTGGCCGATCTCGCGGCGCTTCGGGGAGCCGACGCGGCCGGTCTCGCCGGTGGAGTACGGCGGGAAGTTGTAGTTGTGCATGTAGCGCTTGCGGGTCACCGGGGAGAGGGTGTCCAGCTGCTGCTCCATGCGCAGCATGTTCAGCGTGGTGACGCCCAGGATCTGGGTCTCGCCACGCTCGAACACCGCGGAGCCGTGGACCCGCGGGATGGCCTCGACCTCGGCGGCCAGGGTGCGGATGTCCGTCAGCCCGCGGCCGTCGATGCGCTTCTTCTCCTTGATCACGCGCTCGCGGACCAGCTGCTTGGTCAGCGCGCGGTACGCGGCGGAGATCTCCTTCTCGCGGCCCTCGAACTCCGGCAGGAGCTTCTCGGCGGCGAGGCCCTTGACGCGGTCCAGCTCGGCCTCGCGCTCCTGCTTGCCGGCGATGGTGAGCGCCTGGGCGAGCTCGGGCTTGACGGCGGCGGTCAGCGCCTCGAGGACGTCGTCCTGGTAGTCCAGGAAGATCGGGAACTCGGCGACCGGCTTGGCGGCCTTGGACGCCAGGTCCGACTGGGCCTTGCAGAGCACCTTGATGAAGGGCTTCGCGGCCTCGAGACCGGCGGCGACGACCTCCTCGGTGGGGGCCTCGGCGCCGCCCTCGACGAGCTTGATGGTCTTCTCGGTGGCCTCGGCCTCGACCATCATGATCGCGACGTCGCCGTCCTCCAGGACACGGCCCGCGACGACCATGTCGAAGACGGCGTCCTCGAGCTCGGTGTGCGTCGGGAAGGCCACCCACTGGCCGCGGATCAGCGCGACGCGGACGCCGCCGATCGGGCCGGAGAAGGGCAGGCCGGCCAGCTGCGTCGACGCGGACGCGGCGTTGATCGCCACGACGTCGTACAGGTGGTCGGGGTTGAGCGCCATGACCGTGCAGACGACCTGGATCTCGTTGCGCAGGCCCTTCTTGAAGGACGGGCGCAGCGGGCGGTCGATGAGGCGGCAGGTGAGGATCGCGTCCTCGGAGGGCCGGCCCTCACGGCGGAAGAAGCTGCCGGGGATCTTGCCGGCGGCGTACATCCGCTCCTCGACGTCCACCGTCAGGGGGAAGAAGTCGAGCTGGTCCTTGGGGTTCTTGGAGGCGGTGGTGGCCGACAGCACCATGGTGTCGTCGTCCAGGTACGCCACGGCGGAGCCGGCGGCCTGCTTGGCCAGGCGGCCCGTCTCGAAGCGGATGGTGCGGGTGCCGAAGGCGCCGTTGTCGATGACGGCCTCGGCGTAGTGGGTCTCGTTCTCCACTAGCGTTTTCTCCTCGTCCTCGTCCCTCCTCGCCCGTGTGGCGGGGGGACGGTGGCGGAGAAGCGCTCCTGCGGTGCGGGCCGGTCTTCGATCGAAGCACCCGGGGTTCGCTGCCCCGGGGGCCACTACCGAGGACCGGCGGCGGCGTGGTGCGCTTCTCCTCTTCGTCGTACGTGATGGCCTCTACCCTGCGTGGGCGGGCCATATCACGCGGTGTCGTGCTTACTGCGTTGTGCTACCACACTACAAAGGGGCGGTGACACTCCGCACGTACAGCAAAGGGAGCGGCCCCCTCTTCCCGGGAACCGCTCCCTTCACGGCGTCTTACTTCGCGCCCGCCGCACCGCGGCGGATGCCGAGACGGTCGACCAGCGTACGGAAGCGCTGGATGTCCTTCTTGGCGAGGTACTGCAGCAGTCGGCGGCGCTGACCGACCAGGATCAGCAGACCACGACGGGAGTGGTGGTCGTGCTTGTGGGTCTTGAGGTGCTCGGTCAGGTCCGAGATCCGGCGCGAGAGCATGGCGACCTGGACCTCGGGGGAGCCGGTGTCGCCCTCCTTCTGGCCGAACTCGGCGATGATCTGCTTCTTCGTAGCGGCGTCGAGCGACACGCGTACTCCTCAATACTGTGATTGCCGCCGAGTGCCCCCGGTCTACGTCTCGGGGGAGCTTCCACAACTCGGGAGGCGGGGATCCGCTGGGCGCGACCTCCAGGGCCCGCGAGGGCTTCCGGGGGTGCGTACACATACGGCCGTCACTCAGGGTACCAGGCGCAGGCAGGCGCCTTGCGCCAGGTCCCGGAACCGCCCGGACACAGGGCCCGCGGCCACTAGGGTGACCTCACTGATCGTTCCTACCTCACAGAAGGGGTCGGTGGGGCATGGCGGAGTCGGCTGAGTCGGCGGCGGAGATCAAGGCGCGCAAGGAGCGCGAGCGGGACGAGCTGTACGCGCTCGACATCTCGGGGGTCGAGTGGCACAGCGCGCCGGGCACCGAGCAGGACGAGGAGCGCGTCGAGATCGCCTACCTTCCGGGCGGTGCCGTGGCGATGCGCTCGTCCCTCGACCCGGACACCGTGCTGCGGTACACGGAGGCGGAGTGGCGGGCCTTCGTGCTGGGCGCACGGGACGGGGAATTCGACCTGGAGCCGGCCGGGGAGAGCGGCGGGGCGGACGCCGGGTGACGGCGGGGTGCGCCGCGTGACGGGACGCGCGGCGTGACATCGGCGTGCGCCGGCTGACGGCCGGGTGCGCCGGCTGACGGCGGGGTGCGCCGACTGACGGCCGGGTGCGCGGGCTGACCGTCGGCGCCCGGAGTCGGTGTGGTGGATCGCGGTTCGGGGCGGCACTTGTGGGTGCCGCCCCTTTTTGGTGTGCGGTTGCTCGATGCCGGATCTGCCGTGGCCGCACAAGTGCCGGTCGAGTGCGGGAGGTTGGGCGGTTTCTGACCAAAAGGCGCTCATATACGGCCATTTCACTGCCGTGTGGGGCGTCCTGGGCCGGTGGGAAGGGGCGGACGGGTCTGACGGCGCGGGGTACCTGGTGATTAGGCTGGGACCGGCGCGACGTCAGAACCCGTGGACCGGGCGTCAGCGTCACAGGGGGAGGGCCGCTGATCGGACGACCTCGTATCACTTCGGACCACTCGAACGACACATCAAGGTCGCCCCGGCACGGCTTGAGGGTGCTCGACCACACCAGGAGGAACTGTGAGCAGCGATCGGGACGGGATCCGCGGGGGCTGGGCCACGCCCGGCGACGATCAGCCCGACGCGGAGTCCGCCGTCGAGACGACGGGCGAGTTCACCATCGACTACGCGCCGCCCGCCTGGTACACGCAGAACGCGGCCGGGGGGTCGGGGGGCGACAGCGCAGGCTCCGGTTCCGGCACGGGCGGGGGCGACGCGAGCGGGAGCTCCGGTGCGGGCCGTGGGAACACCGCGGGCGGCCCCGGTGCGGGTGCGTCCGGTTCCGCTTCGGCGGGGGCGCCTGGTGGCGGTACGCCCGGGGGGCCGACGGCGGTTCCCAGCATCCCGCTGCCCGGGCTGACGCCGCCGCCGCACGCGGCCGGTGGGTCCGGCGCCTCCTTCACTCCGCCTCCGCCGGCGCCGGGGGCGCCCTTCACACCGCCCGCGCCGGCGCCCGGCGCGCCGTTCACTCCGCCCGCTCCGGCGCCCGTGCCGGGGGCACCCTTCACGCCTCCGGCACCTGCGCCTGCGCCTGCGCCTGCGCCCGGGAGCGCGTACCCGCCGCCTCCGCCGCCGACCGGCAGCCCGGTCGCGGTTCCCAAGCTTCCGGTGGGGAGCGGGTTCGAGCCGCAGCGGCCGGAGACTCCCGGGGAGCCGGAGCAGCAGCGGGAGCAGCCGTCCGAGCGGAAGGCGGAGACGCCGGCTGCCGCCGACCCCGCCTCGCCGACCGCCGTCCCGAACATTCCGGTTCCGGGGTTCCAGGGGCCGTGGGGGGCTTCCGCGGGTGCCACGGCTCCGGCGAGCACGGCCGATGCGGTGGACGCGCCGGCCGCGCCGTCCGGTTCGGACGCCGATGAGGCCGCTTCCGGTGCCGGGGACATCGAGAGCGGTGCCACCATGCGCTTCTCGACGGCCGCGCTGAAGCGGGAGTTCGCCGAGCGGGATGCCGAGGCCGCGGCCGCGGCCAAGGCCGAGGCCGAGGCCACCGAAAAGGCCGACGCCGAGGCGGGGTCCAAGGCCGACTCCACGGCCGATTCCCCGGCCGACTCCAAGGCCGAGGAGCGCGAAGAGGCTCGCGAGGATGCCGAGGAGGAGACCGCGGCAACCGGTGACGCCTCGGCCGAGGAACCGACGGCGGCTGGGGAGACGCAGGACGACCTCCCGACAGCCGAGGACCGGGGCGACACCGAGGCGGCCGGGGCGACCGACGGGTCCAGCGACGCGTCCGACGACGAGGCTCGTTCGGACGTGGAATCCGCCTCCGGCGACGACGGTGACGGCGCGGACGCCGCTGAGGCGTCGGACGCCTCCGCCGACACTGAGGGCTCGGACACCGAGGACGCCCACGACGCCGAGGACACCGACTCCGTCGCGTCCGGCGAGACCGGCGAGTCCGCCGATCACTCCCCCGCCGCCGCTTCTGCAGAGGAGGCGGAGGCCGAGCCGGCCGACGGCGCGGCCATCGCCGAGGAGCCCGCCGACGCGGCCCGGGCCATCGGGACCACGGGTGAGCCGCAGGACGCCGTACCCTCCGCGGAGGCCGGTACAGAGCCGCAGGACGCCGTCCAGGCCCCCGCCCCGTCGCAGGACGCCCCGGCCCCGGCCGCCCCGCCCGCGCCCGCACCCGCACCCGCGCCCGCGCCCGCGCAGCAGCCCGGTGTGCCTCCGCTGCCGCCGGCGTACCAGCCGGCCGCACCCGCCCCGGCGGCGCAGTGGCCCGGCCGGCCGCAGCCGGAGCCCGCGGCGCAGCCGCAGCCGCACGTCCCGCAGGACCAGCCCCCGTTCCAGCCGCAGGCACCGCAGCCCGCGCCCGCCGCCTGGAACCCGCCCGCGGCTCCCCCGGCCGCGCCGCCGCCGGGCCAGCCGTATCCGACCGCCCCGGCGGCGCAGCAGCCGCCCGTCCCGCAGCCGGGTACCGCGCCCGCCCCGAACCCGCCCGCCGGCTACGGCTTCCCGCA
The DNA here is from genome assembly GCF_043082085.1 of Streptomyces sp. NPDC014801. NCBI lineage: Bacteria > Bacillati > Actinomycetota > Actinomycetes > Kitasatosporales > Streptomycetaceae > Streptomyces > Streptomyces sp. NPDC014801. Next base: position 366,458 of record NZ_JBIBXG010000013.1, on the reverse strand, counting down.
GCCTGCGGCCACGTCTGCGCCGACCCCGCCGCAGGCCCCGAGCGGCTACGGCTTCCCCCAGCCGGGTGCGCCCGTGCCGCCGCCCGCGCCCGACTCGCCGCAGCCCAATGGTGGTTACGGCTTCCCGCAGGGGGCGCCCACGCCGTCGGCGCCCGACGCGCAGCCCGCGCCCCACGCCCCGCAGCAGCCCGGCGGTTACGGCTTCCCGCAGGCGGGCGTGCCCGCCCAGGCACCCAACCCGCCCGCCGGGTACGGCTTCCCGCACCCCGGTGCCCAGCCGGAGCAGGCCGTCGCCCCCAACCCCCCGGCGCAGCCCGGCGGTTACGGCTTCCCGCAGCCGCCCGCACAGCCGGAACACCCGGGACAGCCCGGGCCGTCCGCAGCGCAGGGTCAGCCCGGGCACCCCGGTCAGCCGTACCCCGGCATGCCCCAGCCTCCGGTGAGCGGGCAGCCCGAGGCCCGGCAGCCGCAGCCCTCCGCGCCCGTCGCCCCGGACGCCCCCGGTGCGCCGGCCGGCCCGCACGGTGCCCCCGGCTTCCCCGGTGCCCCGCAGGACGGCGCCGCCCCGTACGACCCGGCGCAGGCCCCGCACCCCGCCGGACAGGCGCCCGCGCAGGCCCCGCAGGCGCCCGTGGACCCGCGGCTCGGGGCCGCCTGGCCGCAGCCCATGCAGCACGACCAGCGCCAGCCCACCAACCCGGGTGCGCCGCTCGGGTACACCGCCGCCGTGGAACTGTCCTCGGACCGGCTGCTCAACACCAAGAAGCAGAAGGCGAAGAGCTCCCGCCCGGTCGGCGGCGGTTCGCGCTTCAAGCTGGGCGGCAAGAAGGAGGAGGCCGAGCGGCAGCGCAAGCTCGACCTCATCCGCACGCCGGTGCTGTCCTGCTACCGGATCGCGGTCATCAGCCTCAAGGGCGGTGTCGGCAAGACGACCACGACGACCGCGCTGGGCTCGACCCTCGCCACCGAGCGGCAGGACAAGATCCTCGCCATCGACGCCAACCCGGACGCCGGCACCCTCGGCCGCCGGGTGCGCCGGGAGACCGGGGCGACCATCCGCGACCTCGTCCAGGCGATCCCGTACCTGAACTCCTACATGGACATCCGGCGGTTCACGTCGCAGGCGCCGTCCGGTCTGGAGATCATCGCCAACGACGTGGACCCGGCCGTGTCGACCACGTTCAACGACGAGGACTACCGGCGCGCCATCGACGTGCTGGGCAAGCAGTACCCGATCATCCTCACCGACTCGGGCACCGGTCTGCTCTACAGCGCCATGCGCGGCGTGCTGGACCTCGCCGATCAGCTGATCATCATCTCGACGCCGTCCGTGGACGGTGCGAGCAGCGCCAGTACGACGCTGGACTGGCTGTCCGCGCACGGGTACGCGGAGCTGGTCGCCCGGTCCATCACCGTCATCTCCGGGGTTCGCGAGACCGGCAAGATGATCAAGGTCGAGGACATCGTGGCGCACTTCGAGACGCGCTGCCGGGGTGTGGTCGTGGTGCCGTTCGACGAGCACCTCGCCGCCGGTGCCGAGGTCGACCTCGACATGATGCGGCCGAAGGTGCGGGAGGCGTACTTCAACCTCGCGGCGATGGTCGCCGAGGACTTCGTCCGGCACCAGCAGTCCCACGGCCTGTGGACCAGCGACGGCAACCCGCCGCCGGTGGCCGCCCCGCCGCTCCCGGGCCAGTCGGTCCCCGGCCAGCCCCAGCCCTACCCGGGCCAGCCGCAGCCCTTCCCGGGTCAGCCGCAGCCCTTCCCGGGTCAGCAAGTCCCGGGTCAGCAGGTCCCGGGTCAGCCGTACGGCGGCCAGCCGTACGGCGGCCAGCCGTACCCCGGTCAGCCGGTACCGGACCAGCCGTACCCCGGTCAGCCGGTCCCGGGCCAGCCCGGCCAGCCGTACCCGCAGGCGGCCGCCCAGCCGGGACAGCCGTACCCCCAGCCGGGCCAGCCCCCTCAGCCGGGCCAGCCGGCAGACGTCGGTCAGCCGGGCCAGCCGTACCCGCAGGCCGCGCAGCCGGGTCACCCCGGCCAGCCGGGGCAGCCTGGGCAGCCCGACCAGCAGGCCGCCCAGCAGCCGGGCTACCCGCCCGCCGGTTACGGCTACCCGCAGCCGCCGCAGCAGTAGCGGGAACAGGAGCAGCAGCAACAGCCCGGCCCGGCAGCGGGCCGGGACGGACAGGAAAGGGCGGCCGGTGCTCGAAGCACCGGCCGCCCTTCCGTGTCGTACGGGACTGCCGTGTCAGCGCGGCGGCTGCGCGGCCGCCACCAGCTCCCGGCAGCGCTTCACGTCCTGCGCCATCTGCTCCAGCAGCGCGTCCAGCGTGTCGAACTTCGCCTGCCCGCGCACGAACGCCAGGAAGTCGACGGCCACGTGCAGGCCGTACAGGTCGAGGCCGACGCGGTCGATGGCGTACGCCTCCACCGTGCGCTCGGTGCCGTCGAACTGCGGGTTGGTGCCCACGGAGATGGCGGCCGGCATCGCCTCGCCGTCGACGTGCAGCCAGCCGGCGTAGACGCCGTCGGCCGGGATCGCGGTGTGCGGCAGGGTCTCCACGTTGGCCGTGGGGAAGCCGAGTTCGCGGCCGCGCTGGGCGCCGCGCACGACCACGCCCTCCACCCGGTGCGGGCGGCCGAGGATCTCGGCGGCGCCGGCCACGTCGCCCTCGGCGACCAGCCGGCGGGTCAGCGTCGAGGAGAACGGCTGTCCGCCGCCCGCCTCACCCGACAGGTACAGGTCGACGACCTCGACCTCGAAGTCGTACACCTTGCCCTGCTCGGCGAGGAACTCCACATTGCCCGCGGCCTTGTGGCCGAAGCGGAAGTTGGGGCCCTCGACGACGGCCTTGGCGTGCAGCTTGTCGACGAGGACCTTGACGACGAAGTCGGCCGGCGAGAGCTTGGAGAACTCGGCGGTGAAGGGCAGGATCAGCACCGCGTCGACGCCCAGCTCCGCCATCAGCTCGCAGCGGCGGTGGTGCGGGGCGAGCAGCGGCGGGTGGCTGCCGGGGCGGACGACCTCGCTGGGGTGCGGGTCGAAGGTGACGACGACGGCGGGAACGCCCAGCTCGCGGGCCCGGTCCACGGCGTGCCGGATGATCAGCTGGTGGCCCCGGTGCACACCGTCGTAGGAGCCGATGGTGACGACGCTGCGCCCCCAGTCCTGGGGGATGTCCTCCAAGCCACGCCAGCGCTGCACTGTGACCGCTCCTCGAACCCGTGTCCGTGTCTACGTCCTTACGCAGGTCTAAGGGTGCCATGCCGGACCCGTCCTGCCTGCATCGGCATCGGCGCTGTGACCGGCTGCACGCCGCCGGTCACGGCCCGGGGCGGTTCATGCGGGGACCCGGACGCCGGCCAGGTGCTCGATCGTGCGGCGTGCGCTGGGGCCGACGAGGGCGGCCCAGTCGGCCGGGGAGGCGGTGAGCCAGCCGGTCAGGCGGGTGGCGAAGCCGGGGACGCGGCGGGCCAGGTCGACCAGGGCGCGGTCGTAGCGGGCGGCGCCCTCGGGGGTGGTCACGAGCCGCAGGCCGACGCGCTGGACGAGGCCGCGCACCGCGTCGCCGTGGGTCGTGGAGACGGCCGTCCGCAGCAGGGTGTCGAGGACGCCGGGGTCGTGTTCGTGGGCCAGCAGGTGCTCGCGCAGGTCGGCGCGGAGCGGGGTGGCGGCGGGGGCGCCGGGCGGGGCGAGCACGGCGGCGAGGGCGGTGCGCACGCGTACGGGGCCGTCTTGGAGGAGGCCGGTGAGCAGCGGGAACAGCAGCGGGCGGGCGTCACCGCCCTGGTCGAGGCGGTTGTCGGCATGGCGGGCCAGCTGCTCGGCGAGGGTCTCCGGACGCCGTTGCACCGCGTCGCGCAGGACGGCGGCGGTCCGGTGGGCCAGGGGCGGCGGCACGGCGTCGGCGAGCGCGGCCAGGGCCCGTCCGGCCTCCCGTGGGCCGGCGGTGAGCAGCCGGCTGCGGAAGGCGTCGAGGACCTCCTCGGGATGGGTCGGCAGGGCGGTGGCCAGGGCTCCGGGCGGCAGCTGCGGGTCGCCGGCCGTGAAGTGGCGCAGGGCCTGGGGCAGGTGGCGGGCGCGGGTGTGCGGGTCGCGGACCAGGAGGGCCAGCGCCCGGCCGTGCAGCGCGGTGTCGGCGGGGCGGGCGAGCAGGGCGAGCGCGGCGTAGCGCAGCAGCTCGCGGTCGGCGTCGGTGCGCACGTGCGGGGCGGCCCGCAGTCCGTACGTCACGGCCGTGGCCCGGCGGGCGAAGCGCTCGTCGTGCGCCCAGCGGTCGACGGCCCGGCACAGCGCGGACGGCTCCTCCTCGGCGAGGACGTCGAGGAGTTCGTCGGCGCGCGGATGGGCGGCGTCCGCGAGGACCTCGGTGAGGTCGTCGAGGGCGCGGTGCCGGTGGGTGTGCAGCAGCGCCTGCGCGGCCGTGGCCACGGTGGCGTGCGGGGTCGCGGGCAACGGCCGCCCGTCGTCGAACCACCGCACCAGATGCGGGTGTACGGCGGTGGGGTGGGCGGCAAGCAGGTCCGCGACGGTGTCCAGGAACCGGGGTGTCGCGCCGTCCTGCGGGGCGGGGTCGGCGAGGACCAGGCGGCGCAGCAGGTCGAGGAGGTCCGCCGGGGGCAGACCGAGGGACGTCCAGAAGGCGGGCCCGAACCGCGCGACCGCCGGACAGGGCCCGGCGGACTGGTCGGCGCCCTCCTCGACGGCACTGCCCGCGTCCCGCTCGGCGGACTGGTCGGCGCCCTGCTCGACGGCACGGCCCGCGTCCCGCTCAACGGCACCCCCGTCGTCCGGCTCGGTGATCGGGTTGGCGGCCCGCTCAGCGGGTCCGGCGGCGTCCCGCTCGGCGGCTCGCTCGTCGATCCGCTCGGCGGCCCGGCCGGCGACCCACTCCGCGAGCCTGCGCAGGACGCCGAGGTGGCGGGTGCCGTCGGCGACGCGTGGCAGGGTCTCGGCGAGCAGCTGGGCGGGCCACCAGGACTCCGGGTCGTCGTCGAGCGCGTCGAGGAGGTCGGCCAGGCGCCGGGTGAGGGCGTGTGCGCCCTGCTGGCGTTCCAGCAGGAGGAGGGCCTGGACGACGGGGCCGATGCGGTGGTGCGGGACGGGCAGGGGGTGGGTGTCGGTGCCGTGCACGAGGACGCGCAGCGCCTCGTCGAGGTCGAGGTGCAGGCCCTGGATGTGGTCGGCGAGTTCCTCGTGGGCGAAGCGGTAGCCGTCGCCGGCGGGGACGATCAGGCCCTCGGTGAGCACGGCGGAGGCCCAGCCGGTGCCGCCGCCCAGCTCGGGCGGTGCCTGGCCCCAAGGGAAGACGGCCTCGAAGGAGGGCCGGTCCAGCTCGCCCTGTCCGGGGCCGAGGCTGCGCCGGGCCGCCTCGTGGACCTGTCCGGCGACCTTCGCGGCGAGCCGCCGCACGGCCGTCCCGCGCAGTCCGCGCCCGGCGGCGAGACGCACGGCGATGCGCAGGCACATCAGGTCCAGGTAGGCGGAGAGCACGTCGTGCCGGTCGAGGCGGGGGGCGGGGGGCGGCTCGGACTCCGCGGTCGGTGCGGCACCGGCGGTGGGCGGCTGAGGGGGCGCGGTGACCGGAGGTTCGGGCAGGGCGGTACGGAGGTCGGCCAGCAGGCGCAGGGTGAGGGGGTGGCGGGCGTCGGCGTCGGCGAGGACGCCGTCGGGGATGCCGTACCGGGCACGGGCGAGCCGGGCCTCGTCGTCGGTCAGGTCGCCGAGGACCACGCACGGCGGCAGGCCGGGGCCGGGATCGCCGTACAGCAGCCGGGACGGGAAGTGGGGGCCGGCCTCCTCCCAGTACTCCGGGCGGCAGGCCACGACCAGACGTGCCCCGGTCTCCGCCAGCCAGGCCGCCGTGCCCGCGGTCCACTCCGCCAGGCGGTGGGCGAGGAGGGGCGGCATCTCCTCGGGGCCGTCGAGCAGCAGGAGCAGTGGGCGGGCGGCGGCGCGGGCCAGGCGGGCGAGCCGTTCGGGCGCGAGGTCGCCCAGGTCGGCGGGGTCGGCGTCGCGGGAGGCGGCGACGATCCGGGCCGCGCGGGTGAGGGCGCGGCGGGCCGCGTCGGCGACGGAGGTGTCGGCGTCGGTGAGGTCGGCGCCGCGCAGCCACAGGGTGGGCGCGGGCTCGGCGGCGTGGTGGCGGCGGCCGGCGAGGGCGGCCAGCTCGGTCGTACGGCCGCTGCCGGGGGCGCCGACGAGGGCGAGCACGGCGGCCGGGCCCGCCGTGAACGCGGCGAACTCCCGCGCCGGGGCGACGCGTTCGACGGGTGGCGAAGCGGGGCGGGGTGGGCCGTCGCAGCCGACGGAGGTGGCGGTGAGGGCGAGGACGCCGGCGAGGTTGAGGTCGGCGCCGTAGGCGGGGACGGTGGCCGCGTTGGAGGCGAGCAGGTCGGCGAGCGGGCCGGCGGGGGCGGGCCGCAGCGGTACGGCGAACCCGGTGTCCCGGTGTTCGGACCGCAGGGCCGTGCCGACGACGCCGACGACGGCGCCGGTGGCCGTGTCCAGCACGGGGGCGCCGGCCGCTCCCCCGCCGAGCCGGAGGGCGTCCTGGCCGGCGGTGCCGATGGCCAGCTCCAAGGCGTCGTCGACGACGTGGAAGCGGTCGGTGGCCGCGTACGTCACGCTGGTCGCGCCGAGCAGCCGGGCCTCGCGCCAGCAGCCGGCGGCGAGACGGACGTAGGTGCCGGTGTCGACGCGGTCCCGGACGGTCACGGGGAGCGGGTCGGTGCCGAGGCCCTCGGTGCGGACGAGGGCGAGGCCGTGCTCGGGCAGCGGGGTGACGGCGTCGGCGGTGACGACACAGCTGCGCTCGCCGGTGCCGTACAGGGCGAGGCGGGCGAGGCCGTCGACGGTCTCGTGGCTGGTGAGGATCGTGCCGTGGTGGTCGGCGGCGAAGCCGAGGCCGCGGGGCCGGCCGGCGAGGTCGCGGATGCGGACGAGGGCGGCGTCCGGGCCGGTCACGGAGCGGGCGGTGTCGTCGTACGTGTGCCGGGAAAGGTCCCGCGGGCCCCGTCCCGCCATCGTCGTACCTCCCGCCTGTGCTCTTGCCTTCGACGGTAGGCGCGGGGTGATCGGCGGGACAGATCGCGTGGGAAAAGCGCCCCCCTGCGCTCCCCCGGTTCACTCCGAGCGCCTGCCCGGTCGGGTGAATGGAACGGGGGCGCCGGACACACCCTAGGGGTGGGGGAACCGAGGGGGGACCGTGGAGCGGCGGGACAGGTACCCCGTGCCGCCGCTCCACGGGCGGACCCTCGGACCGTGGGCCGTTCGGGCCCGTGCGTCAGGCGAAGACGGCGAGGCTCTTGGCCTTGCCCCGGTGCGACTCCACGAGGGCGAGCAGCCGGTTCTCCGGGCCGAAGACGGCCACGGGGCCGGCGTCCGCGTACTCCTCGGGCATCTCCAGGCGGACGCCGTTGGTGAGCAGGCGGGCGCGCCGCGCGTCCACGTCCCAGCGGCGGAACGCGGCGCCGGCCGCGTCGGCGATCGGCATCACCGTGAGCTCCTTCTGGAGCTCGTCGAGCGTCTTGGCCGCGTCCAGCTTGTACGGGCCGACGCGGGTGCGGCGCAGGGCGGTGAGATGGCCGCCGACGCCGAGGTCGGCGCCCAGGTCGCGGGCCAGGGCGCGGATGTAGGTGCCGGAGGAGCAGACCACGGAGACGATCAGGTCCAGCACCGGGGTGCCGTCCTCGGCGACGGCCTCGCGGACGTCGTACACCGTGAAGGAGGAGACGGTCACCGGGCGGGCCGGGATGTCGAACTCCTCGCCCTCGCGGGCGCGCTTGTAGGAGCGCACACCGTCGATCTTGATCGCGCTGACCTTGGACGGCACCTGCATGATCTCGCCGGTCAGCTTGGCGATGCCGGTGTCGACGGCGTCCCGGGTGACCTGGGAGGCGTCGGTGGCGGAGGTGATCTCCCCCTCGGCGTCGTCCGTGAGCGTGGTCTGGCCCAGGCGGATGGTGCCCAGGTACTCCTTCTCGGTCAGTGCGAGGTGGCCGAGGAGCTTGGTGGCCTTCTCCACGCCGAGGACCAGCACGCCGGTCGCCATCGGGTCGAGGGTGCCGGCGTGGCCGATGCGGCGGGTCCTGGCGATCCCGCGCATCTTGGCGACCACGTCGTGCGAAGTGAAGCCCGACGGCTTGTCGACGATGACGAGGCCGTCGGGCGGGGTGGGCTTGCGGTCGTTCATTCGGCGGTGTCGTCCGTCCCGTCCGTCTCGTCGTCGGCGGCCGGCTTCTTGTACGGGTCGGCGCCGGCGGCGTACGTCGCGCCGGTGGCCGCCTCGCGCACCTGGGCGTCGGAGGCGCGCGCCTTGTCGAGGAGGTCCTCGATGGTCCGGGCGGTGTCGGGGAGAGCGTCCGCGACGAAGGTGAGGGTCGGCGTGAACTTCACGCCGGCGGCCCGGCCGACCTCCGAGCGGAGGATGCCCTTGGCGCTCTCCAGGCCGGCGGCCGCCGCCTGGCGCTCCTCCTCGTCGCCGTACACCGTGTAGAAGACGGTCGCCTCCCGCAGGTCACCCGTGACCCGGGTGTCCGTGATGGTGACGTGCGAGCCGAGCCGCGGGTCCTTGATCCCGCGCTGCAGCTTCTGGGCCACCACCTCTCGGATGAGGTCCGCCAGCCTTTTCGCCCGCGCGTTGTCGGCCACTGGTCCGTCTCCCGTTCCTTTTTCTGTCGTGCGTATCTGTGATCTGGCCGGCGTCAGTCGTCGTCGCCGTGGAAGCGGCGGCGTACGGCCAGCAGCTCCACCTCGGGGCGGGCCGCGACCAGCCGTTCGCACCGGTCGAGTATGTCGGTGAGGTGCCCCGCGTCGCCGGACACCACGGCGAGACCGATCTCGGCCCGCCGGTGGAGGTCCATGTGGTCCACCTCGGCCGCGCTCACCGCGTACTTGCGCTGGAGCTCGGCGACGATGGGGCGGACGACGGAGCGCTTCTCCTTCAGCGAGTGGACGTCGCCGAGGAGAAGGTCGAAGGACAGCGTCCCCACGTACATGTTGTCAGCCGGTTCACCCGCCGGCGCGGGATCGGTGGCCCCGGGGCCGTGTGGTGCCGGGGACACGGTTCAGGTTACGCGAACCCGGAGGCCGCCTCACCGGGGTTTTGCCTCGCCCCGATGCCTGAGGTCGGCGTCCCACGGGAGTGTTCTCAAGGGCGGCGCCGAGGGGGCCGGAAACGGCGCGCTGGCCGACGGGACACACGTCCCGTCGGCCAGCGGCCTGCCGTGGGGTTACGCCCGCGGCTTCTCTCGCATCTCGTACGTCGCGATGACGTCGTCGACCTTGATGTCGTTGAAGTTTCCGAGGTTGATACCACCCTCGAAGCCTTCGCGGATCTCGGTGACGTCGTCCTTGAAGCGACGCAGACCCTCGATGGTGAGGTTCTCCGCGACCACCTTGCCGTCTCGGATGAGGCGGGCCTTGGTGTTGCGGCGGACCTCGCCGGACCGGATGAGGACACCGGCGATGTTGCCCAGCTTGGACGACTTGAAGACCTCGCGGATCTCCGCCGTACCGAGCTCGACCTCCTCGTACTCCGGCTTCAGCATGCCCTTCAGGGCCGCCTCGATCTCCTCGATCGCCTGGTAGATGACCGAGTAGTACCGGACGTCCACGCCCTCGCGCTCGGCCATCTGCGCCGCGCGGCCGGCCGCGCGGACGTTGAAGCCGATCACGATGGCGTCGGAACCCATCGCCAGGTCGATGTCGGACTCCGTGACCGCACCGACGCCGCGGTGCAGGACGCGGATGTCGACCTCCTCGCCGACGTCCAGCTGGAGCAGGGAGGACTCGAGGGCCTCGACGGAACCGGAAGCGTCACCCTTGATGATCAGGTTCAGCTGCTGGACCTCGCCGGCCTTCAGGACCTTGTCCAGGTCCTCCAGCGACACACGGCGCGTGCGCTTGGCGAAGGCCGCGTTGCGCTCGCGGGCCGCACGCTTCTCCGCGATCTGGCGGGCCGTACGGTCCTCCTCGACCACGATGAAGTTGTCACCGGCACCCGGGACGTTGGTCAGACCCAGGACCTGGACCGGCGTGGACGGGCCCGCCTCGGCGACGTTGTTGCCGTTGTCGTCGAGCATGGCGCGGACACGGCCGTAGGCGTCGCCGACGACCATCGTGTCGCCCACACGGAGCGTGCCTCGCTGGACGAGGACCGTCGCCACGGCACCACGGCCGCGGTCCAGGCGGGACTCGATCGCGATGCCCTGTGCGTCCTGGTGGGGGTTCGCACGCAGGTCCAGCGCCGCGTCCGCCGTCAGGATGACGGCCTCCAGCAGGCTGTCGATGTGCAGACCCTGCTTGGCGGAGATGTCGACGAACATGGTGTCGCCGCCGTACTCCTCGGCCACCAGGCCGAACTCGGTCAGCTGACCGCGCACCTTGGTCGGGTCGGCGCCCTCGACGTCGATCTTGTTGACCGCGACCACGATCGGCACACCGGCCGCCTTGGCGTGGTTCAGGGCCTCGACCGTCTGCGGCATCACACCGTCGTTGGCCGCGACCACCAGGATCGCGATGTCCGTCGACTTCGCACCACGGGCACGCATGGCGGTGAACGCCTCGTGACCCGGGGTGTCGATGAAGGTGATGGCCCGGTCCTCGCCGTTGACCTGGGTCGCGACCTGGTAGGCACCGATGTGCTGGGTGATGCCACCGGCCTCGCCCGCGATGACGTTCGTCTTGCGGATGGCGTCGAGCAGGCGGGTCTTACCGTGGTCGACGTGACCCATGACGGTCACGACCGGCGGACGGACGACCAGGTCCTCCTCGGAGCCCTCGTCCTCGCCGAACTCCAGGTCGAAGGACTCGAGCAGCTCGCGGTCCTCCTCCTCGGGGCTGACGATCTGAACCGTGTAGTTCATCTCGCCGGCGAGGAGCTGCAGCGTCTCGTCGGAGACGGACTGCGTGGCCGTGACCATCTCGCCGAGGTTCATCATGACCGCGACGAGGGACGCCGGGTTGGCGTTGATCTTCTCCGCGAAGTCCGTGAGCGACGCGCCGCGGGAGAGACGGATGGTCTCGCCGTTGCCGCGCGGCAGCATCACGCCGCCGACGCTCGGGGCCTGCATGGCCTCGTACTCCTGACGGCGCTGCCGCTTCGACTTGCGGCCACGACGCGCCGGACCGCCGGGACGGCCGAACGCACCCTGCGTGCCACCACGGCCACCGGGACCACCCGGACGGCCACCGAAGCCGGGACGGCCACCGCCGCCACCGAAGCCGCCGCCACCACCGGGACGACCGGCGAAACCGCCGCCGCCACCGGGACGGCCCGCACCGCCGCCGCCACCGGGACGACCGGCGAAACCGCCGCCGCCACCGGGACGACCGGCACCGCCGGGACGACCCGCACCACCGCCCGGACCACGGCCACCGGGGCCGGGACGCGGACCGGCAGCGGGACGCTGCGGCATCATGCCGGGGTTCGGACGCGGACCGGACGGGCCGGGACGCGGACCGCCCTGCGGACGCGGCATCGAGCCCGGGGTCGGACGGTTGCCGCCCGGAGCCTGCGGACGCGGACCGCCCTGGCCGCCGGGGGCCTGCGGACGCGGACCGGCGCCGGGGGCACCGGCACCGCCGGGACGCGGCCCCTGCGGGCGGGGAGCCTGCGGGCGCGCCATGCCGGCGTTGCCGCCGGAGGTGAAGGGGTTGTTGCCCGGACGCGGACCGGCCGGACGGGCACCCGGACGCGGAGCACCGCCACCGGGACGCGCGCCGCCCTGGGCGGCGGCGGGGCGCTGGCCCTGCTGGCCCTGGCCGGGAGCACCGGGACGGGCACCGCCGGGCTTGGGGGCACCGGGACGCGCGCCGGGGCGAGGACCCTGGGCGGCCGGAGCCTGAGGAGCCTGCGGAGCGGCGGGGGCGGCCGGCGGAGCGGTGAACTCCGGGGCGGCCGGAGCCGGACGCGGCGCGGGCTTGGGACCCGGCACCGGACGCGGACCGGAGGTCTGCGCGGGAGCCGAGGGAGCCGCGGGCTGCTGCGCCGCGGGCTTGGGTGCGGCCGGCGGCTTGGGAGCAGCCGGACGTGCCGCCTGCGCCGGGGAGGGCGCGGCGGGCCTGGGGGCCGCCTTCTTCGGGGCGGCGGGCTTGCCGGCGGACTTGCCGGAGCCACCACCCTGGAAGGCGTCGGTCAGCTTGCGTACTACGGGCGCTTCGATCGTCGAAGACGCCGAACGGACGAATTCACCGAGTTCCTGGAGCTTGGCCATGACGACCTTGCTCTCGACACCGAACTCCTTGGCGAGTTCGTAGACCCGGACCTTAGCCACTTCGCTCCTTTGAGGTCCGGGTTGCAGCCGGACCGTCGCTAGTTCATGGGCGTACTCATCGCGTACTCATCGAGTGCTCATCGCAATCTCGACCTGCTTTCGACTCGCGAGGTACCTACACCGCACGGGGTGCCGTGCGGCACGTCTTCCTTACCGTGTTGCCTGCTCGGCAACTGTTGCCCGCTCGACGTACTGGCGCAACGCCTTTGTGTCGAGCGCTCCCGGGGCGCGCAACGCCCTCGTGAACGCCCGGCGGCGCACCGCCTGGTCGAGACAGACCAGGGCGGGGTGCACGTACGCACCCCGGCCGGGCAGCGTACCGCGAGGATCGGGGACGCACTCGTCCTTGATCGCCACGATGCGCAGCAGCTCCGTCTTGGCCGCTCGCTCCCGGCACCCCACACAGGTGCGTTCAGGGCACACGCGGGCCTGCGTCCGGCCAGACACCCTTCAGTCTACCTCCCCGTACGCACCTCACCCCTTTGGGGCAGGATTCGAACAGTTGCCGCACACCAACCTGTCGTGATCTCAGCCACGGACGGCCGAGATTTATTCCTCCGGGGTCTACTCCCCCGGGTGACCGGTCTGCTCGGTGTCCGGCCGGATGTCGATCCGCCAGCCGGTGAGACGGGCGGCCAGTCGGGCGTTCTGGCCCTCCTTGCCGATCGCCAGCGACAGCTGGTAGTCGGGCACGGTGACCCGGGCGGACCGCGTCGACATGTCGACGATCTCCACCTTCGACACCCGTGCGGGTGACAGGGCGTTCGCCACCATCTCGGCCGGGTCGTCCGACCAGTCGACGATGTCGATCTTCTCACCGTTCAGTTCGCCCATGACATTGCGCACGCGGCCGCCCATCGGGCCGATGCAGGCGCCCTTGGCGTTCAGGCCCGAGCGGGTGGAGCGAACGGCGATCTTGGTGCGGTGACCGGCCTCACGGGCGATCGCGGCGATCTCGACGGAGCCGTCGGCGATCTCCGGGACCTCCAGGGCGAACAGCTTCTTCACCAGGTTGGGGTGCGTACGGGACAGCGTGACCGACGGACCGCGCACGCCCTTGGCCACCCGCACGACGTAGGACCGCAGGCGCATGCCGTGCGGGTACGTCTCACCGGGGACCTGCTCCTGCACCGGCAGGATGGCCTCCAGCTTGCCGATGTCCACCAGCACGTTCTTCGGGTCGCGGCCCTGCTGGACCACGCCGGTGACGATGTCGCCCTCGCGGCCGGCGTACTCGCCGAGCGTGGCGTCGTCCTCCGCGTCCCGCAGCCGCTGCAGGATCACCTGCTTGGCGGTCGTCGCGGCGATCCGGCCGAAGCCGGAGGGGGTGTCGTCGAACTCGCGGGGCTCCTGGCCCTCCTCGAGATCCTCCGGGTCCTCCTTCGCCCACACGGTCACATGCCCGGTCTCCCGGTTGAGCTCCACGCGCGCGTGTCGGCGGCTTCCCTCGGTGCGGTGGTAGGCGATGAGGAGGGCCGACTCGATCGCCTCGACCAGCAGGTCGAAGGAGATCTCCTTCTCCCGTACCAAGCCCCGCAGGGCACTCATGTCGATGTCCACGGCTACGCCTCCTCTGCGTTCTCGTTCTTGTCCTTGCGGCTGAATTCCACCTGCACGCGCGCCTTCGCGATCTCCGGGAAGGCGATGCGGCGGGTGGTGGCCTTGCGACCCTTGACCCCGGGCACCTCGAGGTCGAGTCCTTCGTCGTCGACCTGCAGGATCCGCGCGACCAGCTCGCCGCCCTCGGCCAGCTGGAACTTCACCAGCCGGCCCGCGGCACGCACGTAGTGCCGGTGCTCGGTGAGGAGGCGCTCCGCGCCCGGGGTGCCGACCTCGAGGGTGTACTCCCCCTCGCCCATCGCGTCGGTCTCGTCGAGCTTCGCCGAGAGCTCACGGCTCACATCGGCGATCTGGTCCAGGTCCGCTCCGGTGTCGGAGTCGACGACGACGCGCAGCACACGCTTGCGCCCGACGGAGTCCACGGCGATCTCTTCGAGATCGAGCCCCTGGGAGGTGACGAGCGGTTCCAGCAGTTCCCGCAGCCTCTCGTTCTGGGTGGTGCTCATCCGGGTGACTCCTCGGCCGCGTGTGCTGTTGTGGGATGGGTCGCGTGTCAGGTCAAAGGGTATCCGGTCCCGGACGGTGATGCCGTCCACCTGTGTCCGGGCGGTGCCGGTGCGTGGCCGTGTCGGCGGTGGAGGGTGGAGGGGGTGGGGACGGAGGGTGAGTGGTGGCGGCGCGTTGTCCGTGGTGCCGGTGCGTGGTCCGTGGTGTGGTGCCGGTGCGTGGTCGCCCTCGCGGTGGAAGGGTGCCGACGGGTGGTCGGTGGTGCCGCTGGGTGGTGGTCCACAGCGGCGCGGGTACGGTGATCACGGGCCGTGTGCCCGCCCGTCCCGCTTCGTACGAGTTCCCTGAGGACGACTGCCGTGCCGTTCCCTCCGCCGCCGCGCCTGCCCTCGGGGCCGCGCAGAAGATCCCTGCTCGTCGCGTCCGCCGCGTCCGCCGCGGGCGCCGTGCTGGTCACGGGCTGCTCCGGCGGCTCGGGAGGCGGTGACGGGGGCACGGGTGGCAGCCCGTCGGTGTCCGAGCGGGCACGCGCGCGTGCGGCGCGGGACAGCGCGGGGCTGGTGGCGCGGTACGACGCCGTGCTCGCCGCCCATCCGCGGCTCGCGGCGCGGCTGGCGCCGCTGCGGGCGGAGGTCGTCCGGCATATGGAGGTGTTCGGGGGGACGGGATCCTCGTCCACGGCTTCCGGGAGTCCGTCCGCGGGGTCCTCGTCCGGGGTGGGGGCCTCGCCTTCGGCTTCCGGGAGTCCGTCGGTGGGCTCGTCGTCCGGGGCGGCTGCCGGCGGTGGCTCGGCTTCAGCCGGCGTGCCCGGTACCGAGAAGGACGCCCTCGGGCAGCTGGCCGCCGCCGAGCGGGAGCTGGCCGACCGGCGGGTCGCCGCGCTGACCGGCGTCGACGGCGAGCTGGCGCGGCTGCTGGCCTCCGTGGCGGCGGCCGGGGCGGGACACGCGTTTCTGCTGACGGAGGGGGCCGCGTGAGCGACCGGCAGGTGATCGAGGCGCTGCAGGCCGCACTCGCGGCCGAACACGCCGCCGTGTACGGCTACGGCGTCGTCGGCGGCCGGATCGGCGAGACCCGGCGCGCGGAGGCCCGGGCGGCGTACGACGCGCACCGGGCGCGGCGCGACGCCCTGGCTCGCGAGGTGCGCGACCGGGGCGCCCAGCCGGTCGCCGCCGCGGCCGGGTACGCGCTGCCGTTCCCCGTGCCGGACTCCGCCGCCGCCGTGCGGCTCGCCGCCGACCTGGAGGAACGTGTCGCCGGGGTGTACTCCGACCTGGTGCGGGCCGGCGACGGCGCGCGGCGGCGGGAGGCCGCGGACGCCCTGCGGGAGGCGGCGGTCCGGGCGGTGCGGTGGCGCGGCGGGAGCGTAGCCTTCCCTGGGCTCGCCGAACGGGGCGGGACGGGGGCGGCGGCGCCCACGGCGGGCGCGGCGACGCCCACGGCGTAGCGGAAGAAAGGAACGGCTCGCGTATGGCTTTCGAACCGCCGCGGCGTCTGGTCAGGGCGCTCGGTGAGACGGCACCGGGCGGTGACGAGTGGCTGGAGAAGCTGCCGGACACCGTGTCGCAGGCCGTCGCGCTACGCGAGTTGACCGTCGAGCGGGTGCAGGTGCCGGGTGGCCGCAGCAGCCTGGTGCTGCTGGTGCGGCGCCCGGACGGCACGCCGGCGGTGCTGAAGCTCGCGCCGCCGCGGGCCCGGCCGGAGGCGGAGCGGGCGGCGCTGGCGCACTGGGGCGGTCTGGGGGCCGTTCAGCTGGCGGAGCCGTTCACCCTGCCGGGGGTGCTGCTGCTGGAGCGGCTGCACCCGGAGGTGTCGGTGCGGTCGTTGCCGGAGGCGCGGGCGCTGCTGGAGGCGGCGGGGACGCTCAGACGGCTGTGGGTCGCGCCGCCCGCCGGACACGCGTTCGAGACGGTGGCCGAGCGGACCGGGCGGCAGGCCGAGGCGATGCGGGCGAGCGCGGAGCGGGACGCGGAAGTGGCGCCGCTGGTCCGTGAGGCGCTGGCGGCGCGGGACTCCCTGCTGGTGGCTCCGCCGGAGGAGCGGTTGCTGCACGGGACGTTCCGGCAGAGCAAGGTGCTGGCCGGGGACCGGATGCCGTGGCTGGCGGTGGGGCCGGATCCGGTGGTCGGCGAGCCGGCGTTCGACCTGGCGCGGCTGGTGCGGGACCGGGTGGAGGATCTGGTCGCCACGCCGTCGGGTGGGGCGACGACGCGGCGGCGGGTGAAGCGGCTCGCGGAGTCGCTGGAGGTCGATCAGGAGCGGCTGCGGGGGTGGACGCTGTTCCGGGCCGTGGAGTCGGGGGTGCGGGCTCGGCGGGTGGGGCGGGAACGGGATGCGGAGCTGTTGCTGGAGTTCGCGGGGTGGCTTTAGCCTGCGGCGGCTGGGCGGGTGGGTGCGGGTCGCCTGCGGCGGCTTTGCGGGTGGGTGCGGATCGTTGCCGGGTGCGGGCGCCTGCGGCGGCTGTGCGGGTGGGTGCGGTTTCGTCGCCGGGTGCGGGTTTCGTCGTGGCTGGTCGCGCAGTTCCCCGCGCCCCTGAATGCCTGCGGCGGCCCGTTGCGATCCGCTGTGGCTGATGTAGCGCCTTCTGCCGGTGGTGGGGTCGGGGACTACAGGCCGTCGCCGCTACCTGCCTCCGTAGCTGCGGGCAGTCGTGCCGCTGGGGGCGGCACGGGTGGGCGCAGCGGCACCCCGCAACGCCGGGCCGCGCAACCCCGGCGGGCACCGAAGTCGCCGGGCGTCACGCACCGCAGGGCATCGCACCCCGGGGCGGGCAGCGCAACGCCGGGTGCAGCGCACCGTCGTTCAGGCGCCCCGGGGTGACCGCAACGCGGGTCGCGGTCACCCCGGGGGGCGGGTTACGCCGTGAGGCGGGTGATCGCTTCGGCGACCGGGAGTTCCTCGCGCTCCCCCGTGCGGCGGTCCTTCAGTTCCACCACGCCCTCGGCCGCGCGGCGCCCCGCGACCAGGATCCACGGCACGCCGATCAGTTCCGCGTCGGTGAACTTCACGCCGGGCGAGACGCCGGCGCGGTCGTCGACGAGGACGCGGACGCCCGCGGCGGAGAGCTGCTCGGAGACGTCGAGGGCCAGCTCGGTCTGCAGGGCCTTGCCCGCGGCGACCACGTGGACGTCGGCCGGGGCGACCTCCTTGGGCCAGCACAGCCCCTTGTCGTCGGCGGTCTGCTCGGCGAGCGCCGCGACCGCGCGGGAGACGCCGACGCCGTAGGAGCCCATGGTGACGCGGACCGGCTTGCCGTTCTGGCCGAGGACGTCCAGCTTGAGCGCGTCGGTGTACTTGCGGCCCAGCTGGAAGATGTGGCCGATCTCGATGGCGCGGTCCAGCTTGAGCCCGGTGCCGCACTTGGGGCAGGGGTCGCCGTCCTGGACGACCACGACGTCGACGTACGCGTCGACCTCGAAGTCGCGCCCGGCGACGACGTTCTTGGTGTGGGTGCCGGCCTTGTTCGCGCCGGTGATCCACGCCGTGCCGGGGGCGACGCGCGGGTCGGCGATGTAGGTCACCTTGTCCAGGCCCTGCGGGCCGACGTAGCCGCGGATCAGGTCGGGGCGGGTGGCGAAGTCCTCTTCGGTGACCATCTCGACCGTGGCGGGCGCGAAGTGCGCCTCGACCTTGTCCATGTCGACCTCGCGGTCGCCGGGCACGCCCACGGCGACGATCTCGCCGTCGACCTTCACGAGGAGGTTCTTCAGGGTGGCGGAGGCCGGGACGCCGAGGGAGGCGGCCAGGGTCTCGATGGTGGGGGTGTCGGGGGTGGGGATGTCCTCGGCGGCGGGCACGCCGGTGGCGTCGACCGGCTTCAGGTCGTAGGTGATCGCCTCGGTGTTGGCCGCGAAGTCGCAGTTCGGGCAGTCGGCGAAGGTGTCCTCGCCGGCCTCGGCGGGGGCGAGGAACTCCTCGGACTTGGAGCCGCCCATCGCGCCGGCGGTCGCGGCGCAGATGCGGTAGTCGAGGCCGAGGCGGGCGAAGATGCGCTGGTAGGCCTCGCGGTGCAGGGCGTAGGACTTCGCCAGGCCCTCGTCCTCGGTGTCGAAGGAGTAGGAGTCCTTCATCAGGAACTCGCGGCCGCGCAGGATGCCGGCGCGGGGGCGGGCCTCGTCGCGGAACTTCGTCTGGATCTGGTAGAGGATCACCGGCAGGTCCTTGTAGGAGGACGCCTGGTCCTTCACCAGGAGGGTGAAGATCTCCTCGTGGGTGGGGCCGAGGAGGTAGTCGCCGCCCTTGCGGTCCTGCAGGCGGAACAGCTCGGCGCCGTACTCGTCCCAGCGGCCGGTCGCCTCGTAGGGCTCGCGCGGCAGCAGGGCGGGCAGCAGGACCTCCTGGGCGCCGATGGCGTCCATCTCCTCGCGCACGATCCGCTCGACGTTGGCGAGGACCTTCTTGCCCAGCGGCAGCCAGGTCCAGATGCCGGCGGCGGTGCGGCGGACGTAGCCGGCGCGGACGAGCAGCTTGTGGCTGAGGACCTCGGCGTCCGCCGGGTCGTCGCGCAGCGTCTTCGCCATCAACTGGGACATGCGCTGGACCGGTGCGTTCGCCATGGCTCTCTTACTCCCGCTACGTGTAGGTGATGGCTAGGAGGTTAGCCGGGCGGCCGCCGTGGCCGGAAATCCGTTACCGGCGGCGCAGCGGGAGGGGGGCGCCCATCACGGCGTACGGCTTGGGGGCGCTCGGGAAGTGGACCTGGCGGGCGAGGTCGCGGTAGCCGAGGGAGCGGTACAGGGCGCGGGCGGGGCTCTCGGTGTCGATCGCGGAGAGGATCGAGCGGGGTTCGGCGGCGCCGTCGGTGATGGTGGTGATCAGGCGGCGGCCGATGCCGCGGTTCTGGTGGTCGGGGTGGACGTGGAGTTCGGTGATGACGAAGGAGTCGTTCAGCCACTCCTCGTGTCCCTGGGCGCGCAGGTAGGGCTCGACGACGGCGGACCACCAGTGGGTGCGGTCGTTGGGCATGCCGTAGACGAACCCGACGAGGCGGCCGTCGGCGATCGCGCCGAAGGCGCGGGCGCCCGGGTGGCTCATGTGGCGGATGACGATCTGGCGGCGTACGGCCACCTCGTCGGCGCCCAGCCCGAAGGCGACGGCCTGGACGGCCAGTGCCTCGTCGACGTGGGCGGACAGGTCCAGCGGGCCGATCTCGACATCCATGCCGGGAGCCTACAGCGGGCCTGGTGCGGGAGGGATCGGAAAAGCGGCCTCCTGTGGATCTCCCGTGGACCCCGTGGCTCGGACGAGCCTGATCAGAAGAGCACGCTCATGAACTCGCCGGCCTCCTGGAAGCCGACGCGGCGGTAGGTGCGGCGGGCGGGGGTGTTGAAGTCGTTGACGTAGAGGCTGACCACGGGCGCCACGTCGGCGAGCGCGTAGCGCAGGACGGCGGCCATGCCGGGGGCGGCGAGGCCCCGGCCGCGGTACTCGGGGGCGACCCACACGCCCTGGATCTGGCAGGCCTGCGGGGTCGCGGCGCCGATCTCCGCCTTGAACATCACCTTGCCGTGCTCGTCGATGCGGGCGAAGGAGCGGCCGGCGCCGACGAGTTCGGCCACCCGGGCCTGGTAGAGCAGGCCGCCGTCGCCGGCCAGCGGGGAGACACCGACCTCCTCGGTGAACATCGCCACGCAGGCCGGCATGATCGTCTCCATCTCGTCCTTGCGGACGCGGCGGACGTAGGGGTCCGGGGCGACGGTGTCGGACATGCGGTCGGTGACCATCAGCGGCTGGTGGGCGCGGACCTCGCGGGCGGGGCCCCAGTGCGGTTCGAGGAGGCGCCACAGCTCGGCGGTGGGGCCGGCGGGGCCGACGATCGAGGAGCAGCGGCGGCCGGCGCGGCGGGCGCGGTCCGCGAAGGCGCGTACGGCGCGGGGGGTGGCGCAGATCGGGACGAGGTTGGCGCCCGCGTAGCACAGGGAGGTCAGCATGCCGTCCTCGTACCAGCCCCACATCTCGCCGCCGAGCCGCCACGGGTCCAGGCCGGCGACCTGGACGCGGGAGGTCACGAAGGCGTTGTGCACCGGCTCGCGGTTCAGGACCGCGAGTGCGGCGTCCAGGTCGCTCGGTTCGAGGACCCGTGAGGTGGTCTGGGTCAACACGCGGGGGGCCTCACGGTCGGGGACGGGTGCGCTGGTCTCCGCACTATAACTGCGCCGTCTTCCCGGGCGCCTTCCCGGTCGGGGGCCCGCCCGGTGGGCGGGCGCGGGTCCCGGTGCGGCTCCCCGCGCCCCTTCACGGCGTTGCCCCGCGCGGCGCGTTGCGGCTCAGCCCGCCACGGTCACCGACGGTTCGCCGGATTCCGTGCCCTCCGACTGCATCTGCTCGGCGAGCTTCATCGCCTCTTCGATCAGGGTCTCGACGATCTTGGACTCGGGGACGGTCTTGATGACCTCGCCCTTGACGAAGATCTGGCCCTTGCCGTTGCCGGAGGCGACGCCGAGGTCGGCCTCGCGGGCCTCGCCGGGGCCGTTGACGACGCAGCCCATGACGGCGACGCGCAGCGGGACGTCCATGCCGGTCAGGCCCGCGGTGACCTCTTCGGCGAGCTTGTAGACGTCGACCTGGGCGCGGCCGCAGGACGGGCAGGAGACGATCTCCAGGCCGCGCTGGCGCAGGCCCAGGGACTGCAGGATCTGCAGGCCGACCTTGACCTCCTCGGCGGGCGGGGCCGAGAGGGAGACGCGGATGGTGTCGCCGATGCCCTGGGAGAGCAGCGCGCCGAAGGCGACGGCCGACTTGATGGTGCCCTGGAAGGCGGGGCCGGCCTCGGTGACGCCCAGGTGGAGGGGGTAGTCGCACTGGGCGGCGAGCTGGCGGTAGGCCTCGATCATGACGACCGGGTCGTTGTGCTTGACGGAGATCTTGATGTCGCGGAAGCCGTGCTCCTCGAAGAGGGACGCCTCCCACAGGGCGGACTCGACCAGCGCCTCGGGGGTGGCCTTGCCGTACTTCTGCAGCAGGCGCCGGTCCAGGGAGCCGGCGTTGACGCCGATACGGATCGGCGTGCCGTGGTCCTTGGCGGCCTGGGCGATCTCCTTGACCTTGTCGTCGAACTGCTTGATGTTGCCGGGGTTGACGCGGACGGCGGCGCAGCCGGCCTCGATCGCGGCGAAGACGTACTTCGGCTGGAAGTGGATGTCGGCGATGACCGGGATCTGGGACTTGCGGGCGATGGTCGCCAGCGCGTCGGCGTCGTCCTGGGTGGGGCAGGCCACGCGGACGATCTGGCAGCCGGAGGCGGTCAGCTCGGCGATCTGCTGGAGGGTGGCGCCGATGTCGGAGGTGCGCGTCGTGGTCATCGACTGCACGGAGATCGGGGCGTCCCCGCCCACCGCCACGGTTCCGACCTGGATCTGCCGGCTCTTCCGGCGCTCGGCGAGCTTGGTCGGTACGGACGGCATGCCGAGAGAAATCGCAGTCATCTGCTGTGCAACCCCAAGTCGTGGATCAAGGTCCCGGTCCCGTCGGTGGCGGGATTCCAGGCTTCGAGATTACGGCACGGGGGATCGCGCGGGCACATCACACCCGTAAACCCACTCGATGGGAGGCGGCCGGGTCCCCGTGGGGGCCCGGCCGCCTCGAACGCCGTGTGGCTAGGAGATTCTCACCGGGTTAACGACGTCCGCGATGAGGACCAGGATGGTGAAGCAGATGAAGATTCCGGCCACCACGTAGGCCACCGGCATCAGCTTCGCCACGTCGAACGGGCCGGGGTCGGGGCGGCGCAGCACCTTGGCGGTGTTGCGGCGCAGCGCCTCCCACAGGGCGCCCGCGATGTGCCCGCCGTCGAGCGGGAGCAGCGGGAGCATGTTGAACAGGAACAGGGAGAGGTTGAACCCGGCGACCAGCATCAGGGCCATGCCGAGCTGCTGGGTGGGCGGGATGTGCAGGGTGAAGATCTCGCCGCCGACGCGGGCGGCGCCGACCACGCCCATGGGCGAGTCGGGGGCGCGGGGCGCGCCGTGGAAGGCGGCGTCCCACAGGGCGGGGATCTTCGCCGGGAGGGCGGCGAGGGAGTCGACGGCGTCGCCGACGCGGTCGCCCATCCAGGTCAGGGACTCGCCGAAGTCCTGCCGGACGACGCCGGTGGCGGCGCTGAAGCCGAGGAAGCCGGCCTTGACGAACTCGCCCTGGACGTAGGCGCCGGAGGAGTCCTTCTTGGCGACCATGTTGGTGGCGATCTTCGCGTGCAGGGTGACCTCGTGGCCGCTCCGCTCGACGGTGATCGGCACGGTCTTGCCGGCGCTGTCGCGGATGAGGTCGGACAGCGTGTTCCAGTTCTCGGTGCGGCGGCCGTCGAAGGCGACGATCTTGTCGCCGGCCTTCATGCCGGCGGCGGCGGCCGGGGAGGCCGGGTCGGTCTTCTTGCAGGTGTCGCGGTTCTCGCTCTGCGAGATGACGCAGGGCGAGACGGAGCTGACGGTGGTGGTCTGCTGCTGGACGCCGAAGCCCATCAGCACGACGAGGAACAGGGCGACGGCGAGGATGAGGTTCATGAACGGGCCCGCGAACATCACGATGACCCGTTTCCAGGGCTTGCGGGTGTAGAACAGCCGCGACTCGTCACCGGGCTGCAGTTCCTCGAAGGCCGCCGAGCGGGCGTCCTCGATCATGCCGCGCCACGGCGAGGTGGAGCGAGCGCTGATCTTCCCGTCGTCGCCGGGCGGGAACATGCCGATCATGCGGATGTAGCCGCCGAAGGGGATGGCCTTGACGCCGTACTCCGTCTCGCCCTTCTTCCGCGACCAGACGGTCGGGCCGAAGCCGACCATGTACTGCGGCACCCGGATGCCGAACAGCTTGGCCGTGGACAGATGCCCCAGCTCGTGCCAGGCGATCGAGACGAGCAGGCCGACCGCGAAGACGACTATGCCGAGGATCATCATCAGGGACGTCATGCACGGGCCTCCGCGGTCTTCGCTGTCAGTTCCCGGGCCCGGGCCCTCGCCCAGGTCTCCGCTTCGAGGACGTCCGGCACGGTGAGTGAAGTTCCCGTGACCGGCGTGCCGTGCTCCTCGACCACCCGGGTGACGGTCTCCATGATGCCGGTGAAGGGCAGCGCGCCACGCAGGAAGGCGTCCACGCACTCCTCGTTGGCGGCATTGAACACCGCCGGGGCGGTGCCCGCGAGCGTTCCCACGTGCCGGGCGAGGTTCACCGACGGGAAGGCCTCGTCGTCCAGCGGGAAGAACTCCCACGTGGAGGCCTTGCTCCAGTCGAAGGCGGGCGCGGCGTCGGGGACGCGCTCGGGCCAGCCGAGACCGATGGCGATCGGGCCGCGCATGTCGGGGGGTGTCGCCTGGGCCATCGTCGATCCGTCCGTGAATTCCACCATCGAGTGGACATACGACTGCGGGTGCACGACGACCTCAATGCGGTCGAAGGGAATGTCGTAGAGCAGGTGGGCCTCGATGACCTCCAGGCCCTTGTTGACGAGGGTCGCGGAGTTGACCGTGATGACGGGACCCATGGCCCAGGTGGGGTGGGCGAGGGCGTCGTCGACGGTGACGTGGGCGAGGTCGGCCTTGGTGCGGCCGCGGAAGGGGCCGCCGGAGGCGGTGACGACGAGCTTGCGCACGTCGGCGCGTGTGCCGGCGGCGAGCGCCTGGAAGAGGGCGGCGTGCTCGGAGTCGACGGGGATGATCTGGCCGGGCTTGGCGAGGGCCTTGACCAGGGGGCCGCCGACGATGAGCGACTCCTTGTTGGCGAGCGCGAGGGTGCGGCCCGCCTCCAGGGCGGCGAGCGTGGGCGCGAGGCCGATGGAGCCGGTGATGCCGTTGAGGACGGTGTGACAGTCGGAGGCGGCGAGCTGGGTGGCCGCCTGCGCGCCGGCGAGGATCTCGGGCAGCGGCTGCCCGGGCCCGTACTGCGCGGCGAGCGCCTCCCGCAGCTGCGGTACGACGTCCTCGCGGGCCACGGCGACGGTCCGCACCTTCAGCCGGTGCGCCTGCTCGGCGAGGAGGGCGACGCGGCCGCCGTTGGCGGACAGGCCGGTGACCTCGAACCGGTCGGGGTTGCGCAGCACGAGGTCGATGGCCTGGGTGCCGATCGACCCGGTGGAGCCGAGGATCACCACGTCCTTGGGGCCGTCCGCGGTCACCGGGTCGTAGACGAGGTGCGGGTCGGCGAGAGGGGCTGGACTGTCACTCATTGCTCCATTGTGGCCGTACAGGCGCGCGCGGCGGACAGGTGTCCCCCTCACGGGTGGGTCGCGTCGCCTGCCGGGTGCCCCGGTCGCGGGGCACCCGGGGCACCGGTCACCGGATCGGGCGGTGCACGTTCTCCTTCTCGCTCGGGCCGGGGGTGGTGTCGGCGATCCACGGGCCGTCGCCGGAGGTGTCGATGACGCCCTCCTCCAGCCAGGTGTAGGTGCCGGCGAGGACGCCCTTGACGACCGCGCGGTCGAGGTCGTCGGTGTTGTTCCACAGGCGGCCGAAGAGCTCCTCGACGCGCAGCCGGGACTGGCGGCAGAACGCGTCGGCGAGCTGGTAGGCCTCGCGGCCGTTGGTGCCCTGGGAGCGCAGCAGTTCGGCGCGTACGCAGGCGGCGCTCATCGCGAACAGTTCGGCGCCGATGTCGACGATCCGGCCGAGGAAGCCCTGCTTGGACTCCATGCGGCCCTGCCAGCGGGACATGCCGTAGAAGGTGGAGCGGGCCAGCTTGCGGGCGGTGCGTTCGACGTAGCGCAGGTGGCCGGAGAGGTCCACGCCGTGCTTGAACTCGCCGTAGGAGGTGGGCAGGTGGCCCGGTCCGGCGACGAGTCTGGGCAGCCACTTGGCGTAGAAGAGGCCGGCGCCCGCACCCGCCTTCGCCTTGTCGCTCAGGGACTTGTCGGGGTCGATGAGGTCGCCGGCGACGGAGAGGTGGGCGTCGACGGCCTCGCGCGCGATCAGCAGGTGCATGATCTCCGTCGAGCCCTCGAAGATGCGGTTGATGCGCAGGTCGCGCAGCAGCTGCTCGGCGGGGACGCCGCGTTCGCCGCGGGCGCGCAGGGAGTCGGCGGTCTCGAAGCCGCGGCCGCCGCGGATCTGGACGAGTTCGTCGGCCATCAGCCAGGCCATCTCGGAGGCGTAGAGCTTGGCGAGGGCGCCTTCGATGCGGATGTCGTTGCGGTCCTCGTCGGCCATCTGGGAGGCGAGGTCGGTGACGGCCTCCAGGGCGAAGGTGGTGGCGGCGATGAAGGAGATCTTCGAGCCGACCGCCTCGTGCCGGGCGATGGGTTTGCCCCACTGCTCGCGGGCCTCGGACCACTCGCGGGCGATCTTCAGGCACCACTTGCCGGCGGCGACGCAGGACGCGGGCAGGGACAGCCGGCCGGTGTTCAGGGTGGTCAGGGCGATCTTCAGGCCCTGGCCCTCCTCGCCGATGCGGTGTGCGGCGGGGACGCGGACCCGGTGGAAGCGGGTGACGCCGTTCTCGATGCCGCGCAGGCCCATGAAGGCGTTGCGGTTCTCGACGGTGATGCCGGGCGAGTCGCTCTCCACGACGAACGCGGTGATGCCGCCCTTGTGGCCGTCGCCCTTCGGGACACGCGCCATGACGACGAGCAGGTCGGCGACCACGCCGTTGGTGGTCCACAGCTTCACCCCGTCGAGGACGTAGTCGTCCCCGTCGGGCACGGCGGTGGTGGCGAGCCGGGCCGGGTCGGAGCCGACGTCGGGCTCGGTGAGCAGGAAGGCGCTGATGTCGGTGCGGGCGCAGCGCGGGAGGAAGGTCTCCTTCTGCTCCTGGGTGCCGAACATCTTCAGCGGCTGCGGTACGCCGATCGACTGGTGCGCGGAGAGCAGCACGCCGATCGCGGGGCTCGCGGAGCCGGCCAGGGCGAGCGCCTTGTTGTAGTACACCTGGGTGAGGCCGAGCCCGCCGTACTTGGGGTCGATCTTCATGCCGAGGGCGCCGAGCTCCTTGAGGCCGTCGACGACCTCGTCGGGGATGCGGGCCTCGCGCTCGATGCGGGCGCCGTCGACCCGGGTCTCGAGGAAGTCGCGGAGCTTGGCGAGGAAGGCCTCGCCGCGCTGCACGGCCTCGTCGGTGGGCAGCGGGTGGGGGTGGATGAGGTCGAGCCGGAAGCGGCCGAGGAACAGCTCCTTGGCGAAGCTGGGCTTGCGCCAGTGCTGTTCCCGGGCGGCCTCCGCCACCTCGCGCGCCTCGCGCTCGCTGACGGCGGGCCGGGAGGGCGGTGGGGTGGCGGGAGAGGAGGAGGGAGTGGTGGGGGCGGACATGAGGGTCACCTCGCCGCGAAGAGGGATGTACGGGGACCGTTCGTTACCGACCAGTGCTACTGGATCGTTGGTACCCGAAAGCGGACGGTGCCACCAGTCCTCGCGCGGCCGTTCGGCCGATGCCCTCTCGCGCCACCGGACGGCCGTTCGACGGATCCTGCTGCCACCGGGCGGCGCGCCGCGCGGGCCCGGGAGTCGGGTCACCTGCGCCGGTGAGAGACTGTCGAAGCGCTTCGACGCCCCTCTGGACACTCGATGCACCCGACAGCTAGTGTCGAAGCGCCGCCCCCATCTCGTACACCCGGAGCGCTGTCGAAGCGCTTCACACCGCTTGGAGAGCCGCATGGTCACCCTCGCCGAGGTCGCCCAGCACGCCGGAGTGTCGGCGAGCACGGTGAGCTATGTGCTCAGCGGCAAGCGGTCCATCTCCGCGACCACCCGGCAGCGCGTCGAGCAGAGCATCCGCGAGCTGGGCTACCACCCCAACGCCGGGGCCCGCGCCCTCGCCAGCAGCAGGTCGAACATCATCGCACTGATGATCCCGCTGCGCACCGACATGTACGTGCCGGTGATGATGGAGATCGCCATCGCGGTCGCCACCACCGCCCGCACCCACGGCTACGACGTGCTGCTGCTCACCGGCGAGGAGGGCCCCGACGCCGTGCGCCGGGTCGCCGGCAGCGGGCTCGCCGACGCGATGATCCTGATGGACGTCGAGCTGGAGGACGAGCGGCTGCCGCTGCTGCGGGCCGGCGGCCAGCCCAGCGTGCTCATCGGACTGCCCGCCGACACCACCGGACTGACCTGCGTCGACCTGGACTGGGTCGCGACGGGTGCGCTGTGCGCCGAGCACCTGGCCGAGCTCGGCCACCGCGATGTCGCGGTCATCGGCGAGGCGCCGGCCGTCTACGAACGGCACACCGGGTTCGCCGAGCGCACCCTGGACGGGCTGCGCTCGCGCGCCCGTGAGCTGGGACTGCGCGTGCTGCACCGCCCCTGCGAGGGGGGTTACGACGCGGTGGCGGCCACCCTGGCCCGGATCTTCGACGAGCGGCCCGGCACCACGGGGTTCGTGGTGCAGAACGAGTCGGCGGTGGAGCCGCTGCTCGCGCTGCTGCGCCAGCAGGGCCGTGCGGTGCCGGAGGACGTGTCGGTGGTGGCCATCTGCCCCGACCCGGTCGCGACCCAGGGCTCGGTGCGGCTGACGTCGGTGGGGGTGCCCGCGCAGGAGATGGGGCGCAGTGCCGTGGAGCGGCTGGTCGCCAAGCTCGACGGAACCGGCGGCGACGACGTGGTGCTGATCGCGCCCGAACTGACGGTCCGGGCGAGCTCGGGACCGGCACCGGCGGCGCCCTGACCGGCGTACGGCCGGCAAGACCGGCGTACGGCCGGCATGAGGGGCGTACGGCCGACGTGAGAGGCGTGCGGCCGGTCCCGTAGGGGAGGGACCGGCCGCACCTGTGCGCTCAGCCGCCGCTGACGGTCAGGTTGTCGGTGACGAAGTTCAGGCCGCCGGACGACGAGGTGATCTCGTAGCCGAACTGGACGTCCCCGATGGTCTCGTTCCCGAACCAGCCCTTGGTGTCCTTGATCCACTTCAGCACCGGCAGGATGTTCACCGTGCCGGAGCTGGAGTTGGTGGTGCGCACGAAGGAGAACACCGCGTTGGAGCCGTTGTCGCCCTTGTAGACGTTCCACGTGTGGCCGCCGAGCGTGACGGTGCCCTGCGCCGTGCCGAGCGGTCCCACGGCGCCGGTCCTGTTGACCCAGAGCATGATCTCGTAGTCGTGGCCGGTGTCCCAGATGTCGTACGACGTGTTGTAGGCGCCGGAGGCCGGCACGGTCACGCGGTAGCTGCTGGTGAGCGACGTCAGCGAGGTGATGGGCTTGTTGATCGCCTTCGTGGCGTTCGGGTAGGACTTGATGCCGCCGGTGGCGGGGTGGTTCGCCCACACGCCCCAGTTGGTGCCGGAGTTGGCCCAGACGCACTGGCTGCCGGCTCCGGAGCCCCAGATGTTGTTGTAGAGCGTGTAGCCGTTCAGCGTGGTGCTGCCCCACTGGTCGCAGCTGTTCCACACGGCGGCCGAGGCGGGGGCGGCGGCGAGGCCGACGGTGGCGCCGAGGGCCAGCGCCGGGGCGAGGACGGCGGTCGTGATCCTGGTACGGAGGACCATGGTGTTCCTTCCATGGGTGGGGGGAGGTGCCAGGTCACCGCGTGCTCACGGTGAGGACGCGGTCTTCTCCGGCGACGAGGTCGAGCCTCGTGGCGCCGGCGGAAGTCCTGAGGTCGACGCGGACGGTGCGGGTGGGGCGCACGACCGCGCGGGCGCCGTCGGGCGACCAGGTGAGGTCGAGGCGGGCGCCGAAACGGGTGCGCACGCCCCGCAGTTCGCCCGCCGGGCAGGCCGCCGGGACGGCCGGGAGCAGCACGAGCCGCTCGGGGGTGGACTGCACGAGTGCCTCGATCAGGACGGCGGGCAGGGTGTGGGCGGCGTCGGCGTTGTAGACGTGGCGGCGGGGGTAGTGCGCGCTCATCAGCGAGGCGTGGAAGTGGTCGCCGCCGAGCACACGGGCGAGGGCGTCGCCGACCCGCCGGGCGTCGCGCAGGCGGGCGGCGATCAGGGCCCGGTGGAGGTGGCCGTGCGCGGAGTCGTTCTCCGTGCCGCGCAGGGCGAGGGCGCGGTGGGCGGCGGCGGCCAGGTCCGGGGTGTCGTAGGGGGTGATCTCCTCCAGGGGCCAGACGGCGTACAGGTGGCTGAGGTGGCGGTGGTCGTAGCGGTCCCGCAGGCCCGGCCAGGCCCACTCGGCGAGCGCTCCGTCGGCGTTGACGCGGTGCGGGGGCAGCCGGTCGGCGAGGGCGTGCCAGCGGACGGCGTCGGCGGTGCCCGGGTGGTAGGCGGCGGCGGTGCGCAGGGCGTGCCGGGCCGCGGAGAGGTCCATGGCCGCGTTGAGGGTGCCCCAGCTCGCGTTGGCGGGCCGGTTCTCGGGCGAGTAGGACGGGACGACGACCAGGTGCCCGTCGGCGTCGGTGCGGGTGAGGAAGTCCTCGTAGAAGCGGGCCGTCTCGGCGAGCGCGGCGGCGGTGCGCGGGTCGCGGGCGCCGCGGGCCTCGTCGTGGTCGACGAGCGGTTTGAGCAGCCAGTCGGCGCCGGCCGTCCACAGGTGCAGCGGGTACTCCCGGCTGAAGTGGTACGAGCGCCCCGAGGTGCCGTCGCTGTGGGCGGGCGCGACCACGCCGCGCGCGCCGAAGACGGCGCGGGCGTTCTCCCGCCAGTCCGGCAGCTGACGGGTGATCAGCCGATGCAGCGCCTCGGTGACTTCGGGAAGGTCGGCGCTGACGGCGGAGGCGGTCTGGAGGTTGAGGTTGGCGTCGAGGGTGAAGGCGCCCGACCAGGCGGTGTCCCAGTCGCCGGTCCACAGGCCGGTCAGCCGGGGCGGGTTGAATCCGCCGGCGGACAGCAGGTGGTACCGGCCGGCGGCGAAGAGGCGCTCCAGCAGGGCCGGGCTGTGCGGGCGCGCGAGCAGCGCGGAGCCGGGCAGCGCGCGTTCGGCGGGGTCGGCGCGCAGGTCGAGGGTGACCCGCAGGTAGGCGGTGCGGTGCCAGGCGAGATGCCGCTCACGCAGGGTCTCGTACGACGGCGGCAGCGCGCCCAGGGCCCGCGTCTCGGCCATGACCTCCAGTTCGCCGGGGTGCCGCCGCACCCGGGTGAGCAGCAGCACCCCCTCGGCGCCCTCGACGCGGACGCCGGGCGGGGTGAGGGTGGTGCGGCCGCCGGTGACGACGAGTCGGGTGACGCCGGTGAAGGCGTGGTCGCTGCCGGGGTAGCGGGCGCGCAGGGAGAGCGCGGCCCCCTCGGGGGTGAGCAGGGCGCCCTGGCCGACGCGGAGACCGGTGGGGGCACCCGGGAGGCGGTGGTCGAGGCGGACGTCCAGGGTGAGGCCTGCGGCGGTGACGTGGTGGACGATCACGTCGTCGGCGCGGGAGGCGAAGACGCGGCTGGTCCAGTCGCCGTCGCGGGCGCTCGCCTCGCCGGTGGCGAAGTCCGCGTCCCGCCGGTAGCCGGACCGGTCGCCGGCCGCCGGCCGTCGCAGCCGTACGGCGAAGGCGGGGTGGAAGGGCTGTACCCACTGCAGGGGCCGCCCGTCGGTGAAGTGCTCGGCGGCGGTGGTGTCGCCGGCCAGCAGCCGGTCCTGGAGGGCGGTGAGCCGGCCGGCGAGGCGGGGCGGGCGGGCGTGCTCGCCGCCGTTGGGGCGGACCAGGGTGTGGTGGGTGACGATCACCCGGTCGTCGTGCGGGTCGCCGAACACGAGGGCGCCGTGGTGGCCGTTGCCGGTGAGGAAGGCGTCCTCCCAGCGGGCGGCGGGCTCCGGCTCCCAGGTGCCGTGGACGGGGGTGTGGCTCATGGCCGCAGCACCGCCGCTCCGTGACGGCCGAGGGCGACCTCGCCGGTGACGGCCGTCCCGGTGAGGAGGTCGGTGTGGGTGCCGGGCACGGCGACGGTGACCGGGGCGCCGCCGTGGTTGAGCAGGAACAGCAGCTCACCGCGGCGTACGGCCTCCACCGTGGGGGGAAGGCCCGCCAGGACCGGGTGCACGCCGGCGTCGGCGGCGATCCGGCTGAGCAGGGAGCGCAGCGCGGCGGGCTCGGGGAGGGTGGAGACGTACCAGGCGCGGCCGCGGCGCAGCACGGCGGGCAGCCCGTCCAGCTCGCCGCCCTCGTAGGGGATCGTCTCGTCGGGGTCGGCGGGTTCGATCTCCTCCGACCACAGGGTGCCGGTGAAGCCGGCGCAGGCGACGGTCTCGCCCGTCTCCAGGGGCCACCACTCGTGCAGGACGCGGATGCCGAACAGCTCTCGCAGCCGGGCGTCCATCCCGCCGGGGCGGATCCGGTCGTCCCGGTCGGCGACGCCGGTGTGGAAGCCGCTGACCAGGGTGCCGCCCCGGCGGACGTAGGCGAGGAGGTTGTCGATCGCGGCGTCGGTCAGCAGGTACAGCTGGGGGACGACGACGAGCCGGTAGCCGGACAGGTCGTGCTCGGGGTGGGCGAAGTCGGTGGTGAGGTGCGCTTCCATCAGGGCGCGGTGCCAGGCGTGCAGCAGGTCCGGCAGGCCGAAGCGGGTGGAGGGGCGGGCCTCCTGGTCGCTCGCCCACCAGGAGTGCCAGTCGTGCAGGACGGCGATGCCGGCGGGGACGGCGGTGCCCGTGACGTGCGGGGCGAGCCGGGCGAGGTCGGCGCCGATCCGCTTGACCTCCTGGAAGGTGCGGCCCCGCTCCCCCGCGTGGCCGAGCATCGCGGAGTGGAACTTCTCGGCGCCCTGCCGGGACTGGCGCCACTGGAAGCAGCAGACGGCGTCCGCGCCGCGCGCCACGGCCTGGAGGGACCACAGCCGGTTCAGTCCGCGCGGCTTGGGGTGGTTCACACCGCGCCAGTTGACGGCCGAGGCGGCCTGCTCCATCAGCATCCACGGTCCGCGGGCCTGCGAGCGGGTCAGGTCCTGCACCAGCGCGCCGTGGCGAGCGCCGGCGAGCGGGTCGCGCGGGTCGGGGTAGAGGTCGACGGAGACGACGTCCTCCTCCGCGGCCCAGCGCCAGGCGTCCTGTCCTTCCCACAGCGGCATGAAGTTGGTGGTGACCGGGAGGTGCGGGGTGTGCCGGGTGACGATGTCGCGTTCGGCGGTGAAGCACTCCAGGAGCATGTCGGAGGTGAAGCGGCGGAAGTCCAGCACCTGGGCGGGGTTCTTCAGGTAGTGGGTGCGCCGCGCGGGCAGCACGCCGTCCCAGCTGTCGTGTTCCTGGCCCCAGAAGGCGGTGCCCCAGGCGTCGTTGAGGGCGTCGAGGGTGCGGTAGCGCTCGCGCAGCCAGCGGCGGAAGGCGGCGGCCGCCTCGTCGCCGTGGTCGTAGCTGCAGTACTCGTTGTTGATGTGCCACATGGTCAGGGCCGGGTGGCGGGCGTAGCGGGCGGCCAGGTCCTCGGTGATGGCGGCTGCGTGGCGGCGGTAGGTGGTGCTGGAGGGGGAGAAGTGCTGGCGGCCGCCCCACCACTCGACGTGGCCGTCGGCGTCCCTGGGCAGGGTCTCGGGATGCAGGCGGCCCAGCCAGGGCGGGGGCGAGGCGGTGGGGGTGGCGAGGACGACGCCGACGCCGTTGTCGTGCAGCAGGTCCAGCAGCCGGTCCAGCCAGCCGAAGTTCCGCTCCCCCGGCCTCGGTTCGAGCCGCGACCAGGAGAAGACGCCGACGGTGACGGAGGTGACGCCGGCCTCGCGCATCAGCCGTACGTCGTCCTGCCAGACCTGTTCGGGCCACTGCTCGGGGTTGTAGTCGCCGCCGAACAGGAGGCGGCCGCGGGTGGCGTCGGCGAGCGTGGGGCGGGGGCCGTCCGCGGGGCGAGGAGGGCCGGGCGTGCGGGGGGTGCTCATCCCTTGACCGCCCCGGTCAGCATGCCCTTCCTGAAGTGCTTCTGGACGAACGGCGACAGCACGGCCACCGGCAGCAGGGCCATCACCATGACCGCCATCTGCACGGCCAGCCCGGACAGTTCGCCGGTCTTGATGGCCTGCCCGAGCCCGACCGGCGCCTCCTGCTTCTGCACCAGCTGGATCATGACGTTCTGCAGCGGCATCATGTCCTGGTCGTTGAGGTACAGCGAGGCGTTGAACCAGGCGCTCCAGTAGCCGACGGCGTAGAACAGCGTGATCACGGCGAGGACGGCCCGGGACAGCGGCATCACGATCCGCCACAGGATGCGCAGGTCGCCGGCGCCGTCGATGCGGGCGCTGTCGATCAGTTCCGGCGAGATGCCCATGAAGAAGCCGCGCAGGACCAGGATGTTGAACACGCTGACCGCGCTCGGCAGGATCAGCGCGAGATAGCTGTCGGTCAGGCCGAGGGTCTGCACCAGCAGGTAGGTCGGGATGAGTCCGGCGCTGAAGAACATCGTCGCCATGAGCGTCATCAGGATCCACCGGTGGCCGAGCGATCCGCTGCGGGAGAGGCCGTAGGCGCACAGCACGGACACCGCCATGGAGAACAGCGTGCCGACGACGGTGACCAGGACGCTGACGACCGCGGCCCGGGTGACCTGGCCGCCGCCGAGCAGTTCCCGGTAGGCGACGAAGGTGATGCCCTTGGGGACCATGACCAGGCCGCCGGCCTCGTCGATGGTCCGCCGGGAGGACAGGCTGGTGACGACGACGATCCACAGCGGGAAGAGGACCGCCAGGCAGGCCAGCGTGAGCACCAGGCCCTTGCCGGCGAGGCCGGCCCGGGTCGGCGGCTCCTCCCACACCGGCCGCCGAGGCGCGGCCCACGGGGCGCGGCGCCCCGGCTTGTCGAGGACGGCGGTCACTTCTTGTACACCCCCTGCTCGCCCATGAGATGGGCGACCTTGTTCGCGGTGAGCACCAGGCCGATGCCGACCACGCCCTTGATCAGTCCGGCGGCGGCCGCGTAGCCGAAGTCCTGGTTGCGTACGCCGTTCCACCACACGAAGGTGTCGAGGACCTCGGAGGCGCCGGGTCCGACGGCGTCGCGTTGCAGCAGGATCTGCTCGAAGCCGACGGTGAGGGCGTCGCCGACGCGCAGCACCAGCAGCAGCGCGATCACCGGGCGCAGCGCGGGCAGCGTGACGTGCCACATGCGGCGCCACCGGCCGGCGCCGTCCATCGCGGCCGCCTCGTACAGGTCGGAGGGAACGGCGGCCAGCGCGGCGAGGAAGACGATGATCCCCCAGCCGGCGTCCTTCCACACCGTCTGCGCGGTGACGAGGAACTTGAAGGTGTCCGGGTCGGTCATGATGTCCAGGCCGTCGTGGCCGTGCTGCCGCAGCAGCTGCGAGAGCAGGCCGGCGCCGCCGAGGAGCTGCTGGAAGACGGCGATGACGAGCACCCAGGAGAAGAAGTGCGGCAGGTACAGCACGGCCTGGGCGACGGCCCGCACCCGCGGCCGGACCACGCTGTTGATGAGCAGCGCGAGCAGGATCGGGATCGGGAAGTACAGGACCAGCTGGAGGACGAACAGCACCAGCGTGTTCGTCACCGCGTCCCAGAAGGCGGAGTCGGCGAAGATGCGCCGGAAGTTGTCCAGGCCCACGAAGGGGCTGTTCAGGATGGACACGACGCCGTTGTCGCTGAGGTAGGGGTCGTAGTCCTGGAAGGCGACGACGTTGCCGAGGATCGGCAGGTAGTTGAAGAGCAGGACCAGCGCGAGGGCCGGGAGCGTCATGAGGATGAGCAGGCGGTCGCGGCGGAACCTGACCCTGAGGCTCACCCTGCCCGACGGCCGCTCGGCGGCGGGCGCGGCCGGCTCGCGCGCCGGCTTCTTCGCCTCGGACCTGCCGCGGGGCACCGTGGTGTGGGACACGGCCGTTCTCCTTGCCTGGCAGGTCAGTGGGAAGGGCCGTTGTCGTCGAGGATCTTCTTGTACCAGTCGCGCAGCCGGTCGCCGCCCTTGCGCTTCCAGTCGGAGACGGCCTGCTGCATGTCGGCGATCTTCCTGCGGCCGCGGACGATGTCGTCCTCCAGCTGCTCGAAGTCGTTGGAGAGGTTGGTCCAGCGGGCGGGCTCGGTGATCTGCATGCCGTAGAAGGAGGACTTGCGGGTGAGGGCGCCCATCCGCTGCTGCCACTCGACCTGGCCGCGCGCGACCTCGGGGAAGTCGGGGTGGGCGATGGTCGCGGCGGGGCTCGCGATCATCACGTAGGCGTTCATCACGTCGATGTTGCCCTGGTCGGTCTTGACCGGGACGCCGTCCTTGACGGTGTAGTGGGTGCCCTCGACGCCGTAGTTGGTGAGCATGTACTCCTTGGTGCCGTACGGCGCCGCGGTGACGTCGGCGACGGCGAGGACGTCGCGGATCACGGCCTCGGACGCCTTCTTGTTGACGAAGGCGAAGATGTTGGCCGGCTGGGTCGCCCACAGGACGGGCTTGCCGCCGTCGTGCCCGAAGACGTCCATGCCCCAGATCTCGAACTGCGGGTTGTGGACGGCCTGTTCGGCGGTGCGACTCCACCACTGCGAGATGTCGTTGGGGTAGATGAGGAACTCGCCGGCCGCGAACTTCGGGCCGGCGTCGGTGGCCTGGCTCTTGCCGAGCCGCGCGTCGGGGTGGACGACGCCGGCGGCGAAGAGCTTGCGGGTCCACTCCAGGGCCTCGAGGTACTCGGGGGTCTCGATGCGGTTGACCAGGTGGCCGTCGACCAGGTTCCAGCCGAGCGGCTTCTCCGCGCCGGAGAGCACGCCGAAGGCCTGGAACGCGGTCCACTTCATGTCCAGGCAGGCCCAGCGCTTGGCGCGGGCGTTGGTGATCTCCTTGGCCAGCGCCATGAACTCGTCGGCGGAGCGCGGGACGGCGTACCCCTCCTTGTCGAAGACGTCCTTGCGGTACAGGGGCACGATGTTGGTGACGTACGGGGCGGGCATGGGCAGGCCGCGCAGCCTGCCGCCGAAGATCGAGCGCTGCCAGGCGTCGGTGGGGATCGCCGCGAGGTTCGGGTACTCCTTGACGGCGTCGCCGGACAGATAGGGGCCGAGGTCGGCGAACTTGCCGGTGACGGCGCTGGGGATCTTGCCGTTCATGTTCCAGCCGGGGACGACCACCACGTCGGGGATGTCGCTGGAGGCGAGGACCGCACCGAGTTTCTGCTCGTAGGTGTTGCCGTCCTGGTTCTGCCAGCGGACGTCGACGCCGATGAGGTCGTTCATGGCGCGGTAGTAGGCGTTGTCGTTCTTCGGCGGGGAGCCCCAGAACGGCGACATGACGGTGACCCTGCCGCCCTTGCCGAGCTTGCGGGGCACGGAGGTCTTCAGGCCGGCGAGGTCGAGCCTGCTCGTGAAGCCGACCGCGGAGCCGTTCTTCGCCGGGATGTCGGGCGCCACCACGTTCTGGGCGATGTACGCGGGCAGGATCTTGCGGGCGTCCTTGCCCGAGGTGGTGCCGTCGCGTGATCCGCTGTCCGCGCCGCCGCAGGCGGCGAGCAGCGGCATCCCTCCGGCCACCGCCGCGGTGGCGAGGGCGGTCGAGGCGAGGAAGCTTCTCCGGCTGGCCCCGGGGGGAGCGGAGGCGACGTTCGGCGTCATTGCGTCAACCCTTCATGCCTGCGTGGCGCACCAGGACACCCGGCGGTGGCCGTCGGCTGCGGTGTCTTCAGTGGAACTGGCTGAGCGGGAGAAACGCCTCGCGTCCTGTCGAAGCGCTTCGATGTGGAGCGAGATTAGGTGACGGGCGGGGGCCGCACAAGGGTCGTGTACCGGTCTCCTGACCGTCCCTTGACACTCGACCTTTCGAGCATTGAGCATCGAAGCGCTTCGAAAGGGGACTTCCACGTGACCGCATCTGCCGCGCCCGTGCTGCCGTTCCGCGATCCGCGGCTGCCGGTGGACCAGCGCATCGACGACCTCCTGGGACGCCTGACCCTGGACGAGAAGATCTCCTTCCTGCACCAGTTCGCGCCCGCCGTCGAGCGGCTCGGCGTCGCGGCGTTCCGCACCGGGCAGGAGGCGCTGCACGGCGTGGCCTGGATGGGCCCGGCGACGGTGTTCCCGCAGGCCGTCGGGCTGGGCGCCACCTGGAACGCGGAGCTGGTGCGCCGGGTGGGCGAGGCGGTGTCGAAGGAGGCGCGGGCGATGCGCGCCCGCGACGAGCGGGTCGGGCTCAACGTGTGGGCGCCGACCGTGAACCTGCTGCGCCACCCGCTGTGGGGCCGCGGCGAGGAGGGCTACTCGGAGGACCCGGGGCTCACCTCCGTCCTCGCCACCGCCTACACCCGCGGCCTGCGCGGCGACCACCCCGTGTACTGGCGCACGGCGCCCGTCCTCAAGCACTGGCTCGCGCACAACAACGAGACACGGCGGGACACCACGTCCAGCTCGGTACGGCCGCGAGTGCTCCACGAGTACGACCTGCGCGCCTTCCGTGACACGGTGCGGGCGGGCGCGGTCGCCGGGGTGATGCCGGCGTACAACCTGGTCAACGGCCGCCCCAACCATGTCTCGCCCTACCTCGCGGAGCACCTGCGGCGCTGGACGGACCAGGAGCTGCTGGTGTGCTCCGACGCGGGCGCGCCGTCCAACCTGGTCGAGACCGAGCACTACTTCGCCACCCACGAGGAGGCGACGGCGGCCGCGCTGAAGGCGGGCGTGGACAGCTTCACGGACCACGGCACGGACGCCGCGCCGACCGTCGAGCGGGTCAGGGCGGCGCATGCGCGGGGCCTGGTGACGGAGACGGACATCGACACCGCCGTCCGCCGCCAGCTGTCCGTGCGGTTCCGGCTCGGCGAGTTCGACGGGTACGAGGACCCGGGCGCCTTCGACACCCCCGAACACCGGGACCTGGCGCGGGAGTCGGCCGAGCAGGCGATCGTGCTGCTGCGCAACGACGGGCTGCTGCCGCTGGCCGCCGGCACCCGGATCGCGGTGGCGGGGCTGCTCGCCGACGAGTGCAAGCTCGACTGGTACAGCGGCACGCTGCTGCACCGCTCCACCCCGCTGGAGGGGCTGAACGAGCGGTTCGGCGCGGACCGGGTGGAGTTCGCGGAGGGCGTGGACCGGGTGCGGCTGCGGACCTCGGCGGGGGCGTTCCTGCGGGTGCCCGCCGCGGACGACGTCCCCGAGCGGGCCCTCGGCGCCGAGGGCGCGCTCGACCCGGCGCTGCTGGCCGGCCGCACCGACCTGCCGCCGCTGACCACCGACGCCGAGGGCAGCGAACTGGCCCTCGTCGACTGGGGCGAGGGCGTGCTGACGCTGCGCGCGCCCGACGGCCGCTATGTGTCGGTCGCCGAGGACGGCTACCTGCGCGCCTCCGCCGACCAGCCCGGCGGCTGGATCGTACAGGAGACGTTCCGGCTGGAACCGCACGGCGGAGGTCATCTTCTGCGGCACCTGGGCACCGGCCGCCCGGTGACGGTCGCCGCCGACGGCGTGAAGGTTGCCGAGGAGGACCCCGAGGTGTTCGAGGTGATCGTCACCGAGCGGGGCGAGGACGCGGTGGCGCGGGCCGCGGCGAGCGCCGACGCGGTGGTGCTGGTCGCGGGCAACGACCCGCACATC
The DNA here is from genome assembly GCF_043082085.1 of Streptomyces sp. NPDC014801. Classification (NCBI taxonomy): domain Bacteria; kingdom Bacillati; phylum Actinomycetota; class Actinomycetes; order Kitasatosporales; family Streptomycetaceae; genus Streptomyces; species Streptomyces sp. NPDC014801. The sequence continues at coordinate 327,844 of NZ_JBIBXG010000013.1, read as the reverse complement.
AACGGCCGCGAGACGCAGGACCGTACGACGCTGCGGCTGCCCGCCCACCAGGAGCGGCTGCTGCGGGCCGCCCTGGAGGCCAACCCGCGCACGGTGCTGGCGCTGGTGTCGTCCTACCCGTACGCGCTGGACGCGCGGCGGCTACCGGCGGTGCTGTGGACGGCCCACGGCGGCCAGGCGGCCGGCACCGCGCTGGCCCGCGTCCTGGCCGGGGACGTCTCCCCCGCCGGCCGGCTCCCCCAGACCTGGTACGCCGACGACGCCGACCTGCCCGGCCTGCTGGACTACGACGTGATCGGCTCACGCCAGACGTACCTGTACTTCGAGGGCACGCCCCTGTTCCCGTTCGGGCACGGCCTGTCGTACGCGGCCTTCGCCTACGGCGGCCTGCGCACGCACCTGGGGTCCGGCACGCTGCGGGTGGCGTTCTCGGTCACGAACACCTCCGACCGTACGGCGGACGAGGTGGCCCAGCTGTACACCCGGGCCGTGGAACCCTCGGTGCCCAGGCCGCGCCGGGAGCTGCTGGCGCACGCACGCCTCACGCTGGGACCGGGCGAGACGCGGGAGGTGACCTTCGACGTCCCCCTGTCCGCCTTCGCGTTCTGGGACGTGGCGCTCGGCCGGTGGCGCCGCGAGCCGGGCCCGCACGACCTCCTGATCGGCGCCTCCAGCGAGGACGTCCGCCTGCGCACGACCCTGGACCTGGACGGCGAACCGCCGGCCCCCCGCCCGGTCCTCGAACGCGGCCTGGAGGCAGCCGACTTCGACGAGCAGAGCGGGGCGGAGATCGTGGACCGGACGAAGACCTCGGGCGACGCGCTGACCCCGGCAACCCCCGGCAAGACGGCGGAACTCCTCTACCGGGCCTGCGACTTCGGGGCGGCCGGGGTGCGGGAGGTGACGGCCGAGGTGGCCGGCGCCGGCCGGCTGGAGATCTCGGTGGACGGCGGGCCGCCGCTCGCCGTGATCGAGGCGGACGGCGCTGACCCGTACGCCTGGACACGCCTGACGGCGGGCTGCGCCGCGGCCGGGATCCACGACCTGCGCCTCACCCTGCGCGGCGGCCTGCGCCTCGCGCGCCTGGACTTCACCGGGTGAGTCCACCGCCCTGACGCCGCCCCTCGTGGTGCGGACGCCGGCCGGTTCAGAGGCCCACGAGGGCGTTCAGGTTCTCGTGTCCGATGCCCGGCCGGCTGAGCGCGAGCCAGCCGTGGCCCCGCATCCGGGTGGAGGCGCCGATGCCACCGGGGTCGACGGACAGCCGCGCGCACGCCTGGGCCACCGTCGTGGTGCCGCCGGGTTCCTCCCAGGGGAACGGGTCACCGACATCGTCCGCGTCGTCGTACGCCGCGCGGCGCCGGCGGATACGGCCCTCACGGGCGACGACCCAGAGATCGGTGCCGCCGGCTCCGTCCTCGTAGAACATCTGGGCTTCGCCGCACAGGGCGCTCAGCCGTTCCGCCGCGGCCATCCACGCGTCCCAGTCGACGCCGACCAGGTCGGGCAGATTGCCGAAGACCAGCCGCCAGCCGTCCAGTTCGGGCGTGACGAAGGTGGGCACCGCGTCCTGGCGGAAGGGGAGGTCCTCGACGTCGGCGCCCTCGTCCAGGGTGACCGGGAACCGGTCGTGCAGACCGAGCGCCTCGAAGACCCCTGCGTACGCCGCGCCGGGCACCGCGTACCACCAGCCGCGGGGATCCAGGGAAAAGGGCTCGTCCCCAGCGGACTTGATCCCGGCACGCCGCTCGAGGAGCCTGCGGTCGCGCTGGTCGAGGCGGTCGAAAAGACCGGAGGCGATGAGGTCACCCAGCCTGCTGCGGATCATGACCGCAGATCCTACGCAGCCACGCCGAACCCGCACCAGCCGGGCCACCCACGGCTCGGACAAGGCCAGTTCGACGCAGACGCGGGTACGACGACGGCCCGAGCTCCCGCACAGTGAGCTCGGGCCGTCGGCCTTGGGGGTCCGGTCAGAGGGCGATGCCCGTCAGGACCAGGACGCGCTCGTAGGTGTAGTCGTCCATGGCGAAGCGGACGCCCTCGCGGCCGACGCCGGACTGCTTGACGCCGCCGTACGGCATCTGGTCGGCGCGGTAGGAGGGCACGTCGCCGATGACGACGCCGCCGACCTCGAGGGCGCGGTGGGCGCGGAAGGCGGTCTGCAGGTCGTGCGTGAAGATGCCGGCCTGGAGGCCGAACTTGGAGCTGTTGACCGCGGCGAACGCCTCGGCCTCGCCGTCCACCTTCTGCACGGTGAGGACCGGTCCGAAGACCTCCTCGCAGGCGAGGGTGACGTCGGCCGGGACCTCGGCGAGGACGGTCGGCGCGTAGGAGGCGCCGTCGCGCTTGCCGCCGGCGAGCAGCTTCGCGCCGGCCGCCACGGCCTCGTCCACCCAGGACTCGACGCGCTTGGCGGCGTCCTCGCTGACCAGCGGGCCCACGTCGACCTTGTCGTCGGACGGGTCGCCCGTGACCTGGGCCTCGACGGCGGCGACGATGCGCGGCAGGAGGCGGTCGTACACCGACGCGTCGGCGATCACGCGCTGCACCGAGATGCAGGACTGGCCGCCCTGGTAGTTGGAGAAGGTCGCGATACGGGTCGCGGCCCAGTCCAGGTCCTCGTCGCTCGCCCAGTCGCCGAGCACGACGGCCGCGCCGTTGCCGCCCAGCTCCAGGGTGCAGTGCTTGCGCGGCACCGAGTCCATGATCGCGTAACCGACCTTGTCGGAGCCGGTGAAGGAGATGACCGGCAGGCGCTCGTCCTGGACGAGGGCGGGCATGCGGTCGTTCGGCACGGTCAGGATCGACCAGGAGCCGGCCGGGAGGTCGGTCTCGGCCAGCAGCTCACCGAGGATCAGGCCGGAGAGCGGGGTGGCGGGGGCCGGCTTGAGGATGATCGGGGCGCCGGCGGCGATCGCGGGGGCGACCTTGTGCGCGCACAGGTTCAGCGGGAAGTTGAACGGCGCGATGCCGAGCACGACGCCCTTCGGGAAGCGGCGGGTGATCGCCAGACGGCCCTGACCGCCGGCGTCGGTGTCCAGACGCTGGCCGTCGCCGCCGTTGAAGCGCCGGGCCTCCTCGGCCGCGAAGCGGAACACGGACACGGCCCGGCCGACCTCGCCGCGCGCCCACTTGATCGGCTTGCCGTTCTCGGCGGAGATCAGCTGGGCGATCTCCTCGGTGCGCTCGGCGAGCCGCTTGCTGACGTGGTCCAGGGCGGCGGCGCGCACATGCGCCGGGGTGGCGGCGAACTCGTCCCGCACGGCGTACGCGGCGGCCACGGCCTCCTCGACCTGCGCCTCGGTGGGCACGGCGACCGTGCCGACGAGCCGGCCGTCCCACGGGGAGGTGACGTCGAAGGTGTCGTCGCCGGTGGCCTGGCGGCCGGCGAGCCAGAAGGCGTGGGTGGAAGTCATGTGCGATTCCCGGCCCTTCCGCGTAGGGGGTGTGCGTGCTTTCGCCACCACGGTAGGGCCGGGACGAGCGGGGGTCGTTTGTCCGACCCGTAGCAGTCGGCGGCGAGCATGCGCCGCTTTGGCGTACGACTCTTCGGTACGACTATTCGGGCGAGGTCGCCTTCAGCGCCAGCCAGAGCTCCATGCGGACGTCCGGGTCGTCCAGGGAGCGGCCGAGGATCTCCTCCACACGGCGCATCCGGTAGCGCAGGGTGTGCCGGTGGACGCCCAGGTCGGCGGCGGCCGCGTCCCACTGGCCGTGCCGCGACAGCCAGGCCCGCAGCGAGGCGACGAGGTCACCGCGGCCGGTCGCGTCGTGCTCGTGCAGCGCCCGCAGCAGCCCGTCCGCGAACGCCTTCACCGCGTCGTCGGCGAGCAGCGGCAGCACCGACCCGGACGCCAGCTGCTCGTGCTCGACGCACACCCGGCCGCGCCGGCGGGCCACCGACAGCGCCTGTTCGGCCTGCTTGTACGCGGCGGCGGCCGCGATCGGCCCGGACGGCGCGGACAGGCCGACGATCAGCTCGTCCTCCTCGCCGCCGGTCTGGTCGCGCAGTTCCTTGGTACGTCCCGCCTCCAGCGCCGCCGCGAACGCGGTGCACGCGGCGACCGCGGCGCCGCCGTCGGTGGCGAGCACCACGAGCCGTTCCCCCTCGGGGACGACGAGCACGGCCTCCCCGGCGCGGGCCGCGGCCGACTCGACGGTCTCGGCGAGGGCGCCGAGCGGGTCGCCGGCCGCGTCGACGGCCGGTGCGGGGGCGGCCGGGGCCGGCTTCGCCGCCGTCACGCGCGCGTGCGCGTCGGCGTGCGCCCGGGCCGCCGAGGCGGACGCCGACTCGGCGACGATCATCCGGAACGGCGCGTCCAGCAGCGTCCCGTACAGGTCCCCGGCGACGGCCCGGGCGTGGTCCGGTTCCCCGGCGAGCAGCATGCGCAGCACGGCGACACCGACGCGCTGCTCGGCGGCGTGCAGCGAGCGGGAGCGCTCGGTGGTGAGGGTGAGCAGGGCGATCGCGGAGTGCACGGCGTAGCGCTCGGCGGTGCCGAGGGTGGCGGCGGTGCCGACGGCGAGGGCGGCGCGGGGGCGGCGGCCGGTGCCGATGGAGTGCAGTTCGACGCGGTCCTCGTGGTCCGGGCCGCCGACCACGGAGGAGGCGGGCGCGGGCCGCTCCCGCAGCCGCTCGACCTCGGCGGTGAGCCGGGCCGCCCGCCGTACGGCCCACTCGGGCGCGGTGGCGACGACCGCGCCGGAGGCGTCGTAGAGCGCCGCCCAGCCGTCGACCTGGGCGGCGAGCGCGGCGAGCAGCCCCTCGGGGCCGGAGTTCAGGGCCTGTTTGGTCAGCTCGCGCTGGGCGGCGAACCCGGCGGTGACGGCCCGGTACTGCTCGGCGGCGATGGCGGCGGAGACGGCCTTGCTGATGGCGAGGAAGGGGGTGCGGCGGGGCACCTCCAGCAGCGGCAGGTCCTCCTCGGCGCAGGCGTCGACGAGGGCCTTCGGGGTCTCGTCGTAGTTGACGCCGACGGCGAAGCCGATGCCGACCACGCCCGCGCCGGCCAGCCGCCGCACGTACCGCCGCATCGCCTCGGGATCCTCGGCGTCCAGCTTCAGCGCGGTGATCAGCAGCAGCTCCCCGCCCTCCATGTACGGCACGGGGTCGGCGAGCTCGCTCACGTGCGCCCAGCGCACGGGCACGTCCAGGCGGTCCTCGCCGGCCCGCACGGTCAGCTTGAGCGCCGAGTGGTGGACGAGGGAGGCGAGCGTGAGGGGCATGGGGCCTTCAGGTCGGCGGGCGGGGTCTGCGGACGTCGTGCGAACGGTGAGGCGGCCGGGGCGAACGTGGGAGCGATGTGATCGCTGTGATCCTTTGGCCGCCACGTATGAACGACCTCTGTCGATTCTGCCTCACCGTACGATCGCCGCGCCCCGGGCGTCCGGCGTTCCGGTCAGCCGCGCAGGTCCAGCAGCAGCGGCGGGGCGTGCTCGCCCGTCACCGTGGTCAGCGACAGCACCGCGTGCCCCGGCGGCACCTCGTGGGCCAGTTCGGACGCCGACCACCGCTCCCGCTCGACCTGGCGGACGGTGACCGCCTCGGTGGTGACCGCCTTGCCGGTGACGAGTTTGCGCAGCGCGTGCAGCGCCCGGGTCATGGGCTGGTCGGCGAAGACGGTGTGCCGGGCCACGTCCCGGGTCTCCACCCACTCCGTACCCCAGGCCCCGGCGAACCGGCTGCCGTCCCAGGTGGAGACCCCCGACAGCGCCATCCGGCAGCCGACGGCGGCGTACAGCGGCCCGTGCAGCGCCTCGGGGACGTCGGCGACCGTGCGCAGCGCGAGGACGACCCCGGCGTTCTGCGAGCGCAGCCGCTGGATCCGGCGCACGGACTCGGCGGTGACGGCGCCGGTGGCGTCGTCGAGGACGAGGCAGGCGAAGTGCTCGCGCCCCGCCTCCCGGGCGACGGCGGTGAACTGCGCGAGGACCAGCCGGGTGAGCAGCCGCGCGGCCTCCTCGTGCCCGTGCTCGGGCAGGTCGATGCGCACCCGCAGCGGGTGGTGGGCGAGGGCGCGCAGCGAGAACGGCCGGATCGTGCCGTCGTCCGTGCCGCCCGCGGGCGAGGCCGCGCCGAAGAAGTCCGCGAACACCGGCCGGTCCAGCAGGGCGAGCCGGTCGGCGAGCGCGAGCCCGGGGTCGCCGGGCGTGCCGGACTGGCGGACCCGGGCGTCCAGCTCGCGCCGCATCACGGCGTGCCGTTCCTCGGCCAGCGCGGCGCGCAGGTCGGTGAGCGGGGCGGGCTCCCCGGCGAGCAGTTCGCGCAGCACGGGCAGCGTGGGGAAGGCGCCGTACGCGGCCCGGTACGGCCCGAGCAGCTGGGCCAGGGCGGTCGCGGCGCGCTGGGCGCCCACGGAGTCGAGGTCGCCGGCGAGGGCCTCGGCGAGCAGCGCGGCGGCCTCGTCGGGGTCGGTGGCCCCGGCGTACGGGTCGAGGTCGTGCACGGAGGCGGGGTCGCCGATGCGGACCACCACGTCGAAGGAGGTGTCGGGGCCGGTCTCCGCGCCCACCGCGACGACCGCGCACCGCCCGGTCAGCGCCTGGAGGGCGAGGGACTCGACGACGGGCGCGACGACTTGGCGGGTCTTGCCGGCGCCGGACGGGCCGACGACCAGCAGGGAGGTGCCGAGGGCCGCCGCGTCGAGGGCGGCGCCGGCCCCGCCGTACGCGAGGGGGGTGCGCTCCCCCGTCGCCCAGCGGCCGATCCGCACCTGCCCGGCGCGCAGGTCGTGTCGGGCGGCGCGGGCGGGCAGGTCGCGCGCCCCGGAGGGGTGGGTGAGCGCGGCGGAGCCGTGGCGCAGGACGGCATCGGTGAACTCGGCGAGGCGGCCGCGGGCGCGGGCCCTCGTCCAGGCGTGCTCCAGCCGGGCACAGTCGACGTCGTTCATCCGCCCCGCGAGCACGTCGGCGGTGAGCAGGTCGGCGGCTTGGTACTGACCGGCCTCGCGCAGGGCGGGCCACCGGGTGGGCGGCGCGGGCGCGGCCGGGGTGTCGGCGGCCGGGACGTCCTTGCGGGCCGCGAGCCGCTCCCGGGCGTAGGGCAGCCAGCCGCCGAGGCGGGCGAAGGGCCACACCACGAGCAGGGTGATCACGGCGTACAGCAGGTCGGTGACCCAGGGGGAGGTGAAGACGTCGTAGCCGCCGGTGACCAGGGCGACCAGGGAGAACACGGGCCCGACGACGGGCAGCGCGTCCCAGCCGACGCCGGGGAAGGCGCCGGGGAAGACGAAGCTCAGCACGACCAGGGCGCCGAGCAGGGCGAGCAGGGCGCGGGCTGGCTGCGGACGGCGGGCGACGACGTGCCGGACCACGCCGGGCCAGCTGCCGAGCCGGCCCATGGCGTAGACGAGCACGGCGAAGAAGGCGCCGTCGTAGACGACGGTGGCCTCGGCGCCCTGCCAGCCCTTGGGCGCGGCGAAGGTGCCGCCCCACCACCAGTCGTCGGGGGTGACCAGCCGGAGCAGGCTCCACTGGTAGGGGAGGCTGCCGTGCCGCCACAGCGACCACAGCAGCAGGCCCACGACCAGCGGGACCGCCACGCCGACGAGGGTGACCGGGGCGAGCCGCTCACGGCCGGACGCGGGGTCGGGGCGGCGGTAGCCCAGCCGCCAGATGCCGGGCTCGGCCTCCGGCCGTGGCGCGTCCAGCCACTCGGCGACGGACGACACGGGGGCCTGGCCGGGTGCGTGGCCCGGCGTGGGGGGCTGGCCGGGCGCGTGCGCGGGCCGGGGCGGCACTCCGGAGACTCCGGGGATCCCGGACGCCCCGGGCCCCCCGGCGCCGTGGGAAGCCGTCCCCGGCACCTGCGGCGGCCCCGCCGGGCGTGGCACCGGGTTCGCGTGGGTGCCCGGCCGGGCGCTCGGCTGGGCACCCGCTGGGGCGCCCTGCGCCTCGTGCGTCCCGTCGCTCTCCATCGCCCCTGCCCCCTGACCAGCCGTTCCGTCGACCACTAGCGAGCCAATCTAACGCCCCCGCTGAGGGAGTTCACCGATTCCGCGGCCGGTCCTGCGTCGCCGGAGCGTCACCGGCCGCCCCCACCTCTATATCCATCGCGGACAACGGGCACCCCCGACAACGCCCACATGGAGCATGCCCGCTGCCCTTTCCCCGTCTTAGCCTGCGAGAAAAGAAGGCAAGCATCCGTAAAACCCCCAGGAGCCCCGCATGACCGCACTTCCGCAGGAGCGCCGCGTCGTCACCGCCATCCCCGGCCCGAAGTCGCAGGAGCTGCAGGCCCGCCGTCTCGCCGCGGTCGCGCAGGGCGTGGGCTCCACGCTGCCGGTGTTCGTCACGCGCGCGGGCGGCGGTGTCATCGAGGACGTCGACGGCAACAGCCTGATCGACTTCGGCTCCGGCATCGCCGTGACCTCCGTCGGCGCCTCCGCCGAGGCCGTGGTGCGCCGCGCCTCCGCGCAGCTCGCCGACTTCACCCACACCTGTTTCATGGTCACCCCCTACGAGGGCTACGTGGCCGTCGCCGAGGCGCTGGCCGAGCTCACGCCGGGTGACCACGAGAAGAAGTCGGCGCTGTTCAACTCGGGCGCCGAGGCCGTCGAGAACGCCGTCAAGATCGCCCGCGCGTACACCAAGCGCCAGGCCGTCGTCGTCTTCGACCACGGCTACCACGGCCGTACCAACCTCACGATGGCGCTGACGGCGAAGAACATGCCGTACAAGAACGGCTTCGGTCCGTTCGCTCCCGAGGTCTACCGGGTCCCGGTCGCCTACGCCTACCGCTGGCCGACGGGTCCGGAGAACTGCGGCCCCGAGGCCGCCAAGCAGGCCATCGACCAGATCAGCAAGCAGGTCGGCGCGGACAACGTGGCCGCGATCATCATCGAGCCGGTGCTCGGTGAGGGCGGCTTCATCGAGCCGGCCAAGGGCTTCCTGCCGGCGATCCGCCAGTTCGCCGCCGACAACGGCATCGTCTTCGTCGCCGACGAGATCCAGTCCGGCTTCTGCCGCACCGGCCAGTGGTTCGCCTGCGAGGACGAGGGCATCGTCCCGGACCTGATCACCACCGCCAAGGGCATCGCCGGCGGTCTGCCGCTGGCCGCGGTGACCGGCCGCGCCGAGATCATGGACGCCGCGCACGCGGGCGGCCTGGGCGGCACCTACGGCGGCAACCCGGTGGCCTGCGCCGGTGCGCTCGGCGCCATCGAGACGATGAAGGAGCTGGACCTCAACGCCAAGGCGAAGAACATCGAGGCGATCATGAAGTCCCGCCTCACCGCCATGGCCGAGAAGTTCGACATCATCGGCGACGTGCGCGGCCGCGGCGCGATGATCGCCATCGAGCTGGTCAAGGACCGCGCCACCAAGGAGCCGAACGCCGAGGCGGCCGCCGCCCTGGCCAAGGCCTGCCACCAGGAGGGCCTGCTGGTCCTGACCTGCGGCACCTACGGCAACGTGCTGCGCTTCCTGCCGCCGCTGGTCATCGGCGACGACCTGCTCAACGAGGGTCTCGACATCATCGAGCAGGCCTTCACCCGCATCTGAGCGGCGGCACATCCGAGCACCGCCCCCGCACGTCTGACGGCCCTGCGGCAGAGGGTGTGAAGAAGGTGTGCGGGGTGGATGGCAGGACGCCGTTCCTGCTGTTCCCCGCACACCGGCTGCCGTAGGTTCTACCCAGATGAGAGATACACCCGCCCACAGGGGACTGTGGGCGATCTCAGGCCGAGGCCTCCCCAGCTTCGACCTGGTCGTGCCCTCGCGCACACAAACGGAGCCCTGCGGCTCCGGATCTCCTCACCGATCGGACGGTCGCCCGCCCCAAACCCCCCGGGGCGCGCGGCGTTCCGGTCAGTTCGGCCGCCTCGGAACGCCCCCCCTGTTCCGGGGCGGCCGGCCTCCTTCTCCTTCTCGCCCCGGCGCGCCGTCCGCTGACGGATCATGGGCCCATGCTCCTGCTGCTCCTCCCGGCCCTGCTGTTCGCCCTCATCACCTGGCAGGTCGTCACCGACGGCCCACTGCTGACGGCGGACGAGCGCCTCAGCGGTGACCTCGTGCACCCGGGCCGGTTCTGGGAGCTGCTCTCGGACCTCGGTGACGTGCGGGTCGCGGTGCCCGTCCTGGCGCTGGCGGTGGCCTGCGCGGGCTGGTGGGGCCGGCGCGCCGGCCTGGAGCGGTGGTGGCTTCCCCCGCTCGCCGGGGCGCTCACCATGGCGCTGGTCCCGGCGCTGGTGGTCCCCCTGAAGGACTGGACGGCCCGGCCCAGCACCCCCGTGATGCCGCCGGCCGTCGGCTACTTCCCCTCCGGGCACACGGCGACGGCGGCGGTGGCCTACGGCGCCGCGGCCCTGCTGGTGCTGCCGTGGCTGCGCTCCCCCGCCGCCCGCCGCCTCGTCGTCGCCGCGTGCGCGGCACTCGTCGTGGCCGTGTCCACCGGGCTGCTGATCCGGGGCTATCACTGGCCGCTGGACGTGGTGGCCAGCTGGTGCCTGGCCACCGTCCTGCTGACGGGGCTGTGGCGGGTGATCAGCCGAAGTAGCCGTCGAACGTCCGCTGGAACTCCCAGCCGCCGAAGCGGTCCCAGTTGACGGACCAGGTCATCAGGCCGCGCAGGGCAGGCCAGGTGCCGTGCGGGCTGTACGAGCCGCAGTCGGTGCGCTTGGTCAGGCAGTCCAGGGTCCTGGTGACCTCGGCCGGGCTGACGTAGCCGTTGCCCGCGTTGGTGGTCGCCGGCATGCCGATGGCGACCTGGTCGGGGCGCAGCGGCGGGAACACGTTGTTCGTGTCGCCGGCGACCGGGAAGCCGGTCAGCAGCATGTCGGTCATCGCGATGTGGAAGTCGGCGCCGCCCATGGAGTGGTACTGGTTGTCCAGGCCCATGATCGGGCCGGAGTTGTAGTCCTGGACGTGCAGCAGCGTGAGGTCGTCGCGCAGGGCGTGGATGACCGGGAGGTACGCCCCGCAGCGCGGGTCCTGGCCGCCCCACTTGCCGGTGCCGTAGTACTGGTAGCCGTTCTGCACGAAGAAGGTCTCCGGGGCCATCGTGAGGACGAACTTCGTGCCGTACTTGGCCTTCAGGGTCTTCAGCGCGGAGATGAGATTGACGATCACCGGGGTGGTCGGGTTCTTGAAGTCCGTGTCGTTCGCGTTCAGGGACAGCGAGTGGCCCTCGAAGTCGATGTCGAGGCCGTCGAGGCCGTAGGTGTCGATGATCTTCGAGACGGAGGTGACGAAGGTGTCGCGGGCCGCCGTCGTCGTGAGCTGGACCTGGCCGTTCTGGCCGCCGATGGAGATCAGGACCTTCTTGCCGGCCGCCTGCTTGACCTTGATCGCCGCCTTGAAGTCGGCGTCCGACTCGGCGTTCGGGCACTCGGTGACCGGGCAGCGGGTGAAGCGGATGTCACCGGAGGTCGTCGAGGTGGGCTCGCCGAAGGCCAGGTCGATGACGTCCCAGCTGTCGGGGACGTCGGCGAGACGGGTGTAGCCGGCGCCGTTGGCGAAGCTCGCGTGGAGGTAGCCGACCAGGGCGTGCGCGGGCAGGCCGGGGGCGGGGCCGCCGGTGCCGGCGCTCGTCGTCGCGGTCACGGCCGCCGACTTCGCGGACTCGCCGGCGCCGTTCACGGCGGCCACCTGGAAGGAGTACGCAGTGGAGGGCGCGAGGCCGGTGACCGTGGCCGTGGTGCCGGTCACCGTGAGGACCTTGGTGCCGTCGCGGTAGACGGCGTAGCCGGTGGCGCCCGGCACGGGCTGCCAGGACAGGGCGACGCTGGTGGAGGTGGTCGTGCCGGCGGTCAGGCCGGTGGGCGCGGCGGGTGGCTGCGCGGGGGTGCCGCCGGGGCCGGTGAGGGTGATGTCGTCGGCGTAGTAGGCGCCCGTGCCGTACCAGCCGTGGGTGTAGAGGGTGACCCTGGTGGTGTTCGGTCCGGTGCGGAAGGTGGTCGTGAGCTGCTGCCAGTCGGGGGCGGACTGGGTCCAGGCGGAGACGTCGGTGGTGCCGGTGCCGCTCGCGCCGAGGTAGACGTAGGAGCCGCGGAGGTGGCCGGACAGCGTGTACTGCGCGCCCGGCTGCACGTTCACCGTCTGGGCGCACTGGGCGTTGTCGCTGCCGGCCGGGGTGGCCTCCAGCGCCGAGGCGCCGCTGTGCACGGGTGAGCCGACGGTCCGTCCGGCGGTGCAGGTCCAGCCGGTCAGGCCGGACTCGAAACCGCCGTTCGTCACGAGGTTCGCGTCGGCCGCACGGGCGGCCGACGACAGCGCGGTGATACCGGGGAGGGTCAGGACGGCGGCCGTCAGGAGGGCGGCCAGGGGTCTGGTGCGTTCCACAGATGCCTCCGGGCATGGGGGAGTTGGAGGAGGTGGAGCGCGCCCAACTTGGTCCAGACCAATCCGGTTGTCAAGACGTCCGGCGGCTCAGCCTCCCCCGCGCCCGCCCGCCGGCCCCGCCGCCGCCTCGTGCATCGCCAGCTCCAGCAGCGCCGCGTCGGTCAGCGTGCCGGAGCCGTCCGGCTCGACCAGCCAGCGGATCGTCCCGGCCGAGCGGCCCGGGTGCGGCACCACGATCCAGGTGCCGTTCCCGGCCGTGCGGATGCCGGTGCCGACCCAGCGGGACGCGGTGCCGGGCGGCACGAAGAAGCCCATGCGGTCGTCGCCGAAGTCGGCCAGCACCGGTCCCGGCCGGTCCAGGATCCGGGTGAGGACGTCGAGCGTCGGGTAGCCGAGCCGGCCGGGCAGGATCAGCACGTCCCACGCCCGGCCGGCGGGCAGCAGCGCGACACCCAGCGGGTTGCGCTCCCACTCCCAGCGGCAGGCCTCGGGGTCCGGCGCCACCGACGCCAGCCACTCCACCGCCGTCTTCGCCCCTGCCATGAAAGACCTCCCTGTCCCTCGCGACCACGCCACGACGCGTTGCGCGCCGCGACCCTCACGAGGGAGAGGGGCTTCCCCCACCGGGCATTACGCGGATTCACCCGACCCGTCGAAGTGATCCGGATCACACCGGGCGGGGCGTGCCCGGAGCCCGGTGACCGGTGGTGACCGGTGGGGGCCGGTTCAGCTGTCGAAGCCGAGGCCCAGTTTGTCCATGGTGCGCAGCCACAGGTTGCGGCGGCCGCCGTGGGCGTCCGCGCGGGCCAGGGACCACTTGGTGAGGGCGATGCCCGTCCAGGCGAACGGCTCCGGCGGGAACGGGAGCGGCTTGCGGCGCACCATCTCCAGCGCCGTGCGCTCGGTGGTCTCCCCCGCCAGCAGGTCCAGCATCACGTCCGCGCCGAAGCGCGTCGCGCCGACGCCGAGACCCGTGTAGCCGGCCGCGTACGCCACCCGTCCCTGGTGGGCGGTGCCGAAGAACGCCGAGAAGCGGGAGCAGGTGTCGATCGCGCCGCCCCACGCGTGCGTGAACCGCACCCCCTCCAGCTGCGGGAAGCAGGTGAAGAAGTGCCCGGCGAGCTTGGCGTAGGTCTCCGGCCGGTCGTCGTACTCGGCGCGCACCCGGCCGCCGTAGGGGTAGATCGCGTCGTAGCCGCCCCACAGGATGCGGTTGTCGGCGGACAGCCGGAAGTAGTGGAACTGGTTCGCCGAGTCCCCGAGGCCCTGCCGGTTCTCCCAGCCGACGGACTTCAGCTGCTCGGCCGTCAGCGGCTCGGTCATCAGCGCGTAGTCGTACACGGGCACGGTGTACGACCGCACCCGCTTGACCAGGTTCGGGAAGATGTTCGTGCCGAGCGCCACCTGCCGGGCCCGGACCCGGCCGTAGGGCGTGCGCACGGCCATGCCGGCGCCGTACGGCTTCAGCGTCAGCGCCGGGGTGTGCTCGTGGATCCGCACGCCGAGGCCGAGACAGGCCCGCTTCAGGCCCCAGGCGAGCTTGGCCGGGTGCAGCATCGCTACACCCCGGCGGTCCCACAGGCCCGCCTCGAAGGTCGGCGAGTTCACCTGCGCGCGCACCGCGTCGGCGTCCAGGAACTCGATGCCGTCGGCGAGGCCCTTGGCCTCGATCTCGTCGTACCAGTCGCGCAGTTCCCACGCCTGGTACGGCTCGGTCGCCACGTCGATCTCGCCGGTGCGCTCGAAGTCGCAGTCGAGGGAGTAGCGGGCGACCGCCCGCTCGATCTCGTCGAGGTTGCGCCGGCCGAGTTCCTCCAGCTTCCGGATCTCCCGCGGCCAGCGGGCCAGCCCGTTGGGCAGGCCGTGGGTGAGGGAGGCGGCGCAGAAGCCGCCGTTGCGGCCGGAGGCGGCCCAGCCCACCTCACGGCCTTCCAGCAGGACCACGTCCCGCTGCGGGTCGCGCTCCTTGGCGATCAGCGCCGTCCACAGTCCGCTGTACCCGCCGCCGACGACCAGCAGGTCGCAGGTCTCGGCGGCGGTCAGCGCGGGCTCGGGGCGCGGCCTGCCGGGGTCGTCCAGCCAGTACGGGACCGGCTGCGCTTCGGAAAGAGACTCTGTCCAACGGCTCATGGCGCTCGGGGCCATGATTTCAACTCCCTACAGGCATTTCCGTGAAAGGGGGCTTCACGCCTTCTGCTTGGTACGGCGGTTGCCGATCAGCATGGACGCCAGCACGAACAGCACGGCGACCAGGAACATGGCCGTACCGATGACATTGATCTGGACGGGCGTGCCGCGCTGCGCCGAACCCCACACGAACATGGGGAAGGTGACGGTGGAGCCCGCGTTGAAATTGGTGATGATGAAATCGTCGAAGGAGAGCGCGAAGGCGAGCAGCGCGCCCGCGGCGATTCCGGGGGCCGCGATGGGCAGGGTGACCCGCAGGAACGTCTGCGCCGGTCCGGCGTAGAGGTCCTGCGCGGCCTGCTCCAGGCGCGGGTCCATCGACATCACGCGCGCCTTGACCGCGGTGACGACGAAGCTGAGGCAGAACATGATGTGCGCGATCAGGATCGTCCAGAAGCCGAGCGGCGCGCCCATGTTGAGGAACAGGGTGAGCAGCGAGGCCGCCATGACGACCTCGGGCATCGCCATCGGCAGGAAGATCAGCGAGTTGACCACGCCGCGGGCGCGGAAGCGGTAACGCACCAGCGCGAAGGCGATCATCGTGCCGAGCAGGGTGGCGCCGAGGGTCGCCCACACCGCGATCTGGAGGCTGATGCCGAGCGAGCCGCACATGCCGGCGACGCCGCACGGGTCCTTCCAGGCGTCCGTGGAGAACTGCTGCCACTCGTAGTTGAAGCGGCCCTTGGGTTTGTTGAAGGAGAACACCGTGACGACGATGTTCGGCAGCAGCAGATAGGCGAGGGTGAACAGGCCCGCGATGACCACGAGCCGGCGCTTGAGCCAGGTGACGAAGGGCATTTAGACCAGATCCTCCGTCCCGGACCTGCGGATGTAGAAAGTGACCATGAGAAGGATCGCGGCCATCAGGATGAAGGACAGCGCGGCCGCCGTCGGGTAGTCCAGGATGCGCAGGAACTGCGTCTGGATCACGTTGCCGATCATGCGTGTGTCGGTGGAGCCGAGCAGTTCGGCGTTGACGTAGTCGCCGGCCGCCGGGATGAAGGTGAGCAGGGTGCCGGAGACGACGCCCGGCATCGACAGCGGGAAGGTCACCTTGCGGAAGGTGGTCCAGGGCTTCGCGTACAGGTCGCCGGCCGCCTCGTGCAGCCGGTGGTCGATGCGCTCCAGCGAGGTGTACAGCGGCAGGATCATGAACGGCAGGAAGTTGTACGTCAGACCGCAGACCACCGCGAGCGGGGTGGCGAGCACGCGGTCGCCGGCCGTCCAGCCGAGCCAGCTGGTGACGTCCAGGACGTGCAGGGTGTTGAGCACGTGCACGATGGGGCTGTTGTCGGCGAGGATCGTCTTCCAGGCGAGGGTGCGGATCAGGAAGCTGGTGAAGAACGGCGCGATCACCAGGATCATGACCAGGTTCTTCCAGCGGCCCGCGCGGAAGGCGATCAGGTACGCCAGCGGGTAGCCGAGCAGCAGGCACAGCACCGTCGCGGCGGCCGCGTAGGCGACCGAGCGCAGGAACTGCGGCCAGTACTCGGACAGGGCGTCCCAGTAGGTGGCGAAGTGCCAGGTGACCTTGTAGCCGGCCTCCAGCGAGCCCGTCTGCACGGACGTGGACGCCTGGTAGATCATCGGCAGCGCGAAGAAGACGATCAGCCACAGGATGCCGGGCAGCAGCAGCCAGTACGGCGTGAGGCGGCCCCGCTTGCGCGGCGGCTTCTTCTCGGGTGCGGTCGGGGTGAGCGGCGGGGGCGCCTCGGTGAGCGTCGACATCAGGCCGCCGCCTCTTCCCCGGTGCCCGCGTCGATGCTCTGGGCGGCGTCGAGGCCGAAGGTGTGCGCCGGGGACCAGTGCAGGACGACCTCGGCGCCGGGCACCAGGCGGCCGTCGCGGTCGACGTTCTGCGCGTACACGGCCAGCTCGTCGCAGACGGGGCTGTCGATCACGTACTGCGTGGAGACGCCGATGAAGCTGGCGTCGGCGATGGTGCCGGTGATCCGGTTGCGGCCCTCGGGGATCGTGCCCGCGTCGTCGGCGTGGGTGAGCGCGATCTTCTCCGGGCGGATGCCGACCAGCACCTTGCCGCCGGCGGTCGCAGGCGCCGAACAGCGCGCCTGGGGCAGCACCAGCTTGCCGCCGCCCGCCTTGAGCACGATGTCGTCGCCGCTCTTGGTGTCGACCTCGGCCTCGATCAGGTTGGAGGTGCCGAGGAAGTTCGCCACGAACGTGGTCTGCGGGTTCTCGTAGAGGTCGGTGGGCGCGCCGAGCTGCTCGACCCGGCCGGCGTTCATCACGGCGACCGTGTCGGCCATGGTCATGGCCTCCTCCTGGTCGTGCGTGACGTGCACGAAGGTGATGCCGACCTCCGTCTGGATGCGCTTGAGCTCCAGCTGCATCTGGCGGCGCAGCTTCAGGTCGAGGGCGCCGAGGGGCTCGTCCAGGAGCAGCACCTTGGGGTGGTTGATCAGCGCGCGGGCCACCGCGACGCGCTGCTGCTGGCCGCCGGAGAGCTGGTGGGGCTTCTTGCGCGCCTGCTCACCGAGCTGGACCAGCTCCAGCATCTCCTCGACCTGCTTCTTCACGCTCTTGATGCCGCGCCGGCGCAGACCGAAGGCGACGTTCTCGAAGATGTCGAGGTGCGGGAAGAGCGCGTAGGACTGGAAGACGGTGTTCACCGGCCGTTTGTAGGGCGGCAGGTGGGTGACGTCCTGCTCGCCGAGGTGGACGGTGCCCGTGGTGGGGTCCTCCAGGCCGGCGATCATGCGCAGGGTGGTGGTCTTGCCGCAGCCGGAGGCGCCGAGCAGGGCGAAGAAGGAGCCCTGCGGCACGGTCAGGTCGAGCGGCTGCACGGCGGTGAAGCCGTTGTCGTAGGTCTTGCTGATGCCGGAGAGGCGGACGTCGCCGCTGTTGTCTGTCGTCGTCATGGTCGTCACGCCCCAGTGAGCTTGGAGAACTTCTGCTGGTAGGCCGTCTCTTCCTTCTGCGTCAGCGCGCGGAAGGCGTGGGACTTCGCCTGCATGGCCTTGTCGGGCACGATCAGCGGGTTGTCCGCCGCCGCCTCGTCGATCTTCGCAAGGTAGGGCCGCACCCCCGCGACCGGACTCACGTAGTTGACGTACGCGGCGAGGGCCGCGGCCTGCTCCGGCTGGTAGAAGAAGTCGATGAGCCGCTCGGCGTTCGTCTTGTGGCGCGCCTTGTTCGGGATCAGCATGTTGTCGGTCGACGTCATGTAGCCGGCGTCGGGGATGACATAGCCGACGTCCGGGTTGTCCGCCTGCAGCTGTACGACGTCGCCGCCCCAGGCGACGCACGCGGCGAAGTCGCCCTTGGTGAGGTCCGAGGTGTAGTCGTTGCCGGTGAAACGGCGGATCTGCCCCTTGTCGACGGCCTTCTGCAGGCGCGCGACCACCTTGTCGAAGTCGTCGTCGGTGAACTTGCCCGGGTTCATGCCCATGTCGAGCATGGTCATGCCGATGCTGTCGCGCATCTCGGTCAGGAAGCCGACGCGGCCCTTGAGCCTGGGGTTGTCCAGCAGGTCGGACACGGACTTCACCTCGATGCCGTCCAGCGCCTTCTTGTTGTAGGCGACGACGGTCGACACACCCTGCCAGGGATACGAGTACGCCCGGCCCGGGTCCCAGTCGGGGGCGCGGAACTGGTCCGACAGGTTGGCGAAGGCGTGCGGCAGGTGCGAGGGGTCGAGTTTCTGGACGTACCCGAGGCGGATCATGCGGGCGGCCAGCCAGTCCGTGACCACGATCAGGTCCCGGCCGGTGTCCTGGCCGGCGGCGAGCTGCGGCTGGACCTTGCCGAAGAACTCGTCGTTGTCGTTGACGTCCTCGGTGTACTTGACGTGGATGCCGGTCTGCCGGGCGAACGCGTCCAGGGTGGGGTGACGGTTGGTCTTGTCGTCCACGTCGATGTACTCGGGCCAGTTGGAGAAGTTGACCACCTTCTCCTGGGCCGAGTGGTCGTCCGCGGACTGACCGCCCTGCGTCTTGCTCGCCGCGGGGATGCCGCAGGCGCTCAGCGCCCCGAGACCGCCGGCCGCCAGGGCACCGCCCGCGGAGGCGCGCAGCAGGGACCGGCGGGTGAGGGCGGCCCGGCCGCCCCGGAAACTGCGCCGCATGGCGGCCGCTCGGGCCGGGGTCAGGCGGTCGGGCTCGTACTGCTCCATGCGCGTGGTTGCCCTTTCGGGAGGATGGGCCGTGGCCGGCCCGAACTGGCTATCGGTCCCCGAAGACGGTGCGGTGCCAGTCCTTCCCGGCCACCGCGGTGTTGTCGAACATGACGTGCTTTATCTGCGTGTACTCCTCGAACGAGTACGATGACATGTCCTTGCCGAAGCCGGACGCCTTGTACCCGCCGTGGGGCATCTCGCTGATGATCGGGATGTGGTCGTTGATCCACACGCACCCCGCCTTGATCTCCCGTGTCGCCCGGTTCGCCCGGTACACGTCCCGGCTCCACGCGGAGGCGGCGAGGCCGTAGGGGGTGTCGTTGGCCAGCCGGATGCCTTCATCGTCGCCGTCGAACGGCAGGACGACCAACACGGGGCCGAAGATCTCCGCCTGGACGATCTCGCTGTCCTGCGGGGCGCCGGCGATCAGGGTGGGCCGGTAGTAGGCGCCCTTGGCGAGTTCGCCGCCCGGCGCCTCGCCGCCGGTGACCACGCGCGCGTAGGCACGCGCCCGGTCGACGAAGCCGGCGACGCGGTCGCGGTGGGCGTGGGAGATCAGCGGGCCGAGGTCGGTGCCGGGGGCGAAGGGGTCGCCCAGCCGCACGGTCTCCATCAGGGCGGCGGTGCGCGCGACGAACTCCTCGTAGAGCGGGCGCTGCACGTACGCGCGGGTGGCGGCGGTGCAGTCCTGCCCGGTGTTGATCAGCGCCGCCGCCACGGCGCCGTTGACGGCCGCGTCCAGGTCGGCGTCGTCGAAGACCACGAAGGGTGCCTTGCCGCCGAGCTCCAGGTGCAGGCGCTTGACGGTCGCGGTGGCGATCTCGGCGACCCGCCTGCCGACGCCGGTGGACCCGGTGAAGGAGGTCATGGCCACGTCGGGGTGGCCGACGAGGTGCTCGCC
This sequence comes from Streptomyces sp. NPDC014801, assembly GCF_043082085.1. Lineage (NCBI taxonomy): Bacteria > Bacillati > Actinomycetota > Actinomycetes > Kitasatosporales > Streptomycetaceae > Streptomyces > Streptomyces sp. NPDC014801. The sequence continues at coordinate 308,339 of NZ_JBIBXG010000013.1, read as the reverse complement.
GGCCACCCTGCCGGTCCCGGTGACGATGTTGACCACGCCGTCCGGGAGGCCGGCCGCGGTGGCGGCCTCGGCGAACAGCAGGGAGGTCAGCGGGGTCGGCTCGGCGGGCTTCAGCACGATGGTGTTGCCCGCGGCGATCGCCGGGAGGATCTTCCACGCGGCCATCTGCAGCGGGTAGTTCCACGGCGCGATGGACCCGACGACACCGATCGGCTCCCGGCGGACGTACGACGTGTGGTCCCCGGAGTACTCGGCGGCCGACTGCCCCTGGAGGTGCCGGGCGGCCCCCGCGAAGAACGCGGTGTTGTCGATCGTGCCCGGCACGTCGAACTCGCGGCTGAGCTTGAGCGGCTTGCCGCACTGCAGGGACTCCGCGCGGGCGAGATCCTCCGCCCGGTCGGCGAGGACGGCGGCGAAGCGGTGCAGCGCGTCGGAGCGCTCGCCGGGCGTGGCGCCGGCCCAGCCGGGGAAGGCCGCGCGGGCGGCGGCCACGGCCGCGTCGACGTCGTCGGTGCCGGCCAATTCGTAGGTGAACACGTCCTCGCCGGTGGCCGGGTCGACGACCGCGTGCGTGTGTCCGGAGGTGCCCCGGGCGAGCCGTCCCGCGATGTACTGCGCGCCCTCCGCGAAACGTTCCTGTGCGGGGAATTCCGCGGACCTCTCCGGGGTGGTGCCCGGGTTGTGCATATCGCTCTCCTCCGCCGTCGTCCCCCCTCCCGTGCAGGGGGTGGGTGGCTGACCCACGAGGGGTGGGTGGCGTAGCTCCGGCTCGATTTGAGTGCCGATCCTGACAGAGCCATGGGACGTCGACAAGGGATTCCGTTGTTGCCTTTCGGTTACGCGACGGAATCTGTCGACCAGGTGTCGAGTGATGCCGGAAAAGGCCGGACGCAGTGTCAGTGGCGCGTGCCAGACTCGCGTGCATGACGGAGATCGATTCTCGGGAGGCCCTGGTCAGGGCGGTCCACGCGGGGGCGAGGATCAAGTACCTGCACTTCTGGGGCCATCGGCCGCGACCCGACGGCCGGGTGGGTGCGAGCTGCCTGAGCCAGTGGTGGCCCTCGCCCTTCGTGGTCGACGGCGTGCGCTACGCGACGGCCGAGCACTGGATGATGGCCGCCAAGGCGCGCCTGTTCGGCGACGCGGAGGCGGAGCAGCGTGTGCTGGCCGCGAGGTCGCCCGCGCAGGCCAAGAAGGAGGGCCGGCTGGTGCGCGGCTTCGACGAGGCGGTGTGGGCGCGCGAGAGGTTCGGGATCGTCGTCGAGGGCAGCGTGCACAAGTTCACCGCGCACGCGGACCTGCGGGAGTTCCTGCTGAACACGGGCGACCGGGTGCTGGTCGAGGCGAGCCCCGTCGACCGCGTGTGGGGCATCGGCCTGGCCGCGGACGACGAGGCGGCGACCCGGCCGGACAGCTGGCGCGGCCCGAACCTGCTGGGCTTCGCGCTGATGGAGGCGCGCAGACGCTTGCGGGCGGAGGCCTCCGGCGGGGGCGTGTAGCCGGGGCGTCGGGGGCGCAGGCCTCCGGCGGAGGCGTGTAGGCCGGGGGGAGTCGGGGGCCGAGGCCTCAGGCGAAAGCGGGCAGGCAGGGGTCGGGGGGCGGACTTCGGAGGTTCCTGGCCGCCCCGGTGGGCCGGGAAGCCGTGTGGGTTCCCGGCCTCCGGCGCTCGTGTCAGTGGGTGGCGACGAGCACGACCACCATGGCGATGCTCAGGACGACGCCCGCGGCCCCGCAGATGAGGCCGGCCAGGGCCTGACCGCCGTTGGTCGCCTCGCCCCGCTTGGCCTTCGCACGGCCCATCGCGCCGAAGATCACGCCGAGGATGCCCGCGATGATGGCCAGCGGCCACATGCAGAACAGCACCGCGGCGACGATGCCGAGCACCAGCCCCGCGGTGCCCATGCCGTTGCTGGGCAGGGGCTGCGTACCGGGCCAGCCGTAGTAGCCGGCGGCCGGGAACCCGTGGGCCTGCGGGCCGTGCGCGCCGGGGTAGCCGTACGGCACCTGGCCGGGACCGTCCGGCGCGATGGGCGGCGGCGGAACGGGCTCCCCGTGCGGCGGGGCGAAGGGGTTGTCCCCGACGGCCGCGTGAGCGGGCGGGGCGAAGGGGCCGGCGCCGGGCATCGGGGCGGGCGGCGCGAAGGGCCCGGGCGCCGTACCGGCCGGCGGGGCGAAGGGGCCGGGGGCCGAGCCGGCCGGCGGGGCGAACGGATCGGCGGTGCCGGGCGCGGCCGGCGGCGCGAAGGGGTTCGGCTCCGACCACGTCCCGGAGGGCTGCGGCTGCGGTTCCCGAGAGGGCTGGGCTGCGTCGGTGGCGCCCGGGGCCGAGGCGAGCGTCTGCTGGTCGTGCCCGGACCCCGGGGTCAGCGGACCCGCGGCGGCGACCGTGTCTCCGGGGCCGTCCACGGCACCGAAGCCACCCGCCGCGGTACCGAAGCCGCTCTCCGCGCCGAAGCCACCCGCCGCAGTACCGAAGCCCCTCTCCGCGCCGGAGCCATCCGCCGCAGCACCGAAGCCGCTCTGCGCGCCGAAGTCAGCGGGAGCGGGCCACGCGGGCGTGCCCGTGGACGGGGAAGGCGTGTCCTTGCCGAGAGAGATCCGTGGGCGCTCCTCCGCTCCCGGCCGGTCGCCCGCGCCGCTTCCCGGCACCCCTGGCGCCCCCGTCTCCTCGCCCATCACGCGAACCCCCCTCTGCGAACGTCCCGCCATGCTACGGCCCTGCCCACCGGCCGCCGCAGGCCCCCCGGCGCCCGGCCTACGATGGCCCCGAGTCACCGATCAGCCGATCACCCGCGCTCCGCAGCCCGGCACCGCCCGGCCGGGGCGCCGTTTCGGGGAGGAACCCTTGACGACCGACCGTCTCGACGCACCCGCCGCCGCGCCGCGCGACCCGCACGCCTTCATCGCCGGCCTGCCGAAGGCCGAACTGCACGTGCACCACGTCGGCTCCGCCTCCCCCCGGATCGTCTCCGAACTGGCCGCCCGCCACCCCGACTCCAAGGTCCCGACCGACCCCGAGGCGCTGGCCGACTACTTCACGTTCACGGACTTCGCCCACTTCATCGAGGTCTACCTGTCCGTCGTCGACCTGATCCGCACGCCGGAGGACGTCCGCCTGCTCACCTACGAGGTGGCCCGTGACCTGGCCCGCCAGCAGGTGCGCTACGCCGAGCTGACCATCACTCCGTACTCCTCCGTGCGCCGCGGCATCGACGAGCGGGCGTTCATGGCGGCGATCGAGGACGCCCGCAAGGCGGCCGAAGCCGAGTTCGGCACGGTGCTGCGCTGGTGCTTCGACATCCCCGGCGAGGCGGGCCTGGAGGCGGCCGAGGTGACGGCCCGGCTCGCCACGGACGACGCGGTGCGCCCCGAGGGCCTGGTCTCCTTCGGGCTCGGCGGCCCCGAGATCGGTGTGCCCCGCCCGCAGTTCAAGCCGTACTTCGACCGGGCGCGGGCGGCCGGCCTGCGCTCGGTGCCGCACGCCGGCGAGACCACCGGCCCGGAGACGGTGTGGGACGCGCTGACGTACCTGGGGGCCGAGCGGATCGGGCACGGCACCAGCTCCGCGCAGGACCCGAAGCTGCTCGCGCACCTCGCCGAGCACCGCATCCCGCTGGAGGTGTGCCCGACGTCGAACATCGCCACGCGCGCGGTGACCACCCTCGACGAGCACCCCGTCAAGGAGTTCACGCGGGCCGGGGTCGTGGTGACGATCAACTCCGACGACCCGCCGATGTTCGGCACCGACCTGAACAACGAGTACGCGGTCGCCGCCCGGCTGCTGGACCTCGACGAGCGGGGCCTGGCGGAGCTGGCGAAGAACGCCGTCGACGCCTCCTTCCTGGACGAGGCCGGCAAGGCCCGGATCCGGGAGGAGATCGACGGCTACACCGCGCGGTGGCTCGCCGGCTGACCGGCGCGGGACCGCTGCCGCCACAATGGCCCCCATGCAGACCCTGACGGCCGTGGGCCACCGCGGCGACCCCTACCGCGTCCGGGAGAACACGATCGCCTCCCTGCGGTCCGCGCTCGCCTCGGGCGCGGACGCCGTGGAGATCGACGTACGGCTCACCCGGGACGGCGTTCCCGTTCTCCTGCACGACGACACGCTCAAGCGGCTGTGGGAGCGGGACCGCCCGCTGCTCGCGCTGTCCCTGGCCGAGGTGGAGGGGCTGACCGGCGGCGGCGTGCCGACGCTGGCGGCGGCGCTGGCGGCGACGGACGGCAGCCGGGTCATGGTCGACCTGCCCGGCACGCCGGACGTGCGGGCGGCGCGCCGGATCGTGGGCGTCGTCCGGGAGGCCGGGGCGCAGGACCGCGTGTACTACTGCGCGGGCGCCGCCGCCATGCTGGCGGTGCGGGCCGCCGACCCGGCCGCGGAGATCGCGCTGACCTGGACGAGTCTCGCGCCGCCGCGCCCGGCGGTGCTGGACGCGGTGCGCCCGCGCTGGCTCAACTACCGCTTCTCGCTGGTGGACCGGGCCCTGGCCGAGCGGGTGCACCGCGACGGCTATCTGCTGTCGGTCTGGACGCCCGACACCCGCCGGGCGATGCGCCGCCTCCTCGACGCCGGCGTCGACTCGATCACCACCAACCGCATCGACGTCCTGACCGCCCTGCGCGCGGCCTGACCCCGCCCGCCGGATCACGCCGGATCACGCCGGCACCGTCGGTCGGCGTGATCCGGCGTGCGGTGTTCCGACGCCCTTTCAGCCGGGAGTGCGCCGGGGTGGTGAAGGGGCGCTGTCCTGGCGCGTTCGCCGCGGTGCGCGGGGCTGTCCGTGTGAAGTGCGGTCGAGTCCCTGCCGATTCCGTCCCTTCGGGGTGGCTCGTCACGGTAACGAATCCTCAGCAGTCCGACCGACGACCGTGACTCCCCAGTACGGAGCCCCCATGCGAAGTTTCGCAGTGAAGGCCGCCACCCTGCACTCCCCCGCCCGACAACGCCGCAGGCACCTCGCTCGTGCCTCGGCCGCCGTCCTCGTCGCACTGGCCGCGACCGCCGCGTTGCAGGAACCGGCGAGCGCCACCCTGCCCGGCACCGACCCCCAGCTCACCCGGGCGCCCTACCTCACCGACCTCGGCACCGCCAGGGTGCAGGTCAACTGGGCCACCAGCACCCAGAGCCGAGGGATCGTCAAGTACGGGCCGATCGGCAACTGCACCGCCAACACGGTGCAGTCGGCCACCCTGGGCTCGCCGACCACCATCAACGGCGTGCGCGAGTACACCAACTCGGTCGCCGTCACCGGGCTCGCGGCCGACACCCAGTACTGCTACCGGGTCTACACCGGCGGCACCCCCCAGACCGACCTGCTGGGCACCAACCCCTCCCCCGCCTTCACCACGCTGCAGGCTGCCGGCGGGGCGGCCCCGGTCACCTTCGCCGCGTTCGGCGACTGGGGTGACACCACCAACCACGGCGTCAACGACGGTTCCGTCAACGAGGGTCAGGCCGACCTGGACCAGGTGCTCGCCAACAGCGGCGTGCGGTTCGCCGTCACCACCGGGGACGTGGCCTACCCGGGCGGTACGCCCACCAACTACGGCGACGTCAACCAGACCGGCGTGAACATCAGCGCCGTCTTCGGCCCGCAGTACTGGGCCGTGCCGGGCCAGCGCATCCCGTACTTCTCGATCAACGGCAACCACGGCCGCAACCAGACCCTCCTGACCACCTGGCCGGAGAGCGCCGTCGCCGCCGCGTCGGGCGGCAAGTACCAGATGGAGGACTACAGCTCCTTCCTGGGCTCGACCCCGGCGTCGTACCCCTCGACCTGGTACGCCTTCAGCACCGGCAACGTGCGCATGTACATGCTGGACGCGTCCTGGAGCGACACCAACACCGGGTCGGCGACCGGCGGCGCCTGCGGGTCGCGCTGCGCGCTCTACGAGGTCGACCACGCCGCGCACTGGACGACGTCGTCGCCGGAGTACCAGTGGCTGGCGCAGGACCTGGCCGCCCACCCCGGCGGCATCAAGATCGCCGCGTTCCACTTCCCGCTGCGCTCCGACGACTCCACCGAGCCGGACGACCCGTACCTGAAGTACACGCCGGGCAGCTCGGGCACCCTGGAGCAGCTGCTGCACGACAACGGCGTCAACCTGGTCCTCAACGGCCACGCCCACATCTACCAGCGCAACATCGCCCCGCCCGGCGGTGTCATCAGCTACGTCACCGGAGGCGGCGGCGCCAAGCCGAGCGGTCTCGGCGGCGCGGGCTGCTCCTCCACCGACGCCTACGCGATCAGCTGGTCGTACTCCTCGAACCGGGGACGCGCCTGTGGTGCCGCCTCGCCCCCGTCCTCGGACCTCCAGGTGTTCCACTTCCTCAAGATCACCGTCAACGGCAGTGTCGTGACCGTCGCGCCGACCAACTCGCAGGGCCAGGTCTTCGACCAGCAGACCTACGACTTCGGCGCGGACGGCACCGCGCCGTCGCAGCCGCTCGCGGTGACGGCCACGCGCATGCCGGGACAGAACATCTGGGTGCACTGGATCTCGTCCTCCGACAACAAGCGGGTGGCGGCGTACGACGTGTACCGCAACGGCACCTACCTGACCTCGGTGCCGGCCGGGACGAACTCCTACAGCGACGCCGGGACCCTGTGCCGCCGCGGCACCACCTACCGGGTGGTCGCCCGTGACCTCGCGGGCAACACGGCGGGCAGCACCACGCAGGCTATGTGCTGACCCTTCGCCGGTGCCGCAGTACGGCGGCACCGGCGATCAGTGCGGCGGGCCCGGTGAGGCCCGCCGTCAGCAGGACGATCCGCCCGGCGCCGTGCGCGACCGGGCCGTCGCTGGAGTCGACGGCCGGTCCCGCCGGCGCCGGCGCCGTCCCGCCGCGCAGTTCGCGCAGGATCCGCAGATAGCGGGTGCCGAAGGCGCGGCTCGGTTCGACGTGGGTGTTCTCGCTGAACTCGTTCCAGCTGATCAGGCCCAGCACATCGGGGGCCGAGCGGATCGCGGCGCCGTACTCGGCGCGCAGGGTGGCCCCGTCGCGGCGCGGGACCGCGCCGGTGCCGCCGACGAGACGGGCGTCGAAGCCGGGCGCGAACGGCGCGACCCAGTAGTGGCCGTCTGCGTGCACGGCGTCCGCCATCGCGCGGAGCTTCGCCGCGCTCCCCCGCTGCGTGTACGGGTCGACGGACGACCAGTAGTACGCGTCGCCGTCGGTGACGTCGGCCAGCCGCCGGTAGCCGGCGACGTTCTTCTCCGAGGCGAGCACGAGCAGGTCGCCGCGTACGTCCGAGGTGATGCGGGCGACCTCCTGGTGGGAGAACTTCCAGGTGCCGCTGAGGATCGTGAGCGGCTTGCCGCCCAGCCGCAGGAAGACGGGGTCGTGGGCGTACCGGTCGCGGAAGGTGCGGAAGTCCGCGCGCACCCGCTCGGCGGGCAGCGGCCGGCGGGTGAAGTCGAGGCCCTGGTAGATCATCGCGAGCCGGAAGTGCTCGGCGCGGGCGACGCTCATGAGCAGCGCGAGCCGGCGGTCGTTCTTCGGGGTGTCCTTCCAGCTGGTGATGAAGCCGTCGATGCCCGCGGCCTTCGCCTCGCGGATGTGGCGGCGGATCACGTTCGGGTCGTCGCTGGAGTAGCCGCCGAGCGCGGGCAGATCGGCCTTGGCCCGCCGCCAGGAACCGGGCTCGTACCACTGGTAGTAGTACGCCATGAGGGGCGTGGCCGGGGACGCGGAGGGGGCCGGGGCGACGCCCGGCCCGGGGGCCGCCGCGGGCGTTCCGTGTGCCGGCGCCGCGAGGCAGGGCAGGCAGCACAGCAGGCCCACGGCGGTCAGCAGGGCGAACCGGCGTCTCACGGCGAACCGAAGTCGTGCGGCGAACCGAAGTCGTGCGGCGGACCGGAGTCGTGCGGCGGACCGGAGTCGTGCGGCGGGCCCGCTCCTCACGGCGGGCCCGCCCCTGCGGGGTCGCCCGCCGGGCCGCCCCGCCCCGGCCGTGACCCTCGGCGGCCGAACGGTGAGCGGCCCGTGCGGGCTCGGCGGACCAGGACGCCCGCCACCACCAGACCGAGCAGCGGCAGGCCGATGACCAGCAGATCGAGTGTGCTGATCACGGGGGCGTTGGTGGTCATCGACCGGGACAGCTGGATCTCCTGCGTCGGGGTGAGCCCGCCGGCGCCCTTCAGCGTCACGCGGTAGTGGCCGCGCGGCAGGTCCGTGACCACCGCGGAGTGCTGCGCGCCGAGGCTGACCGTGCGCACGATGCCGCCCGGTCCGCTGATCTCGGCCCGCCGGCCGGTGGCGCCGCCGAAGAAGGCGTCGTGCGCGGTGACGGTGAGGGCGTGGAAGGGGCCGACGAAGGTGACGGTCGGCGAGGCGCACGGCGTGAAGCGCTGCCGGCCGGCGTCGGCGAGCTGCGCGCCGTCGTAGACCAGGCTCTGCAGGGAGTAGGTGACGGGCGTGAGCTGGAGGCGGCTGGTGCGGTAGACGGGCACGGTCCCGTCGAGCCAGGTGGCGCCTCGCACCGGCATCCCGGTCAGCCGTCCGGTGGAGCTCTTCACGGTCACCGTGGAGATGTGGCCGAGGTCGAGGGGTTTTCCGTACTGGTCGGTGAAGCGCGGGCTGACGGCGCAGGCGACCCGGTAGGCGGCGGTGATCGTGCGGTCGGTGCGCAGCCTCAGACCGTGCACGGTGGTGCGCTGCGCCTGGTCGGGGTCGCGCTGCCCGGTCCAGCGGACGAAGCGGTACTGGTGGTCGCCGGCGGTGACGACGGGGTTCAGCAGGCTCAGCGTCTGCGGACCGGCCGCCCGCGCGACCGTCACGGTGGCCCTGCCGTGACCGTCGCTGGTCACGACCTGCCCACCGAGCGCGAACCGCGCGCCCGCCACGGCGGGCACCGTCCGGAACGTCACGGTGACGTGCCCGTGCGGCCGCGGCCGGGGGGCCCGCGCGGCCGGCGTCGGCAGGGAGGCGGCGGCGCGTTGTACGGGGGTCTGCGCGGCGGTCCGGCCGGACCCGGCCGGCGTGCCCCGCGCCGCGGTCACCCCGGCCGGTGTGGCCGCCGCGGCCGGCGCCGCGGCGGGTCGTGCCGTGGCGGATTCCGCCGCGGCCGACGGCGCCAGGGCCAGGCCGGCCAGCAGGGCCGTCGCCGCGGCCGACAGGGAAAGGCGGAGGCGGTGCGCGGTCACTGCCGTGGGTCCTTGTCCGGAGCGTCCCCCGCGGCGCGGCGGTGGCGCGTGGAGCGTACGGCGGCCGTGACCGCCAGGGCGACGGCGACGGCGGAGGCGGCGACGTACGGGCCGTACACGGACGCCGTGTCGATCCGGCCCACGGCCCGCGACGACTGCGTGGGCAGCACCCGCGGGGCGCGCGGTGCGCGGCCGAAGTCGAAGGCCCCGGCGAGGCTGGTGGCCGTGGCGTCCCGCCGTGCGAGCGGCTTGAGCCGCCAGTTGTCCTCGACGAACCGCAGCGCGCTGGTGGGGTCCAGCACCGTGTGGTCGACCCGGCCCTGCCGGGCGTAGGGGCTCAGGAGCACCGCGGGCACCCGCAGGCCCCGGGGCCCGTCGGCGGCGCGCGGCGGTGCCACGTGGTCGTACCAGCCGCCGGAGCTGTCGTAGCTCCACAGCAGCGCGGAGTCGTCCCAGTAGCGGCTGAGCGCGAGTTGGTCGGCGACGGACCGGATGAGCTTCTGGCCGGCCGGTATCGAGCGGCCGGACCGTTCGGCTGATCCGTTGGTCGCGATGTAGGAGACCGCCGGCAGGGTGCCCTGGTCCAGGTCGCGGTAGTACTGGCGCAGGTCGGCGATGTGGCCGCGCAGCGCCGGGTCGTCGACGAACCGGGCGAAGCCGAGCAGCGGCACCCGCACCGCCTGCGTGCCGCCGGGCGTGCGGAACGTCTCGTCCGGCCGGTAGCCCTCTACGTAGAACTTCCAGCTCACGCCGGCCTGCTGGAGCCGGTCGAAGAGGGTGGGCCGGTTGCCGTAGCCGCCGACCGGGACGCCGTCGCCGCTGCCGGCGGGGGCCGCGCCGGTCACCCAGTAGACGCGCTCGGCGGCGGTGCCGTGCGGGACGGCGGAGAAGAAGCGGTCGAAGAGCACGCCGTCGCGGGCGGCCGCCCAGCTGAAGGGCAGGTCCCGTCCGTCGTAGTGGCCCATGGCGAGGGAGCCGTCGCGGCCCTGGAGGTCGTACGCGGACACGAAGCCGTTCATGCGGCCCCGGGCCAGTTGCGCGTCGATGATCGTGCGGGTGGGCGACAGGGGCGGCGGCACGGTGCCGTGCAGGGCGTACGGCCGGACGCAGCCCTGGGCCGGGTCGCGCACCGAGCGGGGCTGGCAGGCGCCGGGCGGCAGGCCGTCCGCCCCGGGGTAGGTGCCGAAGTAGTTGTCGAAGGTGCGGCCGCCCTGCAGGAGGTAGACGAAGTGCCGGATGGGCGTGGTCGGTTGGGGCTCGGAGTCGGCGCGGGCGACGGCGGCCGGGGCCAGCAGGCCGAGCAGGGCGGCGGCGACGGCGAGCAGTCGGGCGGTCCTCATGGCGTACGCACCTTGTAGATCACGACGGTCTCGCGGTCGGCGTGGGCGCCGCCGGGCCCGGTGCGGATCCGTTCGACGCCGGTGTACACGACGATGCCGTGGAACTTGTCCGCCAGCTTGCGCATCTTCTCGCCGTAGAACGGGGAGCGGGCGGCGGTGTAGGAGTCCCACACGACGTACTGGAACTGTCCGGTGCGCAGCGCCCGGTCGGGGTTGGGCACCGGCACGTAGGCGGGGTTGTGGTGCAGCGCGCTGCCGCTGACGGAGAGCGCGGACACCCCGCGGTGGCCGTAGAACTGCAGGACGTTGGCGAGGGACGGTCCGGCCGCGAGCAGCCGGCCGCCCTCGGGGACGTTGGCGCGCACCCAGTGGCCGGCCTCGCGGCCGCCGGGCAGTCCGCCGGTGCCGGCGAGGAGGGCTCCGGTGGGCGCGGGGTCGATGCGCGCGGCGGCGGGCACGGCGAGGGAGGCGGCGGCGCCGAGGCAGAGCAGGACGGAGGCCGCGGGGGCGGCCCAGCGGGGCCAGGAGGCGCGGCGCGGCAGCCGGGCGACGGCGGCGAGGGTCCGGCCGGCGAGCACGGCGAGCGGCGGGGCGATGGGCAGCAGGTACTGGTAGCCCTTGACGGGCCACAGGTCGAAGAAGAACACCGGCGCGGCCATCCACCACAGCAGCAGCGACTCCCGCCAGCCGTGCTGCCGGCGCAGCCACACCAGGCCGATCAGGGCGGCCGCGAGCACGGCCCAGCCGAGGGCGCCGGGCACGGTGGTCGCGTAGAACCACGGGTGGTGGTTGGCGCGGCGGAACAGCTGCCACAGGACGTAGTCCTGGCCGCCCTGGTGGTGTCCGGCCAGGATCACCGCCAGCGGGAACGCCGCCATGACGACGATCATGACGCCGGTGGCGTACAGCAGGTGCCGTGGCCGCACGGGGACGCCCCGGGTGAACACGAAGAACGCGATCAGCCCGAGGACCATCACCAGCCCGGTCTCCTTGGCCAGGACGGTGGCGCCGAGCGCGGCGCCCGCGGCGAGCAGCCAGGGCAGGCGCTCGGTCTGGACGTAGCGGACGACGGCGTACAGGGCGCCGGTGGCGCACAGGGTCAGCAGTCCGTCGAGCAGCACCTGGCGGCTGACGACGACGTGGTACGGCATGACGGCCAGCAGCAGCGCGGCGGCCAGGGCGGCACGCCGGCCGTACAGCCGCCGCGCCAGCAGATAGGTGAGGGCCACGCAGGCGACGCCGATCAGCGCGGTCACCACGCGGGCGGAGAAGTCGTCGATGCCGCGCCCGGGGACGATCGACAGGAGGGTCGGCAGCAGCAGCGGGTGGGCGCGGAAGACCGGGAAGAACTGCTGGAGGGTCGGGTCGCCGGCCAGGGAGGCGGCGGTTCCGGTGTAGACGGCCTCGTCGCTGTTGAAGCCGGTGGCGTCCAGCGCCCAGAACCGCAGGACGGCGGCCAGGGCGAGGACGGCGGTGAGGGGCAGGGCCGCGCGCAGGCGTTCCGGGGTGGGGCGGTACGCCGCCGCCGTCCGCCGGACGGTGGCGGAACGGGTACGGCGGTCCTGGCCGGGTGGGGCGTCCGGGCCGACCCGGACGGACTCCGGGACGGCGAGGAGGGCCGGGAAGCGGGGGCGGATCACGGGGGGCCTCCGGCACGGGGGGTGCGGGTGCCGCCCGACAGGGCGAGCGGGGAGTCGAACTGCCAGTCCCAGTGGGGCTGTTCGGGACGGTGGCCGTCGGGCAGCGGGATGCCGTCGAGCCGCTCCCGGCCCAGCAGGGCGGGGATCTCGTCGGCCCAGCCGAAGCAGTCGGAGGCCAGGGTGCGCACCCGGATCCCGGACAGGAACCCGGCGAGGATCTCGCGTTCCCTGACCCGGAGCCGGGTGTGGTCGAGGCCGTCGATGGTGAGCGCGGGCGCGAGGTAGCGGAAGGGCGGGAAGCCGTAGGCGTCCTCGGTGTTGCCCAGCAGCCGGCGCACGGCCTCCTCGTACGGCATGTCGCCGATCCCGGGGGCGCCGCGTTCGATGACGAACAGGTCGCTGACCTCGGTGGTGGTGCCGATGGTGCAGGGCACGAGCCGGTCGACGGCGTACTTGGGCGGCGGGACGAGCAACTGGGTGAGCGCGTTGATCGACATGATCGGCAGGTTGAGGCGGGCGAGGGCCAGGGCGAAGGAGCGGCCCTCCCGGGAGTGCAGCCGGCTCTGCGCGGAGAGCTTGAACCACTCCTTGGCGGTGAGGTCGTCGGCGCTCACCGCCCGCAGGGTGTGCGCGCTGATCGTGAGCGGCTTGGGGAAGCACACGGCGTGCCCGGCCGCGTCGACGAGCGTCATGTCGTCGGACAGGAAGCGTCCGCCGTGCTCGCGCAGCAGCCGCAGGACGGTGGCGGTCTTGCCGGTGTCGGTGAGCGCGGAGAGCATCACCCCGGTGCCGTCGAAGTCCAGGCAGGCGGAGTGCAGCAGCATCCAGCCGCGGGGCACGACGACGAACCGCAGCAGCGCCTCGATGATGTTGGTGTAGACGACGTGCGGGGAGCGCGCCAGCAGCGGGCTGACCTCCACGGACAGCGGGTGGCCGAGGTCGACGCGGAAGTTGGCGCCGAGGCGGCCCAGTTGCTCCTCGTAGCGCAGGCTGGCGGGCCGGCCCTGCTCGGCGCGGGTGAGTTCGGTGAGTCCGGCGCGGGGGTGCAGGCCGCGGCGCCCGATGTCGCCGACGCGTACGGCGATGTCGCACTCGCCGGGGGCCACCCACTGCGCGCGGAAGAACTCCAGTTCCGGCAGCCGGACCTGGGAGGCGATGGTGACCCGGCCCGCGATGTCGTAGCGGTGGGGCAGGTACTGGGAGCGCTTGTGCCCGCCGCGGGCGGCGGACGGGGTGCCGACCGGGGCGGCGGGGTCGACGAGGGTGCGCACAGGGTCGCGCCGGGTGTCCTCGCGGTTCTCGCGCCCGGCGCGGTAGATCAGCCGGTCGCTGAAGAGGAACCGCAGCACGAACAGCAGCACCAGGGTGAGCGCGTTGGCCGTGAGCACGCCGAGGCCGAGGCCGATCAGCCAGGCCAGGACCGGCAGCCGGCCGAGCAGCAGCAGGTTGTTCATCGCGAAGAAGCGGATGCCGCGGCCGGTGCGGGTGCCGTGGGTGGTGGCGCGGTAGACGAGGAGTTCGATCAGGGCGAAGTTCCAGGCCGTGGAGACCTGGGTGGCCAGGGCCGCGCCCCACAGGGGCGGGGCGTTCAGGACGTCGTGGAAGAGCCACAGCGCGGCGGTGTTGACGCCGATGCCGCTCAGCCCGATGAGCCCGAAGGCGAGGAGCCGGCCGAGGGCGCCGGCGCGGCTGCCGGGCTGCTGGTTGCGGCGCAGCCGGGCGAGGTGGCGCAGGTAGGTGATGCCCTCGCGCAGCGAGGCCTTGGAGCGGCCGGCGGCACGGGGTGCGAAGGTGTACGCGACCTCGGCGACGCGGGCGGACGGATGGCGGACGAGGATCTCCAGCAGGATCTTGAAGCCGAGCGGGTTCAGCCGGTCGAGGTCGATGCGGTCCGTGCGGAAGGCGAACAGCCCGCTCATCGGGTCCGTGACGGTGGCGAGCCGGCGCGGGAAGAACGCCTTGGCGAGCAGGGCGCTGCCGGAGGAGACCAGGGAGCGGGTGACGCCGTCCAGGCCGCCGCTGGAGCCGGTTCCGGCGCGCCGGGTGCCGACGACGACGTCGGCGTCGTGCCCGAGGGCGGTCCGGGCGAGGGCGGCCGCGGCCTCGGGCGGGTGCTGCAGGTCGGCGTCCATGACCAGCACCCAGGTGCCGAGCGCGTACCGCGCGCCGGCGATGACCGCGCCCGAGAGGCCGCCCGCGCGCTGTCCCGGCGGGCGGTGCAGCAGCCGCACGGGCAGGGGGCAGCGCGCCGCGCGGGCCGCGGCCACGGCGGGTGTGTCGTCGTCGCTGTCGTCGACGAAGAGGATTTCCGCGTCGAGCGCGGCGAATTCGGGACTCAGCGCGTCCAGCAGGAGGGGGACGACTTCTCGTTCGTTTCTGGTGGGGACGAGCACGGTCAGCCGGGGCGCCGTCGATGTCGCGGTTTCGTTGAGGGACACACACGGCCGACTGGTGTGCGGGATGCCGACGAGGTCCATCGCAGCCTCCTGGCCTGGGACGATTCGTCCTCGGCGCGCTCGTAGGCGGAGACGCCCGCGTCTCCCGCTCGTACGTTTACGCCGTAAATATACGAGCCATTCTGTGCACATCGTGTCCTCCGGGGCAAGGCCGGACAAAAACGAGTTGAATGAAGCGTAAATTAGCGGCGATAAATGAAGCTTTAATTAGCGCTGATAAACCGGGCTTTCGCCTGCTGCGATACCGGATTTCGCGGGGGTCGGCGCCGATGCGGATTTTTTCCCCAGGCGCGCGCCGCCGCGTGCGCCGCGGCCGTGACGACCCCCGCCGCAGCCAGCCCAGTGGCGAGGTCGCGGGGACGCGCGGGGCGCAGGACGCCGGCGCGGCGCAGGCGGCCGCGGGCCCACAGCGTGAAGGGGACGACGAGCAGGGGCGAGGTGGCGGCGCCGGGGGTGTAGCCGCGCACGGCGGCGGCCTGGGCCAGGTGCACCAGGCCGTGCAGGCCGAAACCGTCGAGGGTGGCCCGGTAGAACGCCGAGCGCCCGCCGGTGGCGTGGCCCGCGGCCGACGCGGCGGCGACGCAGACGCCGACGAACGCGACGGCGAGCGGGAACTCCCGCTCGTCGACGGCCTCCAGCTGCCGCCAGGCCCGCTCGGGCACCGCCGGGAACCGCTCGCGCAGCCGGGGCAGGCTGCGCCGGACCCAGCGCGGGCCGGCCGCCAGCTCCTCCGCGTCGTGCAGCGCCCAGGCGGCGAACAGGCCGGCGGTCACCCAGGCGGACAGCTTTTCATCGTCCGGTGAATTATTCACACCGGTGATTCTGCTACAGCCCGGCGATCTTGTTCCAGCGTTTGGCGAACTCCACCCGCTCCTGCGCGGTGACGTCCCGGGCGGTGGCCAGGCGGCGGCGCATCGCGGCGTCCGGGAAGATCAGCGGGTCGTCGGCGAGGGCCGCGGTGTCCGCGTCGGAGGAGGACGCCAGCACCTCCCGGGCGGCCGGGACCGGGCAGACGTAGGTGACCCAGGCGGCCAGCTCGGCGGCGACCTCGGGCCGGTAGTAGTGGTCGATCAGCCGCTCGGCGTTGGCCTTGTGCCGGGCCAGGTCGGGCACCATCAACGACTCGGCCCACAGCTCGGCGCCCTCCTCGGGGACGACGAACTCGATGTCCGGGTTGTCGGCGCGCAGCTGGACGACGTCGCCGGAGTACGCCTGACAGGCCAGGACGTCGCCGCCGACCAGGTCCTTGGTGTAGTCGTTGCCGGTGAAGCGGCGGATCTGGCCGCGCCGCACCTGCGCCTCGACCTGGTCGCACACCCGGTGGAAGTCGTCCGCCGTCCAGCGGGTGATGTCGACGCCGTTGCCCAGCATCAGCAGCGCGAAGGCCTCGTCGAGGCCGGACAGCAGGGTGACCCGGCCGCGCAGGTCGTCGGCCCACAGATCGGAGACGTGCCGTATCTCACGGCCGAGCTTGCGGCGGTTGTAGGCGATGCCGGTGATGCCGGACTGCCACGGCACGGTGAACCTGCGGCCCGGGTCGAAGGCGGGCGAGCGCAGCAGCGGGTCCAGGTGGCGCTCGACGTGGGGCATTCGGGCGGCGTCCAGCTCCTGCACCCAGCCCAGCCGGACGAAGCGCGCGCACATCCAGTCGCTGATGACGACGAGGTCGCGGCCGGTGGGCTGGTGGTTCATCAGAGCGGGGCTGATCTTGCCGAAGAACTCGTCGTTGTCGTTGATCTCCTCGACGTAGTCGACGGCGATGCCGCTCCGCTTCTCGAACGCCTCCAGGGTGGGCCTGCGGCTGGGGTGGTCGTCGTCGGTGTCGATGTACAGCGGCCAGTTCGACCACGTCAGCCGCTTGTCGCGGGCCGAGGTGTCGGCGGCGGCGCGGTCGCCGGGCGGGACGTAGGCGGCGGGCACCCCGCAGCCGGCGAGCGCGCAGAGCACGGCGGTGCCGCCGAGGGCGCGCAGCAGGGAACGGCGGGAGAGAGGACGGCGTGGGAGGGGCATGGGCGCAGCATGGGCCCCGGCGGCACACGTGATCAATTGACGCCGCGTCGAGTGGTGCCCCGCAGGCCCGACACCTTGTCGACCACGGGCCGACGCCGGACGCACCGCGGCCCCGGACGGTCCGTCCTCCGTCCGGGGCCGCGAGTCATGGCGTGAGGCCGCGCCGGCCTCAGCGCACCCGCCGGGCCGGCGTCACGCGTCCAGGGACGTCATGACGTGCTTGATGCGGGTGTAGTCCTCGAAGCCGTAGGCCGACAGGTCCTTGCCGTAGCCGGACTTCTTGAAGCCGCCGTGCGGCATCTCGGCGACCAGCGGGATGTGGGTGTTGATCCACACGCAGCCGAAGTCGAGCTTCTTGGACATCCGCATGGCGCGGCCGTGGTCCTTGGTCCACACCGAGGAGGCCAGGGCGTACTCGACGCCGTTGGCCCACTCGACGGCCTGGTCCTCGTCCGCGAAGGACTGGACGGTGATGACGGGGCCGAAGACCTCGTTCTGGATGATCTCGTCGTCCTGCTTGAGGCCGGAGACGACGGTGGGCGCGTAGAAGTAGCCCTGGTCGCCGACGCGCTTGCCGCCGGCCTCCACGCGCGCGTGGGCGGGCAGCCGCTCGATGAAGCCCTCGACCTGCTTGAGCTGGTTGGGGTTGTTCAGCGGGCCGAAGAGCACGTCCTCGTCGTCCGGCTGCCCCGTCTTGGTCTCGGAGGCGGCCTTGGCGAGCGCGGAGACGAACTCGTCGTGGATCGACTCGTGCACGAGCACGCGCGTGGCGGCCGTACAGTCCTGGCCGGCGTTGAAGAAGCCCGCCACGGAGATGTCCTCGACGGCCTTGGCGATGTCGGTGTCCTCGAAGACCACGACCGGGGCCTTGCCGCCCAGCTCCAGGTGGACGCGCTTGACGTCCTTGGCGGCGGATTCGGCCACCGACATGCCGGCGCGGACCGAGCCGGTGATGGAGGCCATCGCCGGGGTCGGGTGCTCGACCATCATGCGGCCGGTCTCGCGGTCGCCGCAGACGACGTTGAAGACGCCCTTGGGCAGGATCTCGCCGAGGATCTCGGCGATCAGCACGGTGGAGGCGGGAGTGGTGTCCGACGGCTTCAGCACCACGGTGTTGCCCGCGGCGATCGCCGGGGCGAACTTCCACACGGCCATCATCATCGGGTAGTTCCACGGCGCGACCTGCGCGCAGACACCGACCGGCTCACGGCGGATGATCGAGGTCAGCCCCTCCATGTACTCGCCGGCCGAGCGGCCCTCCAGCAGTCGCGCCGCACCCGCGAAGAAGCGGATCTGGTCGACCATCGGGGGGATCTCCTCGGAGCGGGTCAGCCCGATCGGCTTGCCCGTGTTCTCCACCTCGGCCGCGATCAGCTCCTCGGCGCGCTCCTCGAACGCGTCCGCGATCTTCAGCAGGGCCTTCTGCCGCTCGGCCGGGGTGGTGTCGCGCCAGGCCGGGAAGGCACGCGCGGCGGCCTCCATGGCGGCGTCGACGTCCGCCTGGCCGGACAGCGGCGCGGTCGCGTACGCCTCGCCCGTCGCGGGGTTGACCACCTCGGTGGTCCGTCCGTCGGCGGCGTCCCGGAACTCACCGTCGATGTAGTTGCGCAGACGACGCAGCTCGGTGCTCACTGCCGGCCCTCCAAGTTCGGGTGTCCAATCACTGAGATGCCCAGACTAATCGCTGCGCCCACGTTTTCAACACCCCTGATCCCCTCACATCTGCGAAATCCGTCGGTCTCAGAGTCGTAAACAACGAAATTCATCGATCCGGGCTTGCGGAACTGTCGAGACGTCGTGCAGAGTGAGGTCGTGGCCAGTCGAAGCGCAGACCCCAGGGACGCGAGGGACTCCCGCGAGTCCCCCCGCGACACCCCTCGCGAGTCCAGGAACGGCAGCAATCCCAACCTGGACGCCGTCTCCCTCGCCATCATCGAGCAGCTCCAGGAGGACGGCCGCAGGCCGTACGCCGCCATCGGCAAGGCCGTCGGCCTGTCCGAGGCGGCCGTGCGCCAGCGCGTCCAGAAGCTGCTCGACCAGGGCGTGATGCAGATCGTCGCCGTCACGGACCCGCTCACCGTGGGCTTCCGCCGGCAGGCGATGGTCGGGCTCCACGTCGAGGGCGACGTGGAGGCGGTGGCCGACGCGCTGACCGCCATGTCGGAAGTCGAGTACGTGGTGATGACCGCGGGCTCGTTCGACATCCTCGCGGAGATCGTCTGCGAGGACGACGACCACCTGCTGGACGTCATCAACAAACGCATCCGGGCCCTGCCCGGCGTGCGCTCCACCGAGAGCTTCGTCTACCTCAAGCTCAAGAAGCAGACCTACATGTGGGGAACCCGATAACCGTGAGCACAAAGGACCTCAGCAAGTCCGCGTACGACCACCTGTGGATGCACTTCACCCGCATGTCCTCGTACGAGAACTCCCCCGTCCCGACGATCGTCCGGGGCGAGGGCACCTACATCTACGACGACAAGGGCAAGCGCTACCTCGACGGTCTCGCCGGCCTGTTCGTGGTCCAGGCCGGTCACGGCCGCACGGAACTCGCCGAGACCGCCGCCAAGCAGGCCCAGGAGCTCGCCTTCTTCCCGGTGTGGTCCTACGCCCACCCCAAGGCCGTCGAGCTGGCCGAGCGGCTGGCCAACGAGGCCCCGGGCGACCTGAACAAGGTCTTCTTCACCACCGGCGGCGGCGAGGCCGTCGAGACCGCGTGGAAGCTCGCCAAGCAGTACTTCAAGCTGGTCGGCAAGCCCACCAAGTACAAGGTCATCTCCCGCGCGGTCGCCTACCACGGCACCCCGCAGGGCGCCCTGTCCATCACGGGTCTGCCCGGCCTGAAGGCCCCGTTCGAGCCCCTCGTGCCGGGTGCGCACAAGGTCCCGAACACCAACATCTACCGCGCGCCGCTCTTCGGCGACGACCCCGAGGCCTTCGGCCGCTGGGCCGCCGACCAGATCGAGCAGCAGATCCTCTTCGAGGGCCCCGACACCGTCGCCGCGGTCTTCCTGGAGCCCGTGCAGAACGCCGGCGGCTGCTTCCCGCCGCCCCCCGGCTACTTCCAGCGCGTGCGCGAGATCTGCGACCAGTACGACGTGCTGCTCGTCTCCGACGAGGTCATCTGCGCCTTCGGCCGCCTCGGCACCACGTTCGCCTGCGACAAGTTCGGCTACGTGCCGGACATGATCACCTGCGCCAAGGGCATGACCTCGGGCTACTCCCCGATCGGCGCGTGCATCGTCTCCGACCGCCTGGCCGAGCCGTTCTACAAGGGCGACAACACCTTCCTGCACGGCTACACCTTCGGCGGCCACCCGGTCTCGGCGGCCGTGGGCCTGGCCAACCTCGACCTGTTCGAGCGCGAGGGCCTCAACCAGCACGTGCTGGACAACGAGGGCGCCTTCCTGAAGACCCTGCAGAAGCTGCACGACCTGCCGATCGTCGGCGACGTCCGCGGCAACGGCTTCTTCTACGGCATCGAGCTCGTGAAGGACAAGAACACCAAGGAGTCCTTCAACGAGGAGGAGACCGAGCGCGTCCTGTACGGCTTCCTCTCCAAGGCGCTGTTCGACAACGGCCTGTACTGCCGTGCCGACGACCGCGGCGACCCGGTCATCCAGCTCGCCCCGCCGCTGATCTCCACGCAGGAGACGTTCGACGAGATCGAGCAGATCCTGCGCGCGACGCTCACGGAGGCGTGGACGAAGCTGTGACCGGACGGACGGCCCGCGCCGTCCCGACGGCAGCGGCCGGCCGGCGGCCCTCACCGCCGTGCCGGCCGCGGATCCTCCGAGGGCGCTGATCGGTCCTCCTGCCGATCTTCCTTCTGGATGATCATCCCGGCCCCGGTGCCGCCCGTTCGAGTGAGAAACGGGCGCCCGGGGCCGCGTGCTGTCCGGGCTCCCGCCGGGAGCTGCCTAGCGTGCCAGTGACCGATCGGCCCCGCCTTCGTTCCCCCGCACGGGGGAATGGCACGGGAACTACGGATCTGACACGAGGTGTACGCCCATGGAGGCCCCGCCGGACAACGACGTGCTCTGGGCACGCTCCCTGCACTTCACGCACAGCGACGGATCCCCGGCGCTGCAAGGGGTCTCCCTCGGCGTGCGCGAGGGCGAGATCCTCGCCGTCGGCGGCCCGCGCGGCAGCGGCAAGACGACCCTGCTGCGCTGCCTGTCCGGCCTCACCCCCGCCCAGCGCGGCGAGGTGTGGTTCAACAGCGTGCCGATCCACACCATGGGGCCCCTGAGCCGCGAACGGCTGCGCCGCGACCGCTTCGGCTGGATCGACCCGGCGCCGCTGCTGGTCCCCGAGCTGAACATCTGGGAGAACGCCGCCCTCCCGCTGATGCTGCGCGGCGTCAGCCGGCGCCGCGCCAAGGTCGCCGCCACCGAGTGGCTGGAACGCGTCGACATCGGCGACAAGGCCCGCCGCCGGCCGCACGAGCTGACCCAGGCCGAGCGGCAACGCGCCTGCATCGCCCGCGCTCTCGCCCCGGCGCCCGCCGTCCTCTTCGCCGACGAGCCCACCGCACCCCTGCACCGCGCCGACCGCGCCCACGTGCTGCGCACCCTCACCACCGCCGCCCGCTCGCACGGCATCACCGTCGTCCTCGCCACCGCCGACCCGGAGACGGCCGCGCTCGCCGACCGCACGGTGTCGCTGCTCGACGGGCGCCGGGTCAAGACGGTGCACCTCCCGCCGGTCACCGAGACGGAAGGCCGGACCGCGTGGTCGCTCTCCGTCTGACCCGCGGCGCCCACCCGGCCGTCCACCTGCGCCGCCTGCTGGTCGCGGCGGCGTCGGGCGGCACCGGCTTCCTGCTCCTGTGCTCCCTCGGCTACGCCCTCGGCCACCCCGGCGCCTCCCCGTCGGCCCTGCTGCTGCGCCTGGCCTGGTGCGTGGTGCCGCTGGCCGCCGCGGTGTGGCTGGCCCTCGCCGTCGCCCGCACCGACCCCGCGACGAAACCGCGCCCCGGCCTGTCCGCCGTGGGCCTGGGCCCGGCCCGCCTGATGGCGATCTCGGCCCTGACGACGGCGCTGTCCACCGCGCTGGGCTCGACGCTGGCCCTGCTGGTCTTCCTGCACCTGCGCGGCGACCTCACCGGCATGCCGTTCGACGGCGCGGCGTCCTCGTTCCTCGCCGCCGACCGGCCCCTGCCCGTCCCGGCGGCGCTGACCCTGCTGGCCATCCTCCCGGCGACGGCCGCGGCGGCGGTGGCCCTGTCCCGGCGCCCCCGCGAGCCGTACCGCCCGTACCACGCCCGCCGGTACGGCCGCTTCGGGGCGTACAGCAGGACCGTGGTCCGGGAGACGTTCGGCGCGTACGGCCGGTTCGGCGCCCACCTGCGCACCGCCGAGCGGCCCGCTCCCGCCGGCGCCGGGACCGCGGAGGGCTCCCGCCCCGTCCCGCAGTCCGCGAGGAGCCTCGTCACCACCTCCGCCCCTGCGGGCGCCGACCACCAGCCGGCGGGCGGCGGGGCCGACCTCCACAGCGCGACGGACGGCGCCCACGACACCCCGGGCCCACGGACCGCGGCGGACGGCGCGCCGGACACCCCGGCCGGACCGCCCCGGCCCGCCACGGCGGCCAACCCGACGGCCGCGCTCCCCTGGGGCATCACCCTCCTCGCCGCCGGTCTCGCCACCGAGGCGTACGCGACCCGCACCTCGGACGCCGCGACGCTGCTCATGCCCAGCGGCCTGCACGCCGGGCCCGCCGCCGTCCTCCTCGGCTGGCTCCTGACCGCCGTCGGACTCGCCCTGGCCGGCCCCGGCCTCACCCACCTCACGGGCCGTCTGCTGCAAGCCGCGCGCCCCGGCGCCCTGCGCCTGCTCGCCGGGCGGGTGCTGATGGCGGAGGCGGGCCGGATCGGCCGCCCGCTCGGCGTCGTCTGCGCCGTGGCCTCGGCCGCGTTCGCCGTCACCGTGCTGCGCGACCCCGGCTCCCCCGCCCTCGGCCCGCTGACCACCCTGGGCGCATCCGTCGTCGCCGGCTGCACGGTGGGCACGCTGCTCACCGCCGCGGTGGAGGCGCGCCAGGACCGCGCCGACACCGTCGCCGCCCTGCTCCGCCTCGGCGCCCCGGCGACCATGCTGCGCTCGGCGGCGGCACTGCGCGCGGCCGCGCTGCTGGCCGTGTTCGGCCCCCTCACGCTGCTGGTCGCGGAGTTGGCGGCGCTGCCCCTGACCCGCTGAGCCGCTGAGCCGCGGCCGAACGACCCGCTCGGCCCCGGGCGGAACGACCCGCTCGGCCCGGGCCGAACGACCCGCCGGCCTTGGGCCGTTGCCCCGCTGGGCCGCGGCCGAAAAAAAGATCAGTGCCCACCGATGAGTTCCGCGCGGCCCCCCGGTCTACCCCCTCGACAACACCGCACCACGCACCACGGAACGGGAGAGGCCCGCATGTACCAGCAGATGATCTTCGTGAACCTGCCCGTGAACGACCTGGAGGCGTCGAAGAAGTTCTTCACCGACCTCGGCTACACGATCAACCCGCAGTTCAGCGACGACAACGCGGCCTCCGTCGTGATCAGCGACACCATCGTCGTGATGCTGCTCACCAAGCCGTTCTACGCGACCTTCACCGACAAGGAGATCGCGGACGCGACGAAGACCAGCGAGGTGCTGGTCTGTCTGAGCGCCGAGAGCCGCGCGAAGGTCGACGAGCTGGTCGACCGCGCGCTCTCGCTCGGCGGCACGGCCACCGGCAAGACGCAGGACATGGGCTTCATGTACGGCCGCGCCTTCGACGACCTCGACGGCCACACCTGGGAGGTCGTGTGGATGGACCCGGCGGCCGTCCAGGGCTGAGCCGCCCGTCCGGCGGCCGTGCCTAGCATGGGCGGGTGCATCCGACACCCGCCCAGCCGTTCGACGGCTCCCGCGCCCGTGAGATCGAGTCCCTCGCCGAGTTCGACGAGGTGGTCGCCCTCCACGGCACCCTCGCCGGTTCCCGCGTCCAGGCCGTGGACCTGACGGGCCGTACGGACGTGCTGCTGTCCGTGGACACCGCCGGCGCCGTCTTCCTCGGCTGCCCCATGGCACCCGAGGCCGCCGCCCGCGTCCGCGCGGCCGACGCCCTGGTCTTCCCGCCCGTGCCGGGCCTGCCCTTCGACCCGTACCGGGGGTTCGTCTACTCCCCCGAGGAGCTGTTCGCCGGCCTCGACGGCGGCTACGAGGCCACGCCGGACGCGCTCGCCTACGCCTGGTTCCAGCAGACCAAGGCCGACGGCGACATCTTCGCCTCCATGCTCCGCTCCCTGCACGACGACGCCGTCTCCGACGCCCTCGACGAAGTCCTCGTCGGCGCCCGGGTGGTGGGCGTCATGGGCGGCCACGCGATGGCGCGCGGGACGCGGGAGTACGCCGGTGCCGCGCGCCTGGGCCGCGAGCTGGCCCGGGCCGGGTACACCGTGGCGACCGGCGGCGGCCCCGGCGCGATGGAGGCGGCGAACCTGGGCGCGTACGCCGCGCCCTTCGACGACGAGATGCTGACCGGCGCGCTTCAACTCCTCGCCGGGGCACCGTCGTTCACGCCGTCGATCACCGACTGGGCGCGGACCGCGTTCGCGGTGCGCCGCACCTGGCCGCGCGGCGGCACCTCGATCGGCATCCCCACGTGGTTCTACGGCCATGAGCCGCCGAACCCGTTCGCCACGCACATCGCCAAGTACTTCGCCAACGCCACCCGCGAGGACGGCCTGCTGGCCCGCTCCACCGCCGGGGTGGTCTTCCTGCCGGGCGCCGCCGGCACCGTCCAGGAGATATTCGACAACGCGACGCCCAACTACTACGCCTCACGGGGCGAGCCGACACCGATGGTGCTCGTGGACCGCGCGCACTGGACCGAGCGGCTGCCGGCCTGGCCGCTCCTGCGGGCGCTCGCGCGGGACCGGGCGATGGAGGCGCGGATCGCTCTGGTCGACCGGATCGAGGAGGCGCCGGAGGCGTTGAAACGTCTCGCCGGTTAATAAGAGGGCAAAGCCAACGTCCTTGGCGGGCATATGCATTGACACTCCTTACGGGCCACTTATAAACCTGTGAGCCTCATGGGGGCGGTGTTGCCGGGTGGTTGCCCATGCATCCCTTCGGCGTCTCATCTCCCCTCCAACCCCCCGCAGTTGCATCCCGTAAAGGACAAACGTGTCCCCATCCCGCCGTACTGCCGCCCGTTCCGCGCGTGCCCTCGGTGTCGCCTCCGCCGCGGCGGCGCTCGCGCTCGGTGTCGCCGGCAACGCGCTCGCCTGCAACATCAGCGAATTCTCCGCCAAGGCCTCGTGCGAGGGTGACAAGGGTGTCATCACCGTCACCGACGTCGACGCCTCCGGCACCCCGGCCCTCGTCTCCGTCTACCTGGAGAACAACGGCAGCGACGACCACGAGGTTGGCGAGCAGACGGTCACCGGCTCGCGCGAGGGTGTGACCATCACCTTCGCCGAGGACTGGAAGCCGGGCGCCACCTACCGCGTCCACGTCCTGGCCGGCGACAAGAAGAACCCGATCGTGGACAAGGACATCACGCCGTTCCTCACCACCCCGTCGCAGGGCTGCAAGAAGGACACCCCGACGACCCCGCCGGCGACGCCGACCAAGCCGGCGCCGACCCCGTCCGCCTCCACTCCGGCGACGGACACCCCGGCCCCGTCGGCCCCCGCCAGCACCGCCCCGGCGGGCACCGTGAGCAACGCGCCGTCCCCGGCGGCCGGTGACTCCAACCTCGCCGAGACCGGTGCGAACTCCAACACCGGCCTGATCGCCGGCGTCGCGGGCGCCCTGGTCGTCCTCGGTGGCGGTGCCGTGTTCTTCGGCATGCGCCGCCGCGGGGCCAAGAGCGGCAGCTGAGCTCAGCGCCCACCCGCACCACGGCCCGTCCCCTTGCGGGGGCGGGCCGTTCGTGTGTCAGGGGCGGGCCGTTCGTGTGTCAGGGGGCGGGCCGTTCGTGTGTCAGGGGGCCGGGGGCGGCAGGCGCGGCGCGCCCGCCCCGCGGGCCGGCGGGGAGGGCGCCGGTCAGCCGAAGCTGGCGCGGCGCAGCCAGAACTCCAGCAGCTCACGCTCGCCGAGGATCTCCAGGCCGGGCGTGTCCAGGGGGATCCGGCGGTAGAAGGCGAGCAGGACGTCGGTGAGCGGGCCGCGCAGCGCCACCGTCGCCTTCTCGTGCCCGCGCCGCCAGCGCACGCCCTCCTCGGCGAGCTCCACCAGCCACTCGGCGTTCAGCCCGGCCGGGGCGTCGGTGGCGTGCAGATGGATGCTGCGCCCGTCGCCGCGCAGGTCGGCCGCCGCCTCGTGCACGCCCGCCCGCTGGATGAACTGCACGATCTGCAGCCATTCGTCGATCGCGTCGGCGGCCACCTCGGGGGCCAGTGCGTAGGACAGGCCGGCCGTCAGGGTCGCGTCGGCGCGGTGGACCGCGACCTCGTGCGTCATCCGGCGGGCCCAGAACCCGGCGGTGGACTCGCCGTTCCACGCCCACACCGGGGCGTCCGGTCCGGCCTCGCGCAGCGCCTCGGTCACCAGGGCGGCGGCCTCGGTGAGCCAGGCGCCCAGCGCGGCCGCGTCACCCGTGGCGTCCGGTCCGGCGGTGTCGGGCACCTTCTCCCAGGGGATGTTCTCCGTGGCGCGGGTGCGCACCAGCTGGTCGGTCCAGCGCAGGGCGCGTCCCACATGCCGTACGAGCTCCTCCAGCGACCAGTCCGGGCAGGTCGCCACCGTGGCGGCCGGATCGGCGCCGGAGGCCAGCACCGCCGTCAACTGCTCGGTCTGGACGGTGATTTCGTCGCAGTAGCGCTCATACGCGAGTCGGCTCATGCGGCCACCCTAGGTGGCTCATGATCACCCGAGCACCACGATTTCGGCCACGTCGAAGGTGACGCCCACCGTGTCGCCGACCTCGGGCGCCTCGCGGAGCGCGCAGGCCGCCTCCAGGCGGGGGGCGTCCTCGGGCTGGAGGTGGACGGCCACGTGCGTGCCCCGGAAGGTGCGGGCGGTGACCGTGCAGCGCAGGCCGTCCGCCGCGTCGGCCAGCCGGACGCCGGACGGGCGGACCAGCAGGTCGCGCGGCCCCTGCGGGGAGCCGTCGGGCACCGGCAGCTTGCCCCAGGGCGTGTCGGCGGCCTCGCCGGCGACGTTCGCCTCCACGACGTTGTCGAAGCCGAGGAAGCGGGCGACGAACGCGTCCGCCGGGTGCTGCCAGACCTCCAGCGGCGTACCGGACTGGGCGATCCGCCCGTCGCGCATCACCACGACCCGGTCGGCGAGGGCGAACGCCTCGCCCTGGTCGTGGGTGACGGCGAGCACGGTGGTGCCCAGCCGGCCGAACAGCTCGCGCAGTTCGACGACGAGGCGTTCGCGCAGCGAGCGGTCCAGCTGGCCGAGCGGTTCGTCGAGCATCAGCAGCCGGGGCCGGGGCGCGAGGGCCCGGGCGAGCGCGACGCGCTGCTGCTCACCGCCGGAGAGCGCGCCGACGGCCCGCCGCCCCGCGCCCGGCAGACCGACCAGGTCCAGCAACTGCCGTACCCGCTCGCTCTGTTCACTCTTCGCCGTACCGTGCATGCGCAGCCCGAAGGCGACGTTCGCGGCCACGTCCCGCTGGGGGAAGAGCTGGTGGTCCTGGAACATCAGGCCCACGCCCCGCTTGTGGGCCGGCACCTTCGCCTGGTCGCGGCCGTCGAGCAGGATCCGCCCGGCGTCCAGCGGCTGGAGCCCGGCGACCGCCCGCAGCAGCGTCGACTTGCCGCTGCCGCTGGGCCCGAGCACGCACACCACCTCGTGCTCGGCTACCTCCAGGTCCACGGCGTCGAGCACGACCCGCTCGCCGAAGCGGACGGTCGCGGCGTCGAGGCTGAGCAGCATCTAGAACTCCCCCGTCCGGTCGGGCACGCGCAGGCTCTCCAGGACCAGCAGCGCCACGGCACACACCACCATCAGAATCGTCGACAGGGCCATCGCCTGCCCGTAGTTGAGATCCCCGGGCCGCGACAGCAGCCGGGCCACGGCCACCGGCAGGGTCGGGTTGTCGGGCCGCGCGATGAACACGGTCGCGCCGAACTCGCCCAGCGACACGGCGAACGCGAACCCGGCGGCGATCAGCAGCGCCCGCCGCACCATCGGCAGGTCCACCTCCCGCCACACCCGCCACGGCGACGCCCCGAGCACGGCGGCCGCCTCCCGCAGCCGTCCGTCCACCGCGCGCAGCACCGGCAGCATGGTCCGTACGACGAAGGGGACGCCGACGAGGGCCTGGGCGAGCGGCACCAGGATCCAGGAGCTGCGCAGGTCCAGCGGCGGAGTGTCCAGGGTGATCAGGAAGCCGAAGCCGACGGTCACCGCGGACACGCCGAGCGGCAGCATCAGCAGCGCGTCGAAGCCCCGCACCAGCCGTCCGGCGTCCCGGCGGGTCAGCGCGGCGGCGGCGAGCGCGCCGATCAGCAGGGCGATGCCGGTGGCGGCGACGGCGTACTCGAGGGAATTGCCGATGGCCTCGATGGGCGGGACGAGGAAGGTGTTGCCGTCCTGGCCGGTCAGCGCCCGGTAGTAGCCGAGGCCGCCGTCCAGGGAGCGCTGCACCAGCACCGCAGGCGGCAGCACGAGCAGCGCGGCGATGGTCAGCAGCACCCCGGCGAGGAGCGCCCACTGCCCCGCGCCGCGCGGCCGGCGGGCCGTGGTCGCCGCGTCCACCAGCTTCAGCGCGCTCTCCCGGCGCCGTACCGTCCAGGCGTGCACGGCGAGGATCGCGCCCACCGCGGCGAACTGGACGATCGTCAGGACGGCGGCGGTGGACAGGTCGAAGACGTCGGCGGTCTGCCGGTAGATCTCCACCTCCAGGGTGGAGTAGGCGGGCCCGCCGAGGATCTGGACGATGCCGAAGGAGGTGAAGCAGAACAGGAACACCATCAGCGCGGCCGC
This sequence comes from Streptomyces sp. NPDC014801, assembly GCF_043082085.1. Taxonomy (NCBI): domain Bacteria; kingdom Bacillati; phylum Actinomycetota; class Actinomycetes; order Kitasatosporales; family Streptomycetaceae; genus Streptomyces; species Streptomyces sp. NPDC014801. The sequence continues at coordinate 279,840 of NZ_JBIBXG010000013.1, read as the reverse complement.
CGCGACGGCGGGCGCCAGCGCGGGCAGGGTGACCTTGCGCCAGGCGGTGAAGCGGGACGCGCCGAGCATCCGGGCCGCCTCCTCCTGCCGCGGGTCGAGCTGCGCCCACAGGCCGCCGACGGTGCGTACGACGACGGCGTAGTTGAAGAAGACGTGGGCGAGCAGGATCGCCCACACGGTGGTGTCCAGCCGTACGCCCCACAGGTCGTCGAGCAGCCCGCCGCGGCCGACCAGGGCCAGGAAGGCGGTGCCGACGACGACGGTCGGCAGCACGAACGGCACGGTCACCACGGCCCGCAGCAGCCGTTTGCCGGGGAAGTCGAAGCGGGCGAAGACATAGGCGCCGGGCAGCGCGAGGAGCAGGGTGAGCCCGGCGGAGACCAGCGCCTGCCAGGTGGTGAACCACAGCACGTGCCGGATGTCGGACTGGCCGAGCACGTCGGTGAGCCGGCCGAACTGCCAGGCCCCGTCGACCTTGAGCCCGCGGGCGACGATCGCGGCCACGGGGTAGGCGAAGAACACGGCGAAGAACGCGACGGGCAGGGCCATCAGCCCCAGCCGCGCCGCGCTCCCCGCGCGGTTCGTCCGGCGGACTACTTCAGTACGAGCGAGGTCCACTGCTTGACCCACTGGTCACGGTGGTCGGCGATGGCGCCGGGGGCCATGGTCTCGGGGTCCTTGGCCGCGGGGCCGTACTGGGTGAACTCGGCAGGCACCTTGGCGCCGTCGAGGACCGGGTAGACGAACATGTTCAGCGGCATGTCCTCCTGGAACTCCTTGGAGACCAGGAAGTCGATCAGCGCCTTGCCGCCCTTGGTGTTCTTGGCGTTGCTCAGCAGACCCGCGAACTCGATCTGCCGGAAGCAGGTGCCGGCCGCCACACCCGTGGGCGCGGTCTTCGGCTGCGGCTTGGCGAAGACGACCTCGGCGGGCGGGGAGGAGGCGTACGACACGACGAGCGGCCGGTCGCCCTTGGCCTTCTTGCCGCCGGCCGAGCCGGAGAACTCCTGGTCGTAGGCCTGCTCCCAGCCGTCGACCACCTTCACGCCGTTGGCCTTGAGCTTCTTCCAGTAGTCCTGCCAGCCGTCGTCGCCGTACTTGGCGGCGCTGCCCAGCAGGAAGCCGAGGCCGGGCGAGGAGGTCGCGGCGTTCTCGGTGACCAGCAGGTTCTTGTACTCGGGCTTGACCAGGTCGTCGAAGGTCGCGGGCGGGGCCAGCTTGTGGTCGGCGAAGTACTGCTTGTCGTAGTTGACGCAGATGTCGCCGTAGTCGATCGGGGTGACCCGGTGCTTGGCCTGGTCCAGCTGGTACTGCGCCCCTATGGAGCCGAGCCCCTTGGCCTGGTACGGCTGGAAGAGGCCGTTGTCCAGGGCGCGGGAGAGCAGGGTGTTGTCGACGCCGAAGAAGACGTCGCCCTGCGGGTTGTCCTTGGTCAGGATGGCCTTGTTGACGGCCTGCCCGGCGTCACCGCTGGTGAGGACGTGGACCTTGTATCCCGACTGCTTCTCGAAGTCCGCGAGGACGTTCTTGGACACGGCCCACGAGTCGTGGCTGACCAGCGTGACGGTCTTGGACTCGGCGGACGTCTTCTCGCTGCCGCCGCCCGACGACCCGCACGCGGACAGCGTGACGAGCCCGAGGCCGACCGCGACGACCGTGGCCTTCTTGGTGATGCTCACTGACATTCCTCCTGGAGGGACCAGGAAGAGACGCGGCCCTGCCCGGGACTCCTCACGGTGTCCCGGGCAGGGCGCAACAGCTCGAGTGATGACCGATCTCCCTACCCAGAATGACCTGGGCGAGGTTCGGAGGGTCTGCGGCCCTGTCCGCCGCACTCTCAGCGCTGTGGCGCTCCCCTGTCGGAATATGTAGATGTACTGACGCCAGTCAGATTACCGCTCGGTGGCGGCGAGCTGACCACACGCCCCGTCGATCTCCTGACCCCGGGTGTCCCGGATGGTCACCGGTACACCATGCGCGGCGATCGCCTCGACGAACGCCTTCTCGTCCTCGGGCCGGGAAGCCGTCCACTTGGACCCGGGCGTCGGGTTCAGCGGGATGAGGTTGACGTGCACGGGCTTGCCCTTGAGCAGCCGGCCCAGCCGGTCCCCGCGCCAGGCCTGATCGTTGATGTCCCGGATGAGGGCGTACTCGATGGACAGCCGCCGCCCGCTCTTCTCGGTGTACTCGAACCCGGCGTCGAGCACCTCGCGCACCTTCCACCGCGTGTTCACGGGGACGAGGGTGTCGCGCAGCTCGTCGTCGGGGGCGTGCAGCGAGATCGCCAGCCGGCACTTGAAGCCCTCGTCCGCGAACCGGTGGATCGCGGGCACGAGCCCCACGGTCGACACGGTGATGCCGCGCTGCGACAGCCCGAGCCCGTCCGGCGCCGGGTCGGTGAGCGCGCGAATGGCGCCGACGACCCGCTTGTAGTTGGCGAGCGGCTCACCCATGCCCATGAAGACGATGTTGGACAGCCGCGACGGGCCGCCGGGGATCTCCCCGTCGCGCAGCGCCCGCATGCCCTCCACGATCTGGTGCACGATCTCGGCGGTGGACAGGTTCCGGTCCAGCCCCGCCTGCCCCGTGGCACAGAACGGGCAGTTCATGCCGCATCCGGCCTGCGAGCTGATGCACATGGTGACCCGGTCCGGGTACCGCATCAGCACGGACTCGACGAGCGTCCCGTCGAACAGCCGCCACAGCGTCTTGCGGGTCGTCCCCTCGTCCGTCGACAGATGCCGTACGACGGTCATCAGCTCGGGAAACAGCGCCTCGCGCAGCTTGTCCCGCGCACCGGCGGGGATGTCGGTCCACTGCTCCGGCTCGTGCGCGTACCGCGCGAAGTAGTGCTGCGACAGCTGCTTGGCGCGAAACGGCTTCTCCCCGATCTCGGCCACGACCGCCTTGCGCTCGGCAGGCGAAAGATCGGCAAGATGCCGCGGCGGCGTCTTGGCACCGCGCGGCACGACAAAAGTGAGTTCTCCGGGCTTGGGCATGATGCATCCAGTGTCGCAGATCGACTGGCGTGGCCTGGGGCTGTCGGCTGCTACGACTGTCGGTAGTGGTCGTCACCGGTCGCCGCTGAGCGGCCTCGGACGGCCCAGGGACGGCCCAAAGTCGAGCGTTGCCACCTGGCATAGCGGGCCCAGCCAGCGACAAAGCAGACCTGCTGGACCGCGCATCGCGCTTCCGCCGGCCGGGCAGGCTGCCACCTTTGGTCTGCCCAGAGACACCGTTCACCCAAATTCACCAGGCGACCACTGGACAGTGCTGATTAAGCCCGATGCGAGTACCGGTAGCGGCGTGGTGTTCAGAAGCCTCCGGTGGCTCGCAAGTCCTTCAACACCTGCTCCCGATACTCCGGGCAGTAGACCGTCACGCCTATGGTCAGCAGCTCGTTTGCGTCCTCTTGCATCATCCCCCAGTCCCGCCCCGCTGGATACAGGTCCGGGCCGCTGAGGCTGAACATGTACCCAACGCTGTGCCCCAGGGCTAGTTCGTCGCACCACTTCGGCGGGAAAGCAAGGAGTTCCTCATCCGCCGGATGCCGCTCGGTATACGGCAGACTGGCGGCCGACTTGAGGTAGCGGCCCTCCTTGCTGCCCGTCGGCGTAGCCTTCGGATCGGCAGCGACGTAGCGACCTGTGTCTCTGCTTCCACAGGCGGTGACGCTGGCAAGCAAAACGACGGCCAGCACGATGGTAAAGCGACGCATGGTCCCCCCCAGGATCTGTGGTGCTGATGACCATCATGCGCTGGCTGGATGCGCCGTCCGGGCGCTGTGCTCGTGTTGTGACCTGTGCCCCGCGATGGAAGCCACCTCAGCCCACCACTCTCTCCAGCTCCCATCCCGTCCGCCGTCGACCCACACACCGTGGAGCGGGCGTGGTCCATGGCGTCCAGGTGGAGCGCGCCACTGTACGAACGACCTGGACGCCATGGGCCGCGTCTGCTCGGCTTTGCCTGGGTCGACGGCGGACGGGATGGGAGCTCCCCGCGCACGCCACCCACGGAGCCGCAGTCGGCGACGGCGCCCCCTCCATCCCGGTGCCGGCCGATCCCCCGCCGGAGGCATTGTTCTGACCTGGACCGCGCATGCGGTGATCGACCCATGGCCGTCGGCCCTATCCACACGTGGGCGCGCGTCGGCGCAGCGCGGGCGGAGCGGGCCGAAGGCAGGAGCGTCGCCCGCAGCGGAGCCGGGAAGCGCGCCCGGCGGAGCGGAGCGCAGCCGGGGCTTGATGAGGTAGAGAAACCTGTAACAGCTTGCTGGCCCGGAGTCCGGAAACGGCTAGGCCGCCGGCGTCGCGGGGACTTCGCCGTGCTCGAGGTAGATGGGTGCAGCCTCTTCGCGAGCTTGAGCGGCGCTCCTGATGCGGCGGGCCAGTCGGGGAATCGTCCGCTTCTCGATGTCCGCCAGAGATACGAAGTGGAAGGCCCGAAGCTCGTCGGCCCCCAGCTTGACCTGGTCGATCAGTTCCGGTGCAAGCTGTCCGCCGTCGAACAGGTACAGGACCTTGTCGCCCTCCGCGTCGTTGGGCGCCCAGTCGACGGCCAGTAGCCGCCCCAGCGAAACGGAGATCCCCAGTTCCTCCCACACCTCCCGCACGGCGGCCTGCAACGGTGATTCCCCTACTTCTACGTAGCCGCCCGGCACGTCCCAGTAGTCCTTGTAGGTGGGCTCGACCATCAGCACTCGGCCGTGGGGGTCAAAGAAAAGCGCACCCGCGGCCATACGCGGATGCGCCATCTTCGCTTCATGCTCGCTCGGTGCCATGGGGCCGAGCGTACCCAGCTCACACGACGTGCAGGCGGTCGGCCAGCTCCGCAAGAGTCCGGCTCGGCCGGCCGCGCTGGTTGCGCACCCACGTCAGCACCAGCTCGCGAGCCATGTAGTGGCTTCGTACCTGCTCCGGTGCCCATTGCTCGGCTTCGAGGATCAAGGACAGAGCGTCGTCCATCCGGTTGTGAGCACTGAGGGCGCGGGCCACTTCGAGGTTGTGCCGCGTCCGCCGCTCAGTGGGCAGATTCTGGGTGTCGATCTGCGGGCCGAGGTCTACGGCGACCTGCATGTCCCCCAGCTCAGCCGCCGTGGCCACCCTGTGAATGGCGACGTTGGTCGGGCCGAACGCGGTCCACATGTGATTCGCATCGTGCCCGAGCTGCTGTGCTGCATGATCAGCTTCGGCGAGGAAAGCGCGGGTCGGTGGCTGAGGCTCTCCGAGCCCACATGGACGCCTTCAAGCCGGTCGAAATCACCTTGCCCTGGCGCAAGCCGGACGGCCCTAAGGTATCGGCCCGTCTCCTGTTCACGAACACCGCGGGGGGGCTCGTCTGGCGCAGCAACTTCAACATCCAGGAGTGGAAGCCTGCCCTCGCGTCGGCTGGTCTGATCGCGGAGGCCGGGGAGAACGGCAAGTACCAGTCCGCCCGCGAGCACGGCATGCACGCCTTGAGGCACTTCTACGCCTCGGTGCTGTTGGATGCGGGTAAGGGCATCAAAGCCGTGAGTGAGTACCTGGGGCACTCTGAACCTGGGCTGACGCTGCGGGTGTACGCACACCTTTTGCCGTCGAGTCAGGAGCGTACGAGGAACGCTATCGACGACATCCTCCGCAACTGACTGAACTCAGCACACATTGTCGAACGGGCGGCACCTGGTGGGTGCCGCCCGTTCACAACTAACGGTGTCCTCACACTGCTACTAGCCAGCCGTCCATCACTACACGATGTGGACGCGCTCGAGCTCGCCGCTGGGGCTACGCAGGAGCACATCGTCACCTTCCTTCATGCGCTCTTCAAGAAACGCGTAGACCTGTACCGCTCTGTTGATCACGTCTGTCTTGGTTAGCCCGGTTGCCTCCACCAGCTTGCTGATCGCCTCCACAGCCGGAGGGACCAGCGTGACGGAGTACCGCTCATTCGCTGGCAGACGGCTCTTCGTCGATGCCATACACACCTCCTTTCGGGCCTCATCCCAAGCGAATCCTAGTGCTTCTTTGCACCCAGTCCGCATACCTAGACCTGCATGGTTGCACCCAGCATGCCACTGTTGGGTGCAAATACGCACCTACCAGTGCTACGGTAAGCACTCGACCTCATTCCGGGAGGTCGAACACGAGAGAGGAAGGGACTGTTGAACGACCACTTACAACTACCGCTTCATACCTAGTGCAGATGTGAGCGTCTGCACGGTCTGAAGGAAGGAGGAAGCCATGACCAGCGACTGGCTGCGACCGGTTCCGATCTAGGCAAAGGGCCTTCATCGCGATCCGGGCCGAGGACCGGCTACTGCCTAAGCAAGGTGCTTAGAACCCCTGTGAGCCGGGCCTGAAAGTAGCCCACATGAGCACTAACGATGTGATCCCGTTCAGCAGCGAACAGCCGAGCGGCTCCGCCTACGTGAAGATCACTACGACTCGCACTGGTCCGACCTTCGCTGCATCCGTCCCTGGCCAGGAGGCGAGCCGCATGCTCGAGACGAGTCAGCTCGCATTCGGTATCTGCGGGACCGTTATCGGCCCTCCGGTAATGGCGAAGGGTTTGGCCCTGTCCGGCACCGGGATGCCGTGGCAGGTCGCTGCTGCGCTTCTCTCCCTGGCAGCCATCTTGCCTCTGGCGTGCTACACGGTGGCCACGCGCCGCCGGGCCTAGCGCTTGAGCCCGCCCCGTCACACGAGGCGGGCTCAGTCACGTTCTCACGGCCCAATGACGGCCCCACAGGCTGCTGGGCGATAGCCCCATCCCGCAAAACCCCTGGCCAGAGCGCCACTAAGCCGCCGAAACAGTAAGTTCTCCGGGCTTGGGCATGATGCATCCAGTGTCGCAGATCGACTGGGGTGGCCTGGGCTGTCGGCTGCTATGACCGTCGGTGGTGCGCCGGGGCCCCACCAACCAGGACCTTGGCTTCCTGATCGGGTCGCCGCCGGCGGAGGAAGGCCCGGGTCTCCACCAGGAGGATGCCGGTAAGCGTGAATCGCTCCCTTTTATCCATATTCTGCATCCATGGTTATCGACTACGCGGCAGTGTTCCAAGCATTGCCGGGCGCGGTCGCTCTGCTGACTCCCGATCTGGTCTTCGCCGACGCCAACCTCGCGTGGCTGCGCCAGGCCGGACGCAGCCGCGACCAGGTGGTGGGCCGCTACCTCTTCGACGCCTTCCCCGGCAACCCGCAGGACCCGGCGGCCTCCGGCGCCCGCCACCTGGAGGCATCCCTGCGCGCGGTCCTGGCCAACCGCGAGATCGACATGGACCTGCAGCGCTACGACGTGGAATCCGCGCAGCGGCCCGGCCATTGGGAGGAACGCTACTGGAGCTCGGTCAACGCGCCCCTCTTCGCGCCCGACGGCCACATCGCCCTGGTGATCCACCGCGTCGAGGAAGTCACCGAACTCCTGCGCGCCGCCGGCCGGCCGGACGGCTCACGCCAGCTCGAGGCCGAGCTCTTCAGCCGGATGCGGCAGCTGCACGAAGTCAACGAGCGCCTGCGTCGCGCCCACGCCCGCGAGCGTGAGGTCGCCCTCGCCCTGCAGCGCGCCATGCTCCCCGTGCCGCCCTCGCTCGGCGATCACCGGTTCGCCGTCCGCTACCGGCCCGCGGTCGGCTCCCTCAATGTCTGTGGCGACTGGTACGACCTGGTCCAGCTCCAGGACGGCGACAAGATCGCCGTGGCCGTGGGCGATGTCGTCGGCCACGGTCTGGAGGCCGCAGGCATCATGGGCCAGCTCCGCAGCGCCCTGTCCGCCACCTCTCTGGTCGCCACCGGCCCCGCACAGGCCCTGGAGGTCCTCGGCAGGTACGCGCATTGCGTGACCGGCGCCGAGTCGACCACGGCGGTGACCGCCTTCATCGACTTCAGCCGCCGCCTCATCACCTACTCCAGCGCCGGCCACCCCCCTCCGGTCCTTCTTCGCGGCGACGGCACTGTGGAGTTGTTGGACCAGGCGACCGATCCGCCGCTGGATGCCGTCTTCGAGTCCAGCCCTCGGCCGGAAGCCACCACCGCCTTCACCGACGGCGGCACCCTCCTGCTCTACACCGACGGCCTCATCGAACGCCGCCACCAGGACATCGACACCGGACTCGGCCAACTCACCGACGCCCTGATCCGCCACAAGGCACTCACCACCCCGGAAGCACTCGCCGATGCCGTCATGAACGACCTGATCCCCGCCGAAGGCGTCACGGACGACACCGCCCTGGTCGTCGTCAGTCTGTGAGGTGTCTTCAGTGCTCTCACTGCGTGTCCCCGCCCGCGATGCGGCACAGGACCCGCACCACCCGAAGAGATGACGCGGTCCCTCCCCCGCGGCTGCGACTCCACCTGTCAGGCGGCCCAGAACTTCCGTCGCCTGCTGAGCGTGCCGGTTCTCCAGGCTTGGGCACGGTGCGACCAGTGGCGCAGGTCGACTGGGGTGGCCCGGGCGGCCGCCGGCGACGGCTGCCGCCGGTGATCGCCGGCGGGCGTCGTCGAGGCCGTCGCCGGTGGGTTTCGCCGGGGCCGTCGCCGGTGGGCGTCCTCGGAGGTCCGGGGGCGCGGTCGGTGGGCGTCCTCCGAGGTCCGGGGCCGTGGTCAGTCGCGCACGTGCAGGGCGAAGCCTGTGCGGCCCTCGGGCTCCAGGCCCTCCTTCAGTCGCAGTGACGGGATCTCGTAGTCGCCGAAGTTCTGGGGGCGGAACGCGATCGGGGTGGTCGACTCCAGGGTGAGCAGGCGCTCGGTCCAGGCCTTGGCGATGTCCGGGTAGTCCTCGTCGGTCAGGCGGTCGGTGCCATGGAGGACGAACGGGGGCAGGACCTCGATGCCCGGGTAGTACAGGATGCCGTGGTGGATGGGGAACAGCAGGTCGTCGATGGGGCCGTTGATCCCGCGCGCCGAGTAGTGCGACTGCGGGCCGCCGACGGTCACCGACAGCAGTGCCCTGCGGCCCGCGAGGGTGCCCTCGCCGAAGCGTTCGCCGTACTTGGTGTCGCTGTGCTCGCCGACGCCGTACGCGAAGTGGTAGGTGAACACCCGGTCCACCCAGCCCTTGAGGATCGCGGGCATCGTGTACCACCACAGCGGGAACTGGAAGATGACCATGTCGGCCCACAGCAGCTTCTCCTGCTCGGCGCGGACGTCCGCGGTGAGCGCCCCCGCGTCGAAGGCACGGCCCGAGTCCCGGGCCACCCTGAGCGGGCTGGAGGCGTACGGGCCGTAGTCCGAAGCGTCCACGACCGCCTTCCAGTTCATCGCGTACAGATCGCTCACCCGGACCTCGTGCCCGGCGCTCTCCAGCGTGGAGACCGCGAGATCCTTCAGCGCGCCGTTGAGTGACTTCGGCTCCGGGTGGGCGTAGACGATCAGCGTCTTCATGCGTACTCCTCGGGATCGGATGCCTTCGATCCTGGGCGCCGAGGGGCCGGATGTTCAGGGACGCGTCGTCCGTCGGACGGGACTTCCTGGTATCGGCAGGGCCACCTTCGCCGGCTCCGGCGCCGCGATACTGGGGACATGGACGATCTCGCGGGATTCCTTCGGACCCGGCGTGCCCGGATCGACCCTGCGGCCGTCGGCATCCCCACCGACAGCCGCCGCCGGGTGCAGGGGCTGCGCCGCGAGGAGGTGGCGCACCTGTCCGGCGTCAGCGTCGACTACTACGTACGTCTGGAGCAGGGCCGCGCGACCCAGCCCTCCGAGCAGGTCCTCGACGCGCTCGCCCGGGTCCTCGGTCTCGACGAGACCGAACGCGGGCATCTGCACCGGCTCGCCCGCCAGCCCCGCCGCCGCGCGAAGGCGCCGGCCGCCCGGGTCCGGCCGGAGCTGCTGCGCGTCCTCGACCTGGTCCCCGGCGCTCCCGCGGTGATCATGAACCACCGCCTGGACGTGCTCGCCGGGAACCGTCTCGCCCACCTCCTGTACGGCCGGCCGATCCCCGGCCTGAACACCGCCCGGCACCTCTTCCTGGAGGAGGCCGAGCGGGGTTTCTACGCCGACTGGGAGACCTGCACCCTCGACGTGGTCGGGCACCTGCGCCTGGCCGCCGGCAAGTACCCCGACGACCCGCAACTGGCCTCGCTCATCGGGGAACTCGCGATGGGCAGCGAGCGCTTCCGCCGCCTGTGGGCCCGCGCGGACGTGCGCGCCCGCACCCACGGGCGCAAGGCGTACCGGCACCCGCTGGTGGGACTGCTGGAACTACACCAGGAGAACTTCGCGCTGCCCGACGCCTCGGGCATGGAGATGCTGGTGCTGTCCCCCGCCCCCGGCAGCACCACCGAGGACGGGCTGCGCCTGCTCGCGGGCCTGGGCGCGGACAGCGACGAGGCCCATCCGGTGACGAAGGGCAGCCAGGCCCATCAGGCGGCGAAGGGCAGCCAGGCGCGTCCGGTGGCGAAGGGCCACGAGGCGCGTCCGGCGGTGCGGGCCAGGGCCCGCGAGTAGCCCGGCGGCCACCGGCCCGCGCAGGGTCAGGCCGCCGCCCGGGCCGGGGTCTCGGGCCGGACCTCCTGGCGTACGACGGGCCGGCGGCGGGTGGGCGTGCCCAGGGTCGGGTGGGCCACCGACCAGGCCGCGCCCTTGCAGATCAGCTCCTTGTACAGCGCGGCCACGCGGCCCGTCAGGGCGCGGTCGACCGCCCGGTCGTCGGCGGTGACGAACTGGATCAGGCCGTTCTTGCGGCCCAGGGAGATGCACTGCTGGGCGTAGCGGATGGGAACGCTGGGGATCTTGGTGCCGGTGAGGCGGGCGGCGAGGGCGTCTGCGGCCTGCCAGGCCATGGGGATGCCCGAGGCGCAGGACATCCGCAGCGGCTTGTCGCCCGGGCCCATCGCCATCGCCGCGTCGCCCACGGCGTACACGTCCTCGTGCGAGACCGAGCGCATGGTGGCGTCCACGACGATCTGGCCGCGGTCGGTGACCTCCAGCGTGGTGGCCCGGGCCAGGGGGTGGACGGCGAAACCGGTCGTCCAGACCGTGACGTCGGCGGGGAGGGTGCGGCCGTCGGCTGTCGTCACGGCGTCCGCCTCCACGGCGGTGACCTCGGCGTGTTCGTGCACCGTGATGCCGAGCCGGTCCACCACCTGGCGCAGGTGGGCGCGGCCCTTCTCGGAGAGCCAGTCGCCGAGGCCCTCGCGGACGGTCAGGGCGACGTCGAGGTCCGGGCGGGCCCCGGCGATCTCCGTCGCGGCCTCCACTCCGGTCAGGCCGCCGCCGACGACGACCACGGGCCGGCCGGCCTCCAGCGCGGCCAGGCGGTCGCGCAGGCGCAGCGCACCGGGGCGGCTCGCCAGCTCGTGGGCGTGGGTGGCGGCACCGGGCACCCCGCCGTCGTTCCAGGCGCTGCCGAGGGCGTAGACCAGGCTGTCGTACTCCAGTTCCTCGCTCCCGTCGGCGGTGGCGACCGTCACCGCCTTGCGGTCCACGTCCACCGCGGTGACCTTCGCACGCTTCAGCCGCACCCCCGTGCCCGCGAACATCTCGTCGAAGGGCCGGGGCCTGAGGTCCTGGCCGGTCGCCAGCTGGTGCAGCCGGACGCGCTCGACGAAGTCGGACTCGGGGTTGACCAGGGTGATGGTGACGTCCTCCCGGCGCAGTCGCTTGGCGAGGCGGCCGGCGACGACGGCTCCGGTGTAGCCGGCTCCGAGGACGACGATGCGGTGCTGCATGGGCCTGCTCCTGTCTGCGAGGTTCCGCCGCTGTCTGCGCGGTGTCGCCCCTTGAACCGGGCAGCCCGGCGTTCCCTGACAGGGTTGGCTTGTGATGTGGGTCACATCGCATCGGCGGGTGCCTCACCGCGTGCACAGCGGGTCCCTCGGAGACCGTGCAGCGGGTCTCTCAGGGCCTGTGCAGCGGATCCGTCAGAGCGTGTACAGCGGTTCCCCGTGGTCCGTCGCCGCCCACTGCTCGCTGGCGCGGACGAGCTTGTCCGGGTTGACCTGGCTGCGCAGCGCGACGATGCCCTGCTCGGTGACCTCCAGGCAGGTGATCCCGACGACCCGGCCGTCCACGACCGCGACGACGGCGGGTTCGCCGTTGGCCGTCGCGGCGTAGATCTCGGGCGCGCCACCGACGTAGGCCCGCTTGGCATCGCTGGGCTTGAACAGGCCCCGCAGGAACTTGGCGACCGCGAGCGCGCCCTCGAAGCCCTTCGCGCGGGCCGGGACCTTCCCGCCGCCGTCGCCGACCGACACGGCGTCCTGGGTGAGCAGGCGCACGAGGGGTTCGGTCCGGCCGCTCGTCGCGGCGGCCAGGAACTCCTCGACGATCTTCCGGGCGGCGGCCTCGTCGATCTCGGTGCGCGCCTTGCCCTGAGCGACGTGCTTGCGGGCCCGGTGGTAAATCTGCTGACTGGCGGCCTCGTTGATGTCGAGGATCTCGGCGATCTCCCGGTGCGGGTAGGCGAAGGCCTCGCGCAGCACGTACACCGCCCGCTCGTTGGGCGACAGGCGCTCCAGCAGGACGAGGACGGCGTACGACACCGACTCGCGCTGCTCGACCGTGTCGGCCGGGCCGAGCATCGGGTCGCCGTCGAGCAGCGGCTCGGGGAGCCACCTGCCCACGTAGGTCTCGCGGCGGGCGCGGGCCGAGGTGAGCTGGTTGAGGCAGAGATTGGTGAGGACCTTGGTCAGCCAGGCCTCGGGCACCTCGATCCGCTCGACGTCGGCGGCCTGCCAGCGCAGGTACGTCTCCTGCACGGCGTCCTCGGCCTCGCTCGCCGAGCCGAGCAACCGGTAGGCGATGGCCTCCAGCCGGGGCCGGGCCGCCTGGAACCGGTCGACGTCACTCGCGATACGCGCCATGCGCGCCATCCTAGGCCGCCGTTTCCGGCGGTCCGCCGCCGAGACCCGGCCGTCGCCCCGGCGGGGCTGGTCCGCCGGGGAAACGGCCGGGTCCGGGTCCGAAGGGGAAACGTCGGGTGGGTTCGAAGGGGAACGGCCGGGTCCGCGTCCGGGAAGGAACGCAGGGCCGCCGGGTCTACGCGGCCGTCCGCTCCAGGTGCTCCTTGAGCAGTTGCTCGTTGCGCGGGAACTCCTTGCGCACCTGGGGACGTACGACGAGCGGGATCATGACCTTGCCGAGGCCGTGGCCCTCGAAGTCGAGGTCCATGGTCAGGCGGGTGCGCCGGCCCTCGTCGAGGGGGGTGACCTCGCCGTGGAAGGTGCCGCGCACGGCGCCGTCGATCCCGTGGACGGTCCAGGAGCGCCCGGGCTCGTACTGGGTGCACTGCATCGTCATCGGGACCTCGCGGCGGCCGAGGTGCCGGGTGACCCGGACCCGGGAGCCGAGTCCGAACGGGCCGTCGTCGAGTTGCTCGGCGGACACCGCGCTCGCCTGCCACTCGGGCAGATGGGCGGGGTCGGTGACGTAGGTCCACACCTCGTCGGGGCGGCAGTCGAGAACGATCTCATCATGGAAACCGGACATGGTGGCCCCCTTTCCAGGGCGAGCCGGTTCGGGGCTTATACCCGAAATCGTCCCACCGCGCCCGCCGGCCGGCCATCCAGGATTGAAGGCCGTACGACGAAGCCCCGCCCTCGTACGGAACGTACGGGAGGACGGGGCTCCACGGTCTGCGGGCCGCCGGTCAGCCGGCGCCGACGAACAGCACCAGCAGCAGCCAGACCACCGGCGCCGTCGGCAGCAGCGAGTCCAGGCGGTCCATGATGCCCCCGTGGCCCGGAAGCAGCGTGCCCATGTCCTTGATGCCCAGGTCGCGTTTGATCATCGACTCGCCCAGGTCGCCCAGCGTGGCGCTGGCCGCGACCGCGAGGCCCAGCACCAGACCCTGCCACCACGTGCCGTCGTCGATCAGGAACTGCAGGCACAGCGCGCCGGCCACCATCGCGAACGTCACCGCGCCCAGCAGGCCCTCGCGGGTCTTGCCGGGGCTGATGCGGGGGGCCAGCTTGTGCTTGCCGAAGCGCCAGCCGACGGCGTACGCGCCGGTGTCGCTGACGACGGTGAGGAGCAGGAAGGTCAGCACGCGCCACGGGCCGTCGTCCGCGGTCAGCATCATCGCGACGAACGTCGCCAGGAACGGGACGTAGAAGGCGGCGAAGACACCCGCCGTGACGTCCTTGAGGTAGCCCTCCGGCGGCTCGGTCATCCGCCAGACCAGCACCGCCAGCGCGGTGAGCGCCATCGCCACCCACGCGCCCTCGGCGCCGCGCACATACCCGGCGACCACCATCGCGGCGCCGCCGACGGCCAGCGGGACGAGGGGCGCGCGGATCTCCTTGCGCTCCTGCAGCCTGCTGGTCAGCTCCCACAGGCCGACGACGACGGCGACGGCGACCACGCCGACGAAGACGGCCTTGACGATGAACAGGGAGGCGATGATGACCGCACCGAGCCCGACGCCCACGCCTATGGCGGAGCTCAGGTCGCGGCCCGCGCTCTTCTTCTGCGGGGCGGGCGCCGGCTGCGGGGCGTCGGGCATGGGCTCCGGATTCTGGTCGCGGAAGGTGTCGGTACGGACGCTGTCGTCGCGGAACAAGGGGCCGCTCAGCCGAGCGGCCCCCCGGTCGTCATCCTGGTCTCCGCCATGAGCGGGTCCGTCGGGCACGATGGGCATGGGGCGAGTCTGCTGCGCTTCCTGCGCATCGTACGCGGGACCCGCCGGGCCGGTGCCCGGGACGGGCTCCTGGCCGGCGGCACCCCAGTACCCGGCCTGCCCGGCGTGGGGCGGCGCCCCCCAGGAAGAGTCGTTCATCAGACCTCGAGCAGCTCCGCTTCCTTGTGCTTGAGCAGCTCGTCGACCTGGGCGACGTACTTCGCCGTGAGGTCGTCGAGCTCCTTCTCCGCACGGCGGCCCTCGTCCTCGCCGACCTCGCCGTCCTTGATCAGCTTGTCCAGGGCGTCCTTGGCCTTGCGGCGCACGGAGCGGATGGAGATCTTGGCGTCCTCGCCCTTGCCGCGGGCGACCTTGATGTACTCGCGGCGGCGCTCCTCGGTGAGCTCGGGGAACACCACCCGGATGATGTTGCCGTCGTTGCTGGGGTTGACGCCCAGGTCGGAGTCGCGGATCGCCTGCTCGATGTTGCGCAGCGCGCTCTTGTCGAACGGGGTCACCACGGCCATGCGCGGCTCCGGCACGGAGAACGAGGCCAGCTGGTTGATCGGCGTCGGCGCGCCGTAGTAGTCGGCCACGATCTTGTTGAACATCGCCGGGTGCGCACGACCGGTGCGGATCGCGGCGAAGTCCTCCTTGGCGACCACGACGGCCTTCTCCATCTTCTCCTCGGCCTCGAGGAGGGTCTCTTCGATCACCACTTGCTCCTGCGTGTCTTGAGTAGGCCCGGCTGCGGTTCCTTGGCTGTGGTCGGCTGCCGGCTGCGTCGCGTCTTCTTCCTGCACGGTTCCCGACCGGTAGGACATTGTCCATCCCCGGGTCGGGGTCCGGGTGTCTCTCCGGTCAGGGTCCGGGTGAAATCCGGTCGGGTCCGGTGATGCCCGGTCAGTCCCGGCTGCCCTGGTCACCCACAAGCGTGCCGATCTTCTCACCCTTGACGGCGCGGGCGATATTGCCCTCGGTCAGAAGCTCGAAGACCACGATCGGGAGCTTGTTGTCGCGGCAGAGCGTGATGGCGGTGGCGTCGGCGACCTTCAGGTCGCGGGTGATGACCTCGCCGTAGCTGAGGTGGTCGAACTTCACCGCGTCGGGGTTGGCCTTCGGGTCGGAGTCGTAGACCCCGTCCACGCCGTTCTTGCCCATGAGGAGCGCCTCGGCGTCGATCTCCAGGGCGCGCTGGGCGGCGGTGGTGTCGGTGGAGAAGTACGGCATGCCCATACCGGCGCCGAAGATGACCACACGGCCCTTCTCCAGGTGGCGCACGGCACGCAGCGGGATGTACGGCTCCGCGACCTGGCCCATGGTGATGGCGGTCTGGACGCGGGAGACGATGCCCTCCTTCTCCAGGAAGTCCTGGAGGGCGAGGCAGTTCATCACGGTGCCGAGCATGCCCATGTAGTCGGAGCGGGCCCGGTCCATGCCGCGCTGCTGCAGCTCGGCGCCGCGGAAGAAGTTGCCACCGCCGATGACGACCGCGACCTGCGCGCCGTCGCGCACGACGGCGGCGATCTCACGGGCGATCGCGTGCACCACGTCGGGGTCGACGCCCAGCCCACCGCCGCCGGAGAAGGCCTCTCCGGACAGCTTCAGCAGAAACCGGCCGCGTACTTTGCCGTCGTCGCTCTTCTCGGGCTTGGTGGTCATGGGAATCCCGCCTTTTTCAACGTGGTGCACATGCGAAGAAGGCCATTGCCGGCGGGGCGTGGTTCACATCCCATGCGGCAATGGCCTCCTCGTCAGATCTGCTGCCGTCCGTCACGCGCGCGTGTGTGACGCCGTACGCGGGCGGCAGGGACGACTGATGTCGACCCTATCGGGGTCGCGCGTCGATCGCCGTACGGACTCAGATGCCGACCTTGATGCGCGCGAAGCGCTTCAGGGTGACACCGGCCTCCTGGAGGACCTTCTCGACGCTCTTCTTGTTGTCCAGCGCGTAGGGCTGGCCCAGCAGGGTGGCGTCCTTGAAGAAGCCGTTGAGGCGACCCTCGACGATCTTGGCGATCGCGGCCTCGGGCTTGCCCTCGGCGCGGGTGGTCTCCTCGGCGATGCGGCGCTCGGACTCGACGACGTCGGCCGGGACCTCGTCCTTGGAGAGGTACTTCGGCGCGAAGGCGGCGATGTGCTGCGCGATGCCCTTGGCGACCTCGGCGTTCGGCTTGTCCAGCTCGACGAGGACACCGATCTGCGGGGGCAGGTCGGGCATGGTGCGGTGCATGTAGGCAAGCACGAAGCCGTCGGAGAACTGCGCGAAGCGGTCCAGGACGATCTTCTCGCCGAGGTTGGCGTTGGCCTCGTCCACGAACGCCTGGACGGTCTTGCCGGGCTCGATCTCGGAGGCGAGCAGGGCCTCGATGTCGGCCGGGGAGGTCTTGGCGACGTGCTCGGCGATCGTGTTGGCGACGGCCTGGAACTTGTCACCCTTGGCGACGAAGTCCGTCTCGCACTTCAGCTCGACCAGGACACCGGAGGAGTTGTCGTCGGCGATGATCGAGACCACGGCGCCGTTCTCGGCGGAGCGGCCCTCGCGCTTGGCGACGCCCTTCTGGCCCTTGATGCGGAGCGCCTCGACGGCCTTCTCGACGTTGCCCTCGGCCTCGTCCAGCGCCTTCTTGCAGTCCATCATGCCGGCGCCCGTGAGCTCGCGGAGCTTCTTGACGTCGGCGGCGGTGTAGTTCGCCATGAGTCTGTGAGTCTTTCTCGAAGTCTGGAGGATCGAAGATCTGCGGGGTACGGCCTCCATACAGGCGGAGGCCGCTGTCCTGCCGCTGACCTACGGGTGAACGGCGGGAGCGGACTTCACACCGCGCCCGGGGGCGTGGGATGGCGTACCGCTCCCGCCGTCAACGCTGACGCCGGCGGGTCAGGCCTGCTCGCCCTCGGCGGCCTTCTCGCCCTCGGCGGCCGGAGCGGCCTCGGCGGCGGGGGCCTCGGCAGCCGGAGCCTCGGCGGCCGGAGCCTCGGCGGCGGGGGCCTCGTCGGCCTTCTTCTCACCCTCGAGCAGGTCGCGCTCCCACTCGGCGAGCGGCTCGCCCTCGGCCTTCTCGCCCTTGCCCTCGCCACCGCCGGAGCGGGCGATGAGGCCCTCGGCCACGGCGTCGGCGATCACGCGGGTGAGCAGGGTGACGGAGCGGATCGCGTCGTCGTTGCCCGGGATCTTGTAGTCGACCTCGTCGGGGTCGCAGTTGGTGTCGAGGATCGCGACGACCGGGATGTTCAGCTTCCGGGCCTCACCGACGGCGATGTGCTCCTTCTTGGTGTCCACGATCCAGACGGCGCTGGGCACCTTCTGCATCTCGCGGATACCGCCGAGGGTCTTCTCCAGCTTGGCCTTCTCGCGGGAGAGGACCAGGAGCTCCTTCTTGGTCAGACCGGAGGACGCGACGTCCTCGAAGTCGATCTGCTCGAGCTCCTTCAGGCGCTGCAGGCGCTTGTAGACCGTCGAGAAGTTGGTGAGCATGCCGCCCAGCCAGCGCTGGTTGACGTAGGGCATGCCGACGCGGGTGGCCTGCTCGGCGATGGCCTCCTGCGCCTGCTTCTTCGTGCCGACGAACATGACCGTGCCGCCGTGGGCGACGGTCTCCTTGACGAACTCGTAGGCGCGGTCGATGTACGACAGCGACTGGAGCAGGTCGATGATGTAGATGCCGTTGCGCTCGGTGAAGATGAAGCGCTTCATCTTCGGGTTCCAGCGACGGGTCTGGTGACCGAAGTGGACGCCGCTCTCCAGCAGCTCCCGCATCGTGACGACGGCCATGGCCGTATCTCCTTGAGTTTCTCGGTTGTGCCGCGTCCGCCGGACGGCGGTCGCGCCTGACGCCCGCGGTGCGCCGTGCCACGAAGGACCGAGGGGCGCTGATACGGACCGTTTCCGGTGGCCGTACCGGGGCGTGCGAAGTCGACCCGGTGGCCCGGATCGCCAGAAGAAGTGTACGGGACCGGCGGGGCCCCGGGTGACGCCGCTGTCCACAACCAGGGAGTGGTCCACAGCTTCCGGCCGCGGCGGGCGGGATGCGGGACCGTCTGACCCATGGGGACACAGCGATACGCACGGGTGATGTGGGTGGTGCTGCTGGGGCTCGCGACGGGGGGCCTGGCGCCGCTGGCGTGGGCGCGGGGGCCGGCGCCGGGGCCGCCCGGCCCGGGGGCGGCGGTGCCGGCGGTGGCGACGGTCTGGCCGGTCGGGGTGCGCCCGCGCGTCCTGCGCGGGTGGTCGCCTCCCGCCTCCCCGTACGGTCCGGGGCATCGCGGGGTCGACCTGGCGGCCGCCCCGGGTACACCTGTGCGCACGGTGGCGGCGGGCCGGGTGTCGTTCGCGGGGCGGGTGGCGGGCAAGGGGGTGGTGTCGGTGGAACTGCGGGGCACGGGCACGCCCCCGTTGCGCACCACCTACGAGCCCGTACGGGCGTCGGTGCGGGCGGGCGACCAGGTCCCGGCGGGGGCCGTGATCGGCACGGTGGAACCGACGGGCTCCCACTGCACCACGTTCCCCTGCCTGCACTGGGGCCTGCGCAGAGCCGGCACCTACCTGGACCCACTGCAGCTGCTCCCGCCACGCCTGCGCAACGGGGGGCTCTCACGACTGCTGCCGGTACGGGGAGTCCCGCTGCCGCCGTAGGGGCGGGCGGGCTGGCGCTCGCAGCCGCGCCCCCTTGGTCGCGCCTGACGGGCGGTCCGCCCGGACATCCGGGACGCGGGGGCGCGGGGCGCGGCGGTCCGCCCCGGGCACCCGCGACGTGGGCGGTCAGCCCGATACGCCCCGCAGCACCATCGCGACCGCTGCCTCGGCGATCACCGCGGGTTCCTCCGCCGCGCCGAGCTCCAGCCGGCGCACCGCCGCGTCCACGACGCCCTGCACCAGCATGGCCGCGAGCCGGGGCTCGGCGTGCCCCAGTTCCCGCAGCGCCTCGACGATCATCGCGACGAGGCCGCCGTGCGCCGCCCGGATCTTCTCCCGCGCACCGGCGTCCAGCTCGCTCGCGGAGATGGCGACCACGGCCCGGTGCCGCCGGTCCCCCACCAGCTCCAGCTGGCTTCGCACATACGCCTCGACCCTGGCCCCGGGCCCGTCCGCCGCGGCCATCGCCGCCTCGACCTCCGCCGCCCACACGGGGAAGTCGACCGCGCACAGCTCCTCGACGACGGCCGCCCGCGACCGGAAGTACTCGTAGACGGACGACCGCGCGAGGCCCGTCCGCTCGGCGAGGGCCGGGAACGTCAGCGCTTCGGTGCCGCCCTCGGACAGCAGGGAACGGGCCGCGTCCAGCAGGGCGGCCCGCTGCATCGACCGGTGCTCGGCCACGGAGGCCGCTCGAATCCTTGGCACGTCAACCACTGTACGGACGCACCACCCGGGACGGGAGTCACTCACCGTTCACGGCCCGCCGCGCCCGCCCGGGCCGGCCCGGGCCGGCCCTCGCCGCCCGCCGGCACCTCAGCGCCCGAAACTGGCCAGCTTCGCCCGCAGCTGCAGCACCGACTTGGTGTGGATCTGGCTGACCCGGCTCTCGGTGACGCCGAGCACGTTGCCGATCTCGGCGAGGGTGAGGCCCTCGTAGTAGTACAGCGTGACCACGGTCTTCTCCCGCTCGGGCAGCGTGTTGATCGCCCGGGCGAGGAACCGTCGCAGCTCCCGGTCCTCGGCGACCTCCACCGGGTTGTCGGCGGCGGTGTCCTCCAGCGTGTCCATCAGGCTCAGCCGGTCGCCGCTCTCGCCGCCGACGTGCAGCAGCTCCTCCAGCGCCACCACGTTGGCCAGCGACAACTGGCTGAAGACCGCGTGCAGTTCCTCCACCGGGATGCCCAGCTCGGCGGCGACCTCCTGCTCGCTCGGGGTGCGCCGCAGCCGCGCCTCCAGCGTGGCGTAGGCGCGCTCGACGTTGCGCGCCTTCTGCCGGACCGAGCGCGGGATCCAGTCCAGCGCCCGCAGCTCGTCGATCATGGCGCCGCGGATCCGGGTGATCGCGTACGTCTCGAACTTGATCTCCCGGTCGATGTCGAACTTCTCGATCGCGTCGATCAGCCCGAACACCCCGGAGGAGACGAAGTCGGCCTGCTCCACGTTCGGGGGCAGCCCCACGCTCACCCGGCCGGCCACGTACTTCACCAGCGGCGAGTAGTGCAGGATCAGCTGCTCCCGCAGCCGTTCGTCTCCCGTCGCCTTGTACGACCGCCAGAGCTCGTCGAGCGTCGAGGGAGCGGGCGGCCGCACGCTGCCACCGTCACGGGCGGCTGAGGGGATCGCCGCCCGGTCGGACCCGGAAGTGTGCTGGGGCATTCGTCGCCTTGTGCCGTTCTGCTGTGCCGTACGCGTGAAAGGTGGGATGTCGTCGCCGATCCTCGTGAGCGTAGCGTGACTGAGAGATCGCGGTGTGCGAACAAGGGGTGCTCGCGGATCCGCAGATACGTTCCGCTGGACGCCCCCGCGGAGGGCGGCCCACACCGCGCGCACGCGCCGCGGGGCGCCAACTCGCCGCCGTTTTCCTGGGCTTCACGCTTCCCCCGGACGGGCGAACGTCTGCCGTCAGCCCGGCCCGCGACCGCTTCTGGCCGCCAGCACGGCCTGGCGTGTCAACTTCCAGTCGTCGCCGTGTCGTTCGACGTAACCGAGTGCTCTCAGTTCGTACAGTCTCGCGATCGCGTCGTCCCGGGTGGTCTGCGCGTCACGCGCGATCTCGGCGACGGGCGCGGCGCGCCGTCCGGGCAGCGCGGCCAGGACCCGGCGGGCGCCGGCGGGCAGCAGGTCGCGCGGGAGGACCGGTCCGCGCCGCTCCGGGGCCAGTTCGCCGATGTCGCCGACCAGTTCGACGACTTCGGCGGCGTCGGTGACCAGGGTGGCGCCGCCGCGCAGCAGTTCGTGCACCCCGGCGGACAGGCCGCTGGTGGCCGGTCCGGGTACTCCTATCGTGTGACGGCCGAGGCGCTGCGCGGCCCGCGCGGTGACCAGGGAGCCGCTGCGGTGGGCCGCCTCCACCACGACGCTGCCCCGGGTGAGGGCGGCGATGACCCGGTTGCGCAGGATGAACCGGCTCGGCGTCGGGTGGTCCCCGGGCGGCAGCTCCCCGACGACCAGCCCCTGCTCCGCGATCCGGCCGATCAGCCCGGCGTGCCCGCGCGGGTAGGGCCGGTCGACGCCGCAGGCCAGCACGGCGACGGTGGCGCCGCCCGCGCCGAGGGCGCCGCGGTGGGCGGCGCCGTCGATGCCGTAGGCGCCGCCGGAGACGACGACCCAGCCGCGCTCGGCGAGGCCGGCGGCGAGGGTGGCCGCCATGTGGGCGCCGTACTCGGTGCAGGCGCGGGCCCCGACGACCGCGACGGACCGCAGCGCCCACATCCGCAGGCTGGGCCCGCCGCGCACCCACAGCCCCAGCGGGCGGGCGTCACCGAGGTCGTCGAGCTGGCCGGGCCACTCGGGGCTCCCGGGCGCCACGAACCGCACACCGGCGGCCCGCGCGGCGGCCAGGTCCGCCTCGGGCTCGGCCCGCGCGGCCCGCGCCAGCAGGCCGGCCCACCGCCGCGCGCTCACGCCCGGCAGGGCGGGCCCGCCGGCCCGCAGCCGCCGGACGACCTCCCGCACGCCCAGTTCCCGCACCCACCGCCCGCCGGCCTCGTCCCCGGGCTCGACGACCCGGGTGAGGAAGACCCGGCCGAGCAGTTCCCCGGCCGCTGCCGGGGCGCCGGTCATGCGAGCGCTCCGATGGCCATGGGGACACCGCGCGGGACGCCCGTGCGCAGCTGCAGGGCCAGGGCGACGTCGGCGGCGTCGGGCCGGTCGTGGCCCACGAGGTCGGCGACGGTCCAGGCGACCCGCAGGACCCGGTCGAGGCCTCGGGCGGTGAGGACCCCGCGCTCCAGGCTCCGCTCGGCCTCGTCCATGGCGCCGGAGGCGGCGTGCCAGCGGGTGCGCAGCTCCCGGCCGGGGACCTCGCTGTTGGTACGCCAGGGGGTGCCCGCCAGCCGGGCCGCGGCGCGCTCACGGGCCGCCCGGACGCGGGCGGCGACCGTCGCCGTCGACTCGCCGCCGGGGCCGCGCCGGGCGAGTTCCGCCCGGCCCACCGCGTCCACCTCCACGCGCAGGTCGACCCGGTCGAGCAGCGGTCCGGAGATCCTGGCCTGGTAGCGGCGGATCGCCGAGGGCGGGCAGTCGCACAGGCTGTCCTTGAGCGAGAAGCGGCCGCAGGGGCAGGGGTTG
Organism: Streptomyces sp. NPDC014801; assembly: GCF_043082085.1. NCBI lineage: Bacteria > Bacillati > Actinomycetota > Actinomycetes > Kitasatosporales > Streptomycetaceae > Streptomyces > Streptomyces sp. NPDC014801. Next base: position 257,099 of record NZ_JBIBXG010000013.1, on the reverse strand, counting down.
GCCGCGAGCACCATCAGGAACTTCGCCGGGAAGCGCACCACGCCGGCGCTGCGCGCGATCACGACGTGCCCGGACTCCAGGGGCTGCCGCAGGGCGTCGAGCGCGTGGCTGGTGAACTCCGGCGTCTCGTCCAGGAACAACACGCCTCGGTGAGCCAGGGAGACCGCGCCGGGGCGCGCGATGTGGGGGCCGCCGCCGACAAGGGACTGCATGGTGGCCGAGTGGTGCGGGGCGCAGTAGGGCGGGACGTCGATCAGCGGCTTGCCCGGCGGCAGCAGCCCGGCCACCGAGTGCACGGCAGTGACCTCCAGGGACTCCTCCCTGGTGAGCGGCGGCAGCACGGCCGGCAGCCGCTCGGCGAGCATCGTCTTGCCCGCGCCCGGCGGTCCCTCCAGGAAGAGGTGGTGCCCGCCGGCCGCGGCCACCTCCACCGCCGTGCGCGCCGAGATCTGACCGACGACGTCGGCCAGGTCGTGCCCGGGGTCCTGCTGGGCGGCGCCCGTGCTGTGCATGCCGGTGGCCGCACCGGTGCCGGGCACGCGCAGTCCGGCCAGCAGCGGGTCGGGGCGGCCCGGCTCGTCGGGTTCCTCCTCGGGGACGGGCTCGTCGGTCAGGACGGCGATCAGCTGCCGCAGGCTGCGCACCCCGAGCACCGAGACGCCCGGCACCAGCGAGGCCTCGGCGGCCGCGCACTCCGGCACGACCACCTGCTCGTAGCCCGCGTCGGCGGCGGCGAGGACGGCCGGCAGGATGCCGCGCACGGGCCGCACCCGCCCGTCCAGCCCCAGCTCGCCGATCATCACGATGTCCGCGAGCACCCGGGGATCGATGCGCTCGGCCGCGCCCAGCACCGCGCAGGCCACGGCCAGGTCGAACCCGCTGCCGGCCTTGGGCACCGAGGCGGGCGAGAGCCCGACGGTGAGTTTCTTCTGCGGCCACTCGGCGCCCGAGTTCACCACCGCCGCCCGGACCCGGTCACGGCTCTCGGTCAGGCTCTTGTCCGGCAGGCCGACCAGGGTGAACGCGGCGACGCCCGGTTCGAGGTCGGCCTGGACCTCCACGACCACGCCCTCCACGCCGACCAGGGCCACGGAACACGTCCGCGCGAAGCCCATGTCAGGCCACCCCCCGCACATGCTCGACGAGCGGCGCGCCGCGGCGCGGCAGGACCACGCCGACGAGGTCGATGCGGACGCCGCCCGGTGGCGCCCCGCCGTGCGTCTGGATCCACCGCTCGGCCAGCGCCCGCAGCCGCTCGGCCTTCTCGGGGGTGACGGCGGCCATCGGATGCTCGAAGGAGCCGTCCCTGCGGGTCTTCACCTCGCAGACGACCAGGACGTCACCGTCCCGGGCCACGATGTCGATCTCTCCGGACCGTCCGGCCCGCCAGTTGCGTTCCAGGACCGCGAGTCCGGCTTCGGCCAGCCGGCGTGCGGCCAGGGTCTCTCCGTACTTGCCGAGGGCACTGCGTGCGTTCATGTCGGCACCACCTCCGGCGCCCACGATCACGCAGCCGCGCCCAAGAAGTGGATCTTGGTGGACGGCCGCCCGGATGTGGAAAAGTCCGCCACCCGTGTGGGTGACGGACTTCGGCGGCCCCGTGCGGGGACGGACTCCGGCGGGCGGGATCAGCCGCCCGGCAGCTCCAGGTCGCTCTTGTTCAGCTCCTCGATGTTCACGTCCTTGAATGTGAGGACGCGGACCTGCTTGACGAAGCGGGCCGGCCGGTACATGTCCCAGACCCATGCATCCGCCATGCTCACCTCGAAGAACACCTCACCCTGGACCGAGTGCACCTGCATCTCGTAGTCGTTGGTCAGGTAGAAGCGCCGCTCGGTCTCGATCACGTATTTGAACAGACCGACGACATCGCGGTACTCCCGGTAGAGCTTGAGCTCCATCTCGGTCTCGTACTTCTCGAGGTCCTCGGCGCTCATGGCATGTTCCCCTTCAGCCGTGCGATCCCACCATTGTGCGCCAGTCCCGCGCGCCCCTAGACGATTTCCGTCTCCAGGGTCACGGGTCGGCCCGGGGGACCTTCTTCGAGCAGAGTGCGCAGCAGTTCGGCGAGTCTGGTCGGATACACCGTCTCACGTGTCCCGGTCAGTTCCGCACAGGACCACCACCTCGCTCCCGCGACGCTGCGCCGTTCCAGCTCGGTGAGCGCCGCGGCCCGGATCGCCGTCGTCGTCGTACGGGCCAGGTAGTACCACTCGTCCTGGTCCCAGCGGCGGCCCGCGAACGGGAACGAGCACGTCCGCCGCCACAGCACCGGGCCCAGGTCGACCTCGGTGATGCCCGTCTCCTCGGCGAGTTCCCTCAGCGCGGCCTCTTCACGGGTCTCGTCGCCCTCCAGACCGCCGCCGGGCGTGAACCACCAGTCGTCGGCCGGATCGCCCGGCTCGTGGCCGTGCAGCAGCAGGATGCGGTCCGCGGGGTCGAGCAGCACCACCCGCGCCACCTTGCGCAGGCCGCCCTCCACCGTCTCAGCGGACACCCGCGGGCTCCGTCCGTGCTCCGGCGCGCGAGCGGCCCGCCGCCCGCTTGGCGATCGGCCCGTAAGCGCCGCCCGCGAACACCAGCACCGCGCCGGCGACGATCAGCCCGACGACGGTGCGCAGGGGCCCGGGCTGCGACAGCGCACCGAGCGCCTCGAAGCCCGTGGGACGCTCCAGCATCCCCTTCATGGGCCAGACGACGGCGTCGACCCGCGCGGTCACGGCGCTGACGTCGACCGTGCCGCGGGCCGCGTCGGTGAGGTGCGCGGTGGAGTCCAGGGAGCCCTGGCGTTCGTCGCCGAGCAGGAACAGCCGGCCCTTGGGGACGGTCACCTCGGGAAAGTTCGTGATCTCGGCGGGGCTGCCCTGGGCCAGGTACGGCTCGTCGATCTCCTTGCCGTTGACGGTCAGCTTGCCGTCCTTGCAGCAGGCGACGGTGTCGCCGCCGACGGCGACGACGCGCTTGACCACGGGGGCGTTCTGCACCCAGGTCTTGTCGGTGAACACGACCACGTCGCCGCGGCGCACCTCGCTGCCGTCGACCCGCTGGGCCAGCACGCGGTCGCCGACGTCGATCGTCGGCGTCATCGAGGGGGTCGGCACGGTGTACGGCCGGTAGACGACGGCGCCCCAGGCGAAACCGCCGAGGAACAGCACCAGGCCCAGTGCGACGGCGATGCCGGAGAGCCGTTGCCCCACGCTGCTGCCACCGCCTTCCGTACGTATGCGCTCACCCATGGCCCCGCACCCTACCCGGGGGTAGGCCCCAATCCCACCCTTGCGCTCCGCCCCGGACCCCGCCGGGGCTCACCGACCGGCCCACGCGGGGACGAAAAGGGAGCAACGAAAACGGAGCAACGAAATCGGAGCGACGAAAAGGGAGCGCCCACTCCTGTGGACGCTCCCTCACACCGTTTCGGCCGAAGGTCAGCGGCGGCGCCGCACCCGCAGCCGCCACACGGCCACCGGCACGACCCCCGCCAGCGCCACCACGTCCGGCACGGCCGGGGCGACGGCCACCGTCGGCGACGCCGGAGCGGAGGAGGCGGCGGAGGCGGGCGAGTCCAGCCCGGGCTGGTCGAAGGTGTCCGGCACCGGCAGCGTGCCCCACCGGTTGATCGGCCAGGCCTTGACGATCGCGCGGCCCACGACGTCCTTCACCGGCACCATGCCGTGGTGCCTGTCGTTCTGGTTGTAGCGCGAGTCCTTGGAGTCCTGCCGGTGGTCGCCCATGACCCAGATGTAGCCCTTGGGCACCGTGACCTTGAAGCGCCCGCCGGTGTCGTCGTCGGAGCACGGCGTGTTCCCGGCGTACACGTAGTCCCGCTCGTCGAGGGCATGGCCGTTGACCTTCAGCGGCCCGGTGCCGTTGCACTCGATGGTGTCGCCGCCGACCCCGATGACCCGCTTGATCAGGTCCTTCTCCTCCGCCGACGGCATCAGGCCGATCCAGCTGAGGACCTTCTGCACGGCGTTGGGGTTGACGGTCGGCTCGCCGGCCAGCCAGTTGTCCGGGTCGTGGAAGACGACGACCTCGCCCCGCTCGGGTTCGGAGCCGAACCACGGGGTGAGCTTGTCGACGAGGACCCGGTCGCCCTCCTGCAGCGTGTTCTGCATCGACGCCGACGGGATGGAGAACGCCTGCACCAGGAACGTCTTGATCAGCAGGGCCAGGACGAGCGCGATCCCGACGAGGATCGGCAGCTCCTTCCAGAAGGAGCGCGGCTTCTTCGGCCCCGCGGCCCCTGCCGCCGTCCGGTCCGTCCGTCCGGCCTCGCCGTCGTCCATCACCGCGGAGTCACTCCCTGAGGTCCCCGAAGTCACGGCGCCGTCCGCGGTCGAGGCCGCGGACTGCACGGGGCGTCCGCGGTGTTCCTCGCCGTCGTGTCCGGACCGAGCGCCAACCGCCACATCCCCCACGCCAACTCCTTACTCCGTGTCGCTGCCTGCCCCGCGCGCGACGCAGGCCCACCACTCCCATAACGAGCGGGAGTTCCGCAGGGGTCGGGAGCTGGGACATTTCCTTGGGATCCACCGGATCACCGGGTGCAACCCTATGCGACGGCACGGCGGCCGTGGCCGACCCGGACGCCGCCGCGCCGGGTACGGACGCGAACGCCGGCGGTTCCTTCAGGGTGCTCCAGTGGCCGAGTGGCCAGGCGATGACCATGGCCCGTCCGACCACCTCGTCCTCGGAGACCGTACCCCCGTAGTCGGTGTCCTGGTGCGAGCGGGAGTCCGCGGAGTTGGAGCGGTGGTCGCCCATCACCCACAGCCGGCCCCGCGGAACGGTCACGTCGAAGGGTGTCTGCGAGGGCACGTCGCCGGGGTTCAGATAGTCCTCGTTCAGGGGAGCGCCGTTGACGGTGATGTGCCCGCCCGCGTCACAGCACTTGACGTGGTCCCCGCCGACGCCGACGACGCGTTTGATGAGGTCCTTCTCGTTGTCCGACGGCAGCAGGCCGATGAACGTCAGCGCTTCCTTGACCTGCTTGACCACGACCGGGTCGTCCTTCTTGACCGTGGTCTGCTCGTCCTGCAGCCAGCCGCCGGGGTCCTTGAACACCACGACGTCCCCGCGTTCCGGGTGTGACCCGAACCACGGGGTGAACTTGTCGACCAGGACCCGGTCGCCGATGCGGATCGTCTGTTCCATGGACCCGGACGGGATCACGAACGCCTGGACCAGGAACGTCTTCAGCACCAGCGCGATCAGCACCGCGACCCCCACCAGGAGCGGGATCTCCTTCACGGCGCTGCGCCGGCGTTTGCGTTTGACCTTGCGCTGGAGCCTGCGCCGCTCGGCACGGGTACGGCCGCCACCGGAGGGAGCCGAGGTCCGCCGGGTCCCGGTGGGCAGGGGATCGTCCGCGCCGCCGACGGAGGCACCGCGCGGCTTGCCGCGATTACCCATGTGCGCCCTCCGCGGTTGCGGACGGGACCGGCGCGGCCGGCGTGCCCTGCCCCGGGGCCGCCGCCCGCGGCACGCGCGCGTAGGCGTCCGGGCGGTGCAGGCGGGTGGCGTGCCCGAGCGGCCATACGATCCAGTCGGCGCGGCCGATGACGTCGCCGACCGGCACCATGCCGCCGCCGGGCGAGCCGAGGTGGTCGCGTGAGTCGCTGGAGTCGCCGCGGTGGTCGCCGAGGACGAACAGCCGGCCGTCGGGCACCACGACGTCGAAGGACACGGTGGAGGGGCTGTCCCCGGGGTACAGGAAGGCGGACTCGTCGACCGACCGGCCGTTCACCCGGATCCTCCCCTGCTGGTCGCAGCAGACCACGTGGTCTCCCCCCACACCGACAACGCGCTTGATGTAGTCACCGTCCCCGAAGGAGCCGCTGCCGTCGAAGACGACGATGTCGCCACGGCGCGGCTCGGCTCCGAAACGGTACGCCAACTCATTTACGAGAACCCTGTCCCCGATCCTCAATCCCGATTCCATGGAACCGGAAGGAATCTGGAAGGGCCGCACCACGAAGACGTTGAGGAGCAGCAGGAAGACCAGGCAGATCAGCAGGGTCAGGGTGAGGCGGCCGCCGGGGAGCCACTCGGCGATCCGGCTCGCCAACGCGAAACGCGACCGTCCCTCCGCACCCGGCGTCGCGGGTGGGGAGGAGCGGTCGCGCTCCGTGGGCTGTGCTTCGGTGTCCATCGGGGCGGAATGCTATCCGGCCCCGCTGTGACCCCGGGAAAGCGCTCAGCTCTCGCGCTTCTCCTTGATCTTCGCCGCCTTGCCGCGCAGCTCGCGCAGGTAGTACAGCTTGGCGCGACGCACGTCACCGCGGGTGACGAGCTCGATCTTCTCCACGATCGGGGTGTGCACCGGGAAGGTGCGCTCGACGCCGACGGAGAAGGAGACCTTGCGGACCGTGAAGGTCTCGCGCACGCCGGAACCCTGGCGACGGATCACCACGCCCTTGAACTGCTGCACACGGGAGCGGTTGCCCTCGATGACGCGCACGTGGACGTTGACGGTGTCACCCGGGCGGAAGGCCGGGACGTCGCTGCGCAGCGACGCGGCGTCGACGGAGTCGAGCAGGTGCGACATTTCGTCTGCTTTCTTCGCTGATGCCACAGGTCATCAACGGAATCTAGATCTTCCAGGGGAACGCTGCCCGGTCGGAGCCCGCGTCGTCTCCCCCTGTGGCAGGGGCGCGAGCCGGACGGGCGGACAGCAGCGGCCTATTCTTCCATGTCCTTCGCCCGGCGCCAAAATCGGCCGTAGGGCTCACCGGCCGGGTCGGGTTCCCAGCCCAGGATGGAGAGCATCTCGCGGTCCTTCTTGTCGAAGGCCTGGGGGTCGCAGCGCTCGATGAGGTCGGGCCGGTTCAGGGTGGTCCGCCGCAGGGCCTCGTCGCGGCGCCAGCGGGCGATCCTGCCGTGGTGGCCGCTGAGCAGCACGTCGGGGATCTCCCGGCCGCGCCAGGCGGGCGGCTTGGTGTAGACGGGGCCTTCCAGCAGGCCGGCCATGGCGCCGGGGGCGAAGGAGTCGTCGCGGTGGGACTCGGCGTTGCCGAGGACGCCGGGCAGCAGCCGGGCCACGGCCTCGGTGATGACGAGGACGGCCGCCTCCCCGCCGGCGAGGACGTAGTCGCCGATGGACACCTCGTGGACGGGCATGCGGGTGGCGTACTCGTCGACGACGCGGCGGTCGATGCCCTCGTAGCGGGCCGGGGTGAAGATCAGCCAGGGGCGCTCGGAGAGCTCCACGGCGAGTTCCTGGGTGAAGGGCCGGCCGCTGGGCGTGGGCACGATGAGCGCGGGCTCACCGGCGCCGGTCTCGTAGCCGTCGGCGAGGACGGAGTCGAGCGCCTCGCCCCAGGGGTCGGTCTTCATGACCATGCCGGGGCCGCCGCCGTACGGGGTGTCGTCGACGGTGTTGTGCCGGTCGTAGGTCCACTCCCGCAGGTCGTGGACGTGCACGTTCAGCTGTCCACGCGCGCGTGCCTTGCCGACCAGGGAGACGTTCAGCGGGTCGAGGTACTCGGGGAAGATCGTGACGACGTCGAGCCTCATGCGCCGGCGTCCCCCGGCTCGGCGGGCGTCTGCGCGGACTCCTCGTCCGCGTCCCGGGCGGAGGCGATCACGGCGCGGTCGTCGATGAGGCCGGGCGGGGGCGCGATGACGGCCTTCTGCTCGGCGAGGTCGATCTCGGTGACGATCTCGCCCACGAAGGGGATCATCACCTCGCTGCCGTCGGGCCGCTCGACGATGAACAGGTCCTGGGAGGGCAGGTGCGAGATCTCGGTGATCCGGCCGACCTCGGTGCCGTCCTCGGTGACCACGTCCAGGTCGATCAGCTGGTGGTCGTAGTACTCGTCCTCCTCCTCGGGCAGCTCGTCCGGGTCGACGTCGGCGATCAGGAGGGTGTTGCGCAGGGCCTCGGCGGCGGTGCGGTCGGACACGCCCTCGAACCGCAGCAGGAGCCGGCCGCTGTGGACGCGGCCCGTCTCGATGGTCAGCGGGCCGGCGGAGGCGGGGTCCGTGGCGAGCACGGCGCCGGGCGCGAGCCTCAGTTCCGGTTCGTCGGTCCGTACCTCGACGGTGACCTCGCCCTTGATCCCGTGGGCACGGCCGATCCGTGCGACTACCAACTGCACGTGTTCCTTCTCCTGTCATACGACTGCGGGCCGGGGACGGCCCTGTGGCCTTCCCCGGCCCGAGCCGGTGCTGCGAAGCGTCAGCGGACGTGGTCCACGTCGACGAGGTCGACGCGGACACCGCGGCCGCCGATGGCGCCCACGACGGTGCGCAGAGCGCGTGCGGTACGGCCGTTGCGGCCGATGACCTTGCCGAGGTCGTCCGGGTGGACCCGGACCTCGAGCACACGTCCACGGCGCAGGTTGCGCGAGGCCACCTGCACATCGTCAGGGTTGTCGACGATGCCCTTCACGAGGTGCTCGAGAGCCTCCTCGAGCATGCTCAGGCCTCGGTCGACTCGGACTCGGCAGCGGCCTCGTCCTTCTTCTCAGCCTTCTTCTTCTGGGTGATCGCCTCACCCTTGCTGTCGTCGTCGCCGGCGAGGGCCTCGAACGACGGGCGCGCGGCCTTGGGCTCCGGCTGCAGCAGCGGCGCCGGGGCGGGCTCGCCCTTGAACTTCTGCCAGTCGCCGGTCTTCTTCAGGATGGCGAGCACGGGCTCGGTCGGCTGGGCGCCGACGGAGAGCCAGTACGCCACGCGCTCGGCGTCCACCTCGATGACCGACGGGTGGTAGGTCGGGTGGTACTTGCCGATCTCCTCGATGGCCCGGCCGTCACGGCGGGTACGGGAGTCGGCAACGACGATGCGGTAGTGAGGCGAACGGATCTTGCCCAGACGCTTCAGCTTGATCTTGACTGCCACGGGAGTGGGTTCTCCTGGAATTGACGTGGTTGGGCACGGCGGAAATGCCGCGTGGGGTTGCGGTACCCGAGTGCCCGATGGACGCGTCAGCCGGAGGAGAGAGGGGTCCTGTGCGGCTGTCGAGTACAGCTAGCCATTGTGCCATACGCGGCAGGGCGCTCCGGGCCGAGGGTGACTTGACGTGGGCACGCTTGAGAAGCACCGGGCGTCGCGCCGTCGGACGCGCACGCCGGTGCGCGAAGGTGCCGCTGCGCCGCCGTGCCGCCCCTCGGTCCCTGCCGGGCCCGTGAGGCCCTGGGTGGCCCTGGGGAGGCACGACCTGGTCCGCAGCCGCGGCGACGGTCCGTCGCGCAGCGGCACCCCACCCCGGTCGACCGCTCCGGCAGCCACGAGATGCCGGTGTGTGCGGCCGGGGTCAGGCCGCGCCGACCACCTCAGGGATGCGGAACGGCTTGCCGCAGCCGCCGCAGACGATCGGCGCCTGGGCCAGGACCGACGGGACGACGCGGACGTTGCGGCCGCAGTCGCACACCGCCTTGACGCGCACGCCGCCGCCCGAGGAGCCGTGCCGTGCGGCCGGGCCCCGGAAGGTGCGGGAGGTGTCGGAGGAGGTCGCCGCCGAGTGGGCCTTGAGGGCCCGCTGGAGGCGCTCGATGGTCGGCCGGTAGCGCCGCTTGGCCTCGGGGCTGAGCGTGACCAGGGAGAAGCCGCTGCTCGGGTGCGGCTCGTCGGGGTGGTCGAGGCCCAGCTCCTCGGCGATCGCGAGGAATCTGCGGTTGTGGTAGCGGCCGGCCCGGGACGTGTCACGCACGCCGCGCGCGGCGGCGATGCCATGGACTGCCTCGTGCAGCAGCCGCTCGAAGGAGAGCTCGTGCCCGCACGCGGACGACGACTCTCCGATCAGGGACTCCGGCGCGGCGAGGTCCGGCAGCTCGGGGTGGTGCCGCTGAATGTCGGCCCACGCCTGCGCCAGCTCCGCGGCGAGAACAGGTGGTGTCTGTGTCGTGCTCACGTAATGACAACGAGCCGGGGTGCCGCTGTGTTCCGATTCCGGGGCATCCCAAATAATTTGCACGTACCCGTCAGTTGCCGCTGATGCGTCCTGACGAGGACGGGTGCGCTGATCTGCGGAGATGTCACTCAGCTCGTACCAAGCTGGTGCGTAGCCCGACGTAGGCGTACGTACGTCCCGGCGCGTAGATCGTGTCGACGCGGCGGACCACACGGGGTCCGCGACCGCGCAAGAGACCTTTCGGTCACACGCGGGGCGAGCGGGCCCCACCTCGCTCAGCGCCCACGACGACCGTGACGTTACCCGGTGTCTCCCGCGTGCCCGGCACCACCCCCGCGGCCGGCCGCGGGGCATCTCCACGGCGTGTTGCGCGCAGATGAAATTCCGCCACCCTGGCAGCCAACTCTCAATCCCCGGTCGCTTTCCACTGGACGCACCGCCGAGGCCGGAGTTTCCTGGCATACGGGGGTCAGTGCGAACGCACTGCACGGGGGCCACGCACAACCGGGCACCTCCAGGCGATACGGGCACACGGCTTTTCACTCGGCGGATTGGGGCGCGTACCTATGACACCTACGCTCGTGCGGCAGCACCTCCCCCAGGCGGGCTCGGCCCCTCGCGTGGACCAGGGTGCACGCGCGCGTGACTGGTCGGAGATCCAGGAGCGGATGCTGGTCCCGCTCTACGAGGCCGTCTACGAGCGACTGGAAGTGGGGTCCGGCACCCGCCTGCTGGGCCTGGGCTGCGGCTCCGGCCTGGCCCTGCTGATGGCGGCGGTGCGCGGCGCGGAGGTCACCGGCGTCGAGTGCCACTCGCCGGAACGGCTGGCCCTCGCCCGCGAGCGGCTCCAGCCGGCGGCTCCCGAGAGCCACGCGCGGGGCGGTGCGCGGCTGGTGCGCCGCACCCCGGAGCGGGCGGCCGCGGCGTACAACCTGGTGACGGCGTTCGAGCCCATCGGATGCCTGGCCGGCGACTCCGAGGGACTCGCCGAGCTGCTCGCCGGGGCGGTACCGGTCGCCGAGCGCGGCACACCCGTGGTGCTGGCCGGCTGGGGCCCGCCGGAGCGGTGCGCGACCTCGTCCGTGCTGCGGGTGGCGGGCAAGCTGGCCGATCCGCTGCGCAGCCCCGGCAGCTGGCGCCCCGCCCTGCGCGACGACCTGGAGGAGGTCGCCCAGCGGGCCGGGCTGCGCCCCGACGGCTCCGGGCGGGTGTCCTGCCCGTTCGGGTACGCCGACGTGGCGAGCGCGCGGCGCGGGCTGCTGTCGACGGGGCTGTTCGACGCGGCGATCGAGGCCACCGACCAGGAGCAGGTCGACAAGGAGCTGGCCGAGGCGCTGCACCCGCACCGCCGCGCCGACGGCACGGTGTGGATGCCGAACGTCTTCCGCTACCTCATAGCCACCGTGCCGTAGACCGCCGGCCTGCCGCGCCCCGTGCGGCCGGCGCGGCTACGCCTCCTCCTTGGTCAGCCGGGCGATGCCCGCGATGCGGTAGGCGTCGGCCTCCTCCAGCGTCTCGCGGTCCAGCAGCGCCTCGGCGAGGGCGTCCAGCTGCCCGCGGTGCTCGCGCAGCTTGCGGCACGCCTCCTCGTAGCACTCGTCGACGACGCGGCGCATCTCCTCGTCGATCGCGTCGAGGGTCTGCGGGGCGGCGGCCAGGCCGTACGCCTGCTGGGCGTCGTTCGGCAGCGCGGAGAGCCGGCCCACGCGCTCGCTCATCCCCCAGCGCGAGACCATCCCGCGGGCGATGTTGGTGACCTGTTCCAGGTCGCTCTCGGAGCCGGTGGTGATCACGTCGTAGACGACGTGCTCGGCCGCCATGCCGCCGAGCGCGCCGATGATCCGGCCGCGCAGATACTCCTCGGTGTACGCGTACTTGTCCGCGTCCGGCGTGGACAGGGTGACGCCGAGGGCGCGGCCGCGCGGCACGATGGTGATCTTGCGGACCGGGTCGGCGCCCGGCTGCAGCATGCCGAGCAGCGCGTGCCCGCTCTCGTGGTAGGCGGTGCGCCGCCGCTCCTCGTACGGCATGACGAGGGCGCGTTCCGCGCCGAGCTGCACCTTCTCCAGGGCTTCCGAGAGATCGGAGTGGGTGACGCGCTGCCGGCCGCGCTTGACGGCGAGCAGGGCCGCCTCGTTGGCGAGGTTGGCGAGTTCCGCACCGGTCATGCCGGGGGTGGTCTTGGCGACCTGGGCGAGGTCGACGTCGCCGGCGAGCGGGATCTCGCGGGTGTGGATGCGCAGGATGGCCTCGCGCCCGCCGCGGTCCGGGGGCGAGACCTGCACGACGCGGTCGAAGCGGCCGGGCCGGGTGAGCGCCGGGTCGAGGATGTCCGCACGGTTGGTGGCGGCGATGACGATGACGCCCTCGGAGCCGGAGAACCCATCCATTTCGGTCAGGATCTGGTTGAGGGTCTGCTCCCGCTCGTCGTGTCCGCCGACGCTCGCGCCGCCGCCGCGGGCCCGTCCGATGGTGTCGATCTCGTCGATGAAGATGATCGACGGAGCGACCTTGCGGGCCTCCGCGAACAGCTCGCGCACCCGGGAGGCGCCGACGCCGACGATCATCTCGATGAACTCGGAGGCGGACGCCGAGAAGAACGGAACCCCCGCCTCGCCGGCGACGGCCCGCGCGAGCAGCGTCTTGCCGGTGCCCGGCGGCCCCGCCAGCAGCACACCGCGGGGCATCTTGGCACCCATTCGGCGGTAGGCGTCGGGATTCTTCAGGAAGTCGACGACGTCGTTGAGCTCCCCCTCGACCTCGTCGATACCGGCCACGTCGGCGAAGGTGGTGCGCTGCTGCCCCGGCTCCAGCTCCACCGGCTTGGGCGGCGCCTTGCGGCCCAGCATGCCGCCGGCGCCGCCGAGCCCCGCGCGCATCCGCCGGGCGATGAACACCCACACCGCGATCAGCACCACCATCGGCGCCAGCGAGATGAGCAGGTTGGCGAGAAAGCTGCGGTGCTGGACGACCGGTTCCGCGGTGACCGTGACGTCGTGCTTGGTCAGGGACGCCCAGATCTTGTCGTCCGCGAAGGTCGGCCGCTCCGTCTTGAACTTCTTGTAGGTGCCGGAGCCCTGCGGATTGTCCTGGGCCTTCTTCAGCTCGCCCTGGATCGCGTTGCCCTTGGCGTAGATCTTGCTGACGTTGCCGGTGTCGACCTGCTTGCTGAACTCGGTGTACGAGATCGTCGGCTCGGTCGCCTCGTCCTGGAAGGACAGGATGAGGTTGGCGATCAGGAACACGACCAGGGCGGCGACGATCAGCCGCCACCAGCCCCGCATCCGCCGCCCGCCGGAGGGCGGTTTCGGCGGTTCCTCGGGGGTGCCCTCGGTACGCCAGGGCTGGTCGGGAGACTTCCGCGGCGGCGCAGGGTTGGTCATATCGGGACGGTACGCCAGAAGAGTCGTACAGGCATGTGCGTGTACGACGCCGGGGGCGACCCCTGGTGAGGGGCGCCCCCGGCGTCGTGCGCGAGCGGCCGTCGGCCGCGGACCGGTCCGGCCGGTGGCCGGTCAGCCCATGAACTTCTTGAACTCGTCCGGCAGCTCGAAGTCCTGGGCGCCCTGCTGGCCGGGCAGGCCGAAGGCGCCGCCGTTCTGGGCGGCGGCCGCGCGGCGGGCGGCCTCCTCCTGCTCCTGCTGCTTGCGCTTCATCGGGTTGCCGGAGCGCTGCTTGCCCTTGGCCTTCTTCTGCTGCTTCTTCTGCCGGCCGGGGCCACCGCCCATGCCCGGGAGCCCCGGCATGCCGGGCATCCCGCCGCCCTGCGCCATGCGGGACATCATCTTGCGGGCCTCGAAGAACCGCTCGACGAGGTTCTTCACGGCGCTGACCTCGACACCGGAACCCTTGGCGATACGGGCGCGGCGGGAGCCGTTGATGATCGTGGGGTCCTGGCGCTCGGCCGGGGTCATCGACTTGATGATCGCGGCGGTGCGGTCCACGTCGCGCTCGTCGATGTTGTTGATCTGGTCCTTGATCTGGCCCATGCCGGGCAGCATGCCGAGCAGCTTGGAGATGGAGCCCATCTTCCTGACCTGCTCCATCTGGGCCAGGAAGTCGTCCAGGGTGAAGTCCTGGCCCTTCTTCGACGCCAGCTTGGAGGCCATCTTGGCGGCCTCTTCCTGGCTGAACGTCTTCTCCGCCTGCTCGATCAGGGTGAGCAGGTCACCCATGTCGAGGATGCGGGAGGCCATCCGGTCGGGGTGGAAGGCGTCGAACTCGTCGAGCTTCTCGCCGTTGGAGGCGAACATGATCGGCTTGCCGGTGATCTGCCGGATCGACAGGGCGGCACCACCGCGGGCGTCACCGTCGAGCTTGGAGAGCACCACGCCGTCGAAGCCGACGCCGTCGCGGAAGGCCTCGGCGGTGTTGACGGCGTCCTGACCGATCATCGCGTCGACGACGAACAGGATCTCGTCGGGCCGGACCGCGTCCCGGATGTCCGCGGCCTGCTGCATCATCTCCTGGTCGATGCCCAGGCGGCCGGCGGTGTCCACGATCACGATGTCGTGGACCTTGGACTTGGCGTACTCGATGGAGTCCTTGGCGACCTTGACCGGGTCGCCGACGCCGTTGCCCGGCTCGGGCGCGTACACGCCGACGCCGGCGCGCTCGGCGACGACGCTCAGCTGGTTGACGGCGTTGGGGCGCTGCAGGTCACAGGCGACCAGCAGCGGGGAGTGGCCCTGCTCCTTGAGCCAGCGGCCGAGCTTGCCCGCCAGAGTGGTCTTACCGGCACCCTGGAGACCGGCCAGCATGATCACGGTGGGCGGCTGCTTGGCGAACCGCAGCCGCCGGGTCTCGCCGCCCAGGATCGTCACGAGCTCGTCGTTGACGATCTTGAGGACCTGCTGGGCCGGGTTCAGGGCCTTGGAGACCTCGGCGCCGAGGGCGCGCTCCTTGACGTTCTTGATGAAGGAGCGCACGACGGGCAGGGCCACGTCCGCCTCGAGGAGGGCGATGCGGATCTCACGCGCGGTGGCGTCGATGTCCGCCTCGCTCAGACGCCCCTTGCCGCGCAGATTCTTGAAGGTCGCTGAGAGGCGATCGGAGAGAGTATCGAACACGGCGGCGTCGGTCCTCGGAGTCGGGGGCAGGATGAGCGTCTTCCAGGGTATCCGGCTCTGCAAGCCGATCGTCCCCGGCCGCTGCATCACGGACGGGGACGACACCCCAGCGTCGGCGGGGAGCATGTGTCGACGCTGGGCGCGTACGCCGTCTACGCCGGACCATCCCCGCATCGGCAGGGACCACACCGCGATCAACGCAGCGGCGCCGTGCGGGTCACTCCTTCAAGGCCTCTTCCAGCTTCCGCGCCACCGACGACGCTGCGTCCTCAGGCAAGGGTGCCCCCTTCTCGCCCGTCACGTAGAAGGCATCCACCGCGTTGGAGCCAAGCGTGCTCACGTGGGCGCTGCGGACCCGGACGGCCGCGTCCTCCAGGGCGCGGCCGATGCGGAACAGCAGGCCCGGGGCGTCCTGGGCGCGGACCTCGATCACCGTGGCCAGGCGGGAGGCCGCCGGGTGCACGGTGACGCGGGGCGGCGGTGGGACCACGCCGCGGCGGCGCGGATAGGCCGCGTCGCGTTCGGCGAGCCGGGCGGCGATGTCCAGGGAGCCGTCCAGCGCCCGCACCAGGTCGGCGCGCAGCCGGGTGGCCTGCGGCAGGGAGCCGTACTCGGCGGCGACCCGCCAGTTCAGCAGCAGCACCGAGCCGTCCACCCCCTCGGGCAGGTCCAGCGCGCGCAGCTCGGCCGTGCGGACGGTCAGCCGGTGCAGCGCGAGGACACCGGCCACCGCGGGCAGCACCCCCGGCTGGTCGGGTACGGCGATGAGCAGCTCCACGCCGAGCGGCTCGGGGTCGGCGGAGGTCTCGCCGGCGGGCGGCTCGGTCTGCGCGCGCAGCGCCAGCACCGGGCCGCCGGTGGCGGCCGCCTCCAGGGCGAGCCGTTCCTGCTCGGCGGTCGGCGCGGCCGTCTCGGGGTCCTCGGGCGCGTCGCCGGCGAGTACGGCCGACACCCTCCGCACCAGGTCGGCGACGAGCGAGCCGCGCCAGGACGACCAGGCGGCCGGGCCGGTGGCCAGGGCGTCCGCCTCGGTCAGGGCGTGCAGCAGCTCCAGCGTGGACGGCGTGCCCACGGCCTCGGCGACCGCGCGCACGGTCGCCGGGTCCTCCAGGTCGCGCCGGGTCGCGGTCTCGATCAGCAGTAGATGATGGCGTACGAGGGTGGCGAGGACGGCGGCGTCGGCGCGGTCGAAGCCGATCCGGGCGGCGACGTCCCTCGCGATGATCTCGCCGGCCACGGAGTGGTCGCCGGGCCAGCCCTTGCCGATGTCGTGCAGCAGCGCGGCGACCAGCAGCAGGTCGGGCCGGCTGACCCGGCGGGTGAACTCCGAGGCGCGCACGGCCGTCTCGATCAGATGCCGGTCGACGGTCCACACGTGGACGGCGTTGCGCTGCGGCCGGCAGCGCACCCGCTCCCAGTCGGGCAGCAGCCGGGTGATCAGGCCCTCGGCCTCCAGCGCCTCCCACACCTCGACGGTGGGGCGGCCGGAGCCGAGCAGGGTGACCAGCTGTTCGCGGGCCTCGGCGGGCCAGGGCGCCGGCAGCGGCCGCGCGACGGCGGCCATCCGGCGCACGGCGTGCAGGGAGAGCGGCAGGCCGGCCTGGGCGGCGGCGGCCGCGGCGCGCAGCGGGAGCACGGGGTCGCGTTCGGGGCGGGCGGCGCGGGCGAGGACCACCTCGCCGTCCTGCTCGACGACGCCCTCGGCCAGCGGCGACCGCTCGGCGACCGGTTTCCCGCCGCCCAGGAGGGCGCGCAGCCGGGGCCGCACCGCGCGGGAGCGCAGCACACGGCCCACCTCGCGCCAGGTGACGTCACTGGCGTACGCGATGACGCGGGCGGCCTCGTAGACCTGCCGCAGCAGGGTGTCGGCGTCGAGGAGGCCGAGTTCGGCAGCGACCTGGTCCTGTTCCTGCAGGGAGAGGCGGTCGGTGGCGCGTCCGGTGGTCAGGTGCAGGGCGTCGCGGACGTCGAGGAGGCGGCGGCGGGCGGCGTCGAGGCCCTCGCGGGGGGCGTCGGCGAGCCAGGAGGCGGCGACGGCGCGCAGGGCGGTGGCGTCCCGCAGACCGCCGCGGGCCTCCTTCAGGTCCGGCTCCAGCAGGTACTGCAACTCGCCCTGCCGCTCGGCGCGTTCGGCGCACAGCTCCTGGAGTTCGGGCAGGCGCCTGGGGGCCTGGTTGCGCCAGTCGGCGAGGACGGCGGTGCGCAGGGCGGCGGTCAGGCCGCGGTCGCCGGCGAGGTGGCGGGCGTCGAGCAGGCCCAGCTGGACCTTGAGGTCCTCGCCGGCGGTACGGCGGGCCTCGGCCGGGGTGCGCACGGAGTGGTCGAGGGCGAGGCCGAGGTCCCACACCGGGTACCAGAGCCGGTCGGCGAGAGCGGCGACGTCCTTCGCGTCGGCGTCGTCGTGCAGCAGGAGCAGGTCCAGGTCGCTGCGCGGGGACAGCTCGCCGCGCCCGTAGCCGCCGACGGCGACCAGCGACACGCCCCGCGGCTCGCCCGGCGCCGCACCGGACAGCTCGCCGGCCGCCGCGCCGAACAGCTCGCCGAGCCAGTCGTCGGTGAGCTGCGACAGGGCCGCACGGCGCGGCGGCCCGGACCGCTCCCCCTCGGTGAGGAGGTGCAGCCGGGCCGCCGCGTAGCCGCCGGGGCCGGAGTCCTGTGCCTTGCCGTGCTCGTCCGTGCTCGTCACCCAGCGACTCCTGTTCTCGTGACGGTCAGAGTGCGTCGGGGCCGCGCTCGCCGGTGCGGACCCGGACCGCCGTGTCGACCGGGATCGACCAGACCTTGCCGTCACCGATCTTGCCGGTACGGGCGGCCTTGACGACGACCTCGATGAGCTGCTCGGCGTCGTCGTCCTCGACCAGCACCTCGATGCGGATCTTGGGGACCAGGTCGACCGTGTACTCGGCGCCGCGGTAGACCTCGGTGTGGCCCCGCTGCCGACCGTAGCCGCTGGCCTCGGTGACCGTCAGTCCCTGGACGCCGAAGGCCTGCAGGGCCTCCTTGATCTCGTCGAGCCGGTGCGGCTTGACGACGGCGGTGATCAGCTTCATGCGTCGACCTTCTTCCCCTCGGGCTTGCTGTCGGCCGCGGCGGCCACGGGGACCGGAACGCCCCCGGTGCGGACGGCCCCGCCGCCGGCGCCGCTGAAGTCGTATGCGGTCTCGGCGTGCTCGGCCTGGTCGATGCCGGCGACCTCCTCGTCCTCGGTGACGCGCATGCCGATCGTCTTGTCGAGGAGGAAGGCGAGGACCGCGGAGACGATCAGCGAGTAGGCGAGGACGGCGCCGACACCCGCGCACTGCTTCCACAGCTGGGTGAAGGAGTGGTCGCCGTAGAAGACGCCGGTCGCGGTGGACTGGCCCTTGCCGGTGGCGAAGAAGCCGATCAGCAGCGAGCCGGCGATACCGCCGACCAGGTGCACGCCGACGACGTCGAGGGAGTCGTCGTAGTTGAACCGGTACTTCAGGCCGACGGCCATGGCGCACAGCACACCGGCGATGGCGCCGACGGCGATCGCGCCGAGCGGGGAGACCGCGCCGCCTGCCGGGGTGATGGCGACGAGGCCCGCGACCGCGCCGGAGGCGGCGCCCAGCGTGGTGAAGGCACCGTGGCGGATCTTCTCGTAGATCAGCCAGGCGAGCATGGCGGCACCGGTGGCGACCTGCGTGTTGATGAACATCAGCGCGCCGACGCCGTCGTCGTTGCCGAGCCAGGAGCCGGCGTTGAAGCCGAACCAGCCGAACCACAGCAGACCGGCGCCGAGCATGACCAGCGGCAGGCTGTGCGGGCGCATCGGGTCCTTCTTGAAGCCGACGCGCTTGCCGATGACGAGGATCACGCCGAGCGCCGCGGCACCGGCGTTGATGTGCACGGCCGTACCGCCGGCGAAGTCGATGACGCCCAGGTCGAAGGCCCAGCCGCCCGTGCCCCACACCCAGTGGGCGACCGGGAAGTAGACGATCGAGACCCACAGCGCGACGAACAGCGCCCAGGCGCTGAATTTGACGCGGTCGGCGAGCGCACCGCTGATCAGGGCGGGCGTGATGATCGCGAACATCAGCTGGAAGACGCAGAACACGAAGACGGGGATCGTGTAGCCGTCCCACAGCTGCGTCAGCCCTATGTTGCTCAAGCCGAGCCAGTCGGAGTTCCAGCCGATGAGGCTGCCGTGGTCCGTGCCGAAGGCGAGGGAGAAGCCGTAGAGCACCCACAGGATGGTGACGATCCCGAGGCTGATGAAGCTCATCATCAGCATGTTCAGGGTGCTTTTGACGCGGACCATGCCGCCGTAGAAGAAGGCCAGGCCCGGGGTCATGAGCATCACCAGGGCGGAACAGATGAGCATGAAGCCTGTGTTGGCGGACGACAGTTTGGGTGCGTCCGCCGCAAGCATGATGGCTGCTGGTGCCATCGGCGTCTCCTCGTCGTTGTGCGGCCCCGTGCGGGCGATGCCTGAGCGGTATGCCTGAGCGGAATGAGGGGTGGGCCGGTTATGAGCCACGAGATTGGCGCAGCGCCGTTTCGGTGGAAGCCCCTCGTTGTTTCGCCGGGGTGACGAAGGCGCCGTGCGTGTTACGCGCCGATGAATTGCCGGATGGGCGGCCGGGCGATCGCTGTCGCGGCGCCGTCTTGTGCGGCGCGGGCCGCGCGGGGGGCCTCCGGCGGGGGCCCGGGGAGACGGGGCCGGCCGCGGTCGGCCTTCCGATGACCTGGCATGGGGGAGCCGAGTCGGGCGGTTCGGGGAGGCCGGCCGCGGCCGGGGTTCAGCGGGTGGTGCGGGTGTGCGGGCTGTGCGCGGTCCTGCGGGATTCTCGCGGCTTGTGCGGGGTCAGACCGCCTCGGCTGCCTCCGGCAGCTCGGCGGCGAGCTTGTCGGTGAGGTCGACGATCTCGGCGAGGTCGCCGAAGTCGCGGGCGGCGGTGTCGACGGTCTTGCGGATCCGGGTGTTGACCCGCTCGGAGCGCACCTTCTTCGCGACCCGCATGGCCTGCGCCGCGTACACCGTGCTCTGCTCGGGCTCGCGGCGCAGCAGGTGGACGGTGGCCATGCCGATGAGGTTCAGCGCATACGACCGCTGGTGCTCGCTGTCCTGCGCGAACAGCTCCACGGCCCGCTGCATCAGCGGCTCGGCCAGCGAGGCGTAGGCCGGGCTGCGGCCGGCGACATAGGCGAGGTCGCGGAAGGAGTGGCTGTTCTCGCCGTGCAGTTCGGCCTCGGAGAAGAAGCGGATCCAGTCGGGGTCCGGCTCGTCCCAGTCGTCGGCGTCGGCGAAGGTGTCCTCGGCCATGCGCACCGCCCGCTTGCACTTGCCGGGCTGGCCCATGTTGGCGTAGGCGCGGGCCTCCATCGCATACAGCATCGCCTGGGTGCGGGGACTGGCGCAGTCACGGCTGCCGTACTGGGCGAGGTGGATGAGCTCCAGGGCGTCCTCGGGCCGGCCCAGGTGGATCATCTGGCGGCTCATGCTGGACAGGATGTAGGAGCCGAGCGGCTTGTCGCCGGCCTCCTTGGCGGCGTGCAGGGCGAGCACGAAGTACTTCTGCGCGGTGGGCTGCAGCCCCACGTCGTACGACATCCAGCCCGCGAGCTCCGCCAGCTCGGCGGCGACCTTGAACAGGCGGCGGGTGGTGGCCTCCGGCTGGGGCTCCTGGAGGAGGTCGGTGACCTCGTGCAGCTGGCCGACGACCGCCTTGCGGCGCAGGCCGCCGCCGCACTGGGCGTCCCACTGGCGGAACATCACCGTGGTGGACTCCAGCAGGTCCAGCTCCGGCCTGGACAGCCGGCCGCGGGCGCGGCTGGTGGGGACGGGCTGCGGGTCGGCCTCGTGGCGCGGGCCGGGCACGGTGGGCGTGGGCACCAGCCAGCGCTGCATCGGCTCGATCAGGGCCGGGCCGGCGGCCAGGGCCAGCGAGCTGCCGAGGAAGCCGCGCCTGGCCAGCATCAGGTCGCTGCGCGAGAACTCGCCGAGCAGGGCGACGGTCTGCGGGCCCGTCCAGGGCAGGTCGACGCCGGTCGCGGAGGGTGCGGGGCGCGCGGTGCGCAGGCCGAGGTCCTCGATGGAGACGACGCAGCCGAAACGCTCGGAGAACAGCTCCGACAGGATCCTGGGGATGGGCTCGCGCGGGTTCTCCCCGTCCAGCCAGCGGCGCACGCGCGAGGTGTCGGTGGAGATGTGGTTGGCGCCCAGCTGACGGGCGCGGCGGTTCACCTGACGGGCGAGCTCGCCCTTGGACCAGCCGCTGCGCACGAACCAGTTTCCCAGCAGTTCGTTGGGGCGCTTCTCAGCGTTCGTCCCGCCACCGCCGTTGCCGCCCACTGGAACGCCCCCATCCCTCAAGACCGCCTGCCGCGCCGCTGCGCCAAGCCCTATCAGAATGCCGGTCCTCGGGGCTTCCGTCCGCCGGTTCTCACCCTTCGAACGGAAAGCCGAGTTGCCTCCGGCATACCCACGAGCGCATGTGCCCGGAGGTACCGTGCACTCAAAGTAATCCTACGATCACCCGTCCGGCCATGGCGATCCCTGAATCGCCACCATTCGCCACCCCTTCGAATGAACTCACGGTGGCCTTCCCGCGATTCACTTGACATAGGACAGCGGGGAGTGAGCGAACGGATGCACTCGGGGGCGCGCGTCGCCGGATGCACCACCGCGGACGCTCCCGGCCGCCGTCCGCGGCAGGGTCGAGGACACGCTCCGTAGCGGGTTGAGTGTCCTTCGTAACCACCGGTGGGTCGGACCCGTTGGAGGGGGCATGGGCTTCACGATCGGCAGCAGTCGGGGCATCCGCGACTTCCGTGACATCCGGTCCGTCTCGCGCCGCCGCGGCCGCTCGTCGGAGTGCACCGCCGTGGCCGAGTACACCGGCCTGTGGGGATGGGACGTCGTCCCGGGCACGCGGGCGGCGGCGGGCGTGTGCTCGTGCGGCCGCTCCGACTGCCCGGCGCCGGGGGCACATCCGCTGGACTTCGCGCCGGAGGTGCGGGCCGGGGCGACGCTGGACGAGGTGACCGCCGCGTGGGGCGAGGTGCCCGGGGCGTCGGTGATGCTGCCGGTGGGGCGCGCGTTCGACGTGCTGGAGGTCGCGGAGGCGGCGGGGCGGCGGGCGCTGGTGCGGCTGGAGCGGATGGGGGTGCCGCTGGGGCCGGTGACGGTGACGCCTCAGGGGCGGGCGCAGTTCTTCGTCGCGCCGGGGGCCGCGGCGGAGCTGCCGCGGCTTCTGTACCGGATGGGGTGGGACGATCCGCAGCTCGATCTGCGGGCGCTGGGAGTGGGGGCCTACGTCACGGCTCCGCCGTCGGAGCGGGGTGGGCTGGGGCCGGTGCGGTGGCTGCGGCCGCCGGCCCTGGACGCGGCGACGCGGCCGCCTGCGGCGCGGTTGCTGCTGGGGACGTTGGCCTATGCGGCGCATCGGTCGCGGGGGTAGTGGTCCGGGGCGCTGCGTTTCGGGCGCGGCGGCTGTGCGGGTGGGTGCGGGTCGTTGCCGGGTGCGGGGTTCGTCGTGGCTGGTCGCGCAGTTCCCCGCGGTGTGCCTGCGGCGGCTGTGCGGGTGGGTGCGGTGGTGTTGCCGGGTGCGGGTCCGTCGTGGCTTGTCGCGCAGTTCCCCGCGCCCCTGAATGCCTGCGGCGGCCCGTTTCTGTCCGGTGGCCGGTTGCGGTAGCGCCTTCTGTGGGTGGGTGAGTCGGGGCCGCGGTGGGGGGTGTCCGTCCTCGGTACGGCCCTACGTCTCTCCAGAAGCTGACGAAAGGCAATGCCGTCCGCTGCGGGCGGACACCCCCCACCACGTCCCCTCCCCGCCGCCGGCGACTGCAGGCCGTCGCCGCTACCTGCCTTCGTAGCTGCGGGCAGTCGTGCCGCTGGGGCGGCACGGGTGGGCGCAGCGGCGCCCCGCACCGCCGGGCCGCGCACCCCACGGCGGTCAGCGCACCGCCGGGCAACTCGCCCCACGGCAGGCACCCGACGTCAGTGAAAAACCCACCCCCGGCGTTGGAGCCGAGGGTGGGTTTTCTGTGCGGGACGGAGTCCGCTAGTCGCCCAGGAGGGCGTCGACGAAGGCGCCCGGTTCGAAGGGGGCCAGATCGTCCGCCCCCTCACCGAGCCCGACCAGCTTGACCGGCACGCCCAGCTCCCGCTGGACCGCGATCACGATGCCCCCCTTCGCCGTACCGTCGAGCTTCGTCAGCACGATGCCCGTGATGTCGACGACCTCCGCGAAGACGCGGGCCTGCACGAGCCCGTTCTGCCCGGTCGTCGCGTCGAGGACGAGCAGCACCTCGTCCAGCGGCGCGTGCTTCTCCACGACCCGCTTGACCTTGCCCAGCTCGTCCATGAGCCCGGTCTTGGTGTGCAGACGGCCGGCCGTGTCGATGAGCACGACGTCCGCGCCCATCTCCTTGCCCTCCTTCACCGCGTCGAACGCGACGGAGGCCGGGTCGCCGCCCTCGGGCCCGCGCACGGTGTAGGCGCCGACCCGCTCGCCCCAGGTCTGGAGCTGGTCGGCGGCGGCCGCGCGGAACGTGTCCGCGGCGCCCAGGACGACGGAGCGGCCGTCGGCCACCAGGACCCGCGCGAGCTTGCCGGTCGTGGTGGTCTTGCCGGTGCCGTTGACGCCGACGACCATCACGATGCCCGGCTTGCTGGTGGCGGGCTCGGTCTTGACCTCGCGGTCCATGTCGGGGCCGACCAGCGTGAGCAGCTCCTCCCGCAGCAGGCCGCGCAGCTCGGCCGGAGTGCGGGTGCCGAGCACCTTCACGCGCTCCCGGAGCCGTTCGACCAGTTCCTGCGTGGGCTGCACGCCGACGTCGGCGGTGAGCAGGGTGTCCTCGATCTCCTCCCAGGTGTCCTCGTCGAGGTGCTCCCGGGACAGGAGGTTCAGCAGGCCCTTGCCCAGGGCGTTCTGCGAGCGGGACAGACGGGCGCGCAGCCGCACCAGGCGGCCTGCGGTGGGCTCCGGGATCTCGATCTCCGGAGCCGCGACGGGAGCCTCGGCGGGCGGCTCCTCTACGAGGACGGGAGCCGGGCCTGGAAGATCCACCTCCTCGATGGTGCGCCGCGGTTCCTCCCGCGGCGTCTCGGCCTCGTCGCCGACGTGCGGCTCGGCCGGAGGGGCGGTGATGTCGGGCGCGGCGGGGGGCGGCGGGGGCAGCGACTTCTTCCGTCGGCTGCCGACCACGAGCCCGCCGAGCGCGACGATCGCGACCACGGCGATGACTACAGCAAGGATGACGGTTTCCATAACCCGTCCAGTATCAGCCATGGGGGTCCGCCGAAGCCGTCTTGTGGCTTCCTCCGAGAGACAAACGCCACTGGAAGGCAGGAGTCGGACCAAAGTACGATGGTGGTGCCTACATCAACGCGCGTAGAGTCCCGACGTCACCCTGTCCCCCACTCCGAGGCTCCCTCTTTCATGAGCAAGACCGCCGAGACCGAAGGCGCTCTCGAAACCCGCGGCATCGAGCAGGTGCCGGACGACGAGCGCACCGCGAAGCCACGCGAACTGTTCCCCACCTGGGTGGGCGCGAACATCAGCGTGCTGCTGCTGACCATGGGCGCGAGCCTCGTCGCGGCGTATCACCTGAACATCTGGCAGGCGCTGGTCGTCGCGGCCGTCGCCCCCGTCGTGTCGTACGGCCTGGTCGGGCTCATCGGCATCGCCGGCAAGCGGGGCGGCGCGCCCGGCATGGCCCTGTCGCGCGCGGTGTTCGGGCAGCGCGGCAACCTGCTGCCCGGTTCCTTGATCTGGGTGGCCCGCTGGGGCTGGGAGACGATCAACGCGGTGACCGGCGCCTACGCCATGCTCACCATCCTGGACATCGTCCTCGGCGTCCACGCCAACAGCGTGCTCGACATGGTCATGCTGCTGCTGTTCGTCGTCGCCACGTTCGCGATCTCCGGGCTCGGCATCAACGCCGTCCAGAAGTGCAACAAGTACGCGACCTACCTCTTCGGCGCCTTCTCCGTGCTGGTGCTCGTCTATCTCGCCGTCAACACCGACTGGTCGAAGGTGATGGAGCACTCGGCCGGTTCGACGGCCGCCGTGATCACCGGCATCGGCATGATCGCCGCCGGCGGCGTCAGCTGGATCCCGTCCGCCCCGGACTTCACCCGCTACCTCCCCCGTACGGCGTCCTCGAAGGCGATCGTCGGGACGTCCGTCGGCGGCGCCGGCATCGTCGTCCTGCCGATGGTCCTGATGGGTGCCGTCATGGCGGTGTCCACGCCGGACCTGGCCTCCGCCTCCGACCCGGTGTCCTTCCTCGGCGAGATCCTGCCCACCTGGATCGCCGTCCCGTACCTGCTCATCGCGCTGATCGGCATGCTGCTGATCAACTCCATGTCCATGTACTCGGCCGGCTTCACCGCCCAGACCCTCGGCTTCAAGGTCCCGCGCCACTGGGCGGTGTCCGTGAACGCCGTCATCTCCCTGGTCTTCGGCGGCGTCCTGATGCTGGTCGCGACCAGCTTCATGGGCTCCTTCATCGCCTTCCTGTCCCTGCTCGCCGTCGCCTTCTCGGCCTGGGTCGGCGTCTTCGGCGCGGACATGCTGCGCCGCACGGAGTACGACGGCGCGGCCATGGCCGACACGACCCGCACCAGCGCCTACTGGTACCGGGCCGGCTTCTCCCCCGCGGCGGTCACCGCCTGGGCGGCCGGCCTCGTCGGCGGCCTGCTGTTCACCACGTCCGACTGGTTCACCGGCCCCCTGGCCAAGAACAACATCATCGGCGAATACGGTCTCGGCTGGGTCGCCACCATCGTCATCTCCGGCCTCCTCTACCTGGCCCTCCCCAAGCCCCCGGTCACCCAGCCGACGGCTCAGAAGACGACGGACGACCGCGAACCCCTGACCGTCTGACCCCACCTCGAAGCCCCCTCCAGCGACCACGCCGGAGGGGGCTTTTCTTCTCCCACCACGACGGCCCTGTAGCCGCCGACGGCGGCAAGGGGCCGCGGTGGGGGGTGTCCGCCCGCAGCGGACGGCATTGCCTTCGGGTGCCGTCTTGAACTGACGTAAGGCCGTACCGAGGACGGACACCCCCCACCACGGCCCCGACCCACCCACCGGCAGAAGGCGATACCGCAACCGCCCACCGGACAGGAACGGGCCGCCGCAGGCATTCAAGGGGCGCGGGGAACTGCGCGAGCAACCACGACGAGACCCGCACCCGGCAACGATCCGCACCCACCCGCACAGCCGCCGCAGGCGATCCGCACTCACCCCCACAGCCACCGAAAACACCACCGCCCCCGCCCGGCAGGGCGGAGGCGGCGGAAGATTCGAGGAGAGGGCAGCGGGGACTTGGCCCTGCTCCTCGAGCTCTCGGGCGCCCTCGGGGCGCTTTTCGGGCGCTCTCCGGCGGAGCCGTCAGCCCATCTCCTCCAACGTCTTGCCCTTCGTCTCCTTGACGAACTTGAGCACGAACGGAATGGAGAGCGCGGCGAAGACCGTGTAGATCACGTACGTCCCGGACAGGTTCCAGTCGGCCAGCGACGGGAAGCTCGCGGTGATGGCCCAGTTCGCGATCCACTGCGCGGCGGCGGCGACGCCCAGCGCGGCGGCGCGGATCCGGTTCGGGAACATCTCGCCGAGGAAGACCCAGACGACGACACCCCAGGACAGGGCGAAGAAGAGGACGAAGATGTGGGCGGCGACCAGGGCGACCCAGCCCTGCGTGGTGGGCAGCTTGCCGCCGACCAGGTCGTAGGAGAAGGCCCAGGCCTCCAGGGCCAGGCCGATCACCATGCCGACCGAGCCGATGATCGCGAGCGGCTTGCGGCCGACGCGGTCCACGAAGATCATCGCGATCACGGTGCCGATGATGTTGATGATCGACGTCGTGAAGGAGTAGAAGAACGAGTCCGTCGGGTCGACGCCGACCGACTGCCACAGCGTCGACGAGTAGTAGAACGCGACGTTGATGCCGACGAACTGCTGGAAGACCGACAGGCCGATACCGACCCAGACGATCGGCTTGAAGAAGAAGCCACCGCCGAGCAGGTCCTTGAACGTGGACCGGTGCTCGCTCTTCATCGCGTGCTCGATCTCGGCCACGCGCGCGTCGAGGTCGACGTCCTTGCCCTCGACCTCGGCGAGGATGGTCTTGGCGCGCTCGCGCTTGCCGACGGAGAGCAGGAAGCGGGGGGACTCGGGGATCGCGAAGGAGAGCAGGCCGTAGAGGGCGGCCGGGACGACCATGACGCCGAGCATGACCTGCCAGGCCTCCAGGCCCATCAGCTTGCCGCGCTGATCGCCGCCGGCGGCGTTGAGCAGGCCCCAGTTGACCAGCTGGGAGACGGCGATGCCGATGACGATCGCGGCCTGCTGGAAGGAGCCGAGCCGGCCGCGGTAGGCAGGCGGGGCGACCTCGGCGATGTAGGCCGGGCCGATCACGGAGGCCATGCCGATGGCGAAACCGCCGACGATGCGCCAGAAGGCGAGGTCCCAGAGCGCGAAGGGCAGCGCCGAGCCGACGGCGCTGATCGTGAAGAGGGCCGCGGCGATCTGCATGCAGCGGATGCGGCCGATGCGGTCCGCGATCCGGCCGGCGGTGGCGGCGCCGATGGCGCAGCCGATCAGGGCGATGGCGATGACCTGGGCCAGCGCGGCGGAGCCGATGTCGTAGCGGTCTCGGATGGCCTCGACGGCGCCGTTGATGACGGAACTGTCGTAGCCGAAGAGGAAACCGCCCATCGCGGCCGCGGCCGCGATGAAGATGACATGCCCGAGATGATCGGGGTGAGCCGTCCCGGCTCCTGACTGGGGTGCCTGCGCTGTGCTGGTCACGTGTACTCCTCGGGCCACCGGCAACGCTGCCGGGTGGGGGTCTGCCCTTGCAGGTGAGACCTGAAGGTAAAAGCAACGTTGCAGAGACTATGCCTTCAAGTTTCGAAGTCAATAGTTCAGCGGCTGTGAGTTTCTCGATAGACAGACGTGTCTCTTGTTCAAGAAATGAACGATGCGTTAGTTGATCTTGAACGGGGGAAGCCGTACCCGCCGCGCTCAGCGCAGACGCTGCGAGATGACCTTCGAGACGCCGTCGCCCTGCATCGACACGCCGTACAGCGCGTCGGCGACCTCCATCGTCCGCTTCTGGTGCGTGATGACGATCAGCTGCGAGGTCTCCTGCAGCTCCTGCATGATCCGGATCAGCCGCTGCAGGTTGGTGTCGTCCAGCGCCGCCTCGACCTCGTCCATGACGTAGAAGGGGCTGGGGCGGGCCTTGAAGATCGACACCAGCAGCGCCACCGCGGTCAGCGACCGCTCACCGCCCGACAGCAGGGACAGCCGCTTGACCTTCTTGCCCGGCGGGCGGGCCTCGACGTCCACGCCCGTGGTGAGCATGTTGTCGGGGTCCGTCAGGACGAGGCGGCCCTCACCGCCCGGGAAGAGACGGCTGAAGACGCCCTCGAACTCGCGGGCCGTGTCCCGGTAGGCCTCCGTGAACACCTGCTCGACCCGCTCGTCCACTTCCCTGACGACCTGCAGCAGGTCGGCGCGGGTCTTCTTCAGGTCCTCCAGCTGCTCGCTCAGGAACTGGTGGCGGGCCTCCAGCGCGGCGAACTCCTCCAGCGCGAGCGGATTGACCTTGCCGAGCTGCTGGTAGGCGCGCTCGGCCGCCTTCAGGCGCTTCTCCTGCTCGGCGCGGACGAAGGGACGCGGCTGGTTGCGCGGGTGGGCGGGGTCGTCCGGCAATTCCTCGCCCTCGGCGGGGGGCGAGGGCGGCACGGGCTGGTCCGGCCCGTACTCGGCGACCAGCGCCTCCGGTTCGACACCCAGTTCCTCCAGCGCCTTCGTCTCCAGCTGCTCCATGCGCAGCCGCTTCTCGGCGCCGAGTACCTCGCCTCGGTGGACTGAATCCGTCAGCTTGTCCAGCTCGGACTTCAGTTCGCGTCCGGTGTTCCGGGCGTTGGTCAGCTCCTGCTCGCGGGCGGCCTTCGCGGCCTCGGCGGCGGCGCGTTCCTGCTCGGCGCGGGTCAGGGAGACCTCGACGTGCGCGAGCAGCTGGCGGGCGCCGGCGGCGACGGCCTGGGCGACCGACGCCTCGTGGCGCAGCCTGGCCCGGCGCTGCTCGGCACGCGCGCGTGCCTCGCGTTCCGCGCGGGCGGCCCGGTCCAGCCCGTCCGCTCGGCCGGCCAGGCCCTTCACGCGTTCCTCGTGCGTACGGACCTGGAGGCGGGCCTCCATCTCGGTCTGCCGGGCGTTGGCGCCGTCGGCGGCGAGGCGGTCGCGCACGGAGGTGTCGGGCTCGTCGTCGAGGGGCGTCTCCTCGGCGACCGCGAGCCGTTCGGCAAGTTCCTCGGCCTCCTGCACGGCCGTCTCCAGTGCCTCCTGGGCGCGGGCCGCCGCCGCGACGGAGCGCTCCGCCTCCCCGGCGGCCGCGCGGGCCTGGCCGGCGAGCCGGCCCAGCTGCTGCGCCACCCCCGACTTCTCGCGGTCGGCGGCCCGGCGCCGCTCGGCGAGTTCCTCGACGAGGGCGGCGGCCTCGCTACGGCGGTCGGCGGCCGCCCGCTGCGCCGAGGCCAGCTCCTCGCAGCGCACCGCCAGCTCGGCCAGCTCGGCCGCGGCCTCGTCGACGGAGGCCTGCACCTCCAGCAGGCTGGGCGCGCCGGCGGAGCCGCCGTGGGCGAAGTGCGCGCCGAGGAGATCACCGTCGGCGGTGACGGCGGTCAGCTCGGGGTGGGCGTAGACCACGTCCTCGGCGTCCTCCAGGGTTCCGACGACCACGATGCCCCGCAGCAGGCGGCGGACGGCGGGCATGAGCTCGGCCGGGCCCCTGACGAGGTCCACGGCCGGGCGCGCCGCGGGGTGGGCGGGCATCTGCACTTCCACGGCTGCGCCGGGGTCGCGAGCGCCGTTCCCCGCGCCTGTGGGGGACGGCACTTCCGGTGTCCCCGCCAGGAGCAGTGCGGCCCGTCCTCCGTCCTGCTTGCGCAGCAGGCGGATCGCCTCGGCCGCCGCGGCCGGGGTCTCGACGGCGATCGCGTCCGCGGCCGCTCCGAAGGCCGCCGCGAGAGCCACCTCGTGGCCCGGCTCCACCGTCAGCAGTTCCGCCGCCGGACCGAGGAGACCGGTCAGCCGGTCGCGGGCGCCGAGCAGTATGCCGGTGCCGTCCTTGCGGCGCAGGCCCAGCGCCAGCGCCTCGTGGCGGGCCTGGGTCGCGGCGCGGCTGCGTTCGGCCGCGGTGAGCGCCTCGCGGGCCGCGCTCAGCGCCGCTTCCGCCTCGGCGAGCTGCCGCCTGGCCGTCTCGTGGCGCTCGGCCAGTTCCTCGTCGCCGGCGTCCAGGCCGTCGACCTCGGCCTTGAGCGCCTCGTACTCCTCCTGCGCGGTGACGGCGCGTTCCTGGGCCTCGTCGCGGGCGGCGGCCAGGCGGTCGATCTCGGCCTGGGCGGAGGCGGCGCGGGAGCGGGCGGCGCCGACTTGGGCGCGCAGCCGGGCGAGGCCCTCGCGGCGGTCGGCGAGGGCGCGGGCGGCGTCCCTGAGCCGCCGGTCCTCCTCGGCGAGGGACTGTTCCAGCTCGGCGCGGTGGGCGACGGTGTCCTCCAGGGCCCGCTCGGCGGCTTCGAGGGCGGCCGTCAGCTCGGCCTCCTGCTCGCGGATGCGGGCCGCCTCGCGTTCCATGTCCTCGGGGTCGCGGCCGCGCCGCTCCTCGGGCGGGGCGGAGGTGGCGCTCTTGACGCGGGCGTCGGCGAGGGAGATCGTGCCGCGGACGCGTTCGGCGAGCCGGGACAGGTCGACCCAGGTCTGCTGGGCGCGCTGCAGGCGCGGGGTGAGCCGGCGCACCTCGTCCTCCAGCAGGGCCTCGCGCTGCTGGGCCTTCTTCAGCTCCTGCTCGGCGGCGTCCTTGCGGGCCTTGAGCGCGGCCTCGTCGGCGATCTCGGCCTGCAGTGCCTGCCGCAGCCGTACGAGGTCGTCGGCGAGGAGGCGCAGGCGGGCGTCGCGCAGGTCGGCCTGGATGACGGCGGCCCGGCGGGCGACCGCGGCCTGCCGGCCGAGGGGTTTGAGCTGGCGGCGCAGTTCGTCGGTGAGGTCCTGGACGCGGGCGAGGTTGGCCTGCATCGCGTCCAGTTTGCGCAGCGCCTTCTCCTTGCGCTTGCGGTGCTTGAGGACGCCGGCGGCCTCCTCGATGAAGGCGCGGCGGCCCATCGGGTCGGCGTGCAGCACGGAGTCGAGCTGGCCCTGGCCGACGATGACGTGCATCTCGCGGCCGATGCCGGAGTCGGAGAGCAGTTCCTGGATGTCCAGCAGGCGGCAGGTGTCGCCGTTGATCTGGTACTCGCTGCCGCCGTTGCGGAACATGATCCGCGTGATGGTGACCTCGGCGTACTCGATGGGCAGCGCGCCGTCGGAGTTGTCGATGGTCAGCGACACCTCGGCGCGGCCGAGCGGCGGGCGGCCGGTGGTGCCGGCGAAGATGACGTCCTCCATCTTGCCGCCGCGCAGGGACTTGGCGCCCTGTTCGCCCATGACCCAGCTGAGCGCGTCCACGACGTTGGACTTGCCGGAGCCGTTGGGGCCGACGACACAGGTGATGCCCGGTTCGAAACGGAGCGTGGTCGCCGAGGCGAACGACTTGAACCCGCGGAGCGTCAGGGCCTTGAGGTGCACGCCGTCGGACTCTACCTTCCGGGGTTGTCTCACTCTATGAACCACGGGGCTACCCGCGGTTTCACCGGTGAACGCGGAGGGCACACCAGACGTTGAAGAGAGTGAAAGGATGCGCGGGGGAAAGAAAGAAGGGACGCCGAGGCGTCCCTTGCACTTCTGACACTGAAGCGGTTGTGACGGACAGCCCAACCACTGCTGTGCTGTTGTGGAGCGTGCAGTGATCAGGTGAGCGCAGGCTCCGCCTGGTGTGCGTCAACGCTCTCCATGATCCTGTCGTGAGAAGCGGCAGCCTGCAGGGCGTCCTTCTCGGCCTGGATCCGCACGAGCTCGGATTCGAGGTCCTGGACGCGCTGCTGGAGCCGTCGCATCTCGGCGAGGAGTCGAGGGTCGGAGCCGCCGACGTAACCGAGAAGCGCCTTTGCCATGATGGATGGTCCTCCACACTGAGTGACCGACCGAAGCGGTGGTGGGTCGTGAGGGATTCGCACCCGCGGCTGCTTGGCGGGCCTGGAGTTGTGCTGCCGTTCAGCCATGCCAAACAGCTAAGGTGCGCGGGCTTTCAGCGTCTCACCAAAAAGTTTGACGGTCAACACGATCACGCCCCGTATGGGAGGGCGACCCGGGGGCGCGCGGCTGAAAAGCCTGCGCTGCGGCTCCTGCGGGCCCCTCGGGGCGTGGCGATCATCCTTGCGTGCGGAGCCCGCCATCGCAAGCCCTTCTCCGCAACGACCTGCCGGTTTCCGGGGAGCGAGGGGGCGTAGGGCACCCACCGGCGCGCCCCGGGGCGGGCCGGGAGCCGGGGGTCAGCGGATGGCGAAGCCGTCGTAGCCGCCGCGGGGTGTGTCCCAGATCTCGGTGACGCCGTCCACGCGCCCGGGCGTGTCGCCGCCGCGGAGCCAGTCGAGGAGGCCCTCGCAGCCCGGACGGGAGCCTTCCGCGACCACCTGGACGCGGCCGTCGGCCAAATTGAGAGCAAAACCACTCAGGCCGCCGATCTCGAGCGCCTTGGCCCGCGTGAACCAGCGAAAACCCACGCCCTGCACGTGTCCACGCACCCAGGCGACCAGTCGTACATCCTCGCTCATGGGTGCAACCTAACCGGCCAATGTCTCTCGGGACACTTCCTCCCCTTGCGCCATGGGGTACCGTCCCGACCCAATGCATCTCATATGAAACTCACTCGATCGAGTGAGTCCGGTCGGCCGCCCGGGGCGAGGGGACCCCGTGATCCGCACGGCGGGCCGGCCGCGAGGACGAGGAAGGCCAGGACATGGGACGCCACCGACGCACCGCCGCCGGCCGCGCCGCCAGGGGCCGCGTCACGGGGACCGCGCAGCCGGAGGGCTCCCGCGCGCGGCAGCGCACCCCGGGTGACTCGACCGGATACGACACCGCCTCGCTGGGCATCGCGCCGTACCTGAACCCCGAGGCGTACGCGGAGGCCGTGGCGAAGAGCCAGGCCTACCTCTACGCCACGGACGACGGCCGCGCGCCGGCCGCCGGCGGCGCCGGGGCGGGCTTCACGCCGAGCGCCCGCACCGCAGGCGCCGGATCCGCGGGCGGCGGCTTCACGCCGGGACGCGGAACCCCGGGCGGCGGATCCACGGGCGGCCGGGCCGGGGGCGGCTTCACCCCGGACGCCGGCTCGCCGCGCGACAACGGTCGCCGGCGCCGCAGGCGGGCCGTGACGCCGGTGCGCACCGGACTGCTGGGGGTCGCGGGCGCGGTCGCCATCGGTACGGTCGCCGTCGCCTCCGGCGTGGTGCCGGGGCTGCACAACTACCGGCTGGGCGGCAGTTCCGGTCCCGAGGGCGGGGTGCAGGCCGCGGACACACCGACGAACTCCGCCAGCGAGCAGGGCGGTACGTCCGGCAGCGCGGAGTCGCGCGGCCGGGGCCCGGTGACCGGTGGACACACCGGCCGTTCGGCGTCGGCCTCGGCCTCCGCGCCGGCCTCGGCGTCCGCGTCCCCGTCGCCGTCCGCCTCGCCGTCCACGGCGTCGCCCTCCCCCACGCCGTCGAAGACGGCGTCGAAGGAGCCGTCGGCGACGCCGAGCACGCACCGCACGACCGCGCCGGCCCGCAAGGCGGCCCCCACCCGGAAGGCGGCGCCCACCGAGGCGCCGGTGACCGTGTCCGCGCAGGCGCAGGCCGAGGCGCAGGTGCTGGCGCTGGTCAACGCGGAGCGGGCGAAGGCGGGCGTGTCCCCGCTGGCCGCGAACAGCGCGCTGACCGAGCTGGCCGAGAAGTTCAGCGACGACATGGCCGCGCGGGGCTTCTTCGACCACACCGACCCCGACGGGCTCAGCCCCTGGGACCGGGCCGCGAAGGCGGGCGTCACGGGTCTCGGCGGCGAGAACATAGCGCGCGGCCAGGCCGATCCGGCGGCCGTGGTCGAGGCCTGGATGAACAGCCCCGGCCACCGCGCCAACATCCTCAACCCGGACTTCAAGACCCTCGGCGTGGGCGTCCACTTCGGCCCCGGCGGCCCCTGGTGGACCCAGGACTTCGGCTACTGACCCGACCCCCGCACGAGTTCGACGACAACACCCCCCGTGAGGCGAGCGCGCCGCTACAGTTGAACGCGTTCAAACACGGGGGGTGCTTGTGTCGGCATCAGCGGAGTCGCCCACGGTGACCCCGCCGGCCTGCCGGGGGCGCACCCGGCAGGCAACCGGCGTAGCCGAGTTCGAGGTCAGGCCGCCGCTCGGCCGCGGAGGAAGGTGGCCGCGGTTTCGGCGACGCGGCGGCCGAGGTGTTCCGCCGTCGCGATGTCGGCCTTGTGGACGGCCTCCGGGCCCTCGTCGGCGTTGGTCTGGGCGGCGGCGCCGGAGAAGAAGCCGAGGCGGTTGAGGTCGTTCTCGGAGGCCGTGCTGCTGTTCCAGCCGGGCAGCAGGCCGAGGTTGACCCAGTGCATGCCGAGCTGTGCGGCGAGGGTCTGGAAGAACTGCAGGGTGTGCAGCTTGTCGCCGCTCTTGGAAGCGGAGTTGGTGAAGCCCGCCGCCAGCTTGTCCGTCCACGCCTGGGTCGCCCAGCGCTTGGAGGTGGCTTCGGCGAAGGCGTGGAAGGCGCCGGACGCGGTGCCCATGTAGGTCGGGGAGCCGAAGACGATCGCGTCGGCGCGGTCCAGCAGCTCCCACTGCGCGTCGGTGATCTCGTCGACCTTGATCAGGTGCACCTCGGCGCCGGCGTCGGCGGCGCCCGCGCGCACGGCCTCCGCGAGGACGGCGGTGTGGCCGAAGCCGGAGTGGTAGGCGAGGGCGACGACAGGCGTGGTCATGCGTACTCCTTGAAAAGGGCAGCTCGAAAACAGTGACCACAGGAAAGCACTAACTTTTCGTAAGCGCAAACTGATGCGCAGCGCTGCCCTGGAGTACGCTGGAGTCATGACCACGACTGAGCGGCGCACTCCCGACCAGGACCTGCCCTACAACGTGTTCGCCAAGGCCTGCCCCTCACGCGGCACGCTGGAGCACGTCACCGGGCGCTGGGGCGCACTCACGCTCGGCGCGCTGCACGAGGGCTCGCTGCGCTTCAACGAGCTGCGCCGCCGCGTGGACGGGGTGAGCGAGAAGATGCTGTCCCAGACGCTGCACGCGCTGGAACGCGACGGTCTGGTGCATCGCGAGGCACAGCCGACGAACCCGCCCCGGGTGGACTACGAGCTCACCCCGCTCGGCCGCGAGGTCGCCGAGCGACTGCTGAGCCTCATCCACTTCGTCGAGGGCAGCATGGACGACGTCCTCGCCGCCCGCGAGCGCTACGACGAGAGCCGCGCCACGGCGTGACGAGCGCGCCCAGCGGCGGGACCGGCCCGAGGGCGCGGTGCGCGCTGCGGCGCGAAGACCGCTACGGCGTGAGGGCCACTACGGCATGAGGGCCACTACACCGTGAGGGCCACTAGGGCATGAGGGCCGCTACGCCGTGACGCGCGGCGCGCGCTGGCACTTCGGGCAGAAGTAGCTGGAGCGGTTCATCCAGGGGCGGCGGCGCATCGGCGTGCCGCAGCGCTTGCACGGCAGGCCCTCACGACCGTACGCGTCCAGCGACCGGTCGAAGTAGCCCGACTCGCCGTTGACGTTGACGTACAGGCTGTCGAAGCTGGTGCCGCCGACCTCGAGGGCCGCGTTCATGACGTCCCGGATGTGGCCGAGGAGTTCGGCGGTGCGGGGCCGGGTGAAGCCGGCCGTCGGGCGCTCGTAGTGGACGCGGGAGCGCCACAGCGCCTCGTCGGCGTAGATGTTGCCGACGCCGCTGATCAGCGACTGGTCGAGCAGCGCCCGCTTGATCGTGGTCCGCTTGCGGCGCAGCGCCCGGTGGAACGCCTCGTCGTCGAAGAGCGGGTCCAGCGGGTCGCGGGCGATGTGCCCGATGACGTCCGGCAGCCCGTCCTCGGTGGTCTCGTGCAGCGACAGCCCGCCGAAGGTGCGCTGGTCGACGAAGCGCAGCTCGGTGCCCTGGACGTCGGCGAAGCGCACCCGGATCCGCAGGTGCTTCTCGTCGGGCGCGGAGTGCTGCTGCACCAGCAGCTGGCCGCTCATGCCGAGGTGCGCGAGGACCGCCTGCCCGGTGTCCTCCAGCGGCAGCCACAGGTACTTGCCGCGCCGGCTGGGCACGCCGATGCGGTGCCCCTTGAGACGGTGCGCGAAGTCGTCGGCACCGGCCGTGTGGCGGCGCACGGCGCGCGGGTGCAGCACCTCGGCGTCGGCGACGGTGCGATGGGCGACCCACCGCGCGAGACCGCGCCGTACGACCTCGACCTCGGGCAACTCGGGCATGGGGCTCCCCCCGTCACAGGGTTCGGCGTTCACGGTACGCAAGCGAGCGCCCGCCCCGGTAGCGGGACGGACGCTCGATCGCTCGTCGGATCCGGTGGCTGCCGGATCAGGCGGAGGCCGACGCCTCGTCGGCGTTCTCGGCGGTCTCGGCGGACTGTGCCGCCTCGGCCGCCTTGGCGCGCTCGTCCGCGGCGGCGCGGATGGCGCGCCACGCGGACTCGGCGGCCTGCTGCTCCGCCTCCTTCTTGCTGCGGCCGGTGCCGGTGCCGTACGAGACGCCTCCGACGCGGGCGGCAGCAGTGAAGGTCTTCTCGTGGTCGGGGCCGGTCTCCGTGACCAGGTACTCGGGGACGCCGAGCCCCTCGGTCGCGGTGAGCTCCTGGAGGGAGGTCTTCCAGTCCAGGCCGGCTCCGAGGTTGGAGGACTTCTCGATCAGCGGGTCGAACAGGCGGTGCACCAGTTCGGAGGCCGCGTCGAGGCCCTGGTCGAGATAGACCGCGCCGATCACCGCTTCCAGGGTGTCGGCGAGGATGGATGCCTTGTCCCGGCCGCCCGTGCCCTCTTCACCGCGGCCGAGCCGGATGAAGGAACCCAGGTCGAGCGAGCGCCCCACCTCCGCCAGCGCACGCGAGTTGACCACCGCGGCCCGCAGCTTGGCCAGCTGGCCTTCGGGCAGGTCGGGGTGGGTGCGGTACAGCGTGTCGGTGACGACGAGACCGAGCACGGAGTCCCCGAGGAACTCCAGTCGCTCGTTCGTCGGCAGTCCGCCGTTCTCGTACGCGTAGGAGCGGTGCGTCAGTGCTCGCACCAGAAGGGCGGACTCGAGCCGGTAGCCGAGCCGCCCTTCCAGAAGCGTGTGGGACGAGGCCTGGTTGTCCGCCGACTGCTTCTTGGGCGTGGACACAGTGCCTCTCACCAGCCGCTCAGACCTCGAGGACCTGGCGCTTGTTGTAGGTGCCGCACGACGGGCACGCGATGTGCTGCTGCTTGGGCTCGTGGCAGCGCTCGCACGCGACCAGGGTGGGGACCGCAGCCTTCCACTGCGACCGGCGGTGGCGCGTGTTGCTGCGCGACATCTTCCGCTTCGGAACAGCCACGGCTACTTCTCCTGCTTCTCGTCGACGCCCGCTTCGGCGCCGCTCGTGTCGTCCTTGTCGCCGTCCCGAAGTGAGCCGGCGAGTCCCTGCAAAGCCGCCCAACGGATGTCGACGGCGTCGTGGTGGTGGTCCGGGTCGTCCGCGAGCCGTACCCCGCACTCGGGGCACAGGCCGGGGCAGTCTTCCTGGCACACCGGCTGCATCGGCAGTGCGAGCACCACCGCATCACGCAGCAGAGGTTCGAGGTCGAAGAGTCCGTCCTCGAGGAAGAGCCTGTCCTCGTCGTCCTCGGCGTCGTCGCCCGGTTCCGCGTGCTGGACGCGGCCCCGGTCGTCGGCGTCAGGGTACGAGAACATCTCCTGGAAGTCCGCTTCGACGTCGAGCTGAAGCGGCTCCAGACACCTTACGCACTCCCCCTTCGCCGTGGCACGGGCGGTGCCTGTGACAAGCACCCCTTCCATGACCGACTCCAGGCGGAGTTCGAGCTCCATCGGGGCGCCTTCCGGCACTCCGACGACCCCGACCAGACCGAAGTCCTTGGGGGTGGGGACCGTACGGGTCAGGCGCTGCAGCGCGCCTGGCCGCCGGCCCAGCTCGTGCGTGTCGAACACGAGAGGGTTGCGGTGGTCGAGGCGGGCGTTGTGAGCCATTCCTGCTTTCGGTCTTCCAGCTCAGGGGGACGCCGCCGCGGAAGCTCCGGGCAGCGCTGATCGCGGACGTACTCGCGACCGAAGAGCCAGGATACTGGACCTTTCGCTCTCGGCCCAATCCGGGCCGGACGACAGGGCCTGTCA
The DNA here is from genome assembly GCF_043082085.1 of Streptomyces sp. NPDC014801. Lineage (NCBI taxonomy): Bacteria > Bacillati > Actinomycetota > Actinomycetes > Kitasatosporales > Streptomycetaceae > Streptomyces > Streptomyces sp. NPDC014801. Next base: position 218,905 of record NZ_JBIBXG010000013.1, on the reverse strand, counting down.
GCCAGGCCCTACAGGCCGCGGCCCTGCTCGTAGGCGCGCAGCTGCTCCGCGCTGATCATGCTCGTGTCGAAGAGACTGGTCTCGTCGAGGGCGTACGACTGCGGGGACGCCGCCTGCTGCGGCGCCTGCGGGGCGGCCTGCTGCGGGTCGTAGGCGGGGTGGGCGCCGGTGTCGTAGCCCTGGTAGGCGTACGGGTCGGCCTGCTGGTAGCCGTAGGCGTCCTGCTGGGCGTAGTGCTGGTCCTGCTGGGCGTACTGCTGCGGATAGCCGGCGTAGGGGTCGCCCTGCTGCTGCGCGTACGCGGCGTACTGGGGCTCCGGCGGCTGCTGGGGCTGGTGCGCGGCCTGGGCCGCGGTGTCCTGTTCGGCGAGCGCGGCGAGGTCGGCGAGGTAGTCGGCGTCGCTGGAGTGCTGGACGGTGGTGGTGTCGCCGGCGAGCGCGCCGAGGTCGTCGGTGGCGATCCGGCCGTGCAGCTTCTGCCGGCCCCGGCCGACCGCCTCCAGGGTCTTGGCGAGGACCGCCTCGAAGGCGCCGAGCTTGGCGTCCACGTAGGCGTCGGCGTCGCGGCGCAGGGTCTCCGGGTCGTGGCTGCGCTCGGGGGCGTCCGCGTCCTCGTAGCCGTCCTCGTCGAGGCCGGGTCCGGTGCCGAGCAGCTTCTCGCGGCCGCGGCCGACCGAGCCGAGGGTCTTGGTGAGGACCACCTCGAAGTTGGCGAGCTTGGAGTCGACGTAGTCGTCCGCCTCGGCGCGGATCTCCTCGGCCTCCTTGCGGGCCTCGGCGAGGATCCGGTCGGCCTCGGCCTGGGAGCGGCGGGCGACCTCGGTGTCGGAGATCAGCGAGCCGCGCTCGGCGTGCGCGCTCTGGATGATCCGCTCGGCCTCCTGGCGGGCCTGCTCGACCATCTGCTCCCGGTCGCCGATCAGCTCCTGGGCCTGGGCGAGGGAGTCGGGCAGGGCCGCGCGCAGGTCCTCCAGCATCGACAGCAGTTCGGCGCGGTTGATCACGCACGAGGCCGACATGGGCATCGACCGGGCGCCGGAGACGGCGGTGACGATCTCGTCGAGCTTTTTCTGCACGTCCACCGTGTGCTCGCCACTCTCTACGGATGTGATGGAGACGGACGGGACGACTGTAGCCCGTTCAGCTGTGGCGCAGCCGCGTGTTGAGCGCCTCCAGGACGGCGGGCGGGACGAGGTGGGAGACGTCGCCGCCCCACTGCGCGACCTCCTTGACCAAGGAGGACGACAGGAAGCTGTAGGTGGGGTTGGTGGGCACGAAGAGGGTCTCGACGCCGGTGAGGCCGTTGTTCATCTGGGCCATCTGCAGCTCGTAGTCGAAGTCGCTGACGGCGCGCAGGCCCTTGACGATGGCGGGGATGTCACGCTGCTTGCAGAAGTCGACGAGGAGGCCGTGGAAGGCCTCGACGCGGACGTTGGAGTACTCGGCGGTGACCTGGTGGATCAGGTCGATCCGCTCCTCGATCTCGAACAGGCCCTTCTTGGCCTTGTTGATCATCACGGCGACGTAGACCTCGTCGTACAGACGGGAGGCTCGGGCGATGATGTCGAGATGTCCGTTGGTGATCGGGTCGAACGACCCGGGACATACGGCGCGGCGCACTTGTGATCCCTCGCTCTCCGGTCCGGTCATCGTGCGTCTTCGCACGTAGAGGCGGCGCGACCGTACCAAAACGTTCCCTCGCCGTAGCGACGGGCCCGGAGGGCCTCGAAGCCGTCGGGCCACCGGAACTCCCCGCCTCTGGTGCTGCGCTCCACGGTGACGAGCGCTTGCTCAGCGAGCCAGCCTTCCGAGCGGAGTGTGAGCAGAATCTCGCGAAGATCGTCGTCCGCGACGGCGTAGGGCGGGTCGAGAAAGACCAGGTCGTAGGGGTCCTGCGGGGGTGCGGTGCGGATGATCTGTTCCGCTTTGCCGTGTCTGACCTCGGCGCCGGGCAGGCCTAGGTTTTTCACGTTGTCGCGCACGACGCGGGCCGCCCGCGCGTCGGCCTCGACCAGCAGGGTGTGGCCGGCCCCGCGGGAGAGGGCCTCCAGGCCCACGGCGCCGGACCCCGCGTACAGGTCGAGGACCCGCTCGCCGTCCAGGGGGCCACCGAGCAGGGACTGCCAGGTGGAGAAGAGACCCTCGCGTGCGCGGTCGGAGGTGGGGCGGGTTCCGGTGCCTGGGGGGACGGCCAGGCGACGGCCACCGGCTGCGCCGGCGATCACGCGGGTCATCTCGGGTCCTTGTCGCTGGTGTACGCAGAAGGTGACTGCTCCCAGTCTGTCAGCCCTTTTCCAGGTACTGCTCCCTCTCCTCGTCCAGCAAGGCGTCCAGAGCCGTGCGCAGGCCCGGGAGCCGGTCCAGCTCCGGGTCGGCCGCGACCACCTTGGCCGCCTCCTCCCTGGCCTCGGCGATGATCTCCTCGTCCTCGATGACCGCGAGGACGCGCAGCGAGGACCGGGCGCCGGACTGGGCCTGGCCGAGGACGTCGCCCTCGCGCCGCTGTTCGAGGTCGATCCGGGACAGCTCGAAGCCGTCGAGCGTGGAGGCGACCGCGTTCAGCCGCTGGCGGGCGGCGCTCGCCTCGGGCATCTCGGTGACCAGCAGGCACAGTCCGGGGGCCGAGCCACGGCCGACCCGGCCGCGCAGCTGGTGCAGCTGGGAGACGCCGAAGCGGTCGGCGTCCATGATGACCATCGCGGTGGCGTTGGGGACGTTGACGCCGACCTCGATGACGGTCGTGGCGACCAGGACGTCCGTCTCCCCGGCGGCGAAGCGGCGCATGACCGCGTCCTTGTCGTCGGGGTGCATCCGGCCGTGCAGCACCTCGACCTTCAGGCCCTCGAGCGGGCCGCGGGCGAGTTGCTCGGCGACGTCGAGGACGGCGAGCGGCGGGCGCTTCTCGGCGTCGTCCTCGGCGGACTTCCCGGCCTTCTTGGGGTCCAGCTCCTCGTCCCCGATCCGGGGGCAGACGACGTACGCCTGATGGCCGTTCGCGACCTCCTCGCGCACCCGCTCCCAGGCGCGGGCCAGGAAGTGCGGCTTGTCGGCGGCGGGGACGACATGGCTGGCGATCGGCGAGCGGCCGGCCGGGAGCTGGTCCAGGACGGAGGTCTCCAGGTCGCCGAAGACGGTCATGGCGACCGTGCGCGGAATGGGGGTGGCGGTCATGACGAGCAGGTGGGGCGGTTGTTTGCCCTTGCCGCGCAGGGCGTCGCGCTGCTCCACGCCGAAGCGGTGCTGTTCGTCGACGACGACCAGTCCGAGGTCGTGGAACTGGACCTTGTCCTCGATGAGCGCATGGGTGCCGATGACGATGCCGGCCTCACCGGTGGCCAGGTCGAGCAGCGCCTTGCGGCGGGCGGCGGCGCCCATGGAGCCGGTGAGCAGGACGACCTTGGTGGCGTCCTCGGCGCCGCCCAGCATGCCTCCCTCGGCCAGCTCGCCCATCATCTCGGTGACCGACCGGTGGTGCTGCTGGGCGAGCACCTCGGTGGGGGCGAGCATCGCGGCCTGCCCGCCGGCGTCGACGACGGCGAGCATGGCGCGCAGGGCGACCAGGGTCTTGCCGGAGCCGACCTCGCCCTGGAGGAGGCGGTGCATGGGGTGTTCCGTCGCCAGGTCGGCGAAGATCTCCTTGGAGACCTTCTGCTGGCCCTCGGTGAGGGTGAAGGGCAGCCGGTCGTCGAAGGCGGCGAGGATGCCGTCGGGCCTCGGGCGGCGGGCCACGGCCGGGAGTTGGGCGTCGGCGTGGCGGCGGCGGGCGAGGGCGACCTGGAGGACGAAGGCCTCGTCCCACTTGAGGCGGGAGCGGGCGTCGGCGATGTCGGCCTTGGTCTGCGGGCGGTGGATCTTGAGCAGGGCCTCCGGGAGGGAGACCAGGCCGCGGCCCTCGCGCAGGCTGTCCGGGAGCGGGTCGACGGCCTCCTGGGCGCTGGGCAGGACCGTCTGGACGGCCTTGCCGATCTTCCAGGACTCCAGTTTGGCGGTGGCCGGGTAGATGGGGATGAGCGCGCCCGCCCAGGCCTCGACGGTCTCCTCGCTGTCGCCGCGCAGCAACTCGTAGGCGGGGTGGTTGAGCTGGAGGCGGCGGTTGAAGACGGAGACCTTGCCGGCGAACATCGCGCGGGTGCCCGGCAGCAGTTCCTTGTGCGGCTTGTGCACGCCGGCGTTGAAGAACACCAGCTGGAGCCGGCCGCTGCCGTCGGTGATGGTCACCTCCAGCCGCTGGCCCTTGCCGCGCGGGGCCCGGGAGGAGGCGAAGGTGTGCAGACGGGCGTCGGCGACCTGGGCGACCACCGTGATGTGCTCGTCCATGGGCAGGTCGGCGAGGTGGGTGAGCTGGCCGCGCTCCTCGTATCTGCGCGGGTAGTGGTGGAGGAGGTCGCCGACGGTGTGCAGGCCGAGGTGCTCGGCCATCACCTTCGCGGTGGCGGGGCCGAGCACCTTCTTCAGGGGTTCTTGCAGTGCGGGCACGAGATCCATTGCACACCACGGCACTGACAATGCCGTAGACCTGTGGACGGCGGGGCCGTTCAAGCCTCGGGCATGTCTGGGGAAATCCCTGGTCAGGACGTTCGTTCGAGCCGTAGGATGACGCGCTCCGGCCATCCCGCGGATTCCCGCCCCACCGGGACCGCCCGACCCCGCGCCCTCGGACCTCCCCCACCAGCGGCGCAGTGACGATGGACTCCCAGACCTCGCAGTCATCCCAGGCATCCCAGTCACCTCACACACCTCAGACACCGCATACGTTCCAGGTCGACCTGCGCGGACTGGTCGACCTGCTCTCCCACCACCTGTACTCCAGCCCGAAGGTCTACCTGCGCGAGCTGCTGCAGAACGCGGTCGACGCCATCACCGCGCGCCGCGCCGGGGAACCGGACGCGCCCGCCCGGGTGCTGCTGTCCGCCGCGGACGGCACCCTGCGCGTGGAGGACTCCGGGATCGGGCTCACCGAGGCGGACGTGCACGCCCTGCTGGCGACCATCGGCCGCAGTTCCAAGCGGGCGGACGGGCTGCGGGAGGCGCGCTCGCAGTTCCTCGGGCAGTTCGGCATCGGACTGCTGGCCTGCTTCGTCGTCGCCGAGCGGATCCGGGTCGTCAGCCGCAGCGCCCGCACCCCCGACGCGCCGCCGGTGGAGTGGACGGCGCGCGACGACGGTTCGTACACCGTGCGGACGCTGCCGCAGGCGGAGCGGCCCGATCCGGGGACGACGGTGTACCTCACCGCCCGCCCCGGGGCCGCCGAGTGGCTCGCGCCCGAGCGGGTCCTGACGCTGGCACGGGACTTCGGCTCGCTGCTGCCCTACGACGTGCGGGTGGGCGAGGAGCAGGTCACCGACCTGCCCGCGCCCTGGGACCGCGCCTACCCCTCCCCCGCCACGCGCCGGGTGGCGCTGGCCCGGCACTGCCACGAGCTGTTCGGCTTCACCCCGCTGGACACGATCGACCTGAGCGTGCCGCTGGCCGGCATCCGCGGCGTGGCGTACGTGCTGCCGTCGGCGGTGAGCCCCGCGCAGCGCGCCGGGCACCGGGTGCATCTGAAGGGCATGCTGCTCACCGAGCGCGCCGAACAGCTGCTGCCCGACTGGGCGTTCTTCGTGCGTTGCGTGCTGGACACCGACAGCCTGCGGCCCACCGCCTCGCGCGAGGCGCTGTACGAGGACGAGACGCTGGCCGCCGTGCGCGAGGCGCTGGGCGAGCGGATCCGGTCCTGGCTGACCTCGCTGGCCGCCGGTGACCCGGAGCGGCTCGCGGCCTTCCTGTCGGTGCACCACCTGGGCGTGAAGTCCCTCGCGCGGCACGACCGGGAGATGCTGCGCACGATGCTGCCGTGGCTGCCGTTCGAGACGACGGACGGCCGGCTGTCGCTGGAGGAGTTCGCGCAGCGGCACCCGGTGGTGCACTTCACGCGCACGGTCGAGGAGTACCGGCAGGTCGCGCCGATCGCATCCGCGCAGGGCGTGGGGGTGATCAACGGCGGCTACACCTACGACAGCGAACTGGTCGTGGCACTGCCGTCGGTGCGGCCGGGCACGGTGGTCGCCGAACTGGACGCGGACACCGTGACCGCGCACCTGGACTCCGTGGACGCGTCCGTGGAACTGGCCCTGTCGGGCTTCCTCGCGGCGGCGCGGGCCAAGCTGGACCCGCTGGGCTGCGACGTGGTGCTGCGCGCCTTCCACCCGCTGTCGGTGCCGGCGCTGCACCTGGACGACCGGACCACCCGGCACGAGCAGGCCCGCGCCGAGGCCGAGGAACAGGCGGACGAGCTGTGGGCGGGCATCCTGGGCTCGCTGCGCGGCAGCGCTCCCCGCGCGCGCCTGGTGCTCAACCACCTCAATCCGCTGGTGCGCCGGATCAGCGCGCTGAGCGATCCCGAGCTGATCGGCACCGCCACGGAATCGCTGTACGGGCAGGCGCTGCTGATGGCCCAGCGGCCGCTGCGGCCCGCCGACTCGGCACTGCTCAACCGCGCCTTCATCACCCTGCTGGAGTGGGCGACGCACGGGGAGGACGAGGGCCGATGAGCGAGATCACCGACTTCGACTCCCTGCGCCGTGCGATGGCGGAGAACTCCGAGCAGCCCGAGGGACCCGCCCGCAACGCCCGCGCGGAGCAGCTGCTCGCCGAGGCGGAGAAGCTGGGCATCCCGCTCGCCGTGATCGAGGCGCTCGGGCACCAGCTGAAGGTCTACAACTACAGCTCCGAGAAAGCGAAGATGTTCGTCCCGTTCGCGCGGTTGCTGCGCATGTGGGACGAACGGCCCGAGGACTTCGACGCCTACGAGGCGCACTCGTTGCACTGGGTGTTCAAGTGGATGTCCGCGGGCATGCTGGACCAGCCGCACATCCCGCTCGCGTCCATAGAGAAGTGGCTCGGCGAGATGGAGCACCGCTACCGGCTCGCCGGGTACTCCGAACGGGCGGTGCGCAGCGCGGAGTTCTCCGTCGCCGCCCATGTGGGGGACGTGGCGCGGGCCGGGCGGGCGTACGCCGCGTGGCTGGCCGCCGACCGGGACGACATGGCCGACTGCCACGCGTGCGAACTGCACCAGCAGGGCTCGTGGCAGGCGCGGCAGGGCCGGGACGCGGAGGCCGTCGAGCTGTGGCGTCCGGTCCTGGACGGCGAGTTCACGTGCGCGCACGAGCCGCACGCCGCGCTCGCCTCCTCGCTGCTGCCGCTGCTGCGGCTGGGCCGGGTGGACGAGGCGCGCGCCCACCATCTGCGGGGGCTGCGGCTGGTGCGGGCCATGGAGAGCATGCGCGGCGCCTACGCGGACCACGTGGAGTTCTGCGCCCTCACCGGCAACGAGGCCCGCGCGCTGGAGCTGCTCGCCGAGCGGCCGGCGTACTTCACCGACGACGGGCAGCCGCGCAGCAGGCTGAGCTTCATGGCCGTGGTCGCGCTGCTCATGGACCGGCTGGTGGAGCTGGGCCTGGGCGGGCGGACGGTGCCGGGCCCGGCGGGCCGGTCCTGGACGGCGGCCACGCTCGCGGCACACGCGCGTGCCGAGGCGCTGGCGCTGGCCGACGCCTTCGACCGGCGCAACGGCACGTCGTTCATCAGCGACCGGACCCGCGAACGGATGGACCAGCGGCCCGTGCTGGAGCGGCTGCCGCTGGGCGTGCGCTCGGTGCGGACCGCTCCGGCCGTCCCGGTGGCCGCGCCCTCGCCGGAGCCGGAGCCGTCCGGGGAACGCGACCTGCCGGCGCTGCTCGCCGAGGCCCGGCGGATGTCCGAGACGCTCCAGCCGGACGCCCTCCAGGCGTGGGCGGCGGTCGCCCGGGCCGCGCAGGGTGTGGAGCTGGCACCGTACGACCGGGCGGAGCTGCTCGACCACGAGGCCATGGCCCGGGGCGAGGAGGGCGCGGAGCTGTTCGAGCGGGCCGCCGAGCTGTACGCGGAGGCGGGCGACGAGGGCGAGGCGCTCGCGGCACGCGCGCGTGGGGCGTACGTGCGGGCGCTCGCCGGTGACGTGGACGCCGCGTGCGCGGCCGTCGCCGAGCCGTACGAGCGGATCCTCGCCCTGTACGCCGAGGACGGCACCGGGCTGCGGCAGACCGCGTCGGTGCTGATGAGCAGGGCGAGGATCTGGATGCGGCCCGTGCACGAGGCCGACGGCCCGGTGGACGGCGAGGCCGCCGAGCGGGCCGAGGAGGCCGTCCGGGAGGTGCTGGCCCTCGTGGAGGGCCGCACCGGGGAGGACGTGCGGCTCGCGGTGCGGCAGGCGGAGGCCTGGGCGATGCTCGGCGAACTCGCCGGGCGCGGCGGGGACCCGCGCGCGGCCGCCGAGCTGTTCGCCCGGGCCGCGCGGGAGTTCACCGACGCCGGGGTGCCCTGGTTCGCCGTCGAGTACGAGGCGCGGCTGGCGCAGCTCGCCCACCACCTCGGTGACCCGGCCGAGGCCGAGCGGGCGCTGCGGGCCGCCCTGGAGCACGGCGGGGCGCAGCTGGCGCCGGCCGGGCGGGCCCAGCTGCATCTGCAGCTCGCCGAGCTGGTCGGCGGCCGCGGCGCCGTCGCGGAGGCGTCCGAGCACGCCGCGGAGGCCGCGCACTGGGCCGACGAGGCCGGTGACGGGCCAGCGCTGGGCGCCTGGGCGCGGCAGCAGCTCGGCGGGCTGCTGGTCCGGCAGGGCCGGTGGGCCGAGGCCGCGGAAGTCCTGGAGTCCGCGCTGCCCGACCTGAGCGCCGAGACGCACGGCGACGGCGCGGTCGTCCAGACCCTGTGGTGGCTCGGCGACTGCCTGGGCGAGCTCGGCGAGCATCGCGCGGCGGCGGAACGGCGGCTGCAGGCGGCCGACATCGCCCGGCACTGGCCGGAGCAGCAGGACCACGCCACGCTGGCACACCTCGCGGCGACGAGCCTGGAGTTCGCCGACCTGCCCCAGGAGGCCGCGCAGGCCTACGCGCGCGCCGGTGAGCTGTGGCGCACGGTCGGCGACGTCCACGGCCTGGTCCGCTCCCTGCGCGCCCGCGCCTGGCTGGCCCTGCGCACGGACGATGACCTGCCCCGGGCCCGCGAGCTGATGACGGCAGCGGTGGAGGAATGCGGTACGGCGCTGACGGCGGCGGGCGGGGCTTGCGGTACGGCGGGGGCGGCGGACGAAGAGCCGGCGGCGCCCGGCGTGGACTCGGCGCACGGTGCGGCCTCGGCGCCGGGCGGGGACCCGGCGCCCGGTGACGACGAGGCGCGGGAGCGGCTCACCGCGGAACTGGGCCACACCCACCGCCAGTTCGGCGACCTGCTGGCGCGGTCCGGCGCGGACCGGTTCGAGGAGGCACTCGTGGAGCTGGAGAAGGCGATCGCCGTCTTCTCGACGCTCGGCGCGGACGCCGTCCACGCCCGCACCGGCGCGGAACTCGCCGCGGGCCGGCTGGAGGCCGAACTGGGCCGCTCCGACGCCGCCCGGGCACGCGCGCGTGCGGTCCTGTCGGCCTACGAGCACGCCCCGGAATCCGACGAGCCGGCCACCACCCGCCGCGCGGAGGCGGAACAGCTGGCCCGGGACGTACGGGAGGCGACGGGGTAACGGCGGAGGCGTCGGGGTACGGCGGGGGCGTCGGGGTACGGCGGGGGCGTCGGGGTACGGCGGGGGCGTCGGGGTACGGCGGGAGGCGGCGGGCTGAGAGGCCGGCAGGCGGGGCACGCGAGTGGCTCGCAGGGCGACGGGCTGAGGCCAGGGGCACGCCAGTGGCTCGCAGGGCGACGGGCTGAGGCCGGCAGGCGGGGCACGCGAGTGGCTCGCAGGCGGCCGCCCAGCCGCCGGAGAGGGGCGCCCGGCGGGAGCGGCGGGCCGGTCCGCCGCCCGTACGCCGACGCCCCGCCGGCGGCCAGACCACCAGGCGCTCACAGCCCGCGCACAGCAGAGCCGGCCACCCGGACACCGGCGGCGGGTGGCAGGGCACGGCCCGGCGGCCGGGACACGGCGGCCCGCGGACAGCGAACCGGAACAGGGGGCGGGAGCCCGGCGGCGGGCCCGCCCCCCCGAGTTCGGTCGACGGATGAGAAGCGGCGGCGCAGAGTCGGCGGGCCGGTGGGGAGCCGGTTGCGGCCGCGGACGCGCGCGCTCCTCAGAGGTGGGGCCGTCCGGCTTCTACTCCACGCCGATGAGCAGCAGGGTGCCCTGGCGGCCGCCTCGGTAGATCACCGTGTCGACCGCCAGGTAGGTCTCCCGGACCCGGGACTCCAGGCGGTCGGTGACCCCCTCGGGGGCGTCGTCGCCGAGGACGAGGGTGACGAGTTCGCCGCCGGCGGCGAGCATGCGGTCGAGGACGGTCTCGGCGGTCGTGGCGACGTCCGCGCCGATCACGGCCACGTCGCCGTCGATGAGGCCGAGCACGTCGCCGGCCTGGCAGATGCCCGCGGTGGTCCAGGACTCCCGCTCGGCGACGGTGACCTCGGCGTAGCGGGTGGCGCCCGCCGCCGAGGTCATGGAGACCACGTCCTCGTCGAAGCGGCGGTCCGGTTCGTGCACGGCGAGCGCGGCGATCCCCTGGACCGCGGACCGGGTGGGGATGAGCGCCACCCGGATGCCCTCCGTGCGGGCCTGTTCGGCGGCCGCCGCGGCGGTGTGGCGCAGCTCGGGGTCGTTGGGCAGCAGGACGACCTCGCGCGCGTGGGCACGGCGTACGGCCTCCACCAGCTCCCCGCTGGCGGGCGGCTCCCCGGGGCGGGCGAGCACCGTGGTGGCGCCGGCCTCCGTGTACAGCCCGGCCAGGCCCTCGCCGGGGACGACGGCCACGACGGCGCGCTGGGCGCGCTCCCGGGGCGGGCGCTCCCCGCGCGCGGTGTGCGCGTCACCGGCGCCGAAGTGGGTGATCCGGATCCGGTACGGCCGCCCGGCCTCGACGCCGGCCTCCACGGCGGCGCCGGCGTCGTCGACGTGCACATGGACGTTCCACAGCCCGTCGCCGCCGACCACGACCAGGGAGTCGCCGAGGGTGTCCAGGCGGCGGCGCAGCCGGGCGACGGCGTCGTCGTCGGCCTCCAGGAGATAGATGACCTCGAAGGCCGGCCCGCCGTCCTCGGCGGCCGCGTCCGGGCACGCGCCGAGAGCGCCGAGGGCTTCCATCACGTCCACGCGCGCGTGGACGTGGTCCGGCGCCGCCGGGGTCTCCCCCGTGAAGGTCGCCACGAGCGCCCCGAGCACGGCGACCAGGCCGCGCCCGCCGGCGTCCACCACCCCGGCGCGTTCCAGGGCGGCCAGCTGGCCGGGGGTCGCGGCGAGGGCGGCGCGCGCCCCCTCGTAGGCGGCCCGGGCGACGGTCCCGCAGTCGGCCGACGCGTCGCCCTGCGGTCCGTCCGCGCCCTCCGCGGCGTCGGCGGCGGCCGCGGCGACCGTCAGCACCGTGCCCTCGACGGGGTGGGCGACGGCCTGCCGGGCGGAGTCGGCCGCGCACCGCAGCGCGCGCCGCAGCCCCGGCCCGTCGGTGTGAGCATGGTCACCTTCGGCACCGAGCACCTGCGCCATGCCGCGCAGCAGCTGGGCGAGGATGGTCCCGGAGTTCCCGCGTGCCCCGATGAGCGCGCCGTGCGCCATCGCGTGCACCGCGTCGCCGAGGGACGGCCGCCCGCCGCCGGTCTCGTACCCGGCGAAGACCGCCTCGACGGCGCCGGCCGCGGACTCCAGGGTCAGATACAGGTTGGTGCCGGTGTCCCCGTCGGCCACCGGGTACACGTTGATCGCGTCGATCTCCTCGCGCGCGCGCCCGAGGGCGTCCAGCGCGAGACCGCACCAGGTGCGTACCGCGAGAGCATCGAAGAATGTCTGCGGCACCTGCGCCACCTGCGCCTCCCTGAGCTGCTGGACGTGGGACGCAGCGTAGACCCCGGGGTGGTGCCCACCGGAAGAGGGCCGTGGGCGAGGGGCCGGGACGCCATGGTAATTTCGTTGTACCGACGCAGCCGTTGTATGCTGCTCCGGTTGCCCGATCCGATCGGGCTGTTCCCCTGGCAACGCCACTCAGATCTCAGATCGTTCACAGATCATAGGATCTGGATCCCGGCATGCCGGGATCAACCGTAAGTGCATCTGAAGTCTTTGGAGTGACCCGTGGCTGCCAACTGCGACGTCTGCGGCAAGGGGCCGGGCTTCGGCAACAACATCTCGCACTCGCACCGCCGTACGTCCCGCCGCTGGAACCCGAACATCCAGCGTGTGCGTACCGTGGTCGGCGGGACGCCGAAGCGCGTGAACGCCTGCACCTCGTGCATCAAGGCCGGCAAGGTCTCGCGCTGACGCAACGCTAAGCGCGCGGCCACTGTCGGTTCGCTGCACTGAGCCGGTCCACCTCCGGGTGGGCCGGCTTTTTGCCATGCCCACGGCCCGCTGCCACCTGCCAGAATCCGGGGAATGCGCTTCGGCATCCTGGGCCCACTGGAGATCCGCACCGGCGACGGCTCGCCCCTCGACCCGGGCGGTCCGCGCCCCCGCGCCCTTCTCACGCTGCTGCTGCTCGACGCCGGCCGCGCGGTGCCCGCCGACCTGCTCCTGGACGGCCTGTACGGCGCCGAGCCGCCCGCCGAGGCCGCCAACGCGCTCCAGTCCCAGATCTCCCGGCTCCGCCGGCGCCTGGCCCCGCACGCCGGGATCGAGGCCGCGCCAGCCGGCTACCGGCTCACCGCCGGCCCCGACACCGTCGACGCCCACCGCTTCTCCCGCCTGGCCGCCGAGGGGCGCGCGGCCCTCGGCGCCGGTGATCACACCCGGGCGGCCGCCCTGCTGCGGGACGCCCTCGCCCTGTGGCGCGGCCCCGCGCTGCCCGACCTGCCCGGCGCGCACGCCGAGCGCTCCCGGCTCCAGGAGCTGCGGCTGACCGCCGTACAGGACCGGATCGAGGCCGATCTGGCGCTCGGGGGCGGCGCGGAGCTGGTGCCGGAGCTGCGGGCGCTGCTCGCGGAGCATCCGCTGAGCGAGCGGCTGTACGGGCAGCTGATGCGGGCCCTGCACGCGGGCGGACGGCCCGCCGAGGCGCTCACCGTGTTCGAGGAGGCCCGCCGGACGCTCGCCGAGGAGCTGGGCGCCGACCCCTCCCCCGAGCTGGCCGCCCTGCACGCGGACCTGCTGCGGGCGCGGCCCGACGCCCCGGCGCGGAGGCGGCTGCCCGCGCAGCTCACCCGGTTTGTCGGCCGGGAGACCGAGCTGGCCGGGATCGCCGCGTCGCTGGCCGCGTCCCGGCTCGTGACGCTCACCGGCCCGGGCGGCGTCGGCAAGACCCGGCTCGCACTGGAGGCCGCCGCGCAGGCCCAGGAGCCCGGGCCGGCCACCCCGACCGGGGCCGGGGCCGGGTCCGTGCCACGTGCTGGCCAGCGGGCCGGCGCCGACGTGTGCCTGGTGGAACTCGCGGCCCTCACCGACGGCGAGCGCATCCCGTACGCCGTGCTGGCCGCGCTCGGCGTGCGCGAGGGCTTGCGCGCCCCCGCCACGGACGCCACCGACCGGCTGCTGGCCGCGCTGGAGGACCGCGAGGTGCTGCTGGTGCTCGACAACTGCGAGCACCTCGTCGAACCCGCCGCGCGGACCACGGCGCTACTGCTGGCCGCCTGCCCCGGCGTCCGCGTCCTGGCCACCAGCCGCGAGTCGCTCGGCATCACCGGCGAGGTGCTGGTCCCGGTGCCGCCCCTGCCCGAGGAGCCCGCCGTACGGCTGCTGCTGGACCGGGCGCGGGCCGTACGGCCCGAGCTCGACGGCGGGGACGCGCGCGTGGCGGAGATCTGCCGGGCGCTGGACGGCCTGCCGCTGGCGATCGAGCTGGCCGCGGCCCGGCTGCGCACCCTCTCACCGGGGGAACTGGCCGACCGGCTGCACGACCGGTTCCGGCTGCTGGCCCGCGGGGACCGCGCCAAGGCGCCCCGGCACCGCACGCTGCGCGCGGTCGTGGAGTGGAGTTGGGAGTTGCTGGACGAGGAGGAACGCGAGCTGGCGAGCCGGCTGACCGTGTTCCGCGGGGGCGCCACCCTGGACGCGGTCGCGGCGGTGTGCGGGGTGCCGCACCCGGAGGACGTCCTGGCGTCCCTGGTGGAGAAGTCGTTCCTGGAGGTGTCCGGCGGCCGCTACCGGATGCTGGAGACGATCCGCGCGTACGCCGCCGGGGAACTGACCCGCGGCGCCCCGCCCGGACGGGAGGAGCGGACGGGCAAGGAGCGGTCGCCCGGGCAGGAGCGGGGGACCGGAAAGGAGCGGGCGACCGGCCTGACTCAGCCGCCCGGGCAGGAGAAGGCGACCGGCCTGGCTCAGCCGCCCGGGCAGGAGAAGGGGACCGGCCGGGCGCAGCCGCTTGGGCAGGAGCGGGAGGCCGGGGAGAGACCGACCGCCCAGGAGGCGTCGGCCGCCTCGTACCCGCAGCCGGCCGCCCCGTCTCCGCAGCCGGAAGCCGCGGCACCGGCCGTGGAACGGCGGCCCGCAGCCGGCCGGTCCGCCGGCACCCTGTCGCCCGCCGCCGCCCCATCGCTCCCCGACGCCCCGCTGTCCCCCGCCGTACGCGACCTGCAAGAGGCGCACGCCGCGTACTTCCTGCGGCTCGCGGAGCGGGCCGAGCCGTACCTGCGCGGTGGCGGGCAGCTGCCCTGGCTGGACCGGCTGGCCGCCGAGCAGGCCAACCTGGACGCCGCCCTGCGCCATCTGACCCGCACCGCCCCGCGCGACGGCCTGCGTCTGATGGCGGTCTCGACCTGGTTCCGGCGGCTGCGCGGCCTGCACGGCGAGCGCGTGCCGCAGGCGAGGGCACTGCTCGCGGCGGTCGGTGACGAGCCGCCCCGGGGGCTGACCGAGGAGTACGCCCTGTGCCTGATGAACGCGGTCTCCGGGCAGGGCGACGACCCGGCCGACGCCGGTCTCGTCGCGCGCGCGGCCGTCGTGATGGCCGGCCTCGACCGGCCGCTGCGGCTGCCGTTCACGGTGATCCTGTGGTCCCTCACCGGCGGCCCCCGGCTCAGCACCGACGCGCACGTACGCGTGCAGGTCGGTGACGAGCCGTGGGGCCTGGCGCTGCTGGAGCTCGGTCTCGCCTACCAGGAGTGGTTCTCGGGGCGCTCGGCACAGGCCGAGGAGGCCTTCACGCGCGCGTGGAAGGGCTTCTCGGCGACCGGGGACCGCTGGGGCATGGCCAACTGCCTCGACCCGCTCGGCGGTTTCGCCTACGCCCGCGGCGCGTATCCGCGGGCCCTCGCCCTCCTCGACGAGGGCCTGGCCCATGTGCGGGAACTGGAGGCGCCCGAGGAGACCGCGGACCTGCTGCACCGGCGCGGCTACGTGCTGCTCGCCCAGGGCGCGCACGAGGAGGCCGCCGCGCACTTCGCCCGCTGCCGCGACCTGGCCCGCACCGCCGGCGCCGCCGACAAGGTGGCGGGCGCGCTGCGCGGCCTGGGCGACGTGGCCCGCCACCGCGGCGACCCGGCAGGCGCCCGCGCCCACTACGAGAGCGCCCTGCACACGTGCGCGGCGACCTGGTTCAGCGTCGGCGAGACGGTCCGCATCCTGATCGGCCTGGGCCGTACGGCCGCCGCCGGGGGTGACGCCGACGCCGCCCGTGACTGGCTCGCCCAGGCCCGCGCCCAGGTCCTGGAGTCGCACGACAGGCTGCTGCAGGCCGATGTCGCCGACGCCCTGGCCGGCCTCGCCGCACGGCCGGAGCAGGCGGCCGAACTCCTGGGCGCGGCCGTGGGCCTGCGCGGCATGCCGCTGGACGGCGACCCCGACGTCGTCCGCACGACCGCACGCACGCGTGCCGGCCTGTCACCCGAGGCGTACGACGAGGCCTTCACCCGGGGCAGGACCCTGCGGTCGACGGCGCTCGGCGAACCGTGAGCGGCAGGCAACCGCAGGCGGTCCACGACGGTCAGCGGCGGTCAGCGAACGGTAGGGGAACGGTCAGCGCCCCCCGCGAAGCTCCTCCCATGACCGAGAACACGACCGCACACCCGAGCCGTTCGCGCCACCTGAGCCGTTCGCGCCACCTGAGCCACCTGACCGTCCTGATCTCCGGCGCCAGCGTCGCCGGACCGGCCCTCGCCCTCGGCCTCGCCCGGTACGGCGCGCGGGTCACCGTCGTCGAGAAGGCGCCCGCGCTGCGCGACGGCGGCTTCGCCGTCGACTTCCGCGGGCACGTCCACCGCCGGGTGCTCACCGCGATGGGCATCTGGGACGACGTGCACGCGCACCAGACGCACATGGGCCGGCAGTGTGTCGTCGACGCCGACGGCACTCCGCGCGTGGACCTGCCCGCCGAGATGATGAGCGGCGACGTGGAGATCTCCCGCGGCGACCTGGCGCGGATCATGTACGAGCGCACGAAGGACCGCGTGGAGTACGTCTTCGGCGACTCGATCGCCGCGCTCACCGACACCCCCGACGGGGTCGAGGTCTCCTTCGAGCGGGGGGCGCCGCGCCGCTTCGACCTCGTCTTCGGCGCGGACGGGCTGCACTCGAACACCCGCCGTCTGGTGTTCGGCGACGAGTCCCGCTACCTGCGGTTCTTCGACCACTACGTGGCCGGCTTCCCGATGCCCAACCACCTGGGCCTCGACCGCACCGGCCGGCTCTACAGCGAGCCCGGCCGCTGCGTGGTCATCGGCAACTCCGACGGCGATCCGGAGCGGGCGGGTGCCCTGCTGGTGTTCCGCTCGGAGCGGCTGGCGTACGACCGCCGGGACGTGGCGGCGCACAAGCGCATCCTCGCCGAGCGGTTCGCCGGGATGGGCTGGGAGACGCCGGCGGTGCTGAAGGCACTGGAGGAGACCGACGACCTGTACTTCGACGCCATCGCGCAGATCCACATCGACCGCCTCACCCGGGGCCGGGTGGCGCTGATCGGCGACGCCGGGTACGGGGCGACGATGGGCGGGATGGGCACCGGCGTGGCGATCGTCGCCGCCCATGTCCTCGCCGGGGAGCTGGCGCTGGCGGGCGGCGACCACCGCACCGCGTTCGCCGAGTACGAGACGCGGATCCGGGACTTCGCCCGGGGCTGCCAGAAGATCTCCGGCAACGCGGGCCCGTTCTTCGCCCCGGCCACCGAGCGCCGCATCCGCAGCCGGGACCGCATGTACCGGCTGCTCGGCTCACGGCTGCTGGCCGGCTTCTTCAAGCGGCTGACGGAGAAGGCGGCGACGGCCATCGAGCTGCGGGACTATCCGGCGTGAGCGCGCCCGGCGTGACCGCGTCCGGCGTGAGCGCGCGGTCCGAACGCGCCCGGCCCGGCGGCACCCCGCCCGGCGTGACCGCGCGGACCGAACGCGCCCGGCCCGGCGGCACCCACCCGAAGCCGCCGGGCGCCGCCCGAAGTGAGCGGGCCCGGCGTGAGCGCGCGGTCCGAACGCGCCCGGCCCGGCGGCACCCGCCCGCCCCCCCCGGGCGCCGCCTCGCACGTACCCCGAGGGGGTCGGGCTCAGGGAGTCGTCCTCCGCAGCGCCCACCCGTGGTCCACGGGCCCGATGCCGCCGCCGAGCGCGAACCCGGCGGCGATCGCCCCGGTGACGTACTCCTTGGCCGCTGCGACGGCCTCCGGCACGGACCGTCCCGTGGCGAGGCCGCAGGCGATCGCCGAGGCGAGGGTGCAGCCCGTGCCGTGGGTGTGCCGGTTGTCGTGGCGCGGGGCGCGCAGCCAGTGCTCCTCCTGACCGTCCGTCAGAAAGTCCACCGCCTCGTGCGCGCCCGCCCGCCCGGTCCCCCCGGCCAGATGCCCGCCCTTGATCAGCACCCAGCGCGGGCCGTACGCGAGGACGGCCTCCGCGGCGCGCCGCATGTCCTGCTCGGACTCGACGCGGACGCCGGTGAGTTGGGCGACCTCGTCGAGGTTGGGCGTGGCGAGGGTGGCCGCCGGCAGCAGCTTGGTGCGCACGGAGTCCAGCGCGGAGGCGGCGAGCAGCGGGTCGCCGTGCTTGGACACGCCCACCGGGTCGACGACCGCGGGCGCGTCGGTGCCGGTGAGCAACTCGGCTACGGTCTCGACGAGTTCGGCGGAGGACAGCATCCCGGTCTTCACGGCCTGCACGCCGATGTCGTCGACGACGCTGCGGTACTGGGCCCGCACCGCCTCCACCGGCAGTTCCCAAGCCCCCTGCACGCCCAGGGAGTTCTGCGCGGTGACGGCGGTGAGCACGCTCATGCCGTGGACGCCGAGCGCCAGCATCGTCTTCAGGTCGGCCTGGATCCCGGCGCCGCCGCCGGAGTCGGAGCCGGCGACGGTGAGCACACGAGGGGGCGCGGCGGTCACGACTCGATGTCCCCGAAGTGGTCCCAGCCGCCCTTGCTGGTCCAGGGGGCGCCGTCGACGGTCACCTGGGGCAGCGCGGAGGGGTTGAGCACCTCGCCGATCACCTTCCAGCGGGCGGGCAGCTTGGTGTCCGGCGGGAAGGTCGCCACGATCGCGTGGTCCTCTCCCCCGCTGAGCACCCACTGCAGCGGGTCGACGCCGACCGCCTGCCCGATGTCGTGCATCTGGGTGGGGATGTCGATGGCGCCGGAGCGGATGTCGATGCGCACCTTGCTGGCCTCGGCGATGTGCCCGAGGTCGGCGATCAGGCCGTCGCTGACGTCGCACATGGCGGTGGCGCCGAGCGCGGCGGCCGCGGGACCGGCGTGGTACGGCGGCTCGGGGCGGCGGTGGGCCTCGACGAAGGCGCGCGGCGAGCGGAAGCCCCGGGAGAGCACCGCGTAGCCGGCGGCGGACCAGCCGAGCCAGCCGGTGACGGCGACGAGGTCGCCGGGCTGGGCGCCGGCCCGGGTGACGGGCTCCTGGTTGCGCAGGTCGCCGAGCGCGGTGATCGACACCATGATGGTGTCGCCGCGCACCACGTCCCCGCCGACCACGGAGGCGCCCGCGACCTGGCACTCGTCGCGCAGGCCGTCCATCAGCTCGGTCGGCCAGGTCACCGGCAGTTCGGCGGGCACGACCAGGCCGAGCAGCAGCGCCGTGGGGACGGCGCCCATCGCGGCGATGTCGGCCAGGTTCTGCGCGGCGGCCTTGCGGCCCACGTCGTAGGCCGTGGACCAGTCGCGGCGGAAGTGCCGGCCCTCCAGCAGGATGTCGGTGCTGGCCACGACCCGCCGGTCCGGCGCGGCCACCACGGCGGCGTCGTCGCCGGGGCCGACCCGGACGGCCGGGGTGGTGGTGAGACGGGAGGTGAGCTCCCTGATGAGCCCGAACTCCCCGAGCTCACCAACAGTGCCCTTCATTGCCCTTGCTCCCCTTCTGTCTCTGTGCGTGCCCGGTCGCGCGGCACCAGTGTCCTCGATACCGTCGAAGTGACCGGCCGCAGGTCCCCCGCCGAGGCGACCGGCCCCCGGTGAACGGTCCCCGCAGCCACCCCGCTCCGCCCTGTCCGCACCCCGGCACGCACGGCCCGGTTCCCGCAGGTCTCCCCGCGGGGAGCCGCGACGCGATACCGTGGCGTTCCTTTTCCCCACATGATCCTCGTGGCCGCCCTGGAGGTTCCGTGGTACAGGCGTACATCCTGATCCAGACGGAGGTCGGCAAGGCGTCGACCGTCGCCGAGACGATCGGCAAGATCCCTGGAGTGATCCAGGCCGAGGACGTGACGGGTCCCTACGACGTCATCGTCCGCGCGCAGGCCGACACTGTCGACGACCTGGGCCGCATGGTGGTCGCCAAGGTCCAGCAAGTGGACGGCATCACCCGCACCCTGACCTGCCCGGTCGTGCATCTGTAGCCCCCGTCTACCCTTGGCCGGTGAACTTCTTGCGTCGCCGGCCCCTCGGCCTGCCCGTCCTCGCCCTGCTGATCGCCGTCGCCGGCTGCTCCTTCGCAGACGACAGCGCGTCGGTGGCGGTTCCCTCGCCGGGGGCGAAGACGGCGGCGCTGTGCCGGGAGCTGGACCGGGCGCTGCCGGCCGAGGTCGACGGCCTCGACCGCCGGGACCCCAGCCCCGCGTCACCGCTGACCGCGGCCTGGGGGGACCCGGCGATCATACTGCGGTGCGGTGTCGAGCGGCCCGCGGCGATGAACGACGACGAGGCCGACGGGGTCGACGTGGACGGGGTGGGCTGGCTGCTGGAGAAGCAGCAGGACGGCTCGTTCCGCTTCACCACGACCCTGCGCAGGGCGTACGTCGAGGTGATGATCCCCGCCGGGCGCACCGGGGACGGCCTGGCACCCCTGGTCGACCTGGCCCCGGGCATCAAGAAGGCGATCCCCGAGGGGATCGCCGACTAGCGGGGCACCGGTGGGTCAGCGCAGGCCCGTGGACCGGCGCAGGGCCGCCTGGATGAGGCGGTCCACCAGCTCCGGGTAGGAGATGCCGGTCGCCTGCCACATCTGCGGGTACATCGAGATGGGCGTGAAGCCGGGCATCGTGTTGATCTCGTTGATGACGAACTCGCCGTCCTCGGTGAGGAAGAAGTCCGCGCGGACCAGCCCCTCGCAGGACGCCGCCTCGAAGGCGTCCACGGCGAGCCGGCGCACCTCGGCGGTCTGCTCCTCGGTCAGCGGCGCCGGGACGATGCCGGGCGTGGAGTCGATGTACTTGGCCTCGAAGTCGTAGTACGCGTGCGCGTCCGGCGGCGGGATCTCGGCCGGCACCGACGCGCGCGGCCCGTCCTCGAACTCCAGTACGCCGCACTCGATCTCACGGCCGCGCACCGCCGCCTCGACCAGGATCTTCGGGTCGTGGCGCTGGGCCTCGGCGATGGCCTCGTCCAGGCCGGACAGGTCGTCCACCTTGGTGATGCCGATCGAGGAACCGGCGCGGGCCGGCTTCACGAACAGCGGCCAGCCGTGCTCGCCGGCGAAGTCGACGATCTTCTTGCGGGCGGCGGAGGTGTCCCGCTCCCACTCGCGGGGCCGGATCACCACGTACGGGCCGACCGCGAGCCCGAAGGAGGTGAACACCCGCTTCATGTACTCCTTGTCCTGGCCGACGGCCGAGGCGAGCACGCCCGAGCCCACGTACGGCACCCCGGACAGCTCCAGCAGACCCTGCAGGGTGCCGTCCTCGCCGTACGGGCCGTGCAGCACCGGGAAGACCACGTCGACCTCGCCGAGCGCCTTGGGCACCGAGCCGGGCTCGCTGTAGACGACCTCGCGGCTGGCGGGGTCGACGGGGAGCACCACGCCGCCCTCGTTGGACTCGGCCAGCTCCTCGACGCTGGGCGTACGGCGGTCGGTGATCGCCATGCGCTCCGGCTCGTCGGCCGTGAGCGCCCACCGTCCGTCCTGGGTGATGCCGATCGGCAGGACGTCGTACTTCGTCCGGTCGACGGCCTTGAGGACGGCGCCGGCGGTGACCACGGAGATCCCGTGTTCGGAGCTGCGCCCGCCGAACACGACGGCCACGCGCGGCTTGCGAGGCGGCTGCTCAGGGCTCTGGGGGAGGTTCTCGGTGCTCATATCGCGATGAGAGTACCCGTTGGTAGAGCGGGGAGACAGCGCCCGGGCCGCGGCGTCGCTCAGCGTCGCACGGACGGTCGCTCAGTGTCGTGCCGAGCGGGGCACGCGGGGGCCGGCGGCCGGGCATCCCCACCGTTCGGCGGCTCGACGGCTCACGGCGCCGGCGGCTCAGGGCACCGGCGGCTCAGGGCACCGGCGGCCCGGTGGCTCAGCGCCGCTCCGGCTTGGCGCTGCGGGACATCAGTTCCTTGAGGGCGACCACCGGCGACTTGCCCTCGTGCACGATGGAGACGACCGTCTCGGTGATCGGCATGTCGACGCCGTGCCGCCGGGCCAGATCGAGCACCGACTCGCAGGACTTGACGCCCTCGGCGGTCTGCTTGGTGACCGCGATGGTCTCCTGCAGGGTCATGCCCTTGCCGAGGTTGGTGCCGAAGGTGTGGTTGCGGGACAGCGGCGAGGAGCAGGTGGCCACCAGGTCGCCGAGCCCGGCGAGTCCGGAGAAGGTCATGGGGTCGGCGCCCATCGCCAGGCCCAGCCGGGTGGTCTCGGCAAGGCCGCGCGTGATGAGGGAGCCCTTGGCGTTGTCGCCCAGCCCCATGCCGTCCGCGATGCCGACGGCGAGCCCGATGACGTTCTTGACCGCCCCGCCGAGTTCGCAGCCGACGACGTCGGTGTTGGTGTACGGCCGGAAGTACGGCGTGTGGCAGACGGCCTGGAGGCGCTGGGCGACCCCCTCGTCGGTGCAGGCGACGACGGCCGCGGCCGGCATGCGGGCGGCGATCTCACGGGCCAGGTTGGGCCCGGTGACCACGGCGACCCGCTCGGGGCCCACCTTGGCGACGTCCTCGATGACTTCGCTCATCCGCATGGTGGTCCCGAGCTCGACGCCCTTCATCAGGGACACCAGGACGGTGTGCGGGGCGAGCAGCGGGGTCCACTCGGCGAGGTTGGCGCGCAGCGTCTGGGAGGGCACCGACAGGACGGTGAAGTCGGCTCCGGCGGCGGCCTCGGCGGGGTCGGTGGTGGCGCGGACGTTCGCGGGCAGCTCCACGCCGGGCAGGTAGTCCGGGTTGGTGCGGGTGGAGTTGATCGCCTCGGCGACCTCGGGCCGGCGCGCCCACAGCACGACCTCGCACCCGGCGTCGGCGAGCACCATCGCGAAGGCGGTGCCCCACGAACCGGCGCTGAGGACGGCCGCCTTGACCGGCGTGACCGGCTTGCTCACTTGCCCTGCCCTTCTGCCTGCTTCCCCTGTGCCCCCGCCTCGGCCTGGGCCTGGGCCTGTGTCTGGGCCTGGGCCTTTGCCTGTGCCTGTGCCTGGGTGCGGCGGCGCTGCTCGATGCGCTCCCGGCGCGGGTCGTAGGGCGTGGCGGGCGCCTTCTCGCCGCGGATCTCCTCCAGCTGGCGGGTGATGGCGGCCATGATGGTCTCGGTGGCCTCCTTCAGCACGTCCGCGGTCATCTCCTTGCCGTAGTACGGGGAGAGGTCGACGGGCGGGCCGGCCAGCACGTGGTGCGTCTTGCGCGGGAAGAGGTTCGGCTTCTTCGCGTACGGGGGCAGCAGCTCGTTGCAGCCCCACTGGGCGATCGGGATCACCGGGCACTTGGTCTGCAGTGCCACGCGCGCGGCGCCCGTCTTGCCGGTCATGGGCCAGCCGTTGGGGTCGCGGGTGAGGGTGCCCTCGGGGTAGAAGGCGACGCACTCGCCGCGCTCCACGGCGTCGATCGCGGCGCGGAAGGCGCTCAGCGCGTCGGTGGACTCGCGGTAGACGGGGATCTGCCCGGTGCCGCGCATGGCGGCGCCGACGAAGCCCTTCTTGAACAGCCCGCTCTTGGCCAGGAATCGCGGGACCCGGCCGGTGTTGTACTGGTAGTGGGCGTACGCGAAGGGGTCGACGTGCGAATTGTGGTTCACCACGGTGATAAAGCCGCCGTCGGCCGGGATGTGCTCCATTCCGCGCCAGTCCCGCTTGAGCAGAAACACCAGCGGCGGTTTGCAGATCACCGCGGCGAAGCGGTACCAGAAGCCGATTCTGCGGCGGGGCACGCGGACACCTTCCTCTAGGGCTGCCACCGGGGGTCCGTGGGGGCCGCACAAGTGTCGCCCCAGGCCGCCGGTCTGTCGAGAACACCGTACGCCCCGCCGTCCGCGCCACGAGATGGCCCGGGGGACAATGTCCGCGACGAGAGAGGGACGGTACGCCGGTGCAGTGGACCTTGGTCATCCCCCTGAAGCCCCTGGCGCTGGCCAAGAGCAGGCTCGCGGACGCGGCCGGGGACGGACTGCGTCCGGGTCTCGCGCTGGCGTTCGCCCAGGACACGGTGGCCGCGGCGCTGGCCTCGCCCGCGGTGCGCGATGTGGCGGTCGTCACGGACGACGCGCTGGCCGGGCGGGAGCTGGCGGCACTCGGCGCGCGGATCGTCCCGGACGAACCGGGTGACGGCCTGAACGCGGCCCTGGTCCATGCCGCGGCGGTGGTGCGCTCGATGCGCCCGAAAAGCCCGGTGGCGGCGCTGAATGCCGATCTTCCCGCACTGCGTCCGGTGGAATTGACCCGCACTCTGGAAACGGCCTCGGCATTTCCGCGCGCATTTCTTCCGGATGCCGCGGGAATCGGCACGACGCTGCTTTCGGCCGCCCCGGGCCAGGCGCTGCGTCCGGCCTTCGGCCCCGACTCCCGCGCCCGTCACCGGGCCTCCGGCGCGGTGGAGCTGCCGCTCACGTCGGTCGACTCGGTACGCCAGGACGTCGACACCGGTGACGATCTGCGCGCCGCGCTCGCGCTGGGCGTGGGCCCCCGGACGGCCGCCGCGGCCGCGCGCCTGCTGATCCCCGGGCAGTAGGCTGGCGGCCATGCAGGCGACCGCATACACGTACGACCCGCAGACCCGCTCCGGTCAGGTCCTCCTCGACGACGGCACCCCCGTGCCCTTCGACGCCCCGGCCTTCGACGCGGGCGGCCTGCGCCTGCTGCGCCCCGGTCAGCGGGTCCGCATCGAGACGGAGGGCGAGGGCGAGGCCCGCCGGATCACGCTGGTCACGCTGCAGACCTTCTGAAAGGCGCCGAACACGCGGGCGGGGCGGGCCCGGACAGGCCGCCGCGTCCCACATCGGTCCCCCGACCAGGACACGCGGTCCACCCCGGTGAGCGGATCCGGTCCGGAACGCGCCGCGGGCCGGACTTCCGTGAGGGAGTCCGGCCCGGCGCGTGAGTAACCCGTACGCCTCGCCTCCTAGCGGGAGGAGGTGGTCTTCTTCGCGGCCGTCTTGCGCGCGGTCGACTTCTTGGCGGGGGCCTTCTTGGCGGTCGCCTTCTTCGCCGGGGCCTTCTTCGCCGTGGTCTTCTTGGCGGCGGCGGTGGTGGTCTTCTTCGCCGGGGTCGCCTTCTTGGTGGCCGCCGTGGTGGTCTTCTTGGCGGGCGCCTTCTTCGCCGTGGTCTTCTTGGCGGCGGCGGCGGTGGTCTTCTTCGCCGGGGTCGCCTTCTTCGCCGCCGCGGTCGTCTTCTTCGCGGCCGCCGCCGTCGTCTTCTTGGCCGCGGCCTTCTTGCCCGCGGACTTGGCGATGGTGGGCGGCGGGCCGGACAGGCTGCCCTTGGGCGCCTTCTTGACCGCGATGTCGTTCTTCGGGAGCTTCTTCGACCCGCTGACCAGGTCCTTGAAGCCCTGGCCCGCGCGGAAGCGCGGAACGGAGGTCTTCTTGACCCGAACCCGCTCGCCCGTCTGGGGGTTGCGGGCGTAGCGGGCCGGCCGGTCGACCTTCTCGAAGGAACCGAACCCGGTGACCGAGACCCGGTCGCCCCCGACGACCGCGCGGACGATGGCGTCCAGGACCGCGTCGACAGCATCGGCGGCCTGCTGGCGGCCACCCATCTTGTCGGCAATCGCTTCTACGAGCTGCGCCTTGTTCACGTCTTCCCCTTCGGAGACATCGCCAGAACGAAAGTGTTCAAGCTTTTTCGCACGTTAGGCAGATATATACCGCAAATCAAACACGAAACGGGCTTATCACCCTTGTGCCGCAACGAACTCGGCGATCGCGGATGTGTTCAGCGGTCCTCTTCGGGGATGCGCCCCGCGTCGAGGTCCGTCATGAACCGCTCCAGACGCCTTGTCGCACCGGCAAGATCGTGCTTGGCCGCGGCCGTAATGACCAGCAGCTTCCGGGTCAGCGCCATCCGTACGCCCTCCGGGACTTGCAGTGCGCGCACCCTGGCGTGCGCTTGTTTGAGTTGGTCCGCGACCGCCGCATAGAGCTCGAGTTGGCCGTCGTGTTCCATGCACAGATTGTGCCATCTGGGGCGAGTTGTCGCCCGCCCAGGGGGCAACTGCCGCCTCCGAAGGCCCTTCCGGCGCACCGCGAAGCCGCGTCCCGTCCTCTCGCGTACCCCGCCAACCACCCCCGTAACGTGGGAAGTTGAACCGTCCAGTACCGGCGGAAGGGGTCGCACGGGCCCGGACACGCCTGTACCCCCGATCGGGCTGATCGGGGGTACAGGAGGGGTGGTTCGGTGGCCGAAACCCGACCCTGGCGGGCCGGGCCGGTCCGTTGGTTCAGACCTGGAGGGTGCGCGGCTTGAACGACGGCCGCTTCGCCTCGTACGCGGCGATGTCCGCCTCGTTCTGCAGCGTGATGGAGATGTCGTCCAGGCCGTTCAGCAGCCGCCAGCGGGAGTTCTCGTCCAGCTCGAAGGAGGCGGTGATGCCCTCGGCGCGCACCTCACGCGCCTCAAGGTCCACGGTGACCTCAGCGGTGGGGTCCTTCTCCACCAGCTCCCACAGCGCGTCCACGACCTTCTGGTCCAGGACCACCGTGAGCAGGCCGTTCTTCAGCGAGTTGCCGCGGAAGATGTCGGCGAAGCGGGAGGAGATCACGGTCTTGAAGCCGTAGTTCTGCAGCGCCCACACCGCGTGCTCGCGGGACGAGCCGGTGCCGAAGTCGGGGCCGGCGACCAGGACGGTGGCGCCCTGCCGCTCGGGCCGGTTGAGCACGAACTCGGGGTCCTTGCGCCAGGCCTCGAACAGCCCGTCCTCGAACCCGTCGCGGGTGACCTTCTTCAGCCAGTGGGCCGGGATGATCTGGTCGGTGTCGACGTTGCTGCGGCGCAGCGGGACGGCCCGGCCGGTGTGCGTGGTGAAAGCTTCCATGATCCTCAGACTCCAGCGGGCGTACGGGTCTCGGCGGCGTCGGTCAGGTCGGCGGGCGAGGCCAGGTGACCCAGGACGGCGGTCGCGGCCGCGACCTGCGGCGACACCAGGTGGGTACGGCCGCCCTTGCCCTGCCGGCCCTCGAAGTTGCGGTTGGAGGTGGAGGCGGAGCGCTCGCCCGGGGCCAGCTGGTCCGGGTTCATGCCGAGGCACATGGAGCAGCCCGCGTGCCGCCATTCGGCGCCGGCCTCCTTGAAGACCACGTCCAGGCCCTCGGAGACGGCCTGCAGACCCACCCGCGCCGAGCCCGGGACGACCAGCATCCGTACGCCGTCGGCGACTTTGCGGCCGCGCAGCAGGTCGGCGGCGGCGCGCAGGTCCTCGATGCGGCCGTTGGTGCAGGAGCCTACGAAGACGGTGTCCACCTTGATGGAGCGCAGCGGCTGGCCGGCCTCCAACCCCATGTACTCCAGGGCCTTTTCGGCGGCGAGGCGCTCCGAAGGGTCTTCGTACGAAGCCGGGTCGGGGACGGACGACGAAAGCGGCGCACCCTGGCCGGGGTTGGTGCCCCAGGTGACGAACGGGGACAGCTCGGCGGCGTCGATGACGACCTCGGCGTCGAAGACGGCGTCGTCGTCGGTCCGGAGCGTCTTCCAGTACTCCACCGCGGCGTCCCAGTCGGCGCCCTCGGGGGCGTGCGGACGGCCCTTGAGGTAGGCGAAGGTGGTCTCGTCGGGGGCGATCATGCCCGCGCGGGCACCGGCCTCGATCGACATGTTGCAGATGGTCATCCGGGCCTCCATCGAGAGCTTCTCGATGGCGGAGCCGCGGTACTCCAGGATGTAGCCCTGGCCGCCGCCGGTGCCGATCTTCGCGATGATCGCCAGGATGAGGTCCTTGGCGGTGACGCCCTCGGGCAGCTCGCCGTCGACGGTGATCGCCATCGTCTTGGGGCGGGCCAGGGGCAGCGTCTGGGTGGCCAGCACGTGCTCGACCTGGGAGGTGCCGATGCCGAACGCCAGCGCGCCGAAGGCACCGTGCGTGGAGGTGTGGGAGTCACCGCAGACCACGGTGGTGCCCGGCTGGGTCAGGCCGAGCTGGGGGCCGACGACGTGCACGACGCCCTGCTCGACGTCGCCCAGCGGGTGCAGGCGCACGCCGAACTCGGCGCAGTTCTTGCGCAGGGTCTCCAGCTGGGCGCGGGAGACCGGGTCCGCGATGGGCTTGTCGATGTCGAGGGTGGGGGTGTTGTGGTCCTCGGTGGCGATGGTCAGGTCGAGCCGGCGCACCTGGCGGCCGCTCTTGCGGAGGCCGTCGAAGGCCTGCGGGCTGGTCACCTCGTGCAGCAGGTGCAGATCGATGAAGAGGAGGTCGGGCTCGCCCTCGGCGCGCCGGACGACGTGGTCGTCCCAGACCTTCTCCGCGAGTGTCCTACCCATCGCTTTCCCTCCGGCCGGCAAGCGTCCACCGGCCCAACTAGAGATCTTGAGGAGGCGTTGCCCGCGCCCCTGCGTCCGGACAACGGCCACCAGGCCCGTTGATCCGCGGGCCGCTTTCGCCTTCGTGACATCCAGAGTGGCGGGTTCCGGAGAAAATTGAACTTGCGTTTCACAGAGTGAGACGCGAGTATCGTTGCATGGACAACAGTAGCGGCGTCGGCGTTCTGGACAAGGCGGCCCTCGTCCTGAGCGCTCTGGAGTCCGGTCCGGCCACCCTCGCGGGTCTGGTCGCGGCCACCGGACTGGCTCGACCCACGGCTCACCGCCTGGCCGTGGCACTGGAACACCACCGCATGGTGGCGCGTGACATGCAGGGACGTTTCATTCTCGGCCCTCGGCTGGCGGAACTGGCCGCCGCCGCGGGTGAGGACCGTCTCCTCGCCACCGCCGGCCCGGTGCTCACGCACCTGCGGGACGTCACGGGCGAGAGCGCGCAGCTCTACCGCCGCCAGGGCGACATGCGCATCTGCGTCGCCGCGGCGGAGCGCCTGTCCGGACTGCGGGACACGGTCCCGGTGGGTTCCACGCTCACCATGAAGGCGGGCTCGTCCGCACAGGTCCTGATGGCCTGGGAGGAGCCCGAGCGCCTGCACCGCGGCCTGCAGGGCGCCCGCTTCACGGCGACGGCCCTCTCCGGCGTACGGCGCCGCGGCTGGGCCCAGTCCATCGGTGAGCGCGAGCCGGGCGTCGCGTCCGTCTCCGCGCCCGTGCGCGGCCCCTCCAACCGTGTCGTGGCCGCGGTGTCCGTCTCCGGCCCCATCGAGCGCCTCACGCGCCACCCGGGCCGTATGCACGCCCAGGCGGTCATCGACGCCGCCGCCCGCCTCTCGGAGGCCCTGCGCCGCTCCGGCTGAGCGGCGCTCGAACGCCGACGGGACAGGGACCGCCTCAACGCCGCGGCGGACCCTGTCCCTTTTCTCGCGCCCGGGCGCTCAGTCGGCCCGGGCCGCCGGAGACTTTCCCGACCGGTGCGCGAACCGGTCCGACGCGCGCCGTCCGCGCCGCTCGAGCGGCAGCTGCCCGTGCGCGGCCGCGAGCCCGAAGGCGGGCATGTCGGCGTAGATGGACTCGTACGACCCCTCGGGCACGATGTACGCCTCGTGCCACAGCCCCACGTGCCCGCGCACCTTGCCGGCCTTCTCCGCGCGGTTGATCAGGGCCCACATCGGCTGGTGCTGCGCCGCCGGGTCGTGCGCGTAGGCGTAGAGCTTCTCCTTGGACTCCCAGTACTGGACGACGTAGTACGACCGCGGGGACGCCGTCAGCAGCACGTGCCCCAGCAGCCCCTTCTCACGGTCCTTGCCCAGCTCGCGCAGCATGCGCGGCATCGCCAGGAACACCGGCAGCCACTGGTGCACCGCCCAGAAGTGGTTGATGCGCATGCCGATCAGCAGGACGACGACGTCCCCCTCGGCACCCGCGGTGGTACGACCGGCGGTGATCCGCTTTGCGAACATGCATCCCCCTGTCGGTGAGCGGCGCTATCCAAGAGCGCCATGCTTGGATAGTGCCGTTGTCCAAGGGAGGGCGCAAGGGATGCGGCTGGCGGAACTGAGCGAGCGCAGCGGGGTGTCCACCGCGACGATCAAGTACTACCTGCGGGAAGGTCTGCTGCCGCCGGGCCGGCAGATCAACGCCACGACGGCCGAGTACGGCGAGGAGCACCTGCGCCGGCTGCGGCTGGTGCGCGCGATGATCCAGGTGGGCAAGATCCCGGTGGCCACGGTCCGCGAGGTGCTGGGTCACGTCGACGACTACGCCCTGGGCCGCACGATCCGCCTGGGCGCGGCCCTGTGGGCGCTGCCGCAGGTGCCGGAGCCGGACGAGGACGACGCGTTCGTGCAGGCGGCGCACCGGGAGGTGGACGAGCTGCTGGACCGGCTGGGCTGGACGAACGCGAAGCTGCTGACCACGATCTCCCCCGCGTACCGCTCCCTGGTGGTGGCGGTGGCCGCGTTCCGCCGGCTCGGCTACGACTGGGGGTTCGAACTGCTGCTGTCGTACGCGCGGTTGATGCACGAGGTGGCCCGGCTCGACCTCGACTTCGTGGAGACGCACCCCTCGGAGGCGGAGAAGGTGGAGACGGCCGTGCTGGGCTCGGTGCTGACCGAGCCGATGCTGCAGGCGCTGCGCCGGCTGGCCCAGGAGGAGGAGTCGGGGCGCCGCTACGGCTTCGAGTAGCCCCCGGGTACGGCGAAGGCCCCCCCACCGAGGTGGAGGGCCTTCCCTGTGCGTACCCCCGACCGGATTCGAACCGGCGCTACCGCCTTGAGAGGGCGGCGTGCTAGGCCGCTACACAACGGGGGCGTGGACACTGCAGGCGTTCAATACTGCACCGCCGCAGGTCCGAGCTGGTCTACCTGGACTCGAACCAAGACTAACTGAACCAGAATCAGTCGTGCTGCCAATTACACCATAGACCAATGATGGTTTAGACCAGTCAGTACCCCCGACCGGATTCGAACCGGCGCTACCGCCTTGAGAGGGCGGCGTGCTAGGCCGCTACACAACGGGGGCCCTAGCGATCCCGACGGATCAGGATCAGTACCCCCGACCGGATTCGAACCGGCGCTACTGCCTTGAGAGGGCAGCGTGCTAGGCCGCTACACAACGGGGGCTTTGCAGATAAGCTCTGCGAGCTGGCCTACCTGGACTCGAACCAAGACTAACTGAACCAGAATCAGTCGTGCTGCCAATTACACCATAGGCCACTGGAACTCAAGCCCCTGCGGGGATCTCGTTCTAGTCTGCTCCTCCGGGTCCCGGCCTTTCGGCCCGCTCCCCGGCGGCGCAGGAAGAACATTACCTGAAGGTCGACCGGGCTCCAAAACGGGTATCCGCGCCGAGCACCGCCGGGAGTTCGGCGAGGCTCGCGATCCGGCGCGGGCCCCGGGGCGCGTCACGGACGGTGCACACCCCGGCACGGTCGATCCACACCGACAGCAGGCCCGCCTCGGCGGCGCCCCGGCCGTCGATCTCCGGGTGGTCGCCGACGTAGGCCACCTCGCCCGGAGGCAGGCCGAGCGCCGTGCAGGCGGCGTGGAACGCGGCCGCCTCGGGCTTGGAGACGCCCAGCTCGGCCGCGCACAGGATGGTCTCGAAGCGGTCGTGCACGCCGAGGACGCGCAGCTTGCGGTCCTGGACGGTGAGGCTGGAGTTCGACAGCACCGCGTGCCGGTAGCCGGCGGTAAGGGCGTCCAGGGCGGGCAGGACGTCCGGGAAGAGGGCCCAGGCGGCCTCGTAGTGCCCGACGTAGCGCCGGAACCACTCGTCGGCCTCGGCGTCGCTCAGCTCGGCCGCCAGGAACGTGCGGACGCGGTCGCGGCGCTGGCCCTCGAAGGTCGTCTCCCCCGCCGCGAACCGCCCCCAGTGCAGCTCGGTGGCCTCCTTCCAGCGGGCGAGCGCCCGCTCGGCCGTGCCGAAGGCGCCGAGCAGCCCCTCGGCCAGCAGATGCGCCCGCATCCCCGCCCGGTCGGCGCTCGTGTAGTCGAAGAGCGTGTCGTCGACGTCCCAGACCACGGCTCGGATCCTCATGGAACCGACGGTAGCCAACGCGAAGGGGCGGCATCCGGGACTTCCCGGATGCCGCCCCTCGGGGCACTCGGCGCTTACGCCGTGAGCTTGGCCAGGGCCGCGTCGACGCGGGCGAGGGACTTCTCCTTGCCCAGCACCTGAAGGGACTCGAACAGCGGCAGGCCGACCGTGCGGCCGGTGACCGCCACACGGACCGGGGCCTGGGCCTTGCCGAGCTTGAGGCCGTGGGCCTCACCGGCGGCCAGGACGGCCTCCTTCAGCGCCTCCGGGGAGGTCCAGTCCGCGCCTTCCAGCTTCTCGCGGGCCGTGCGCAGCAGGGCGTCCGAGCCCTCCTTCATCGCCTTGGTCCAGGACGCCTCGTCGAAGACCGGTTCGGGCAGGAACAGGAAGTCGACGTTGTCGGTGATCTCGGACAGGACCTTCACACGGGTCTGCGCGTGCGGGGCGATCTCCTGCCACTTGGCCTCGTCGAAGTCCTCCGGCGCCCAGGGGGCGAACGGGGCCTTCAGCCACGGGCGGCAGCGCTCGGTGAAGTCCTTCACGTCCAGCATGCGGATGTGGTCGGCGTTGATCGCCTCGCACTTCTTCAGGTCGAAGCGCGCCGGGTTGGGGTTGACGTCGGCGATGTCGAAGGCGGCGACCATCTCCTCGACGGAGAAGATGTCCTGGTCGGCGGAGAGCGACCAGCCCAGCAGGGACAGGTAGTTGAGCAGGCCCTCGGGCAGGAAGCCCTGCTCGCGGTAGAGGTTCAGGCTCGACTGCGGGTCGCGCTTGGAGAGCTTCTTGTTGCCCTCGCCCATCACGTACGGCAGGTGCCCGAAGGAGGGGATCTCCTTGGCGACGCCCAGCTCGATCAGCGCCTTGTACAGCGCGATCTGGCGCGGGGTGGAGGAGAGCAGGTCCTCGCCGCGCAGGACGTGGGTGATCTCCATCAGGGCGTCGTCGACCGGGTTGACCAGCGTGTACAGCGGGGCGCCGTTGGCGCGGACGATGCCGTAGTCCGGCACGTTCTCCGGGGTGAAGGTCAGCTCGCCGCGGACCAGGTCGGTGAAGGTGATCGTCTCGTCCGGCATGCGGAAGCGCACGATCGGCTCGCGGCCCTGCGCCTGGTACTGCTCCACCTGCTCGGCGCTCAGGTCGCGGCAGTGGCCGTCGTAGCCGGAGGGCTTGCCGGCGGCGCGGGCCGCCTCGCGGCGGGTGTCCAGCTCCTCCTGGGAGCAGTAGCAGTGGTAGGCGTGGCCGGCGTCCAGCAGCTTCCGCGCGACGTCCTTGTAGAGGTCCATGCGCTGCGACTGGCGGTACGGCGCGTGCGGGCCGCCGACCTCGGGGCCCTCGTCCCAGTCGAAGCCCAGCCAGCGCATCGCGTCGAGCAGCTGGTGGTACGACTCCTCGGAGTCGCGGGCCGCGTCGGTGTCCTCGATACGGAAGACCAGGGTGCCCTGGTGGTGCCGGGCGAACGCCCAGTTGAACAGGGCGGTGCGGACCAGGCCCACGTGGGGGTTACCGGTGGGCGAGGGGCAGAAACGGACGCGTACGGGGGAGCCGGGTGCGCTAGCCACGCTTGACAACCTTGTTGGTGAGAGTGCCGATGCCTTCGATGGTGACGGCGACCTCGTCGCCGACGTTCAGGGGGCCGACCCCTGCCGGGGTGCCGGTGAGGATGACGTCGCCGGGCAGCAGCGTCATGGCCTCGGAGATGTTGACGATCAGGTCGGCGATCGAGTGGATCATCTCGCTGGTACGGCCCAGCTGCCGCTGCTCGCCGTTGACCGTGAGCTGGATCGTCAGGTCGGACGCGGTCGCGAGGTCCAGGTCCGTCTCGACCCACGGGCCGAGCGGGCAGGCGGTGTCGAAGCCCTTGGCCCGGGCCCACTGCTTCTCCCGCTTCTGCACGTCACGGGCGGTGACGTCGATCGCGCAGGTGTAGCCGAAGATCACGTCGGCCACGCGCTCGCGGGGGACCTCGCGGCACATGCGGCCGATGACGACGGCCAGCTCGGCCTCGTGCTGCAGGTCCTCGGTGAAGGGCGGGTACTGGATGGCGTCGCCGGGGCCGATCACCGAGGTGGACGGCTTGAAGAAGGCGAACGGCGCGTCCGGCACCTCGTTGCCCAGCTCGCGGGCGTGCTCGGCGTAGTTGCGGCCGAAGGCGACGACCTTGTTGGGCAGGACGGGGGGCAGCAGCCGCACCTTGCTCAGCGGCACCTTGGTGCCGGAGAGCTCGAAGTCCGCGAACGGGATGCCCTTGATGATGTCGAGGACGAGCTCGTCCGGCTTGTCGCCTTCGACCGCGCCGAAGGCGACGTTCCCGTCGATGGAGAACCTGGCGATGCGCACGGGATCCTTGCGCCCCTTAACTTGTCACTGAGCTGGCTGGAGTCTGACGCTCCAGGCTAACGCGGTGGGCAGGCCCGGGCCGCGCACGACGAAGGGCGCCCGCTCGGTGCGGGCGCCCTTCGTACCGTGTGCGGCGGTGCACTCACTGGGCGGCGGAGGCCACCGGGGCGTCCATGAGGACCGTGCGCCGGGGGTTCGCCGTCTGCGCCGGGAGCTCGACGGAGTGGTCCGGCTGCTGGGGGACCTGGAGGTCGTCGGTGTCCTTCAGGTGGGCCAGCGTCGTGCGTCGCGGGTTGGCGAGCGGGCGGAACATCATCGTCGTCTTCACGGTTAACAAGACCTGTTCGTCTCGGGGCGCTGGTCGGGGGCAAACCTACCCCACGCACGCGCGGATTGTCAGAACGTCACCTGTTGTCAAGCGCCAGGCCAAACGTGCGCATTCCCGTCGAAGACGTGAAGACCACATGAGTCCCGTGTGAGTTTGCTCACGAATTGACGCTCAAATCGGTCAATTCCGACCCGCTCCTCAACCCAGCGAAACGGACATTGGACCCCTGAAGCCATCATTCCGCTCCTGATCATGGCGACTGGGACACCAGCCCCGCTCCAGCGACTCGCTCGGATACGCCCGATTCGTACGGGAACTCCTTCCACGCCTGGTAACCCGGCCCTCACAAGCTGTCACGGAGGTCACACACTGACCCACGAACCTTGTTGGAGATCCTGCACTGTGCTGGAATGCCACGGACCGCCGCAGGATCGAGCCGGCGCACAGGGGGCGCGAAGCAGCGTCGCTCCCGACAAGGTGAGCGGCGAGAAGGGGGAGTCCAGCGCCGGTCACTCACGACCACCCGGGAGACGTATTCAGGGCGCCTCCCAAGACGCCGACACCGCCCTTCCGTTACTGCGGAGGGCGCCTGGTCCAGAGGTTGCGACGCTAGTGCAGGGACGTTTCAAGAGGGATGGCAGCGCTTCGGCGGAGCCGGAGCCGCACGGCGGGACTGGCCCCATGGCCGTCAGCTCCTCGCCCCAGCACGCCCAGAACCAGGGCCAGGCCGCCCCGTCCGGCGACGGCGGCGAGCGCCCCGGGCGTCCGGGTGTGACCGTGTCCGCCCCCACCCCGGCCACCCCCAAGATCAAGCCGCCGCAGGGCCCCTCCGGCCCCGGCACGCGAATAGCCCTGCGCAACTGGCGCATCTCGACGCGTCTGGTGTCCCTGCTCGCGCTCCCCGTGGTCGCCGCGACCACCCTGGGTGCCCTGCGCATCAGCGACTCCATGGACAGCATCCAGCAGCTCGAGAACATGAAGCTGCTGACCGAGATGACCAAGCAGGCCACCGAGCTGGCCGCGGCGCTCCAGGAGGAGCGCGACGAGTCCGCCGGCCCGCTGGCCCACGGCTCCAAGGCCGAGGACCCCACCGTCAAGGGGCTGCGGGACAAGACCGACCGGGCCAAGGCGAACTTCATCGACGCCTCGGAGCAGGTCGAGGACGGTGACCTGCAGGGCGTCCGCGAGAGCGTCGTCGCCATCGCCCGCGACCTGAACACCCTGAGCAGGATCCGCCAGGAGGCCTACACGGCCACCGACAACTCCTCGCAGACGGTCGAGGCCTACCACCGTCTGATCACCCACCTGCTGGGCCTCTCCCAGGACATGGCCGAGGCCACCAGCAACCCGGAGATGATCCAGCGCACCCGCGCGCTGGCCGCGTTCTCCTCCGCCAAGGAGTACGCCTCCATGCAGCGCGCGGTCATCGCGGCCGCCCTGCCCGCCAGCAACACCACCTACGGCGACCTCTCGCCGAACGACCGCAACTACGCCGAGTCGGCGCTGGACGGCCAGAAGTCGGAACTGAGCACCTTCCGCAGCATCTACGGCGACAAGAACGCCGAGGAACTGCTCAAGCCCATCGAAGAGGGCAACCCGATCATCCAGGAGGCCGACCTCTACGCCAACCGCGCGGTCCAGGACATCGGCGGACTGAAGAAGCTGGACAAGCGGTCCTACAAGGACTGGCTGGACGACAGCGGCACCAAGATCCAGCAGATGTCGAACATCGAGCTGACGCTGCTCAGCGAGATGGAGCAGAAGGCCCGCGAGCTGCGCAACGACTCCGAGCGCGAGGCGATCATCTCGGGTGCGCTGATCCTGCTCGTCCTCGGTGTCTCCCTGGTCGGCGCCTTCGTCGTGGCCCGCTCCATGATCCGCTCGCTGCGCCGCCTGCAGGAGACCGCGACCAAGGTCGCCCAGGAACGCCTGCCCGAGCTGGTCAAGCAGCTCTCCGAGTCCGACCCGCAGGACGTCGACACCTCCGTCGAGTCCGTCGGTGTGCACTCCCGGGACGAGATCGGCCAGGTGGCCGCGGCCTTCGACGACGTGCACCGCGAGGCGGTCCGCCTCGCCGCCGAGCAGGCCCTGCTGCGGGGCAACGTCAACGCGATGTTCACCAACCTCTCGCGTCGCTCCCAGGGCCTCATCCAGCGTCAGCTCTCGCTCATCTCCGAGCTGGAGTCCCGCGAGGCCGACCCGGACCAGCTGTCCTCGCTGTTCAAGCTCGACCACCTCGCGACGCGTATGCGCCGTAACGGTGAGAACCTCCTCGTCCTCGCCGGTGAGGAGCCCGGCCGGCGCTGGACCCGCCCGGTCCCGCTGGTCGACGTGCTGCGCGCCGCCGCGTCCGAGGTGGAGCAGTACGAGCGCATCGAGCTGGCCGCCGTGCCGACCACCGAAGTGGCCGGCCGCGTGGTCAACGACCTCGTGCACCTGCTCGCCGAGCTGCTGGAGAACGCGACCTCGTTCTCCTCGCCGCAGACCAAGGTCAAGGTCACCGGTCACGCGCTGCCCGACGGCCGCGTGCTGATCGAGATCCACGACACCGGCATCGGCCTCTCCCCCGAGGACCTCGCCGCGATCAACGAGCGGCTCGCCTCGCCGCCCACCGTGGACGTCTCCGTCTCCCGCCGCATGGGTCTGTTCGTGGTCGGCCGCCTCTCGCAGCGCCACGGCATCCGCATCCAGCTGCGCCCGTCCGATTCCGGCGGTACGACCGCGCTGGTCATGCTGCCGGTCGACGTCGCGCAGGGCGGCAAGAAGCCGCAGCCGCCGAAGCCCGGCCAGGGCGGCACCGGTGGCCCGGCCGCCGCGGCCGCCGCCGCGGGTGCGGCCGCCGCGCGCCGTCAGGCCGCCGCCGGCAACGGCGGTGCGCTCGGCGGCGGTGCCTTCGGCGCCTCCCCGTCCGGCGCCGGCAACGGCGGTCCGCTGGGCGCCGGTCCGGGCCCGCGTGCCGCGCTGCCCGACCGGGACGGCTCCCGCCCGGGTGCGCCGGCCGGCGCGCGCGGACCGCAGCAGGGCCGTCCGGCCCCGTCCGGCACGGGTGCCCCCTTCGGTCAGCCGGCCGCGCCGCAGGGCCTGCAGTCCACCGGCGCGGGCGCGCAGAACCAGGACGCCTTCGGCGCTCCGCGCGGCCCGGTGCCGTCGCAGCGCCCCGCCGACGAGGCGGGCGAGCAGAGCGGGCGGCGCGGTCGCCGGCCGCAGCTGCCGCCGCGCGGCGGTCCCCGGGCCGAGCTGCCCGGCGGTGCCGCGCAGCAGCCGCGCACGCCCAGCTGGAGCGACCGCGGTGCCGAGCCGCCGGTGCCGCGTGCCTCGCTGGACACGCCGCGCGGTCACGAGGAGCCGGAGGGCGCGCAGACCTCGCACCTGCCGCGGGTGGACGACCGGCAGGGTCCCGGTGCGACCGCCGAGATGCCGGTGGTCGGCCGCGACGACGCGCAGGGCCCCGGCGGTGCCTCCGACTTCGGCCGCCCGGAGTTCGGCGCGCCGCGTCCGAACGCCCCGCAGTCGGGCGACCAGTTCGTCCGCTCCGACGTCTTCGGTACGCCGGGCGGCCGCGACTCCGGTCCCGCCACGGGCCGCTTCCCGGCCCCGCAGGCGTACGACAACGGCTCGACGGGTCAGTTCCCGGCGCCGCAGCACGACGGGTCCACCGGGCAGTTCCCGGCGCCGCAGCAGGACGGTTCCACCACGGGCCGGCACGCGCTGCCGGCGCGCCAGGAGCCGGCGGCCGGCGGCGGGTTCGACCAGCCGCAGGCGGGCGGTTACGGCTACCCGCAGCCGCAGGCCCCGCAGCAGCGTCCCGCGCACCCCGACCAGCAGCCCCCGCGGCAGCGGCCGGTGCGGCGCGAGCCGGAGGCGCTGCCGCCGGCCAGCGGTCCCGGTGACGGCCGTACCCCGCTGTACGACACGCTGGAGACCAACTGGTTCCGCGGCGGTCGTGGCGAGGACGAGCAGCAGCAGGGCGGTGCCCAGGCTCCGCAGCAGCAGCCGCAGCAACCGCAGCAGCAGGCCCCCGCTCCGGCGGCCCCGCAGCAGCGCCCGGCCCAGAGCGGCTGGCGCAGCTCCCCGAACGACGAACTCGTCCGGCAGGCGGAGCGGGTGCGCCAGCCCGCCTCGGGTGGTGTCACCACCTCCGGTCTGCCGCGCCGCGTGCCCCGGGCGAACCTCGTGCCGGGCACGGCTCAGCAACAGCAGCACCAGTCCGGTCCGCAGGTCTCGCGTGCGCCGCAGGACGTACGCGGACGGCTGACCAATCTCCGTCGGGGCATCGCTCAGGGCCGTCAGGCCGGCAGCGGCCAGACCGGCAGCTTCCCGAGCCCCACTCACCAGCAGGAGCGTTAGTTGAGCCAGATGAGCCAGGCGGCACAGAATCTCAACTGGTTGATCACCAACTTCGTGGACAACACCCCCGGGGTGTCCCACACCGTCGTCGTGTCCGCGGACGGCCTGCTGCTGGCGATGTCGGAGGGCTTTCCGCGCGACCGCGCCGACCAGCTGGCGGCCGTCGCCTCCGGGCTCACCTCGCTGACGGCCGGGGCCTCCCGGATCTTCGAGGGCGGCACCGTGGCACAGACGGTCGTGGAGATGGAGCGCGGCTTTCTGTTCCTGATGTCCATCTCGGACGGCTCGTCGCTGGCCGTGCTCGCGCACCCGGAGTGCGACATCGGCCTCGTCGGCTACGAGATGGCGCTCCTGGTGGACCGCGCGGGTGCGGTGCTCACGCCCGACCTGCGCGCCGAGCTCCAGGGAAGTCTGCTCCACTGACCGGCTAGTGATCCATACGCGTCACCAAAAAACCGTCCGGCCGCCACAATCCCCCCACCGGCCCCGTCAGACGGCCAGCCTGACCGACTTGCTGTCCCGCCCGGAGGATTCATGACCCCGCCCACCGCCCATCATGATCCGTACGCCGAGTCGTACGAGGAAGAGGGCGACCAGCCGCTGGTCAGGCCGTACGCCATGACCGGCGGCCGGACCCGGCCGCGCTACCAGCTCGCCATCGAGGCGCTGATCAGCACCACGGCCGACCCGGCTGCGCTCATGGGGCTGCTCCCGGAGCACCAGCGCATCTGCCATCTGTGCCGTGAGGTGAAGTCGGTCGCGGAGGTCTCCGCGCTGCTCAACATGCCGCTGGGCGTGGCCCGCATCCTCGTCGCGGACCTCGCCGAGGCCGGTCTCGTCGCGATTCACCAGCCGGGCGGCGACGAGGCCACCGGTGCTCCGGACGTGACGCTGCTCGAAAGGGTGCTCAGTGGACTTCGCAAGCTCTAGCGGCGGGGCGACGGCCGCCGGCCGCTCGACCACCTCGGCCAAGATCGTGGTGGCGGGCGGTTTCGGCGTGGGCAAGACCACGTTCGTCGGCGCCGTCTCGGAGATCAACCCGCTGCGCACGGAGGCCGTCATGACGTCCGCATCCGCGGGCATCGACGACCTCACCCACACCGGAGACAAGACCACCACCACGGTGGCCATGGACTTCGGCCGAATCACCCTGGACCAGGACCTGATCCTCTACCTGTTCGGCACCCCCGGACAGGACCGCTTCTGGTTCATGTGGGACGACCTGGTGCGCGGCGCCATCGGCGCGGTCGTGCTGGTCGACACCCGGCGCCTGGCCGACTGCTTCCCCGCGGTCGACTACTTCGAGAACAGCGGCCTGCCCTTCGTGGTCGCGCTCAACGGCTTCGACGGCCAGCAGCCGTACCAGCCGGAGGAGGTGCGCGAGGCACTGCAGATCGGCCCCGACACCCCGATCATCACCACCGACGCCCGCCACCGCGCCGACGCCAAGTCGGCGCTCATCACCCTGGTCGAGCACGCGCTGATGGCCCGCCTGCGCTAGCGGGAGCGCCGTGCACAACGGCGCTGGTACTCAAGTCGGAACGGCGATACGGCAGTTGCCGTAGGGCCCTTCGGAGCCGGCTGTGGCCTTTGACACGGCCGGCTCCGGTGTTCATAACAGTTCGGCAGAGGAATCGTGGAGGACCACCACGCGTCGCGGTCGACCGGTGTCGCTGTGCGCACAAACGCCCCGTCTTTTGGCGGGGCTCGCTCTTTATGACCGTTTTATCTGGTGCTT
This sequence comes from Streptomyces sp. NPDC014801, assembly GCF_043082085.1. NCBI lineage: Bacteria > Bacillati > Actinomycetota > Actinomycetes > Kitasatosporales > Streptomycetaceae > Streptomyces > Streptomyces sp. NPDC014801. The sequence continues at coordinate 178,625 of NZ_JBIBXG010000013.1, read as the reverse complement.
ACATCCCCCGCAGGCCACTCATTCCACTGTTTGGAAGAGCGCTGGTCGTCGTGCTGGAATGCCTGAACTGCCCAATAGTCAAAGACGTACTGGTAGGCGTACCGGGAGTCGTTTGGCCGACCGGGCTCTGAGACACTGCGGCACGACGTAGGTGCCGACCGCCGAGAGGTTGTTGGTCGAGTGAGGCGAAGCAAGAACAGTCCCGAGCCGGCGGCGCGGGGCAACTTCACCCCGCCGCCGCGCACAGCGGCGCCCGCCCCTGTGCCCGGTTCGGAACCGTCGGCGCCGCCGGCCCCGAGCGGCAGCCGCTTCTCCCCCAAGAACTGGCGGGTGCCCACCCGGCTGAACGCGATCCTGCTCATACCCGTGCTGGTCGGCCTCGTCATGGGCGGCTTCCAGGTCAAGAGCTCGATCGACACCTGGCAGAACGCCGAGGACGCCGAGCACGTCGCCCTGCTGGTGCGCGCCGCCGAGGACTACGGCCAGGCCCTCCTCGACGAGCGCGACCTCACCGCCCCCGACCTGCTCCAGGGCAAGGGCGAGACGGACGAGGTCAAGAAGCTGCGCGCGGCCACCGACGACGCCAAGCAGAAGTTCGACGAAGCCGCCAAGGACCTCCCGCACACGGCCGCCCTCGACCGCCGTATGCAGCTGTTCCGTTCCAACGAGACCCGGCTTCCCGCGCTGCGCCAGGCCGCCTACACCGCGCCCATGGACCCGGTCCGGACCGAAGAGGGCTACGTCGTCGTCCAGCACTCCCTGATGGAGTTCGCGAACGAGCTGAGCCTCGGCAGCGGCAACGTCACCTCCTACGGCCGTACCGTCTACGCCGTCTCCCTCGCCAAGGCCGCCGCGTCGCTGCAGCGCGCCATCGGCGTGCACCTGCTGGTCCGGCCCGCCGAGAAGAAGACCGTGGTGGCGCAGCAGCGCGTCTCGCTGTCCACGTACCGCTACCTCGAGGGCATCGCCGTCAACGAGTTCGTCTCCGGCGCCACCCAGGCCGACGTCAACCGCCTCGACCAGGTCATGGCGCAGCAGCGCCAGAAGGTCGGCGACAAGGGCACCCCCGTCAACGCCGGCGACAACAGCTCCACGCAGGGCGGCGCCTACACGGCCATGCCGGTCGCCGACGACATGCTCAAGGGCCTCGCCTCCGGCCTCTTCAGCTCCCAGGAGCTGGCCGCCAAGGGCGTGACGCCGCAGACCTGGCTGGGCGCCTACACCGCGAAGTTCGACGGCTACCGCCAGGTCGAGACCGAACTGGTCGACAAGGCCGTGGCCGACGCCCAGGACATCGCCGACAACGCCAAGCAGGACGCCATCGTCACCGGCGCCATCGTGGTGATCGCCCTGCTGCTCGCCTTCATCCTGGCCGGTGCCGTGGCCCGCCAGATGAGCCGCTCGATGCGCCAGCTGCGCAACGCCGCCTTCGGCATCGCCGAGCAGCGCCTGCCGATGCTGGTCGACCAGCTCTCGCGCACCGACCCCGGCCGCGTCGACACCCGGGTCGCCCCGATCCCGATCAGCACCACCGACGAGATCGGCGAGGTCGCCCGCGCCTTCGACCAGGTCCACCGCGAGGCGGTCCGGCTCGCCTCCGAGCAGGCCCTGCTGCGGGGCAACATCAACGCGATCTTCACCAACCTGTCGCGCCGCAACCAGTCGCTGATCGAGGGCCAGCTGACCCTCATCACCGACCTGGAGAACAACGAGGCCGACCCGGACCAGCTGGAGAACCTCTTCAAGCTGGACCACCTGGCCACCCGTATGCGCCGCAACGGCGAGAACCTCCTGGTCCTCGCCGGCGAGGAGCCCGGCCGCCGCTGGGACCAGCCGGTGCCGCTGGTCGACGTGCTGCGCGCCGCCTCCTCCGAGGTGGAGCAGTACGAGCGCATCGAGCTGCAGGGCGTCCCGGAGGCCGAGATCCACGGCCGTGCCGTGACCGACCTCGTGCACCTGCTGGCCGAGCTGCTGGAGAACGCCACCACGTTCTCCTCCCCGCAGACCAAGGTCCGCGTCACCGCGACCCGTCTCCCCGACGGCCGCGTGATGATCGAGATCCACGACAAGGGCATCGGCCTGACCGCCGAGGACTTCGCCGACATCAACCACAAGCTGGCCAACCCGCCGACCGTGGACGCCGCGATCTCGCAGCGCATGGGCCTGTTCGTGGTCGGCCGGCTGTCCGACCGGCACGGCATCCGGGTCCAGCTGCGCCCCTCGGGCGAGCAGGCCGGCACCACCTCGCTGGTCATGCTGCCGGACGCCATCACGCACGGCGGTGGCGGCGAACCGCACGTCGAGCGCGACGAGTTCACCGTCTCGCAGATCATCCCGGAGCAGAACTACCGGGGCGAGGACTTCAACCAGCAGCAGCCGATGCGCACGGCCGCCGAGCTGGGCTTCGACGACAGCCGCTACTCCGACGTCCCCGACGACATACGGGACCTGGACCCGGTCGGCCGCTCGCTGATGCGCGAGGAGCGCCGGGCGGCCCTGGAGGCCCAGAACGGCCCGCAGCCGCAGCAGCAGGGCCACGAGCAGGCCGGGTACGCCGACGACTTCGGCCCCGGGACGGGGACACAGCCCGTCTACGACGGCCACCAGGGCGGATACCCCGACCAGGGCACCGGGTACGACCAGCGCACGGCGTACGAGGAGCACGGCGGGGGCTACGACACCCGGCAGCAGCCGTCGTACGAGGAGCCCTACTTCGGGCAGAACGGCCACCAGCCGCAGGGCAACGGTTACGCGCCCTCCGGCGGTTACCCCGAGCCCTCGTATGCGGAGCCCGAGCAGGAGGAGTCCGCGCCGGCCCACGCCGTCGCGCCGGAAAACCACTCGGGCTTCGACCAGACGTCCTACCAGGACGACTGGCCCCAGCACAGCGGCTACCAGAACGGCTACGCGTCCCAGTACGCTGCGGACGCACCGGAAGCGGAATCCGAGCGGGCCGCTGACGCAAGTGAGCGGGACCGCGTAGGCTTCGACCGTCCGGGACCGGCCACTTCCGCCGCCCACGAGCTGACCGACGCCGGGCTGCCCCGCCGCGGATCCCACGCGAGCGGTTCGAACGGTGCCGCGCAGCGCGTGCAGCAGGAGACGCCGGCGCCCGCTCCGGACGGCAACGGCGACAATGGCTGGCGATCGGCGAACGACGAGCGCTGGCAGCAGGCCGCGCAACTCCGGAAGCCCAAGGCGGGCGGAGTCACAGCCTCCGGCCTGCCGCGGCGGATTCCCAAGGCCAACCTGGTCGAAGGCGCCGCCGAAACCACCCCCCAGGGGGGCCCACAGGTCTCCCGCGCCCCGGAGGACGTCCGGGGCAGGCTGAGCAACCTGCGCCGGGGCGTCCAGCGTGGACGCAACGCGGGCGCAGGCAGTGAAACGAACGGCCAGGGCTTCGGTCCTGACAGCACCTACAACCAGGAGCGTTAGTGTGAGCCCGATGAGCCAGGCGGCACAGAACCTGAACTGGTTGATCACCAACTTCGTGGACAACACCCCGGGGGTGTCCCACACGGTGGTGGTCTCCGCCGACGGACTCCTTCTGGCGATGTCCGAAGGCTTCCCCCGCGACCGAGCCGACCAGCTCGCGGCCGTCGCCTCCGGTCTGACCTCGCTGACCGCCGGTGCCTCCCGGATCTTCGAGGGCGGCAGCGTGAACCAGACGGTTGTGGAGATGGAGCGGGGATTCCTCTTCATCATGTCCATTTCCGACGGTTCCTCGCTCGCGGTGCTCGCGCACCCGGAGGCGGACATCGGTCTCATCGGGTACGAAATGGCCCTTCTGGTGGACCGAGCCGGTACTGTCCTGACCCCGGATCTGCGGGCTGAGCTCCAGGGCAGCCTGCTCAACTGACAGGGGGGCGGTGCGTTTTGGCGTCCCGGGGCCGTAAGGTTTCGGGACGCGGCTTCCACGGTGTGGGATGCCAGACACGCTCGGAGGAGGAGAGAAAGTGGCAACACCCCCAGGCGGTTCGTCCTCGGGCAACTGGTCGTACGGCCCTGCCCAGGGCCCCGGCGACGGTTCCTCGAACCCGTACGCCTACCCCTCCGCCCCGAGCCACCGGCAGCCGTACATGCCACAGGGCCCCGGCCCGTCGCCGTACGACCAGCCGCCGGCCCCGCGCATCCAGCCCGTGCAGCCGCAGCGTCGCACCCCCGAGCCGGCGCCCGCCGGGGCGTCCAACAATCCGTTGGTGCGTCCGTACGCCATGACCGGCGGCCGGACGCGCCCCCGCTACCAGCTCGCCATCGAGGCGCTGGTGCACACCACCGCTGCTCCGCATCAGATGCAGGGCCAGCTGCCCGAGCATCAGCGGATCTGCAACCTGTGCCGCGAGATCAAGTCGGTGGCCGAGATCTCGGCCCTGCTGACGATCCCGCTCGGCGTGGCCAGGATCCTCGTCGCCGACTTGGCGGAGGCGGGACTGGTCGCCATCCATCAGCCCGGCGGCGACGAGAACGCCGGCGGCCAGCCAGACGTGACACTGCTCGAAAGGGTGCTCAGTGGACTTCGCAAGCTCTAGCGGCGGTCCTTCCCGCTCCACCACCTCCGCGAAGATCGTGGTGGCGGGCGGCTTCGGCGTGGGCAAGACCACGTTCGTCGGCGCCGTCTCGGAGATCAACCCGCTGCGCACGGAGGCCGTCATGACGTCCGCATCCGCGGGCATCGACGACCTCACCCACACCGGAGACAAGACCACCACCACGGTGGCCATGGACTTCGGCCGAATCACCCTGGACCAGGACCTGATCCTCTACCTGTTCGGCACCCCCGGACAGGACCGCTTCTGGTTCATGTGGGACGACCTGGTGCGCGGCGCCATCGGCGCGGTGGTGCTCGTGGACACCCGGCGCCTGGCCGACTGCTTCCCCGCCGTGGACTACTTCGAGAACAGCGGCCTGCCCTTCGTCATCGCGCTGAACGGCTTCGACGGCCAGCAGCCGTACGCGCCGGAGGAGGTGCGCGAGGCACTGCAGATCGGCCCCGACACCCCGATCATCACCACCGACGCCCGCCACCGCGCCGACGCCAAGTCGACGCTGATCACGCTGGTGGAGCACGCGCTCATGGCGCGCCTGCGCTAGTCGGGTCCTCGGTTGCCGGGCTGCCCGCCCGCGGTGGTACGCCGCGAGCGGGCAGCCTTTTTTGCTGCCCGCACCCCGCGGCGGAGCCACACCTCCACACCGCCCGCGCCCCTTCCGGGCGCGCAGAAGGGCCCCTCTCTCGGGAGAGGGGCCCTTCTTGCCGGTGTGTGCGTCAGCGCCAGCTGTGCGGGGCGCGGAAGCCGCTCTCGCGCTCCAGGCGGCGCCAGCCGGCGCGGGCGCGGCCGCGGTGGGCCGGGGCGGTGTCGGTGGGGCGGGCGGCCGCGCGGGCCAGGAGGACGGCCGTGATGGCGGCGACCTCCTCGGGCTCGGCGTGGCCCTTCTCGACGCGGATGTCGGCAGTGCTCATGGGTCTCAGTCTCCGTGAGTCAGAGGTCCGCGGGGTTGCCGCGGTGGGTCCGCTGGGTTACTGCGGGGGGTTGCCGTGCTTGCGGGAGGGCAGGTCGGCGTGCTTGGTCTGCAGCATCGCCAGCGAGCGGACGAGCACCTCGCGGGTCTCGGCGGGGTCGATGACGTCGTCGACCAGGCCGCGCTCGGCGGCGTAGTAGGGGTGCATCAGCTCCGCCTTGTACTCCTTGACCATCTTCTGCCGCATGGCCTCGGGGTCCTCGGCGTCGGCGATCTGACGGCGGAAGATGACGTTGGCGGCGCCCTCGGCGCCCATCACGGCGATCTCGTTGGTCGGCCAGGCGTAGGTCAGGTCGGCGCCGATGGACTGGCTGTCCATGACGATGTAAGCACCGCCGTACGCCTTGCGCAGGATGAGCGAGATCCGCGGGACGGTCGCGTTGCAGTAGGCGTACAGCAGCTTCGCGCCGTGCCGGATGATGCCGCCGTGCTCCTGGTCGACGCCGGGGAGGAAGCCCGGGACGTCCAGGAAGGTGATGATCGGGATGTTGAAGGCGTCGCACATCTGCACGAAGCGCGCGGCCTTCTCGCTGGCCTCGATGTCCAGCACGCCGGCCAGCACCTGCGGCTGGTTGGCGATGATGCCGACGACCTGGCCGTCCAGCCGGGCGAGGGCACAGATGATGTTGCGGGCCCAGCGCTCGTGGACCTCGAGGTACTCGCCGTCGTCGACGATCTCCTCGATGACCTTCGCCATGTCGTACGGCCGGTTGCCGTCCGCCGGGACCAGGTCCAGCAGGACCTCGGAGCGGCGGTCGGCCGGGTCGGCGGACTCCACCCGCGGCGGGTTCTCCCGGTTGTTCTGCGGGAGCAGGGAGAGGAGGTAGCGCACCTCGGCGATGCACGTCTCCTCGTCGTCGTAGGCGAAGTGGCACACGCCGGAGGTCTCGGCGTGCACGTCGGCGCCGCCGAGCCCGTTCTGGGTGATCTCCTCGCCGGTGACGGCCTTGACGACGTCCGGGCCGGTGATGAACATCTGCGAGGTCTCGCGGACCATGAACACGAAGTCCGTCAGGGCGGGGCTGTAGGCCGCGCCGCCCGCGCACGGGCCGAGCATGACCGAGATCTGCGGGATGACCCCGGAGGCCTTGGTGTTGCGCTGGAAGATGCCGCCGTAGCCGGCGAGGGCGGAGACGCCCTCCTGGATGCGGGCGCCGGCGCCGTCGTTGAGCGAGACCAGCGGGGCACCGGCCGCGATGGCCATGTCCATGATCTTGTGGATCTTCGTGGCGTGGGCCTCGCCCAGCGCGCCGCCGAAGATGCGGAAGTCGTGGGCGTAGACGAAGACCGTGCGGCCCTCCACCGTGCCCCAGCCGGTGATCACACCGTCGGTGTACGGCTTCTTGGCCTCGAGACCGAAACCGGTGGCCCGGTGGCGGCGCAGCTGCTCGACCTCCCGGAAGGACCCCGGGTCCAGGAGCAGCTCGATCCGCTCCCGGGCCGTCAGCTTGCCCTTGGCGTGCTGTGCCGCGGTCGCCTTCTCACTCGGACCGGCCAACGCCTGGGCACGGATCTCGTGCAGTTCGGCGACCCGCCCGCGCGCGTCCGTCGGCTCGCCGGTGGGCTCACCCGTCGTCTCTTCCAAAACGGTCATGTAGCGACCTTACGAAGGGCGCCAAGGAAAGCGAGCCGTCGACTCCGTACAGTCTCCGGACCGTTTTCCTGGTACCACTGAACAGAACCTCAGGGGGATGCAGGCGTTCCGACTGCTCAGAGGGCGTCGGCGTTGTGGGGGTCTCACAAATCCGCGGGGCGTAAGACGCCTCACATCCAGGGCCGGGCATGCCATCGCTGGAGTGAACCGGCGGGGCGCGGACGGCCGCACGGGTGACGGGTACGAGACTACCCCGGCACGGACTGTTGAAATTTGAACGGAATAGGTCTACGGTCGAAGTCGTTGGCAAAGTTGAACATTCAACTTCCCGTCCCCAAGGAGCAGACCATGGGCATCTTCGGCCGCAAGAACACCGAGACCACCGAGACCACCACCGCCGCCTCGCCCGTCAACCCGGACCTCGCGGCGCTGACCGGCGACTACACGATCGACGCCAGCCACTCCACCATCGGCTTCGTCGCCCGGCACGCGATGATCACCAACGTCAAGGGCGGCTTCCTCGACTTCTCCGGCGCCCTGCACCTCGACGGCACGGACCCGTCCCGCTCGACGGCCACCCTCGACGTCAAGATGGACAGCATCGACACCGGCAGCGCCGACCGCGACGGCCACCTGAAGTCCGCGGACTTCTTCAAGACCGACGAGTTCCCGGTCATGACCTTCCGCTCCACCCAGGCCGAGGCCCTGGGCGGCGACGACTACCGCATCACCGGCGACCTGACGATCCTCGGCGTCACCAAGCCGCTGACCATCGACCTGGAGTTCAACGGCGCGGCGAAGGACCCGTTCGGCAACGAGCGCGTCGGCTTCGAGGGCAAGGCCGAGATCCTGCGCTCCGAGTGGGGCCTGACCTGGAACGCGGCGCTGGAGACGGGCGGCGTCCTGGTCTCCGACAAGATCAAGCTCGTCTTCGACATCTCGGCGATCCGCGCCGCGTGACGCACCCCGCGGCACACCGCACCGCCGGCACCGCACGGGCCACCCCTTTCCGCCTCCGACGCGGAAACCCGGGTGGCCCGTGCCGCGTTCACGTCCCCTAGAGCCGACGGCCCTCCCCCCGCTCTTTCAGAAGTTGCCGCCGAAGTCGCCGCCCCCGCCGAAGTCGCCGCCGCCCCCAAAGTCGCCGCCTCCGTCGAAGCCGCCGAAGTCGCCGGGGTCGAAGTCGGCGCCGGAGACGTCGCCGCCGCTGTAGGCGTCGGCGCCGAAGTCGCCGTAACCGGTGCCGTAGTCGGCGGCGTACGACGGGGTGGCCATCATGCTGCCGAGGAGCGTGCCGACGAGCAGGCCGGGCAGCAGGCCGCCGCCGAAGTAGCCGCCCGCCCAGGGGCCGTAGGCCGGGCCCGCGTCCCAGTAGGGGCGGCGGCCGTAGTCGGTGTCGACCTCGCGGACCATCGGGTCGTGGCCGTCGGCGAGGCGGGCGCCGTCGGCGGCGCACACCGGGACCTCGCGCGGGGCGCCGCCCGGCGGGGTCCACACCGCGTCGGCGACCGAGGGGCCGTGGCGCGGGTCGAAGAAGCACGGCGGCCGGCGCTCCGGCAGCGGACGGCCCTCGCGGCGCGCGGCGAGCTGGGCGAGCGAGAAGCGGCCGTCCTTCAGGGCCTGGGTGACACCCCGCACGTCCTCGGGCCGCGCCGCCGAGGCCATCAGCGACTTCGCCTGCTCGTAGGCGTCCAGCGCCCGCTCGTAGTCCGCGCGCATCGCGTCGTCGGCACCCGGTTCGGCCGGATGGAAGTCCAGGCGGTCCAGTTCCTCGCCGAAGGCGGTGATGTCCTCGTCGACCACCACCCGCAGCCGCTCCAGCGCCGCCCGCTGCTCCTCGGCGCGCCGCCGCCGGCCGCGCCGGACGACGGCGTAGGCGCCCGCGCCGCCGACGACCACCACGGCGGCCGTGGCGATGAGCGCGGTGGACGACACCCCGCCGCCGCTGCCCGTGTGGCCCCAGCCGGACGGCGCCGAGCCGCGCATGGTGGGCACGGCCCGGTCGGTGAAGTCGGTCAGCTGGGTGCGGGCGTCACGGTCGCCCTGGACGCTGGTGACGAGGTTGTGCACCGCGTTGCGGGACAGCACCGAGGAGTCGGCGCGGGCGTCGAAGCGGTCGCCGAGCCGGACGGCGTAGGCGCCGGTGATGCCGGTGGCGGTGCGCAGGTCGGTGAAGAGGTTCTGCGTCGGGTAGCCGGCCGGGAGCACGACCACGAAGAGCGGTTTGTCCGCCCTCCTGATCCGCTGGGCGAGCGCGTCGGCGTCACCGGCCGACAGCTGCGCGGAGGCGGCCGGATCGACGTAGACGGGGTTCTCGCGCAGCGCCCGTCCGATGGTGGACAGGCTGCTGTCGGCCACGGCGTGCGGGGCCGGCGCCCACAGCACCGCCAGCGCGGCGAGCAGCGCGGCCGCCAGCAGGGCGGGGAGGTTTCGGGTCCGTACGACGGCCTTCATATGTCGAACGTACCCGAATCCTCCCGAACCGTTCCTCCGGGCCAGGCGGAATCAGACCGCCCGGTAGGCCGCCGTCAGCTTCTCCACCGCCTGTCCGTACCGCCCGGTCAGCAGCAGGTGCTCGGCCTCCGCGAAGGGCGCCGCGACCGCGGCGGTGAGCCGCCCTCCGGTGCGCTGCTGGACGATCAGCCGGGCCTTGCCGACCAGGGCGCGCCCGGCGGCGTCGGCGCCCGCCCGTTCGGCGGCCCGCGCGGCGACGCCCAGGGCCTTCAGCGTGGCCGCGCCGCCCCGGGGCACCTCGGTCAGCGTGGTCAGGCCCCAGCCGTAGGGGAACTGCGGGTCGTAGGCGGCGTCGCCGACGTTGATCGGCAGCTGGGCCTCGGAGCGCGGCCAGGTGACGGGCAGCCGCCCGGTGAAGGGGCGCCTGCCGTAGAGCACGTCGGCCACGCCGTCGCCCTCGGTGCCCGGCAGCCAGGAGGCGACCAGGGCGTCGATCCGGCCGAGCCGGTCGCCGATCAGCTGCGGGCGCCCGGAGACGATCAGCACCGCGCACTTCATCGCCGCGCACACCCGGTCCACGGCCGCCTGGTCGGCGGCGCTCAGCCGCAGGTCGTGACCGTTGCCGACGTCGCCGACGCCCTCGGCGTAGGGCGTCTCGCCGACGACGACCACGCCGACGTCGTAGCCGGCCGTCGGGGCGGAGGCGTCCTGGGAGTAGGTGACCTGCGCGCCCGACTTGCGCATGCCGGCCAGGATGGTGGTGCCGGTGGTGACGGGTCCGGAGGAGCCCTGCCAGGTGAGGGTCCAGCCTCCGGTCTGGTTGCCGAGGTCGTCGGCGTTGGACCCGGCGACGTACACCTTCTGCGAGGGCTTCAGCGGCAGCAGTCCGCCGTCGTTCTTCAGCAGCACCTGGGATTCGGCGGCGGCCCGGCGGGCGACCGCGCGGTGGGCCGGGGAGCCGATCGCGGCGGCGCCGGACGTGTCCGCCCAGGGGTGCTCGAACAGCCCGAGCCGGAACTTCTCGGTCAGGATGCGGGAGACGGCGTCGTCGATCCGCCGCTCGCTGATCCGGCCCGCCGTGACCTCGCCGACGAGCGCGGCGGTGAAGTCCTTGTAGCCGTAGGGCACCATCATCATGTCGACGCCCGCGTTCACGGCGGCGCGCACCCGGGCCGCGTAGTCGCCGGGGAGCTGGTCGATCGCGTTCCAGTCGCTGATGACGAACCCGTCGAAGCCCATCCGGTCCTTGAGCACGCCGTTGATCATGTCGCCGCGGGCGTGCATCCTCACCGCGCCCCGGCCGTCCCCGACGATGTCGAGGGAGGAGTACGACGGCATGACCGTGCCGATGCCGCGCCGGACGGCGGTCTCGTAGGGCGCCAGGTGGGTGTCCTGGAGCTGTTGCCGGGTGACGGTGGTGACGCCCTGGTCGATCGTGTACGTGCCGGTGGTGGACGAGCCGTAGGCGGTGCCGCCGTCGCCGACGAAGTGCTTGGCGGTGGCGAGGACCTTGTCGCCGCGGCTCAGGTCCCGGCCGTCGGCCCGGCCCTGCAGGCCCTGGATCATCGTCTCCATGGACTGCACCAGCGCCGGGTCCTCGCCGAAGGACTCGTAGGAACGGCCCCAGCGCTCGTCCCGGGTCACGCACAGGCAGGGCGCGAAGTCCCAGGGCACGCCGGTGGCGCGGACCTCGGCGGCGGTCACCGCGCCGGTGCGTTCGGCGAGCGCGGGGTCACGGGTCGCGCCGATGCCGATGTTGTGCGGCATGATCGTGGCACCGGCCAGGTTGTTGTGGCCGTGGACCGCGTCGACGCCGTAGACCAGCGGGATCTGGAAGCGGGTCGCCTGGGCCCGCAGCTGGAAGCCGTCGATCATCCGCGCCCAGCCCTCCGGCGTGTTGGGCGTGGGCGTCGAGCCGCCGCCGGAGAGCAGTGAGCCGAGGGCGTAGCCGGCGATGTCGCCGGGGGTGCTCATGGCGCCGCGCTCGGCCTGGGTCATCTGCCCGGCCTTCTCCGTCAGGGACATCCGGGACAGCAGATCGGCGACCCGTTCCCGCACCGGCCGCTCGGCGTCGAGGTACGGCAGCCCGTGCGCGTCGATCACGACCTGCGGGGTCTCGGCGGGGGCCTTGGCGCCGGTGACCGCGAGGGTGAGCGGGACGGTCTCGGCGGGCTCGGCGCTCCGGTCCTTGCGGGTGGGCACCTCGACGGTGCGCGAGGTGCCCGAGGCGGTGCCGGGCGGGAAGGTGAGGGTGCCGGAGACCGGGGTGTAGTCCTGGCCCGCGGTGGCGGTGCCGCCCCGGGACGCGTACGTGACCGTCACCGGGTCGGTGAGCGGCCTCTCCCCCGTGGTGGCGACGGTGACCTTCACCGACGCGGTGCCGCCCTCCCGGACCGGGTACACCGCGGCGTCGGTGGTGACGGAGGCGCGCAGCGACTGGTCGGCCGTGCCGTACAGCTCCACGCCGTCCATGGCGAAGGTGCCGGGGGCGCCGGTGGGGAGGGTGACGGCGTAGCCCCACATCCGCGTCAGGCCGAGCACATGGTCGATGCCGCCGACGGGCTGGTAGTCGGTGCGGTAGACGAAGTCGGTGAAGGGCAGCTCGATCTGCTTCCAGCCGGTGAAGTCGTCGGTGAACGACGTGGTCCACAGCTCGGAGGCCTCGCCGTGCGCGCCGCCGTCCTTGATCTCGAAGGTGATCTTCCGGCCCGTTCCGTGGCCTTCCCACCACAGGCGGATGCCGCGGTGGGCGGACCAGTCGTGCGGCGGCTCGTTCGCGGCGTAGTCGTGGGTGAAGCCGCCGTAGCCGCTGATGTCGTAGGTGCCGGTCAGGACCTTCGCGCCCTCGGGGGCGTCGGCACGGGCGGTCAGGCTCAGCGTGGGCGGGTCGTCGGCGTCGCCGCCCCAGGTGAAGATCCCCTCGGCGGGCTGCCCGGCGAAGGGCACCTCGCCCTCGAAGCGGTCCACGGGGACCGGGGCGGGGGCGTCGGCGGCGTGGGCCGACGCCCAGGGGAGCAGGGCGGCGAGCAGGGTGGCGGAGGCGAGCAGGGCGGTTCTTCGCATGGACCTTCCCTCGGCTCTCGGGAAAACCTCACAAGGCTTAGTTCACGGCGTGAGTTAACTCATGTACGGTCGGTCCGTCAAGACTTGACGCCTCGTCACCACGGCTCTTTACTCACGGCTCGCACGCCTTCGACCCCCACACCCAGAAGGGCGGCGCCCCATGAGGAGACCCACCACGGCCCTCCGCCTCCTGCTCGCCGGGCTGCTCACCACGGCCGGCGTCACGGCGGCGGCCGCGCCCGCGCAGGCCGCCGGCGAGCCGGTCACGGCCTGGCTGACCACCACCGACGACTCCGGCGGCCGGCACGTCGTCCGCGGCCTGGAGCCGCAGGCCCCGTTCACGTTCCAGTCCGGCACCGGCGGCAGCGGCGAGAACATCACCGTCGACGAGAACACCCGCTACCAGACGTTCACCGGCGCCGGTGCGTCCTTCACGGACACCGCGGCCTGGCTGCTGAACAGCAGCGGCGCCCTCTCCGCGTCCACCCGCAACGCCACGATGCGCAAGCTCTTCTCCCCCACCGAGGGGATCGGCCTGTCCTTCCTGCGCAACCCGATGGGTGCCTCGGACCTGGCCCGCTACGGCTACACCTACGACGACGTCCCGTCGGGCCAGACGGACCCCGCCCTCTCCCGCTTCTCGATCGCCCACGACCTCGCGGACGTCGTCCCGCTGACGAGACAGGCCCTCCAGCTCAACCCCTCCCTCACCGTCATGGCCTCGCCGTGGACGGCCCCGGCCTGGATGAAGGACAGCGGGCAGCTCAACGGCGGCTGGCTGAAAGCGGAGGACTACGGCGCCTACGCCGGCTACTTCGTGAAGTACCTCCAGGCCTACCGGGACCAGGGCATACCGGTCTCCTACGTCACCGCGCAGAACGAGCCGACCTGCTGCTCGGGCTACCCGTCGATGAGCTGGAACGCGAGCGGCCTGGCGTACTTCACCAAGAACGAGCTGCTGCCGAAGCTGCAGTCGGCCGGACTGGCGACGAAGGTCCTCGCCCACGACTGGAACTGGGACACCTACGACGCCTACGCCGCGCAGACCGTCGACGACGCGGCGATCCGCAGCCACCCGAACTTCGGCGGCGTCGCCTGGCACGGCTACGGCGGCGACGTGACGAAGCAGACGGCCGTCCACAATCAGTACCCGCAGCTGGACGCGTTCGCCACCGAGCACTCGGGCGGCACGTGGATCGCCGATCAGCAGCGCGAGGACCTGCTCGACATCATCGACTACACCCGCAACTGGGCGAAGTCGGTGACCAAGTGGTCCCTGGCCGTGGACCAGAACATGGGCCCGCACAACGGCGGGTGCGGCACCTGCACGGGGCTGGTCACCGTCCACAACGGCGACGCGCGCAGCGGTCAGGTCGACTACACGGTCGAGTACTACGACATGGGCCACCTGACGAAGTTCGTCCGCCCCGGCGCGCAGCGGATCGCCTCCACGGCGTCGGCCGCCGTCCCGAACGTGGCCTGGCGCAACCCGGACGGCTCCAAGGCCCTGATCGCGTACAACGACGCAACCACACCCCGCACGGTGACCATCAACTGGGGCGGGCAGCACGCCACTTACTCCCTTCCCGGCAAGACGTCGGCGACCTTCACCTGGTCCGGGGCGCAGTCCGGGGGCGGGGACCGTACGGGCGCGTTCGTGGGGCTGGCGGGCAAGTGCCTTGACGTGGCGGGCGGTTCCACCGCCAACGGGACCGCCGTCCAGCTCTACGACTGCAACGGCACGGCGGCGCAGAGCTGGACGGTCGCGGCCGACGGCTCGATCCGGGCGCTCGGCAAGTGCCTGGACGTGACGTCCGGTGCGACGGCGGACGGGGCGAAGGTCCAGTTGTACGACTGCAACGGGACGGGTGCGCAGCAGTGGTCGTACAACGCCTCGACCGGTGACGTGGTGAACGTGCCGGCGAACAAGTGCCTGGACGTCACGGACAACACGTCGGCGAACGGGACGCGTACGCAGATCTGGACGTGCACGGGGTCCGCGAACCAGAAGTGGCACTTGCAGTAACTGCCGACGCCACGGTGCGCGCCGCGGGGCACGGTGCCCTTGGGTGCGCTGCACCCGGGGGTGCGGTGACCGCCGTGGGGGTGCGCTGCCCGGCGTTGCGGGGTGCCGCTGCGCCCACCCGTGCCGCCCCAGCGGCACGACTGCCCGCAGCTACGCGAGACGGCGGCGGGGTGACCGCCGTGGGGTGCGCAGCCCGGCGGTGCGGGTGCCGCCCGCGCCCACCCGTGCCGCCCTGGGGGTCCCCCCTGCTCGAAGAGCTTGGGGGAGGCACGACTGCCCGCAGCTACGGCGGGATAGCCGCCGACGGCGGGAGGGGGCGTGGTGGGGTGTCGGCCCGCAGCGGACGGCATTGCCTTTCGTCAGCCCGCGGACGAAAAGCCGCCCAAGCGCCACGGGCGCGCGCATGCTGGAGAGCATGACCACCGCACACGACCTCTTCCTCACCGCCCTGGACGTACCGGCCACCCACCCCCTCACCCAGGGCGACCTCTCCCTCGCCCTGGCAGGCGCCGAGCTCGTCGATCTGCTCGGCGCCGAGGCCGTACACCTGGACGCCGGCGACCGGGACGGCGACAGCGACCGCGACCGCATCGTCCCCGGCCTGCAGCCCGCCACCGGCGACCGCCTCCTGGACGAGGCCGCCGCCGCCCTACGGCGCGAGCACCCGTACGAGTCGGTCGACGACTGGCTGTGGCGCCGCGGCCGGGGACTGGCCGCGGCCTACGCCAGGGAGACGCGCGCCGAAAGCGGGCCGCACGGCCACCGCTGGCTCCCCAGCCGAGCCCGCCACGCTCCCCCGCCCGACTCCCCCGAGCGACGTCACGCCGCGGACCGCTGGGCCTTCCGCGAACCCGTCCTCGTGGCCCTGGCGGCAGCCCTCGGCATCCCCGAGGGCGGCGCCCCGCAGAGGGACACCGCCCCCGACCTGGACGACGCCGTCCTCACCGTCGTCGCCGCCGTCCACAACGCGCTCACGGAACTCGCGGCCGTACGCCAGCGCCGCCGTATCGAGGACGACGCCTACGCCAACATCTGGCGCGGCGTGTGACACCCCCGCAGCCACCCGGCCACCCAGCCCCCGGCGGCGAGCTGCTACGCGGCCGGCTCCACCCCCGCCCGCAGCAGCCCGTACGTGTACGCGTCCTCCAGCGCCTGCCACGAGGCGGCGATGACGTTGTCGGCGACCCCCACCGTGGACCACTCGCCGGCTCCGTCGGTGGTGGAGATCAGTACCCGGGTCGTGGACTGCGTACCGTGCACGCCCTCCAGGATGCGGACCTTGTAGTCGACCAGCTCAAGCTTGGCCAGCTGCGGGTAGATCTTCTCCAGCGCGACCCGCAGCGCCCGGTCGAGCGCGTTGACCGGGCCGTTGCCCTCCGCGGTGGCGACGATCCGCTCGCCCTTGGCCCACAGCTTCACCGTGGCCTCGTTGGCGTGCGTCCCGTCGGGCCGGTCCTCGACGATCGCGCGCCAGGACTCGACCTCGAAGTACCGCAACGGCCTGCCCTGCACCTCGCCGCGCAGCAGCAGTTCGAAGCTCGCGTCCGCGGCCTCGTACGTGTAGCCCTTGAGCTCGCGTTCCTTGACCCGCTCGACGACCCGGCCGACCAGTTCGCGGTCCCCGCCGAGGTCGATGCCGAGTTCCTTGCCCTTCAGCTCCACCGAGGCGCGGCCCGCCATGTCGGAGACCAGCATGCGCATGGTGTTGCCGACGAGCTCGGGGTCGATGTGCTGGTACAGGTCGGGGTCGACCTTGATCGCGGAGGCGTGCAGCCCGGCCTTGTGCGCGAACGCGGAGACACCGACGTACGGCTGGTGGGTGGACGGCGTGAGGTTGACGACCTCGGCGATGGCGTGGGAGATGCGGGTCATCTCGCGCAGCCGGCCCTCGGGCAGCACCTTCTTGCCGTACTTCAGTTCCAGCGCGGCGACCACCGGGAACAGGTTGGCGTTGCCGACCCGCTCCCCGTATCCGTTCGCCGTGCACTGCACGTGGGTCGCGCCGGCGTCGACGGCGGCGAGGGTGTTGGCGACCGCGCACCCGGTGTCGTCCTGGGCGTGGATGCCGAGCCGGGCGCCGGTGTCGGCGAGGACGGTGGCGACGACGGCGTGGATCTGGGCGGGCAGCATGCCGCCGTTGGTGTCGCACAGGACCACCACGTCGGCGCCCGCCTCGGAGGCGGCCCGCACGACGGCCTTGGCGTACTCCGGGTTGGCCCGGTAGCCGTCGAAGAAGTGCTCGCAGTCGACGAACACCCGGCGGCCCTGCGAGCGCAGGTAGGCCACGGTGTCGCGGACCATCTCCAGGTTCTCCTCGAGCGTGGTGCGCAGCGCCAGCTCGACGTGCCGGTCGTGGGACTTGGCGACGAGGGTGACCACCGGGGCGCCGGACTCCACGAGCGCCCTGACCTGCGGGTCCTCGGCGGCGGTCGTGCCGGCGCGGCGGGTGGAGCCGAAGGCGACCAGCTGGGCGTGGCGGAAGGTGATCTCGGCCTGCGCGCGGGCGAAGAACTCGGTGTCGCGCGGGTTGGCGCCGGGCCAGCCGCCCTCGATGAAGCCCACGCCGAAGTCGTCCAGGTGCCGTGCGATCGCGAGCTTGTCGGCGACGGTGAGGTTGATGCCCTCGCGCTGGGCGCCGTCCCGCAGGGTGGTGTCGAAGACGTGGAACGAGTCGTCGAGCTCGCTGGTTGCCGTCTCGGTCATGGTCTCAAGGCTCCTGTTGTGGATCTTCGGTCTTACCGGAATGACCGGCTCCACCGTCCCCCCAATGGTCCCTCACGCCTGACTCCCGGCTGCAGGTGGGCCAGGAAACAGAAAAACCCCTCGCGGGTGCGAGAGGTCTGCGCGCGGGTCGAGGACGACGGTGGCCGCCCGTACCTGGTCGTACGTGGCGGTCACTGCGGACCGGCGCGCCTGCTGCCAATAATCGTGGCGAACGAGAGCACGGGGGCAGTCTGGCACAATCCGCCCCCGCGCTCACCGCCCGTCTCAGGATGCGAGCGCCGCCCTGGTCACCGCGGGCGCCACGCACCGCAACCACCGGCTCACCGCGCGCCTGCAACCGCACCCGGCACGACCCGGTGGCCCCTCACGGCAGCCGGACCCGGACCGCCCCGCGGGCCCTCAGGCCTGCGCGCACAGCGCGTCGTCGAGGAACTCCCGGACGTGGGCCAGGGTCTGCGCCCGGTCGGTGCCGCGCAGCCCGATCGCCACATGGATGGAGAAGCCGTCCAGCAGGGCCCGCAGCCGGGCCGCGAAGCGGTCGGGGTCGACGGCGCGGAACTCGCCGTGCGAGATGCCCTCGGCGATGAGGGCGACCAGGTCGCGGTGCCAGGCGCCCTCGATGGCGGCCTGCCGGGCGCGGGCGTCGTCGTCGGCGTTCTGCGAGCGGTTCCACACCTCCAGCCACAGCGTCCAGTGCGGGTCGCGGTGGCCGTCGGGGACGTACAGGTCGACGTAGGCGTCCAGCCGTTCACGGGCGGTGCCGTCGCTCGACAGCAGCCGGGCGCGCTCGGCGCCGAGCCGGCCCTCGCTCCACTCCAGGGTCTGCAGCAGCAGTTCGTCCTTGGAGCGGAAGTAGTACAGCAGATGGCCGCTGCTCATGCCGACCTCGCGGCCGAGCCCCGCCATGGTGAGCTTCTCCAGACCGCGCTCGGCGATCATGTCCATGGCGGAGGCGAGGACCTCCTCGCGCGGCGGCGCGTTCCTGCGCGCACGGGCCGCACCGGCCATCTGCTGCTCCTGTGTCTCGAAAAGGCGCTGTGGATCAGACCTTCGGCTGCTGCTGGGTGATGCAGTGGATGCCGCCCCCACCCGCGAAGATCGTACGCGCGTCCACCAGGGTCACCGTCCGCTCCGGGAACAGCTTGCGGAAGATGCCGGCCGCGATCTCGTCGCGCGGGTCGTCGAAGCCGCACAGCACGACGCCGCCGTTGCACAGGTAGTGGTTGATGTAGGAGTAGTCGGCCCAGTGACCGTCGGCCTCCAGCACGGTCGGGGCGGGCACCTCGACCACCTCCAGCGCCCGGCCGCGCGCGTCGGTCGAGGACTTCAGCAGGCCGATGACCTCCTTGGTGACCTCGAAGTCCGGGTGCGCCGGGTCCGGCTGGTGGTGGGCGACGACGACACCCGGGCGGGCGAAAGCGGCGACGATGTCGACGTGGCCGAGGGTGCCGAAACCGTAGGGCGGGTAGTCGCCGGTCAGGCCGCGCGGCAGCCAGATCGCCTTGGACGTGCCGAGGTGGGCGTGGATCTCCGCCTCGACCTGCTCCTTGGTCCAGTGCGGGTTGCGCTCGGGGCCGAGCTGCACGGTCTCGGTGAGCAGCACGGTGCCCTCGCCGTCGACGTGGATCGCGCCGCCCTCGTTGACCAGCTGCGAGGCGTACGTCGTGGCGCCGGCGAGGTCGGAGACGTAGGCGCCGATCTTGGAGTCGTGCTCCCAGCGGGCCCAGTCCTGGGCGCCCCAGCCGTTGAACGTCCAGTCGACGGCGGCCAGTTCGCCCCGGCCGTTGGTGAGGAAGGTGGGGCCGATGTCGCGCATCCAGGCGTCGTCGAGGTCGCGCTCGACGACCTGGATGCCCTCGCCGAGCAGGCCGGCGGCCTCGGCGGACTGGCCGGGTCCGCAGACCACGGTGACCGGCTCGAAGCGGCGGATCGCGCGGGCGACGGAGGCCCAGGCGATCCGGGAGGCGGCGAGGTCCTCGGGGTCGTCGAAGGTGGGGTTCGGGCTCGGCCAGGCCATCCAGGTCCGCTCGTGCGGGGCCCACTCGGCCGGCATGGAGAAGCCGTCGGCGGCAGGGGTGCTCATACGGGGGTCCTTAGAGGAAGTAGAGGCGGTTGAGGGAGACCGAGTCGGCGGGCTCGGAGCGCAGCGGCTCGCCGTCGAGGGTGACCAGGCCGGTGCGCTGGTCCACGTCGACCTGTCCGGTGCGGGAGTTCAGGCGCAGGTCGGCCGGGCCGATGCCGCGGGTGCCGCGCACGGCGACCCTGCGCCGGCGGGTGGGCATGGTGTCGTGGCCCTGGTCGACGGCGGCCTGGGCGACGAACGCGACGGAGATGTCGGCGGCGGTCGCACCGAAGGCACCGAACTGAGGCCCCAGCACGAGGGGTTCGCAGGTGTCGGTGGCCGCGTTGGGGTCGCCGGTCACGCCGTAGGCAGGGAAGCCGGACTTCAGCACCAGCTGCGGCTTGGCGCCGAAGTACTCGGGCCGCCACAGCACGATGTCGGCGAGCTTGCCGACCTCCAGCGAGCCGACCTCGTGGGCGAGGCCGTGCGCGATGGCCGGGTTGATGGTCAGCTTGGCCATGTAGCGCAGGACGCGCTCGTTGTCGTGGTCGGTGTCCGGGCCGCCCAGTTCGGCCTTCATCTTGCCGGCCATGGCGAAGGTGCGGCGCACGGTCTCGCCGGCCCGGCCCATGCCCTGGGCGTCGGAGGAAGTGATGCCGATCGCGCCCAGGTCGTGCAGCACGTCCTCGGCGCCCATCGTCCCGGCGCGGATGCGGTCGCGGGCCATGGCCGCGTCGCCGGGCAGGTCGGGCTTGAGGTCGTGGACGGAGACGATCATGCCGTAGTGCTCGGCGACGGCGTCCCGGCCGAAGGGCAGCGTCGGGTTCGTCGACGAGCCGATGACGTTGGGCACGCCCGCCATCTTCAGCACGTTGGGGACGTGTCCGCCGCCGCAGCCCTCGATGTGGAAGGCGTGGATGGTCCGGCCCTCCAGGACCCGCAGGGTGTCCTCCACCGACAGGCACTCGTTGAGGCCGTCGCTGTGCAGGGCGACCTGGACGTCGTGCTCCTCGGCGACGCGCAGCGCGGTGTCCAGGGCGCGGGTGTGGGCGCCCATGTCCTCGTGCACCTTGAAGCCGGAGGCGCCGCCCTCGGCCAGCGCCTCGATCAGGGGGGCGTCGTGCGAGGACGAACCCCGGCCGAGGAAGCCGATGTTGACGGGCCAGGCGTCGAAGGCGTTGAAGGCGTGGCGCAGCGCCCAGGGCGAGTTGACGCCGACGCCCCACACGGGCCCGAACTCCTGCCCGATGACCGTGGTCACGCCGGAGGCGAGGGAGGCCTCCATGATCCGCGGCGACAGCAGGTGGACATGGGTGTCGACGGCGCCCGCGGTGGCGATCAAACCCTCGCCGGACACGATGGACGTGCCCGTGCCGACGACCACGTCGACGCCGTCGAGGGTGTCGGGGTTGCCGGCCCGGCCGATCCCGCAGATGCGGCCCTCGCGGATGCCGATGGACACCTTGCGCACGCCCTGCACGGCGTCGATGACGACGACGTTGCTGATCACGACGTCGCAGGTCTCGCGGACGGCGGCGGCCTTCAGGTGCAGTCCGTCGCGGGCGGTCTTGCCGAAGCCGGCGAGGAACTCGTCGCCGTACTGCTGTGCGTCGGACTCGATCCTGATCGTCAGCCCGCTGTCGCCGAGGCGGACGCGGTCGCCGGCGCGGGGGCCGTGGGTGGCCGCGTACTCGTGCGGCGTCAGGCGGCGGGCTTCGGCGGGGTGGCCTCCGGGGCGGCTCATCGCTCGGCCTCCTTCTCAGTGCTGTCCGAAACGCCGGTGTCCGGTACGCCGCGGTAGCCGCAGGCGGCGGCCCGGCGCAGGGCCTCCTCCTTGGCGCCCGGCGCGTCCAGCGGCCCGTCGACCAGGCCGGCGAAACCGATCGCGATGCGCTCGCCGCCGATCGGCACGAGCCCGACCTCGTGGGACTCGCCCGGCCCGAAGCGCACGGACGAGCCGGCCGGGACGGCGAGCCGCATGCCGTAGGCCCGCTCGCGCTCGAAGTCGAGGCGGGGGTTGGCCTCGAAGAAGTGGAAGTGGGAGGTGACCGACACCGGCACGGTCGCGGTGTTGGTGACCGTCAGCGCGAGAACCGGTTCGGGGTCGGAGTGCATCGGGCCGGGGAGCAGCGCGCCCGGCCCCTCCTCCCCCAGTCCTGCGCCGATCGGGTCGGAGACGACCGCGAGCCGGGAGCCGTCGTCGAAGACGGCCTCGACCATGACCTCGGTGACCACGTCGGCGACGCCCGGCAGGACGTCGTCCGGGCCGAGCACCGAGCGGGCCGCCTCGATGGCCTCGGCGAGCCGTTTGCCGTCCCGGGCGGCCTCGCAGACGGTGTCCGCGATCAGCGCGGTCGCCTCCGGGACGTTCAGCCTGAGCCCGCGGGCCCGGCGGGCGCGGGCCAGCTCGGCCGCTCCGAAGAGCAGCAGCCGGTCACGTTCCGTGGGGGTCAGTCTCACCTCGCGGCACCTCCTTGCCTTCCTCGCTTTAGAGCACCACTCTAAACACCGGATTCACGCAACGGAAATATTGACGGGCCACCACAGCACACGTCACATTGAACGTCGCTCTAAACCTCAGATGGCCGTCAAGGGAGACCCAGCCATGCCGATAGAACAGCGCGGAGTCGACACGATCCCCGACGAGGAACGCACCAGCGGTCCCCGCGACCTCGTCTCGATCCTGCTCGGCTCCAACCTCTGCCTGGGCGTCATCGTCTTCGGCTGGCTGCCCGCCTCCTTCGGCCTCGACTTCGTCTCGTCGATCACCTCGATCCTCGCGGGCACCGTCGTCGGGACGGCGCTCACCGCACCGCTGGCGCTGATCTCCCTGCGCACCGCCACCAACCTGTCCACCTCCTCGGGCGCCCAGTTCGGCGTGCGCGGCCGGCTGATCGGCTCGATCGTCGGCCTGCTGCTCGCCCTCGGCTACACCGCCCTGACGGTGTGGGTCGGCGGCGACGTCTCGGTGAGCGTCCTCGGCCGCCTCTTCGGCCTGCCGGCGGACGGCCTGTCGTACGGCGTGGTCTACGCGCTGCTGGCCGCGGCGACCGTCGCGGGCGCGGTGTACGGCTACAAGGTGCTGCTCACCATGTCCCGGGTCCTGGCCATCGGCATGACGGCCCTGCTGGCCCTCGGCCTGCTCGCCTACGCCCCGCACTTCACCACCGCCGCACTGCCGGAGGCGGGCGGTTATCTGCTGGGCGGGTACTGGCCGACCTGGCTGCTGTCGGCGGTGGCCGCGGGCCTGTCCGGGCCGATCGCCTTCATCACCCTGCTCGGCGACTACACCCGCTACATCTCCCCCGCCCGCCACACCCCGCGCCGCATCCTGCACGCCACCTGGCTCGGCCTGCTCCTCGGCCTGCTGGTCCCGCAGCTCTTCGGCACCTTCACCGCCTACGGCGCCCGCGCCGCGCTCGACTACGCCGGCCCGCTGGTGGACGCCTCCCCCACCTGGTACCTGATCCCGCTGCTGCTGGCCGCCTCCGCGGGCTCCGTCGGCAACGCCGGTCTGATGCTGTACTCGATGGGCCTCGACCTGGACGCGATCCTGCCCCGCGCCTCCCGCGCCCGCGCCACCTGCACGGTCGCGATCGTCGCCACGGCCAGCGTCTTCGCCGGCCACTTCCTGTGGGACGCGCAGGCGGCGATGACCTCGTTCGTGCTGCTGCTCACCGCGATCGGCACCCCGTGGGCGGTGATCACCCTCATCGGCTTCGCCCGCTGCCGCGGCCACTACGACGCGGACGCGCTCCAGGTCTTCAACCGCCGCTCGCACGGCGGCATCTACTGGTACCGGGCCGGCTGGAACGTCCAGGCCGCCGTGTCCTGGGCGGTCGGCGCCCTCGTCGGCCTGCTCGCGGTCTCCCTGCCCGAGTACCAGGGCCCGCTGCTGCGCCTCACCGGCGGCGTGGACTGCAGCTTCCTGCTGTCGGGCCTGGCCGGCGGGGTCGTCTACCTGGCCCTGACCGCCGGCGGCAGGGGCGTCCCGGCGCTGCCGTCCGACCCGGCGCGGCCCGCCGAGGCGGTGCCCGCCGAGCACTGACGGCAGCGCCCCTTCGACCCCCGGGCCGGCCGAGGACGGACGGCCGGCCCGGGCTTCCTCCCGGACCCGGGACACGACAGGGCCGTCCCGGACGCGTGTCCGGGACGGCCCTGTGTCATCCGCCGGGGCGGGATCAGCCGAGCTTGTGCATCCAGCCGTGCTTGTCCTCCGTGAGGCCGCGCTGCAGGCCGAGCAGGGCCTCGCGCAGGCGCAGGGTGACCGGGCCGGGGGTGCCGTCGCCGTGCGTCCAGGCGTCCGACTTGGTCTTGACGTGGCCGATCGGGGTGACGACGGCGGCCGTGCCGCAGGCGAAGACCTCGGTGAGCGCGCCGGAGGCGGCGTCCTCACGCCACTGCTGGAGCGTGATCACACCCTCCTCGGCGGTGTAGCCGAGGTCGCGGGCGACCTGGAGCAGGGAGTCCCGGGTGATGCCCTCGAGGATGGAGCCGGTGAGCGCCGGGGTGACGATCCGGTCGCCGTAGACGAACGCGACGTTCATGCTGCCGGACTCCTCGACCTTGGTGCGGGTCACCGCGTCGAGGTAGACGACCTGGTCGCAGCCGTTGGCGGCGGCCTCGGCCTGCGGCAGCAGCGAGGCGGCGTAGTTGCCGCCGGTCTTGGCGTCGCCGGTGCCGCCGGGGACGGCACGGACGTGGTCCTCGGAGACCCAGATGGTGACCGGCTTGACGCCGCCCGCGAAGTAGGCGCCGGACGGGGAGGCGATCAGCATGAACAGGTACTCGTTGGCCGGGTGCACACCGAGTCCGGTCTCGGAGGCGAACATGAACGGCCGCAGGTAGAGGGACTCCTCGCCGCCGTGCGGCGGGACCCAGTCGGCGTCCTGCGAGAGCAGCGCGTCCAGGGCGGCGATGAACAACTCCTCGGGCAGCTCGGCCATCGCCATGCGGCGGGCGGAGTTGCGGAAGCGGCGGGCGTTGGCCTCGGGACGGAAGACCGCGACGGAGCCGTCGGGCTGGCGGTACGCCTTGAGGCCCTCGAAGATCTCCTGCCCGTAGTGGAGGACGTGGGTGGAGGGGTCGAGGGAGATCGGGCCGTACGGAACGAGCTGCGCGTCGTGCCAGCCGCGCCCCTCCGTCCACTTGATCGTCACCATGTGGTCGGTGAAGTGGCGGCCGAACCCGGGGCTGGCGAGGATCGCCTCGCGCTCCGCTGCGGGAAGCGGGTGGGCGGAGGGCTTGAGCTCGATCGTGGGCGTCGTCATGAGTGGTTGTCCTTCACCGGTTGTCGTGACGGGCCGCGCTCCTTACGGCCCGGCAAGGGCCGTCTCCGGCCAGTGCAAGGACGTCCGAGCATTCCCTCATATCGCGGCTCCGCGTTCGATTATCGCGCGGCGGCGGCGACGGAAGGAATCCGGGTGGGGCGGCCCAGGGGTCGATGCTTCCACCCGGCGCCGCACAGGGAAAGCCGCCGGGTGCGTCATGGCGACCCGGCGGCTTTTCGAAGTGGTTCTTCAGGAGCGCACCGGATCAGCCGGCTACGCGTACGGCGAGCGCGTCGCCGATCTCCGACGTGGAGCGGGCGGGCTTGCCCACGCGCTCGGCGAGGTCGGCGGCGACCGCGTCCTCGATCCGGGCGGCCTCGTCGTCGTAGCCGAGGTGGCGCAGCAGCAGGGCGACGGACAGGACCGTGGCGGTGGGGTCGGCCTTGCCCTGGCCGGCGATGTCCGGGGCCGAGCCGTGGACGGGCTCGAACATGGACGGGAACTCGCGGCTCGGGTTGATGTTGCCGGAGGCCGCGACGCCGATGCCGCCGGAGACGGCCGCGGCGAGGTCGGTGATGATGTCGCCGAACAGGTTGTCGGTGACGATGACGTCGAACCGCTCGGGCTGCGTCACCAGATAGATCGTGGCGGCGTCGACGTGGATGTACTCGGTCGTCACCTCGGGGTACTCGGCGGCGACCTTGTTGAAGATGTTCGTCCACAGGTGACCGGCGAAGGTCAGCACGTTGTTCTTGTGGACGAGGGTGAGCTTCTTGCGCGGCCGGGCCTGGGCCCGCGCGAAGGCGTCCCGCACGACCCGCTCGACACCGAAGGCCGTGTTCACGGAGACCTCGGTGGCGACCTCGTGCTCGGTGCCCTTGCGGATGGTTCCGCCGTTGCCGGTGTACGGCCCCTCGGTGCCCTCGCGCACGACGACGAAGTCGATCTGCGGCTCGCCGGCGAGCGGGGTGGCGACGCCCGGGAGCAGCTTGCTCGGGCGGAGGTTGACGTGGTGGTCGAAGGCGAACCGCAGCTTCAGCAGGAAGCCGCGCTCCAGCACGCCGGACGGCACGCTCGGGTCGCCGATGGCGCCGAGCAGGATGGCGTCGTGGTCCTTGAGCTGCGCCAGGTCCTCGTCGGTGAGGGTCTCACCGGTGGCGTGGTAGCGGCGGGCCCCGAAGTCGTACTCCTTGGTCTCCAGCTTCACATCCTGCGGGAGGACGGCGGAGAGGACCTTGAGGCCTTCGGCCACGACTTCCTGGCCGATGCCGTCACCGGGGATCACTGCGAGATCGATGCTGCGAGACATGCGGGCACCCTACTCCTCGTCCCATGGGATGACACGGACCGTCCGCCATCCGGACAAGGAGCGGGCGTGCCTGCGGGTCTGATCAGTGGCCGGTGGCGCCGCCGTTGTCCCGGCGGTCGAGGGCGCGCTGGAGCGCGGCGGCGGCGTTCTTGCGGTCGGCCTCGCTCGTACGGGAGGAGTGGCGGACGCGGCGGCGGACGGTCGTCTCGGCCATGAGGGATCGACTCCTTCGGGCAAACGCGGAGCGCGGAAAAGAAAGAGGGGTGACGAGACGCCGGGGGCGGGGAGCTGCGGGGCGGCAGGGGTTGCCTGCATGTGGGCCCGGCTCACGACCGCCGTTCGCCTGGTCTGGCGAGACGTTCGGCTTCTACAAAGCTAGGACAGGAGCGGGCGTCTGTCTCCACAATTACTCGGACTTCCTACTATCTGAGACAGCGGACTGCGTCACACCGCGCTGACCTGGGGCTCCGGGGGCGCAGGGAACTGCGCGACCAGCCACCCACGCCCCGCGGAAGGGCACCGGCCGGCGCAGCGGGCGACTCCTCCGGACGGCTGATCCTGTTCGCCGGGCGGGACAACGCCGCGCGCCGCCGGGAACGGTGACCGCATGACCAACGCGGCCAAAGCAGTGCTGGAAGGCGGCCCCGACGACCTGCCGGAGCGCATCGTCCCGATCACTCCGCCCGGGATCGAACTGAAGATCCCCCACCGGGGCGGCTACGAGCACTTCCGCTCGACGACCCGGCACGAGGAGACGGACCAGGGCCGGCTCCCCGTGTACGAGTGGTGGGAGCGCACCGAGGTCGCCGAGTAGCCCCGGACACGCCGACGGGCCGGGCCCCCGTGCTGAGGACCCGGCCCGTCGCGTGCCCGGAGGGCGAGGACGTCAGCCCATGTGCGGGTAGCCGTACTCGGTCGGCGGCACCAGCGTCTCCTTGATGGCGCGGGTCAGCGTCCAGCGCTGCAGGTTCTGCGGGGCGCCCGCCTTGTCGTTGGTGCCCGAGGCGCGCCCGCCGCCGAACGGCTGCTGGCCGACCACGGCACCGGTCGACTTGTCGTTGATGTAGAAGTTGCCGGCCGCGTAGCGGAGCCGGTCGGCCGTGTAGGCGGCGGCCGCGCGGTCGTTGGCGATGACCGAACCGGTCAGCGCGTAGTCCGACACCGACTCCATCTGGGTCAGCATCTCGTCGTACTTCTCGTCCTCGTAGACGTACACCGCGAGGATCGGGCCGAAGTACTCGGTCGTGAAGACCTCGTTCTCCGGGTCGGTGCACTCGATGACGGTGGGCCGGACGAAGTAGCCGACCGAGTCGTCGTAGGAGCCGCCCGCGACGATCGTGCACGCCGGGTCCGCCGCCGCACGGTCGATCGCGGCCTTGTTCTTCGCGAAGGACCGCTCGTCGATGACGGCGCCGATGAAGTTCGACAGGTCGGTGACGTCGCCCATGGCGATGCCGTCGACCTCGGCCGCGAACTCCTCCTTGAAGCCGTCGTTCCAGATCGAGGCCGGGATGTACGCCCGGGAGGTCGCCGAGCACTTCTGGCCCTGGTACTCGAAGGCGCCGCGGGTCAGCGCGGTCTTCAGCACCGCGCGGTCGGCCGACGGGTGGGCGACGACGAAGTCCTTGCCACCGGTCTCGCCGACCAGACGCGGGTAGGAGCGGTACTTCTCGATGTTGGCGCCGACCGTCTTCCACAGGTACTGGAAGGTCTTGGTCGAACCGGTGAAGTGGATGCCGGCCAGGTCGCGGTGGTTCAGCGCGACCTCGGAGACCTCCAGGCCGTCACCGGTGAGCAGGTTGATGACGCCCTTGGGCAGGCCCGCCTCCTCCAGCAGCCGCATGAGCAGCACGGCGGCGTGGGTCTGCGTCGGGGACGGCTTCCACACCACGACGTTGCCCATGAGGGCGGGCGCGGTGGGCAGGTTGCCCGCGATGGCCGTGAAGTTGAACGGCGTGATCGCGTAGACGAAGCCCTCCAGCGGGCGGTGGTCGAGGCGGTTCCACACGCCCGGGGAGTTGGCCGGGGGCTGCTCGGCCAGGATCTGGCGGGCGTAGTGGACGTTGAAGCGCCAGAAGTCGACCAGCTCGCAGGGGGTGTCGATCTCGGCCTGCTGGGCGGTCTTGGACTGCCCCAGCATGGTGGAGGCGGCCAGCGTCTCGCGCCACGGGCCGGACAGCAGCTCCGCGGCGCGCAGGAAGATCGCCGCGCGGTCGTCGAAGGACAGGGCGCGCCAGGCGGGGGCCGCGGCGAGGGCGGCGTCGATCGCGTCCTGCGCGTCCTGCTTCGTGGCGTTGCGGTAGGTGCCCAGGACGGCCTTGTGGTTGTGCGGCTGCACGACCTGGAACGGCTCGCCGCCGCCCATCCGCCGCTCACCGTCGATGGTGCACGGCAGGTCGATCGGGTTCTCGGCCAGCTCCTTGAGCTTGGCCTCCAGGCGGGCGCGCTCGGGCGAGCCGGGGGCGTAGCCGTGCACCGGCTCGTTGACGGGGGTGGGGACCTGGGTCACAGCGTCCATGAGATCCGTAACTCCTTGTACGTGAGCGGGTGGTGCGGGCTCAGCCCGTGCTGACCATCGAGCGGACGAAGAACTTCAGGTTGGCCGGCTTCTCCGCCAGCCGGCGCATGAAGTAGCCGTACCAGTCGGTGCCGTAGGCGGTGTAGACGCGCATGCGGTGGCCCTCGGCGGCCAGCCGCAGGTGCTCCTCGCCGCGGATGCCGTACAGCATCTGGAACTCGTACTCGTCGAGCTTGCGCCCGGCGCGGTGGGCGAGTTCCTGGGCGATGGCGATCAGGCGCGGGTCGTGGGACCCGATCATCGGGTAGCCCTCGCCCTCCATCAGGATGCGCAGGATGCGCACGTACGCCTTGTCGATCTCGTGCTTGTCCTGGTACGCGACGGAGGCGGGCTCCTTGTAGGCGCCCTTGACCAGGCGGACCCGGCTGCCGGCGGCGGCCAGCCGGCGGGCGTCGGCCTCGGTGCGGAAGAGGTAGGCCTGGATGACGCAGCCGGTCTGCGGGAAGTCCTTCCGCAGCTCCTCGTGGATGGCGAACATCGAGTCGAGGGTGGTGTGGTCCTCGGCGTCGAGCGTCACGGTCGTGCCGATCGCGGCGGCGGCCTCGACGACGGGGCGGACGTTGGCGAGGGCCAGCTCGTGGCCGCCCTGAAGCGCCTGGCCGAACATGGACAGCTTGACGGACATCTCGACCTGGGTGCCGAGGCCGAGCGGCTTGATCCGCTCGATCAGCTGCAGGTAGGCGTCCCGGGCGGCGGTGGCCTGCTCCGGGGTGGTGATGTCCTCGCCGACGACGTCCATCGTCAGCTCCAGACCCTTGGACGTCAGGTCCTCGATGATCGGGACGATGTCGTCGACCGTCTCGCCCGGGATGAAGCGGTCGACGACCTGCTTGGTCACCGGGGCCGCCGAGATCAGGCGTCGCATCCGGTCGCTGCGCGACGCGGCGAGAATCACGGGACCCAGCACGGGGCACCTCCACAACGAACAAAACCAGGCCGAAACCCTACGATTCGGGTACGGCACGGAGAACCACCGTGAAACCTAAGGATTGCTCCGATCGTCTGCCATCGACAGCTGTCACGCATCCGTGCCCGGGATCTCAGACAGATGTATGAAGGCCGGGGCGGGATGCGGGAGAATGCCCGGGTGACGGCGGAACACAGGGGTGACTACCAGGAGCTCATCGACGAGATCTCCGAGCTGCTCGGCGCGCCCGCGACCCTGGAGAACCGGGACTTCGAGCTGATCGTCTTCGGCGCCTACGACGACGAGGGCGACCTCGATCCGACGGTCCTGGACCCGGTCCGCACCCGCTCGATCCTCACCCGGCGCTCGACCGCCGCCGTCCGCAGCTGGTTCGAGGGCTTCGGCATCACCCGGGCGACCGGACCGGTGCGCATCCCGCCGACCCCGGAGGCCGGGGTGTACCGGGGCCGTATCTGCCTGCCCGTGCGCCACCGCGGGGTGGTCCTCGGCTACGTCTGGCTGCTGGACGGCGACCCCGGGCCCACCGACGCCCAGCTGGCCGCCGCCATGGAGGTGACGGCCCGCATCGGCGCCCTCCTCGCCGACGAGGCGCAGCACGGCGCCGACCTGACCCGGGAGCTGCGGGCGGTGCTGGCGGCCGAGCCCGGCTGGCAGCGCGACGCGGCGGTGGCCGAGCTGCGCACGGCACTGGGGGCGCGCGCGGACGGGCCGCACACGGTGGTGTGCGTGGCGCCGTGGCCGTCCGCCGATCCGGCCCAGGCCCCATCGGTGCGGACCCTGCCGGGGGCGACGGCGCTGTGCACGGTGCCGTGGGGGGCGACGGACCACTGCCTGGCGGTGCTGGTGCGGCTGCGCTCGACACAGACGGTGACCCCGGCGATGTCGGTGGCGACACGGCTGCGGGAGCGGGCGGGGGCCGGCGTGGGGGCTGCGGGAGCCGCCGCCGCGGGGGCCGTGGCGGGGATCGCCGCGGCCCGGACGGGAATCGCCGAGCTGGGCACGGCCTGGCAGGAGGCGTCGGCGGCGGCCCGCGCGGCCCTGGCCGACGCCCGCTTCGGCCCCGTCGCCGACTGGTCCGGCATCGGGCCGTACCGCCTGCTGACCGCGCTGCCCGCGGTGGCGGCCGCCGACCCGGTGGTGGCGCCGCTGCTCACCGCCGCGCACCGGGAGCTGGCCCGCACGGCGGAGGTGTTCCTGGACTGCGCGGGCCAGGCGGGGCGCACGGCGGCCCAGCTGGGCATCCACCGGCAGACCCTGTACTACCGGCTGTCCCGCGTCGAGCAGCTCACGGGGCTCGACCTGGACGACGGGGAGGACCGCCTGCTGCTGCACATGGCGCTGAAGGCGGCCCGCCTCTAGGGACGCCCGGTCGCCTTAGTTTCCACTGGCCGCGTCGAGCACCCGGCGCAGCCCCTCGGTGAGCTGGTCGGCCGTCGTGGCCGAGTCCGGGTCGAAGAGCCACTGGACCATCAGGCCGTTGAGCAGCGTCTGGTAGAGACGGCCCTCGGTGTCGACGCTCTCCTCGTCCAGCTCCCCCTCGGGGACGCCGTTGAACATCGTCAGGATGCCCTTGCGGCCCTCCACCTGCGCCTCGGCCAGGAGCTTGCGCACCTCGGGGAGCCGGTCGCCCTGGAAGAGCAGTTCGAAGCTGAGCAGCCAGATCGCCCGGGACTGCGGCACGGACCGGATGATGCCGTCCCACACCTGCCGGAACCGCTGCAGTGAGCCGGCCGGGGCGGCCGCCTCCGTCTCGGCGCCCCAGCCCGGCTCGAAGGTGTCGCCGACGCTCTCGATCAGTTCGACGTACGCCTGGACGAGCAGGGCGTCCTTCGAGCCGTAGTGATAGCCGATCGAGGCCAGGTTCGTCCCCGACTCCTTGACGATGTCGCGCGCGGTCGTGCGCAGGAAGCCCTTGGCGAGCAGGCAGCGCTTGGCGCCTTCGAGCAGATCCTCACGGTGTCCCATGCCCGTCAGCCTACCGCCGATCCATACAGGCGTCCTATACGACCGTTCTAGACAGCCGTATAGGACATGCGTATAGTCGCCGCCATGACGAACCCGACGAGCACCACCCCGCTCCCGGCCGCACGGGCCGGACGCCGTGAATGGACCGCCCTCGGTGTGCTGATGCTTCCGCTGCTGCTGGTCTCGATGGACGTCTCGGTGCTGTACTTCGCGATCCCCGCGATCAGCGCCGACCTGGAGCCGAGCGGCACCCAGCAGCTGTGGATCTTCGACATCTACGCGTTCGTGCTGGCCGGCCTGCTGATGACGATGGGCTCGCTGGGCGACCGCATCGGCCGCCGCCGGCTGCTGCTGTTCGGCGCGGCCGCCTTCGGCGCCGCCTCCCTGGTCGCCGCCTACGCGGACAGCGCCGGGACCCTGATCGCGGCCCGCGCGGTCCTCGGCGTCGGCGGTGCCACCCTGATGCCGTCCACCATGGCGATCGTCCGCACGATGTTCACCGACCCCGGCCAGCGGACGAAGGCGATCGGGATGTGGTCCGGCGTGATGACGGCCGGCATCGCGCTCGGCTCGGTGCTCAGCGGTGTGCTGGTGCAGTTCTTCTGGTGGGGCTCGGTCTTCCTGGTCAACCTGCCCGCGATGGCCCTGCTGCTGGTGCTCGGCCCGGTCCTGCTGCCCGAGTCGAGGAACCCCGAGCCCGGCCGCTTCGACTGGGTGAGTGTCCCGCTGTCCATGGCCGCGGTGCTGCCGGTGATCTACGGCCTGAAGGAGATCCCGTCCGAGGGCTGGCACGCCGGTTACGTCGTCTCGATCACCGTCGGCCTGCTCTTCGCCGCCCTCTTCGTCCACCGTCAGCGCACGGCCGCCTCACCCATGATCCCGCCGGCGCTGTTCCGCGGCCGGGGCTTCGCGCCGGCCGTCGTGCTCAACCTGGTCTCGTCGCTCGGGATGATGGGGTCGGCCTTCTTCACCACCCAGTACCTGCAGTCCGTGCTCGGCAAGAGCGCGATGGAGGCGGCCCTGTGGGCACTGCTGCCCTCGGTGCCGATCGGCATGGTGGCCCCCCTGGCGGCGGCGCTGGTGCACAAGGGTGTCGAGCGGGCGTACGTCGTCACGGCGGGCTTCCTGATCGGCGCCGCCGGATACGCGATGCTCGCCCTCGCCGGGACCGACTCGCTGTGGCTCGTCCTGGCCGCGTGCGGGGTGCTGGCGTCCGGGATCGTCATGGTGATCTCCCAGATGACCGATCTCGCTCTCGGGACGGCCCCCGTCGAGCGGGCGGGATCCGCGTCCTCCCTGCTGGAGACCGGCGCGGAGTTCGGCGGCGCGCTGGGGATGGCGGTGCTCGGCTCGATCGGCACGGCGATCTACCGGCACGACATGCCGGCCTCGGCGCCGGACGCGGCCCGCGAGACCCTGGGCGGCGCGCTCGCGGTCGCCGGGAAGGTGCCGGGACTGGCGACGGTGGCCCGGGAGGCGTTCACCAGCGGGATGCAGGGCGCGGCGATCGCGGGCGCGGCGCTGCTGGCGGGGGCCGCGGTGGCGGCGGCCGTCACGCTGCGGGGCGTACGGGTGCGGGAGGCGGAGCAGGCGGAGGTAGGGATCGCCGCCTGAGGACGCGAACGCGCGAACGCCGGGTGGGGCTGAGGGAAACCTCAGCCCCACCCGGCGTTCTGCGAGGTATCAGACCAGGTTGACCGAACGGGCCGACGTGGCGCCGATCTCCGCGGTGACCTCGGCCAGCACCCCGGCGGGCACCGTGTCGTCGACGGTGAGGACGGCCAGTGCCTCGCCGCCGACCGCCGCACGGGCGACCTGCATGCCGGCGATGTTGATGCCGGCCTCGCCGAGGATGCGGCCGACGGTGCCGACGACACCGGGACGGTCCTCGTACTTCAGCACCAGCATGTGCTCCGCGAGCGCCAGGTCGACGTCGTAGTCGCCGACCGCGACGATCTTCTGGACGTGCTTGGGGCCGGCCAGCGTGCCGGAGACCGACACCTCCTCGCCGGTGCCGAGCGTGCCGCGCACGGTGACGACGTTGCGGTGGTCGGCCGACTCCGAGCTGGTGGTCAGGCGGACCTCGACGCCGCGCTCCTGCGCGAACAGCGGGGCGTTGACGTAGGAGACCGTCTCGTCGACGACGTCCTCGAAGACACCCTTGAGGGCGGACAGCTCCAGCACCTTCACGTCGTGCTGGGTGATCTCGCCGTACACCTCGACGTCGAGACGGACCGCGACCTCGCCCGCGAGCGCGGTGAAGATGCGGCCGAGGCGCTCGGCGAGCGGCAGACCCGGCTTGACGTCCTCGGCGATGACACCGCCCTGGACGTTCACCGCGTCCGGCACCAGCTCGCCGGCGAGCGCGAGGCGCACCGACTTGGCGACGGCGATACCGGCCTTCTCCTGCGCCTCGTCCGTGGACGCGCCGAGGTGCGGGGTGCACACGACCTGGTCGAACTCGAACAGCGGGGAGTCCGTGCAGGGCTCCTTGGCGTACACGTCGAGACCGGCACCGGCGACCCGGCCCTCCTTGAGGGCGGAGTACAGGGCCTGCTCGTCGACGATGCCACCGCGCGCGGCGTTGATGATCCGCACGTTCGGCTTGACCTTGCGCAGGGCCTCCTCGCCGATCAGGCCGAGCGTCTCGGGGGTCTTCGGCAGGTGGACGGTGATGAAGTCGGAGACCTCCAGCAGCTCGTCCAGGGAGAGGACCTTCACGCCCATCTGCGCGGCGCGGGCCGGCTGGACGTAGGGGTCGTAGGCGACGACCTTCATGCCGAAGGCGGACATGCGCTGGGCGACCAGGGCGCCGATGCGGCCGAGGCCGACGACGCCGAGGGTCTTTTCTGCCAGCTCCACACCCGTGTACTTGCTGCGCTTCCACTCGCCGTTCTTCAGCGCGGCGTTGGCCTGCGGGATGTTGCGGGCGGTGGCGACGATCAGGCCGCAGGCCAGCTCGGCGGCGGTCACGATGTTGGAGGTGGGGGCGTTGACGACCATCACGCCGGCCTTGGTGGCGGCGGAGACGTCGACGTTGTCCAGGCCGACGCCGGCGCGGGCGACGACCTTGAGCTTGTTCGCGGCGGCGATGGCCTCGGCGTCGACCTTGGTGGCCGAGCGGATCAGGATCGCGTCCACGTCGGCGATGGCCGGCAGCAGCTCGGCGCGGTCCGCGCCGTTGCAGTGCCGGATCTCGAAGTCGGGGCCGAGCGCGTCGACGGTGGCGGGCGACAGCTCTTCAGCGATGAGTACGACAGGTTTCGAGCTCACGTGAGTCCTCACATGTGCGATGCGGACGGCCGTCCCGACGGCCGCAGGCGGTGGAGGGAGGGGCTACCGCGGAAGACGCACGACGCTGTGGGCCTGACGCGTGTTGTGCAGCAGTCTAGTGGCGTGGCGGAGGCCGCATTGCGCCTCTGCGGAAGGATCACCCGTCCGTGGCTGGACGGGGTGGACAACGCCGCAGCTCCGACGTTACCCGAGGTTCGCCGAAGGGGCCGAAGCAGTCTCGCTCCGGCCCCTCGGGACGAGGCTTACGCCTCCTCGTTCACCCAGCTCATCAGCTTGCGCAGCTGCTTGCCGGTGGTCTCCAGCAGGTGCTCGGAGTCCTGCTGCTTGTACTCGTTGTACTTCTTCAGGCCGCCGTGGTACTCGTCCATCCAGTTGGTGGCGAAGGTGCCGTCCTGGATCTCGGCGAGGACCTTCTTCATCTCGGCCTTGGTGGCGTCGGTGATGATCCGCGGGCCGGTGACGTAGTCGCCCCACTCGGCGGTCTCGGAGATCGACCAGCGCATCTTCTCCAGGCCGCCCTCGTACATGAGGTCCACGATCAGCTTCAGCTCGTGCAGGCACTCGAAGTAGGCGATCTCGGGCTGGTAGCCGGCCTCGGTCAGGGTCTCGAAGCCCGCCTTGACCAGCGCCGCCGTACCACCGCAGAGGACGGCCTGCTCACCGAACAGGTCGGTCTCGGTCTCCTCGGTGAAGGTGGTCTTGATGACGCCGGCGCGGGTGCCGCCGATGCCCTTGGCGTACGACAGGGCGAGCGCGAAGGCGTTGCCGGAGGCGTCCTGCTCGACGGCGGCGATGCACGGAACGCCGCGGCCCTCCTCGTACTGGCGGCGGACCAGGTGGCCCGGGCCCTTCGGGGCGACCATGCAGACGTCCACGCCGGCCGGGGGCTTGATGAAGCCGAAGCGGATGTTGAAGCCGTGGCCGAAGAACAGCGCGTCGCCGTCCTTCAGGTTCGGGGCGATGGACTCCTCGTAGACCTGGGCCTGGATCGGGTCCGGGACCAGGATCATGATGACGTCGGCCTCGGCGGCGGCCTCGGCCGGGGTCACCACGCGCAGGCCCTGCTCCTCGGCCTTGGCCTTGGACTTGGAGCCCTCGTGCAGACCGACACGCACGTCGACACCCGAGTCGCGCAGCGACAGCGCGTGGGCGTGGCCCTGGCTGCCGTAACCGATGACCGCGACCTTGCGGCCCTGGATGATGGACAGGTCGGCGTCGGCGTCGTAGAACAGCTCGGCCACTTTGGGTTCTCTCCTTGTGTACGGGTGTTGCGTCCCACCGTATGACGGCGGGGGGAAGGGAAGTTCGGGGGTCTCGGTATACGGGCGGCCGGTGTCACCCGGCCGCCCGAATCCGCCGTTATGCCGACCGGTCCAGAGCGCGCAGCGACCGGTCCGTGATCGAACGGGCGCCGCGGCCGATCGCGATGGTGCCGGACTGCACCAGCTCCTTGATGCCGTACGGCTCCAGCATCTTGAGCATCGCGGACAGCTTGTCGCTGGAGCCGGTGGCCTCGATGGTGACGGCCTCCGGGGAGACGTCGACGGTCTTGGCGCGGAACAGCTGGACGATCTCGACGATCTGGGAGCGGGTCTCGTTGTCGGCGCGCACCTTCACCAGGACGAGTTCGCGCTGCACGGCCTGCGAGGGCTCCAGCTCGACGATCTTGAGTACGTTGACCAGCTTGTTGAGCTGCTTGGTCACCTGCTCCAGGGGCAGGTCCTCGACGCCGACCACGATGGTGATGCGGGAGATGTCGGGGTGCTCGGTGACGCCGACCGCGAGGGAGTCGATGTTGAAGCCGCGCCGGGAGAACAGGGCGGCGATCCGGGCGAGGATGCCCGGCGTGTTCTCCACCAGGACGGAGAGCGTGTGCTTGGACATGATTCGTGAAGCTCTCTTCCTCGGTCAGTCGTCTTCGTTGTCGCCGAAGTCCGGGCGGACGTCCCGGGCGGCCATGATCTCGTCGTTGGAGGTGCCGGCGGCGACCATCGGCCAGACCATGGCGTCCTGGTGGACGATGAAGTCGATGACGACGGGGCGGTCGTTGACGGAGTTCGCCTCCTCGATGACCTTGTCGAGGTCGGCGGGGTCCTCGCAGCGGATCGCGTAGCAGCCCATGGCCTCCGACAGCTTGACGAAGTCGGGGACCCGGGTGCCCTGGGCGGGCGCCTTGCCGTCGTGCTCCGGGCCGGAGTGCAGGACGGTGTTGGAGTAGCGCTGGTTGTAGAACAGCGTCTGCCACTGGCGGACCATGCCGAGGGCGCCGTTGTTGATGACGGCGACCTTGATCGGGATGCCGTTCAGGGCGCAGGTGGTCAGCTCCTGGTTGGTCATCTGGAAGCAGCCGTCGCCGTCGATCGCCCACACCGTCTTGTCCGGGGCGCCGGCCTTGGCGCCCATGGCGGCCGGGACGGCGTAGCCCATGGTCCCGGCGCCGCCGGAGTTCAGCCAGGTCGCGGGCTTCTCGTAGTCGATGAAGTGCGCGGCCCACATCTGGTGCTGGCCGACGCCCGCGGCGAAGATCGTGCCCTCCGGGGCGAGCTTGCCGATGCGCTCGATGACCTGCTGCGGGGACAGCGAGCCGTCCTCCGGCTGGTCGTAGCCGAGCGGGTAGGTGTCGCGCCAGCGGCTGAGGTCCTTCCACCAGGCGCTGTAGTCACCCTTGTGGCCCTCGCTGTGCTCCTTCTGCACGGCCTGGATCAGGTCGGCGATGACCTCGCGGGCGTCACCGACGATCGGCACGTCGGCGGCGCGGTTCTTGCCGATC
Organism: Streptomyces sp. NPDC014801; assembly: GCF_043082085.1. Lineage (NCBI taxonomy): Bacteria > Bacillati > Actinomycetota > Actinomycetes > Kitasatosporales > Streptomycetaceae > Streptomyces > Streptomyces sp. NPDC014801. The sequence continues at coordinate 141,071 of NZ_JBIBXG010000013.1, read as the reverse complement.
TCGGCCGGGTCGATGTCGGCGTGGACGATCTTCGCGTAGGGCGCGAAGCTGTCCAGCTTGCCGGTGACGCGGTCGTCGAAGCGGGCACCGAGGGCGACGATCAGGTCGGCCTTCTGCAGCGCGGTGACGGCGGTGACCGCACCGTGCATGCCCGGCATTCCCACGTGCAGCGGGTGGCTGTCGGGGAACGCGCCGAGCGCCATCAGGGTGGTGGTGACGGGCGCTCCGGTCAGTTCGGCGAGGACCTTCAGTTCGGCGGTGGCCTGGGCCTTCAGCACGCCGCCGCCGACGTAGAGGACGGGACGCTTGGCGGAGGTGATCAGCTTCGCGGCCTCGCGGATCTGCTTGGCGTGCGGCTTGGTCACCGGGCGGTAGCCGGGCAGGTCCATCACCGGCGGCCAGGAGAAGGTGGTCTTCGCCTGGAGGGCGTCCTTGGAGATGTCGACCAGGACGGGGCCCGGGCGGCCGGTGGAGGCGATGTGGAACGCCTGCGCGATGACCCGCGGGATGTCCTCGGCCTTGGTGACGAGGAAGTTGTGCTTGGTGATCGGCATGGTGATGCCGACGATGTCCGCCTCCTGGAAGGCGTCCGTGCCGATCGAGGTGGAGGCGACCTGGCCGGTGATCGCGACCATCGGCACCGAGTCCATGTGCGCGTCGGCGATCGGGGTGACCAGGTTGGTGGCGCCGGGACCCGAGGTGGCCATGCAGACGCCGACCTTGCCGGTGGCCTGCGCGTAGCCGGTGGCCGCGTGGCCCGCGCCCTGCTCGTGGCGGACCAGGACGTGGCGCACCCGGGTGGAGTCCATCAGCGGGTCGTAGGCGGGGAGGATCGCTCCGCCCGGAATGCCGAATACCGTGTCCGCCCCGACCTCCTCGAGGGAGCGGATGAGGGACTGCGCACCCGTGACGTGCTCGACGGGGGCCTGCTGTCCTCCGGAACGGGGCCGCGGCTGCGGATGATGGGCCCCGGTGGCCTGCTCGGTCATCGGCATTCTCTTCTCGATGCTGAGGGTTTTTGCGAAGTTTGGGCGATGTGCGTTTGCTGCCTGTGCAACAAAAAACCCCTCGTGCCGTAAGGCAAGCGAGGGGAGCGCGCCGGGTGGGGGTCGCTGAGCGATCGGGGCTCAGCGTCAGCCGACGCGCTGTCCAAGTACGAGAATTCGGGTGCGCATGGCACTGACCCTCCCCCCGGCACGCACCCGGTGTCAAGTGGGTGGGACGGGAGTCTCATTATGTGAGCGCAGTGCCGTCCCGCCTCCCAGAACGGCCGGAACACCCGTACGGCCACCGCCCGCGAACGCCGGTTCGGCCGGCCCGTGCGGCACCGGGCAGTGGCCGGAACCGAGCGCTCTGCGCAGCCGGTACTCGTCCAGCGGGCCGGCGAACGCCATGCCCTGGCCGTGGGTGCAGCCCATCGCGCGCAGCGCGACGACCTGTTCGGGCAGGTCCACCCCCTCGGCCACGGACTGCAGCCCGAGGTCGGCGGCGATCCGCAGCAGCCCGCCGGTGATCTTGTGCAGGCGCGCGGACTCCACGACGCCCTCGACCAGGCCGCGGTCCAGCTTGAGCACGTCGACGGGCAGTCTGCGCAGCGCCGTGAGCGAGGCGTAGCCGCTGCCGAAGCCGTCCAGCGCGATGCGCACGCCGAGCCGCTTCAGGGCCGTCAGCCGCCGCTCCAGCTCCTCCAGCGGGATGCGCGGGTCGAGGTCGGCCAGCTCCACCACCAGCGCTCCGGACGGCAGCCCGTGGCGGGTCAGCAGCGCCTCGATCGAGCCGAGCGGCAGCGACCGGTCCAGCAGCCGCCGCGCCGAGACGCGTACGGCGACGGGGACGGCTCTGCCGGTCCCGGTGCGCTCGGCGGCCTGCTCGACGGCCTCCTGGAGCATCCAGCGGCCCAGCTCGGCCGTCTTGTCGCTGTCCTCGGCGACCCGCAGGAACTCGGCCGGCGTGAACAGCACGCCCTGCGAGGAGCGCCAGCGCGCCTGCGCGGACACCGCCGTGATCCGGCCGTCCTCCAGCCGCACCACGGGCTGGTGCAGCAGGCAGAACTCGCCGTCGTGGAGCGCGGCGCGCAGCCGGCCGGCCAGCTCGGTCCTGCGCACCACGTCCTGCTGCATCTGCGGCCGGTACAGCTCGACGCGGCCCTTGCCCGCCGCCTTGGCCCGGTACATCGCCAGGTCGGCGTTGCGCAGCAGTTCACCGGCGCCGAGGCCCGGTTCGGCGAAGGCGACGCCGATGGACGCGGCGACCCGCACGTCGTTGCCGTCGATCTCGTACGGCAGGGACAGCGTCACCCTGAGGCGGTCGGCGAGCTCCAGGATGTGCCGCTCCCGTGCCGTGCGGTCGCGGGTGCCGTCCCCGGCGATCAGGGCGGCGAACTCGTCACCGCCGAGCCGGGCCGCGGTGTCCCCGCGCCGGACCGCGTCCTGGAGTCTTCGGGCGGCCTGCACGAGCAGTTCGTCCCCGGCCTGGTGGCCGATGGTGTCGTTGACCGCCTTGAAGCCGTCCAGGTCGATGAAGAGCACGGCGGTGTTGCGCAGGGCGGGGCCGCGGTCGCCGGAGCGGCGGCCGGACAGCGCCTGCTGCACCCGCCGGGTGAACAGCGCCCGGTTGGGCAGGTCGGTGAGCGGGTCGTGCTCGGCGTTGTGCTGGAGCTGCGCCTGCAGGCGCACTCTTTCGGTCACGTCCCGGCTGTTGAAGATCAGCCCGCCGTGGTGGCGGTTGACGGTCGACTCGACGTTGAGCCAGCCGCCGTCGCCGGAGCTGAACCGGCACTCGATGCGGGTGGTGGGTTCGACGTGCGGACTGGTGGCGAGGAAGCGGCGGATCTCGTGCATCACGCAGCCCAGGTCCTCGGGGTGGATCAGGCTCGCCAGCTCGGTCCCCACCAGCTCCTCGGCGGGGCGCCCGTAGACCCCGGCGGCGGCCGGGGAGACGTACCGGAGGATGCCGTTGGGCGCGGCGATCATGATGACGTCGCTGGAGCCCTGCACCAGGGAGCGGAAGTGGTTCTCCTTCTGCGCCAGTTCCTGGGTGAGGGTGATGTTGTCGCGCAGCATGATGCCCTGGCGGGCCACCAGCGCGAGGACGACGGTGCCGCCGGTCAGCAGCACCACCCGGGAGACGCTGTGGCCGTTGAGGACGTTGTAGAGGATCCCGAGGGTGCAGACCGCCGCGGCCAGGTAGGGCGTGAGGGCGGCGAGGGAGCCGGTGATGGGCCGGGTGGCCGGGTACCGGGCGTGCTCGCCGGCCGGTCCCGGCGGGGGCACGGGCGGCACGGACACGGGCGGGGCGGGCAGGGAGGGGACGGCGCCGGGCAGGGCGGGCGCGTGGCCCGCCGGTCCGGGCGCGGTCTCCTCGGGCGCGGGGTGGTGGCCGCCGCGCCGGCTGCCGGGCAGGTGTTCGTGCACCACGCGCGTGTGCCCGTGCGCGGCCTTCGCGCGGGGGCTGCGGGACGCGGCCCAGGGGGCGTAGGCGAGCAGCAGCGAGCCGGCGAACCAGCCCGCGTCGAGCAGTTGCCCCGAGTGGTAGTTGTTGTGCAGCAGCGGCGAGGTGAACAGCGCGTCGCACATCACCGTCAGGGCGAGCGCGCCGATCGCGGTGTTGACGGCGGTGCGGTTGACGGCCGAGCGCCGGAAGTGCAGCACCAGCACGATGCTGACCAGGGCGATGTCCAGCAGCGGGTACGCCAGCGACAGGGCGGCGTGGGTCACGCTGGGTCCGTCGAACTTGGCCGCCTGGGCGAGCGCGAGGCTCCAGGCGAGGGTGAGCAGGGAGCCGGCGATCAGCCAGGCGTCCAGCGCCAGGCACACCCAACCCGCCTTCGTCACCGGCCGTTTGGCGAGGACGAGCAGGCCGACGATGGCGGGCGGGGCGAAGCACAGGAAGAACAGGTCGGCGATGGAGGGGCTCGGCACGGGCTGGTCGAGGACGACCTCGTACCACCCCCAGACGCCGTTGCCGAGGGCGGCCATCGCCGAGGAGAAGGCGAACAGCAGCCAGGCCGGGCGGAAGCGGACCCGGCGCACGCGCGCGTACACGAAGCAGGACACCGACGCCGTGCCCGCGGCGGCGGCCAGCCCGAAGTCGCCCATGACCAGCGCGACTTCCTGGGATCCCCAGTCGAGCGCGGAACCGACGGCGTAGGCCGCGCAGACCAGGGCGACGAGCAGCTGGTGGACGAGGTTGCGGCCGCCGTCACCGGCCGGTGCGGGGCGCGGCGGCGCGGGCGCCGGGTGCGGGGTCCGCAGCGCGCCGTCCAGGGTGGTGACGGGGGGCGGGGGCGAGCTCACCGCGGCCTCCCGGTTCGTGCGGCTCCCGGGTCCCGGGGGTCCCGATGCGCCGGATGGGGGTTCTTCCGGCGGGCGCCCGGCCGGCGGGCGTGCGGAGTGTGGTGGCGGCCGCGCGCGGCCGGGTGGCCGCCGTGACCCGCCGGGCCCTGGCCCGCGCGGCCGGTCCGGCCCGTGCGGCCGGCCGGACTCGCGTGGTGACAGCCGTGGTGGCCGCGTGTGCGCGCGGCCGTGCGCCAGGGTCGCCGTCGGCGGCCCGACAGCGGATCATCGGTCCCCAGTCCGTGCATCGCCCGTCGCCCCCCTCACATGTCTCACAAGTACTGAGATGTCCATCCCCGGCGCCGAACGGCGCGCGGCGCAGCCCCAGTCGGGACGATACACCAGGACCGTCACTCAGGGACATAGTTCCTCTACGCTCCGTGACGACCAGCGGGAACGCGGGTACGGGCCGCGTTCGGGGGACTGCGGAGGGTGCCCGAAGCGGACCGTGCGGTTACCGGGCCGGGTCACGCGCCGCCGTCCGCCCCCGTCGTAAGGATCACGTTGCGCAGCGGCTCCTGGTTCACGAACCGGGTCAACTGGTCCACCAGCAGCCGCTTGGCACGCGGCAGGAACGCGGACGTGGGACCGCCGACGTGCGGGCTGATGAGGACCCCGGGCGCCTGCCAGAGCGGGTGTTCGCGGGGCAGTGGCTCGGGGTCGGTGACGTCCAGGGCGGCGGTGAGGCGGCCGCTCTCCAGTTCGGCGAGCAGCGCCTTGGTGTCCACGACGGGGCCGCGCGCGACGTTGACGAGCAGGGCGCCGTCCTTCATACGGGCCAGGAAGTCGCCGTCGGCGAGATGGCGGGTGGCGTCGGTGAGCGGGGTGGACAGCACGACGACGTCCGCCTCGGGCAGCAGCGCGGGCAGGTCGGTGAGCGGGTGCACGGGGCCGCGCTCCGTGGTGCGGGCGGAGCGCGCGACGCGCACCACCCGCGCGAGCTCGAACGGCGTGAGCCGGTCCTCGATCGCGGCGCCGATGGAGCCGTAGCCGACGATGAGGACGGTCTTGTCGGCGAGGGCGGGACGGAAGCCGCCGAGCCACTCGCCGCGCTCCTGCGCCCGCACGAAGTCGGGGATGCCGCGCAGGGAGGCCAGGATGAGGGCGAGGGTCAGTTCGGCGGTGCTGGCCTCGTGGACGCCGCGGGCGTTGCACAGCCGCACGCCGGGGCGCAGGTACCGCAGGCCCGGCTGCACGTGGTCGATGCCGGCGGAGAGGGTCTGCACGACCTGGACGCCACGCATCTCGGGCAGCGGGCGCACGCCGACCCCGCTGGGCTTCATGTACGGCACGACGTAGAAGACGCAGTCGGCCGGGTCGGCGGGGAAGTCCGGCTCGCCGTTCCAGAAGCGGTACGACGGGCCCTCGGGGAGGCCTTCGATCTCGTCGGCCGGAAGGGGCAGCCACACGTCAGCAGTCATGGGTGGAGGCTATGTCAGGTCCTTCGGGGCGCAGAGGTTAGGTTGGGGGCGCCAGGAGAGGGAGGGTCACGAGCACGTGGAGCGCAGGACGATCGGCGCGGGGGCGCTCTCGGTGGGGGCCGTCGGACTCGGGTGCATGCCGATGAGCTGGGCCTACAGCGCCTCCCGGCAACGGGGCGAGGAGTCGCTCAGGGCGGTCAACCGGGCGCTCGACCTGGGCTCGACGCTGCTGGACACGGCCGACATGTACGGGCCGTTCACCAACGAGCTGCTGCTGGGGCGGGTGCTGAAGGAGCGGCGGGCGGACGCGTTCGTGTCCACGAAGGTCGGGCTGCTGGTGGGCGACCAGCACATCGTGGCCAACGGGCGGCCGGGGTATGTGAAGCGGGCCTGCGACGCGTCGTTGCGCCGGCTGCAGACGGACGTGATCGACCTCTACCAGCTGCACCGCGCCGACCCGGAGGTGCCCGTCGAGGAGACCTGGGGCGCGATGGCGGAGCTCGTGCGGGCCGGGAAGGTGCGGGCGCTGGGGCTGTGCGCGGTGGGCGTGCGCGGGGGCCGGCGCTCCGGGGGCGGCCTGTACGAAGGAACGTTGCGGCAGTTGCGGCGGGTGCAGCAGGTGTTCCCGGTGACCGCGGTGCAGGCCGAGCTGTCGGTGTGGTCGCCGGAGGCGGTGCGGTCGCTGCTGCCGTGGTGCGCGGAGCGGGGCATCGGCTTCCTGGCGGCGATGCCCCTGGGGAACGGTTTCCTCACCGGCACGCTGACGCCGGGCGAGGGGTTCGAACCGGACGACATGCGCGCCCGGCACCCGCGGTTCACGGCGGAGATGATGGCGGCGAACCAGCCGATCGTCGCGGGCCTGCGGCGGGTGGCGCGGCGCCACGGGGAGTCCGTGACACCGGCGCAGGTGGCGCTCGCGTGGGTGCTCGCCCAGGGACGGCACGTGGTGCCCGTACCGGGGGCCAAGCGGGAGTGCTGGGTCACCGAGAACGCGGCGGCCGCGGCGCTGCGGCTGACGCCGCAGGACATGGCGGAGCTGGCGGCGCTGCCGGCGGCCCGGGGCTCCTGGGACTGACGGGCGGGGCCGGGGGCCCGGGGTTCCTGGGACTGACGGGCGCGGCCGGCGGCCCGGGGCTCCTGGGACTGACGGGCGCGGCCGGGGGCCCGGGATGGGGCATCGCGTACGTGCCGTGCCGTCGGGCGGTGTATCAAGGGGAGGGTACTCGTCGAGGGGAGCGGGATCGTGTCGCGTCGAGCCGTACCGGCCGTGGTGGTCGCCGCCGTGCTGCTGGCCGGCTGTTCCTCCGGAGGGGCCGGTTCGGGTGGCGCGACCGCCTCGCCGGGCGGCACGGCCCCGCGGACGCCCGCCACCGCGCCGGGTGAGTCCGCGCCGCCGGCCCAGGGCAGCGTGAAGGTGCTGCGCACCGTGGCGACCGGCCTGAACTCCCCGTGGGGGCTCGCCCCGCTGCCGGACGGCGCGCTGCTGGTCGCCTCGCGGGACGAGGGCACGATCACGCGCGTGGACGAGAAGACCGGCGCCAAGACCCTGCTGGGCGAGGTGTCCGGGGTGTCCGCGGAGGGCGAGGGCGGCCTGCTCGGGATCGCCCTGTCCCCGGACTACGCCGCCGACCACATGATCTACGCCTACTTCACCTCGGCCTCCGACAACCGCATCGCCCGCCTGCTCTACGACCCGAGGAAGCCGCAGGGCGAGCAGCTCGGCGCGCCCGACACCGTCTTCAAGGGCATACCCAAGGGTGTGATCCACAACGGCGGGCGGATCGCGTTCGGCCCGGACCGGATGCTGTACGCCGGGACCGGCGAGAGCGGGGAGCGGGGGCTCGCCCAGGACAAGAAGTCCCTCGGCGGCAAGATCCTGCGGATCACGCCGGAGGGCGAACCCGCGCCGGGCAACCCCTTCCCGGACTCCCCCGTGTACTCCTACGGGCACCGCAATGTGCAGGGGCTCGCCTGGGACGGCAGGCAGCGGCTGTTCGCCTCCGAGTTCGGCCAGGACACCTGGGACGAGCTCAACGCGATCGAACCGGGCGGCAACTACGGCTGGCCGGACGCCGAGGGCCGCTCCGACGACCCGGCGTTCCAGAACCCCGTCGCCCAGTGGCACACGGACGACGCCTCCCCGAGCGGCATCGCCTACGCGGGCGGCTCGGTGTGGATGGCCGCGCTGAAGGGCGAGCGGCTGTGGCGGATCCCGCTGCGGGGCACGCAGGCCTCGGCCGCCCCGCAGGCGTTCCTGGTGGGGGCGTACGGCCGGCTGCGCACGGTGGTCTCCGCGGGCGGCGACCGTCTCTGGGTCACCACCAGCAACACCGACGGGCGCGGCGAGCCGAAGAAGGGGGACGACCGGATCCTGGAGCTGCAGGTCGGCTGACGCCCGCGGGGCGCGTCAGCCGTCCGGGGCCTTTCCGTCCGGGGCCTCGCCGTCCGGCCCGTCCTCGTCCGCCGCGTCCTGGTCCACCCTGTCCTCGTCCGCCGCGTCCTCGTCCGTTTCCGCACGGGGTGGGCGTACGACGACCTTGCCGGACGCCAGGTCTATCGGGCCGCGCCCCGGGTCGCCGTCGCCGACGTCCTCACGGGTCAGTTCCAGCCGCTTCTGTTCGTCGCGGGTGTGTTTGCGACCGGGCGCGAACACTTCCTCGAAGACGTTGAACACCGCCCCTCCCCCCTGCCGGGTCCGTCCAGCCTACGTCTCACCGGGCCGTACGGACAGGGAGGGCCTCCGGGAACAGGCCCAGGCGGTGTGCGACGGCCGCCGCCTCGCCCCGGCCGGAGACGCCCAGCTTTGCCAGAATGTTCGACACGTGGACGCTGGCCGTCTTGGGCGAGATGAACAGCTCCTCGGCTATCTGGCGGTTGGTGCGGCCGGCCGAGACCAGGCGCAGCACGTCACGTTCCCGGGTGGTCAGGCCGAGTGCCTCGGCCGGGTCCGCGGGGGCGGGCGCGGCCTGCGCGGGCCCGGTCAGGGGCAGCCGGGCGCGGCGGGCGAGCTGCGCGACGGAGTCGGCCAGCGGGCGCGCGCCCAGGTGCTCGGCGACGGCGTGGGAGAGGCGGAGCAGTTCGGTGGCGCCGGCGCGCTCGTCGTCGCCGCCCTCGGTGACCAGGGCCTCGGCGAGGCGGTGGCGGACGCGGGCGAGGTCGTAGGGGCGTTCCAGGGCCTCGAAGGCGGTGACGACCGGCGACCAGGTGGCGGGGGTGGCCCGGCCTTCGGCGCGCAGGAGTTCGGCGCGGACCCACTGTTCGTGGGCGTGCCAGATCGGGGCGGCGGTGGTGAGCTTCTTGACGGTCGCCAGGACGCGGTCGAGGGCCTGCTCGCGGCCGTCCCGCGCGGCGGGCAGGGCGAGCGCGTCGGCCTCGGCGGTCGCGGCGGCCAGCAGCAGCGGCCAGGCGTAGCGGTGGGTGCCGGGCGGGGTGCCGGCGTCCAGGGCCCGGGCGAGGGCGGCGCGGGCGTCGGCCAGGCGGCCCTGCGCGGCGGCGACCCCGACGGCGATACGGGCCACCGGCAGCCACTGCTGGGGCATCGGGTCGTGGGAGCCGAAGTGGCCGTGCGCGGCCTGCAGCCGGCGTTCGGCCTCGGTCACCTCGCCGCGGGCGAGGGCGAGATGGGCCAGGCAGAGCGCGGCCGCGCCCTGCGGCTTGGCGCTCTGCCCGCGGCGCAGGGCGTTCTCGGCGGCCTGGGCGGCGCCGTCCCACTCCCCCAGCGAGTACAGCGAGTCGGAGAGGTTGCCCCACACCCACGACTCGGAGTCCAGCAGACCGTAGGTGCGGGCGTAGGCGGCGCCGTCACGCAGCAGGGCGGCGGCCTCACGGGAGCGGCCGACCGACTCCAGCTCGGAGGGCAGGTTGACGTAGGCGCGGCCGGCCACGCTGGGCACGCCCTCCCGGACCGCCTGCTCCAGGACCCGGCGCATCTCGGCGAGGCCGTCGTCGACGGCGCCGGAGTCGACCATGAGTCCGCCGAGGGTCAGCCGGGCGTTGAGTTCCACGGACCGGGCGCCGACCATGCGCGCGTACTGCACCGCGCGCTCGGCGGCGGCGAGGGCTTCCGCGCCGGGCTTGTGCAGCATCGACCAGCCCGCGGCGACGGTGAGCACCTCGGCGTGCACGGTGGACGGCGGCAGACCGCGCACCAGCTCCTGGGCGGTGGCGAGTTCGTCCCAGCCGTCACCGCGGGCGAGGGCCTGCACCAGCCGGGAGCGCTGGCTCCAGAACCAGGCGGCGCGCAGCGGGTCGGGGTCGTCCTCCAGCAGGCGCAGCGCCCGCTTGGTGATCTTCAGGGCGCGTTCGCGTTCCATGGCGAGGCGCCCGGCGACGGCCGCCTCGGCCATCAGGTCGAGGTAGCGCAGGGGCGTGGCCTCGGGGTCGCAGCCGCACGCGGGGTAGGCCTCGGCGTGGTCGAGGGGCCGCAGCCGTGCGCGGACGTCCTCCGGTACGGCGTCCCACAGCTCCATCGCGCGTTCCAGCAGCCCCAGTTGCTCGCTGTAGGCGTGGCGGCGGCGCGCGGTGACGGAGGCGTCCAGGACGGCGGGCAGGGCCTTGGCGGGGTCGTGGGCGTGGTACCAGTAGCTGGCCAGGCGCATGGCGCGCTGGTCGGCGGGGACGAGGGTGGGGTCGGTTTCCAGCGCCTCGGCGTAGCGGCGGTTGAGGCGGGAGCGCTCGCCGGGGAGCAGGTCGTCGCTGACGGCCTCGCGGACCAGGGAGTGGCGGAAGCGGTAGCCGTCGCCGGCGGGTGTGGGGATGAGGATGCTGGCGTTGACGGCGGCCCGCAGCGCTTCGATGAGGTCGTCCTCGGTGAGCGAGGCGACGGCGGCGATCAGCCGGTACTCGACGGTGGAGCCGCCCTCGGCGACCACCCGCACCACGCGCTGGGCGCTCTCGGGCAGGGCCTCGACCCGTACCAGGAGCAGGTCGCGCAGGGTGTCGGTGAGGCCGGTGCAGCAGCCGGCGTCGGCGGCGACGGCGAGTTCCTCGACGAAGAAGGCGTTGCCGTCGGAGCGTTCGAAGATGTCGTCGACCTGGGCGGGGTCGGGTTCGGTGGCGATGATGCCGGCGATCTGGCGGCAGACCTCGTCGCGGGTGAAGCGGGCGAGGTCGAGGCGGCGCACGGTGCGCAGCCGGTCCAGTTCGGCGAGCAGGGGGCGCAGCGGGTGGCGGCGGTGGATGTCGTCGGAGCGGTAGGTGCCGAGGACGACGAGCCGGCCGGAGCGCAGGGTGCGCAGCAGGTAGGCGAGGAGGTGGCGGGTGGAGGCGTCGGCCCAGTGCAGGTCCTCCAGGGCGACGACGACGGTGCGGTCGGCGGCGACCTCCTGCAGGACGCGGGCGGTGAGTTCGAAGAGGCGGGCCATGCCCTCCTCGTCGTGCCGGCCGGGGCCGGCCTCGCCCAGTTCCGGCAGCAGCCGGGCCAGTTCCTCCTCCTGGCCGGCGGCCGCGGCGGCGAACGCGTCGGGCAACTCCCGGCGCAGGGCGCGCAGCGCGGCGGAGAACGGGGCGAACGGCAGCCCGTCGGCGCCGATCTCCACGCAGCCGCCGACCGCGATGACGGCGCCCGTGTGGCAGGCCGCCATGGCGAACTCCTCCACCAGGCGGGTCTTGCCGACGCCGGCCTCCCCGGCGATCAGCAGCGCCTGCGGCTCCCCCGCGGCGGCACGGGCGAGCGCGTCGCGCAACGCCTCCAACTCGTCGGCGCGACCGACGAACACCGGACTGACGGACCTGGTCTCCACGGCTGAGAGCATCGCATGCCCCTCGGACGGCCCGGCAGCGGTTTTCCTGCGGGCAGAGCCGGGGGCGGCCGCCGGGGAGACGGACGTCAGGGCCGTCGAGTCGTGCCCGGCCGACCGCGACGGTGTCTCGGGGTCCCCCGGAACGACGGACACCGGCCCCCTGGGGAGGCCGGTGGCGGTGAAGTCCGGGTGCGGGTGTGCCGTCGGGTGCGGGCGGTCGACCCCCGTGCGGCCGCCCGCACCCGGCGTGGCGGTGGTCACGCGGCCCGGGTGGACCAGCGGCGGCGGAGGCGGCCGGTATGGCCTTCCGCCTCGGCGGTGCGTGCGGCGGCTTCCCGGCGGGCGGCGCGGCGGGCGAGGGCGGCCTCGCGGGCCAGGCGCTCCTGGTCGGCCCGGCGGATCAGTTCGGCTGCGCGGGCCCGCTGGATGTCGTACTCGTACATGGTGTCCCCCTGCGAGACGAAAGTGGTGGCTTCGCTTGCTGCGATGCCTCAACTTTCGTCTCCCAGGGGGGTCCGCCACATCGGGAGACTTCCGCATCTTGAGCGCCGCGGGGGGCCTTAGACGCGGGTGGGGGGTCCTCAGGTCCGCCGTAAGGCAGGGCGCGGGACCTAAGACCTGCGCCGGTCAGCCGGTCGCGGGCAGGCCCAGCAGGACGTCCGTGTACTTCAGGACCGCCAGCAGCAGGCCGATCACGCCCAGGGAGACGCCCGCCCAGGCGACGGACCTGATCCACGGTGCCTGGGCGCGGCCGGGCTCCCCGAACGCGGGCCGGACGAGCACGACCACGCCCACGACGAGGGCGGACAGCGCGAACAGGCCGGCCCACAGCGCGTTGGCGTGCCAGGCGTCGCCGTAGCCCTCCTTGATCATCTTGGCCACGCCGGAGGACGACGAGGTCTGCAGCTGCCCGATGAGCGACTCGCGCGCGGAGGCCACGGTGCCCATCCAGCTGCCGGTCAGCGAGACGACGCCGAGCGCCGCGGCGACCACGGCTCCGGCGCCCTGGCCGACCCCGGACGGCCCGCTGTCCTGCGCGGGGGCCTCTTCGGGAGCCGCTTCGGGGGCCTCTTCGGGGGTTTCTTCCGTCGTCTGCGCGGGGGCCTCCTCGGCGGCCCGCTCCTGGTCACGCCCGGCGGCCGCCTCCGCGACCTGCTCGGTGTCCTCCTCCGTTCGCGTCGTCTCGTCGGCCGTCGTGACGGCGGCCGCGTCCACACTCTTGGTAGCCATGCTCCGCACCGTACGGACGGAGTCTGAGAGGTCCCTTAACGACGATCAGCCGGCGCCGTGCCCGTCACGCGCGCGTGCCGCACGCCACTCGGGGGCGAGCACCGACCAGATCTCCAGGTCGTGCCGGACACCGTGGTGGAGGTAGGCCGAGCGCCGTACCCCGTCGCGGGTCATGCCGAGGCGCCGGGCGACGTTGATGCTGGGCACGTTGCCCGCGGAGGCGACCCATTCGACGCGGTGGATGCCGCGCTCCTCGACGGCCCAGTCGATGAGCACGCGCATGGCCCGGGTGATCAGCCCGCGCCCGGTCGCCGCCGGCTCCAGCCAGCAGCCGACCTCGCAGGTGCCGTTGTCGGCGTCGAAGTTCAGCGTGAGCACGCCTCCGACGAGCTTGCCGTCCAGCCACAGCCCGTGCAGCGAGGCGGTGCCGGCGGCGCGCATGTCCGCGTACCGCTGGAGGGTCTCCCGGGCCGTGGCGGCGTCGACGGCCTTCGACCCGAAGGGGACGTACTGGTTGATGAACTCCCGGCCGCGCTCCAGGTGCGCGAGGAACTCCTCGGCGTGCCAGGGCTCCAGCGGGCGCATCAGGACGCCGTCGTCACCCAGGGATATCGCGTACATCCTGCTGCTGCTCCTTCGCCAGCACGTCCGCCACCTCGGCGTCCGTCGCTGCGGCCAGCCTCTCATGGGCGGCGCGGCACTCGGGCGGCTCGATGCTGATGCGGGGCAGCACCCGGTCCAGCCGGCGCGGCAGCCACCAGTTGGCGGCGCCGAGCAGGTGCATCAGGGCCGGGACGAGGAGGGTGCGCAGGACGAAGGCGTCCAGGGCGACGGCGGAGGCCAGCGCTATGCCGAACATCGCGATGACCCGGTCGCCGCTGAGCACGAAGGCGAGGAAGACGGAGATCATGATGACCGCCGCGGAGTTGATCACGCGGCTGGTCTCGGCGAGCCCTATGCGCACGGCGCGCCGGTTGTCGCCGGTCTCCAGCCACTCCTCGTACATCCGGCTGACCAGGAAGACCTGGTAGTCCATGGAGAGCCCGAAGAGGACCGACACCATGATCACGGGCAGGAAGGGTTCGATGGGGCCCGCGCGGCCGAGTCCCAGCAGGTCGCTGCCCCAGCCCCACTGGAAGACCGCGACGACGACGCCGAACGCGGCGGCGACGGCGGCGATGTTCATCACCGCGGCCTTCAGCGGGATGCCGACGGAGCGGAAGGCGAGCAGCAACAGCAGGCAGCCCAGTCCGATGACGACGCCGACGAACAGCGGCAGCTTGCCGACGATGACGCCGGCGAAGTCGTCGTAGGAGGCGGTGACCCCGCCGACGTACACGTCGAGGGAGGTGCCGGACTCGGCGCGGGGCAGCACGTCGGTGCGCAGCCGCTCGACCAGGTCGCTGGTCGCCTTCGACTGCGGCGCGGAGTCGGGGACGACGGTGAGGTAGGCGGTGGAGCCGCCGGGCCCGTAGGTCACCGGGGTCACGGAGGCGACGCCCCGGGTGCCGCGCAGAGTGGCGTCGAGGTTGTCCAGGGCGAGCCGGTCCTGGGCGCCGTCTACGCGCGTCACCAGCGTGAGGGGGCCGTTGACGCCGGGCCCGAAGCCGTCGGCGATGAGGTCGTAGGCCTTGCGGGTGGTGGAGGTGCGCGGGTCGTTGCCCTGGTCGGAGGTGCCCAGGTGCAGGGAGAGCGTGGGCAGCGCGAGCAGGGCGATCACGGCGACGGCGATGCCGCCGAGGGCCTTGGGGTGGCGCTCGACGAACGCCGACCAGCGGGCCGCGAACCCGGTCGGCAGCTCGGGCTGCGGTCCGTGCTCGGCGAGCCGGCGCCGCTCGCGGCGGCTGAGGGCGCGCATGCCGATGAACGACAGCAGGGCGGGCAGCAGGGTCACGGAGGCGGCGACGGTGAGCACCACGGTCAGCGAGGCGGCCACGGCGACGCCGTTGAGGAAGCTCAGGCGCAGTATCAGCATCCCGAGCAGGGCGATGCACACCGTCGCACCCGCGAACACCACGGCCCGTCCGGTGGTGGCGACGGCGCCGGTGGCCGCCTCCGTCACGCTCAGCCCGCGTTTCAGGCCGCGCCGGTGGCGGGTGACGATGAACAGCGCGTAGTCGATGCCGACGCCGAGGCCGATCAGCATCCCCAGCATGGGCGCGAAGTCGGCGACGGTCATGGCGTGCCCGAGCAGTTCGATGCCGGCGTACGCGGTGCCGACGCCGACCAGGGCGGTGGCGATGGGCAGCAGTGAGGCGGCGAGCGAGCCGAAGGCGAGGAAGAGCACCACGGCGGCGACGACCACGCCGACGACCTCGGCGAGGTGCCCGCCGGAGGTCTTGGTCAGCCCCATGGCGCTGCCGCCGAGTTCGACCTGGAGCCCGTCGCCCTCGGCGGCCTTGGCGGTGTGCACCACGGCCTGCGCCTCGGCGGCGGTGATGCGCTCGACGGGCCGGTCGAAGGTGAGGGTGGCGTAGGCGGTGTGGCCGTCGGCGCTGATCCTGCCCGCGCCCGGCCCGTTGTAGGGGCCGCTGACGGAGGCCACGCCGGGCAGGTCGTCGATCCTGTCGAGCGTGCGGGTCATGGTCTGCTCGACGTCGGCGGCGCGGACGGTGCCCGAGGTGGTGTGCCAGACGATGGTGTCGCTGTCGCCGCCCATCCCGGGGAAGCCGTCCTGGAGCAGTTCGGCGGCGTGTCCGGAGGCGGTGCCGGGGACGTCGTAGTCGTTGGAGTAGGCGGAGCCGGCCACGGCGGCGGCCGCGGTGACCCCGCCGAACGCGAGGAGCCACAGCAGAACGGCGACCAGGCGCCGTCGGACACACCAGCGTGCAAGGGCTGCCACGAACCTGCTCCCAGAGTGACTGAATTGTGGATCTTTGACCGGGAACAATCGCTCATTAACCGAACAGCCCGCAAAGAACGCATGACGAATGCGAAGCCACTCTTACAGGTGGAAATGATCCTTTGCGGCTTTCGTGGCCTTGTTCACAGCGGTTGGGAGCCAGGTCACAGGACAGCGGACGGCACTCTGTCACCCGAAGTGGCGTCACTCACATGCGACAGGCCCCGGGGACGCGGTGTCCCCGGGGCCTGTGCCGTACGGCGGTGCGGGCTCAGCCCTCCTCGACGCCCAGCTTCTGAAGGATCAGCTCCTTGACGCGGGCCGCGTCGGCCTGGCCGCGTGTGGCCTTCATGACCGCGCCGACCAGGGCGCCGGCCGCGGCCACCTTGCCCCCGCGGATCTTGTCCGCGATGCCCGGGTTGCCGGCGATGGCCTCCTCCACGGCGGCGGTCAGCGCGCCCTCGTCGGAGACGACCTTCAGGCCGCGCTTGTCGACGACCTCGTCGGGGGTGCCCTCGCCGGCGAGGACGCCCTCGATGACCTGGCGGGCCAGCTTGTCGTTCAGGTCGCCCTTGGCGACCAGCTCGGTCACCCGGGCCACCTGCTCCGGCGTGATGGCCAGTTCGTCCAGGGCGGTGCCGGACTCGTTGGCGCTGCGCGCCAGCTCACCCATCCACCACTTGCGGGCGGAGGCCGCGTCGGCACCGGCGTCGATGGTGGCGACGATCAGGTCCAGCGCACCGGCGTTGAGGATCGCCTGCATGTCGGTGCCGGAGATCCCCCATTCCTCGCGCAGCCGGTTGCGGCGCACCAGCGGCAGCTCGGGCAGCGCCGCGCGGATCTCCTCGACCCACTCGCGGGACGGGGCGACCGGGACCAGGTCGGGCTCCGGGAAGTACCGGTAGTCCTCGGCCTCCTCCTTCACGCGGCCCGAGGTCGTGGACCCGGTGTCCTCGTGGAAGTGGCGGGTCTCCTGGACGATGGTGCCGCCGGAGGAGAGGACGGCCGCGTGCCGCTGGATCTCGTAGCGGGCCGCACGCTCCACCGAGCGCAGCGAGTTGACGTTCTTCGTCTCGCTGCGGGTGCCGAACTTCTCGGCGCCCTTCGGCATCAGCGACAGGTTCACGTCGCAGCGCATCTGGCCCATCTCCATGCGCGCCTCGGACACACCGAGGGCGCGGATGACCTCGCGCAGCTCGCGGACGTACGCCTTGGCCACCTCGGGGGCGCGCTCGCCGGCGCCCACGATCGGCTTGGTGACGATCTCGATGAGCGGGATGCCGGCGCGGTTGTAGTCCAGCAGGGAGTGGGACGCGCCGTGGATACGGCCGGTGGCGCCGCCGACGTGCGTCGACTTGCCGGTGTCCTCCTCCATGTGGGCGCGCTCGATCTCCACGCGGAAGACCTCGCCGTCCTCCAGCTGCACGTCGAGATAGCCGTTGAAGGCGATCGGCTCGTCGTACTGGGAGGTCTGGAAGTTCTTCGGCATGTCCGGATAGAAGTAGTTCTTCCGGGCGAAGCGGCACCACTCGGCGATCTCGCAGTTCAGCGCGAGACCGATCTTGATCGCGGACTCGACGCCGGTCGCGTTGACGACCGGGAGCGCGCCGGGCAGGCCGAGGCAGACCGGGCAGGTCTGGCTGTTCGGGTCGGCGCCGAGCGAGGTCGAGCAGCCGCAGAACATCTTGGTCTTGGTGCCGAGTTCGACATGGACCTCGAGGCCCATGACGGGGTCGTACGACGCGAGCGCGTCCTCGTACGACACCAGGTCGGTCGTGGTGGTCACGGTGCTACTTCCCTCTCAGCCCAGCAGGACGTCGTCGTCGCCCAGCCGCTTCAGCTCGCGGTACAGGATGGCGAGGCCGGTGACGATCGCGACCGCGGAGACGGTGGCGTCGATCAGCCGCAGCGTGTCCTGCTCGGCGCGGGCCTTCTTGATCTGCTTGGCGACACCGAACGCGCCGAACGCGGTGGTGGCCATCGACAGGTACGTACCGGACTTGGACTTCTTGAAGTCCTTGGCCTTGGACAGCTTGCTCACAGCGACGGAGCCTCCTCCAGGAGCGGGTGCCCCCACTTTTCCACGAAGGCGGCCTCGACGGCGGCGCCCACCTTGTACAGGCGCTCGTCCTTCATCACCGGGGCGATGATCTGCAGGCCGACCGGGAGGTTGTCCTCCGGGGCGAGACCGCAGGGCAGGGACATGGCCGCGTTGCCCGCCAGGTTGGTCGGGATGGTGCACAGGTCCGCGAGGTACATCGCCATCGGGTCGTCGGCGCGCTCGCCGATCGCGAAGGCGGTGGTCGGCGTCGTCGGGGAGACGATCACGTCGACCTGCTCGAAGGCCTTGTCGAAGTCCTGCTTGATCAGCGTGCGGACCTTCTGCGCGGAGCCGTAGTACGCGTCGTAGTAGCCGGAGCTGAGCGCGTAGGTGCCGAGCATGATGCGGCGCTTGACCTCGGGGCCGAAGCCGGCCTCACGGGTCAGGGAGGTGACCTCCTCCGCCGAGTGGCTGCCGTCGTCGCCGGTGCGCAGGCCGTAGCGCAGGCCGTCGAACCGGGCGAGGTTCGAGGAGCACTCGGACGGGGCGATCAGGTAGTACGCCGACAGGGCGAGGTCGAAGGACGGGCAGTCCAGCTCGACGATCTCGGCGCCCAGCTCCTTCAGCAGCGCCACGGACTCGTCGAAGCGCTGGATGACGCCGGCCTGGTAGCCCTCGCCGCGGAACTGCTTGACCACGCCGACGCGCATGCCCTCGACGCTGCCGTTGCGGGCGGCCTCGACGACCGGCGGGACCGGGGCGTCGATGGAGGTGGAGTCCATCGGGTCGTGGCCGGCGATCACCTCGTGCAGCAGGGCCGCGTCCAGGACCGTGCGGGCACAGGGGCCGCCCTGGTCGAGGGAGGAGGAGAAGGCGACCATGCCGTAGCGGGAGACCGCGCCGTAGGTCGGCTTCACGCCGACCGTGCCGGTGACGGCGGCCGGCTGGCGGATGGAGCCGCCGGTGTCGGTGCCGATGGCGAGCGGGGCCTCGAAGGCGGCGAGCGCGGCAGAGGAACCGCCGCCGGAGCCGCCGGGGATCTTGGTGAGGTCCCACGGGTTGCCGGTCGGGCCGAAGGCGCTGTTCTCGGTGGAGGACCCCATGGCGAACTCGTCCATGTTGGTCTTGCCGAGGATCACGATGTCGGCGGCCTTCAGCTTGCGCGTGACGGTCGCGTCGTACGGCGGGATCCAGCCTTCGAGGATCTTCGAGCCGACGGTCGTGGGCACGCCCTCGGTGGTGAAGATGTCCTTCAGCGCCAGCGGGACGCCGGCCAGCGGGCCGAGCTTCTCGCCGCGCTCCCGCTTGGCGTCCACGGCGCGGGCCTGCGCGAGCGCGCCCTCGCGGTCGACGTGCAGGAAGGCGTGCACCTTCTCGTCGACGGCCTCGATCCGGGCCAGGTGCGCCTCGGTGACCTGGACGGCCGTGAGCTCGCCGGAGGCGATCTTCGCGGCGGTCTCGGCCGCGGTGAGCTTGATGATGCTGTCCGTCATGGTCAGTCCTCCCCCAGGATCTGCGGCACCTTGAAACGCTGCTGCTCCTGGGCCGGGGCGCCGGAGAGCGCCTGCTCGGGGGTGAGCGAGGGACGGACCTCGTCCGGCCGCATGACGTTCGTCAGCGGGAGCGGGTGCGAGGTCGGCGGTACGTCTTGGTCGGCGACCTCGCTGACGCGGGCCACCGCGCCGATGATGTCGTCCAGCTGGCCTGCGAAGTGGTCGAGCTCTTCGGGCTTCAGCTCCAGACGCGCCAGCCGGGCGAGGTGGGCGACCTCCTCGCGCGTGATGCCAGGCATGCAGCGATCCTCTGGGGTGAGTGTGTGTGGTTTGGCCCAATCCTATGGGGCCGGGGGGTGTGCCCGTTAAACGGTTTCCCCCTCCAGGCCCCCGGCCCCCTCGGCCGCCCGGTGCTCAGTGGTGGCGGCCGTCCCAGGCGTCGCTCTTCAGGAAGTGGTTGTCGTACAGCTCCTGGACCTCCAGCAGGCTCTCCGGGGTGGCCTCGCCGAGGCGGATGCGCTGCAGATGGCGGAAGTACTCGAAGCGCTCGACGCCCGGGGCGATGACGATGAGCAGGTCGGCGGTGCTGCCCGGGGCGGCGGCGAAGGCGTGGGGCCGATCCGGCGGGACGATGATCAGGTCGCCGCGCCCGGCGGTGACGACGTCGTCGCCGGAGAGGACCTCGGCCTCGCCGTCGAGCAGGAAGAACATCTCGGCCGAGTTGTGGTGGACGTGCGGGCGGGCGCCGTCGGCACCCTCGCCGAGGGTCACACGGACGGTGGACAGCGCGCCGCCGCTGGCGCTGCTGTCGGCCAGCAGCTTCACTCCGACCGGGGCACCGCCGAGGACCTCCGCCTCGGCGTCCCGGACCAGGACGGTGTCGTCGAACCTGGGCACGAACAGCGACATGTCGTTTCTCCCCCTGTGAGTGACGTCAGACCGCGAAGAGCAGTCCGGCACTGATCAGTACCACGATCGCGGTGGCGAAGTGGACCCCGAAGGCGACCGCCTTCGCGCCGCCGTTGCGCAGCACGATCACCGTGTCGGCGAACGGGATGAGTGCCACGCAGACCATGAACCAGGCCTCGGCGCGGGCTCCGGCGAAGGCGAGCAGGGCGAGGCCCACCAGCCCGAGGGTGCCGTCCCTGAGTCCCTTGACCGACAGGTAGGCGCGGGCGTCGCCGTTCGGGTCGGCCGGTACGCCGTAGCCGGCCGCCGCGGGGCCGGGCTGGAACCAGAAGCGGTAGCCGAGGAACAGGCAGAACAGGTCGAGCAGGACGGCCAGGGTGTACGCGGTGACGGTCATGGAAGTCCCCCTGTGAAGGATGTCTAGCGCTGCTAGGAACAAGAGCGAAGCTAGCAGAGCATCGACAGGAACGCTAGCGCTGCTAGAATTTCGGGCATGACGATCCAGACGCGCCGGGAGCGCGAACGAGCGGAACGCGAGCGGCTGATCGTGACGGCCGCCCGGGAACTGGCGGAGGCGGAGGGCTGGGACGCGGTGACCACCCGGCGTCTCGCGGCCGAGATCGAGTACAGCCAGCCCGTCCTCTACAGCCACTTCAAGGGCAAGGACGCGATCATGGCGGCGGTCGCGGTGCAGGGCTGCGCGGACCTGGCGGTGGAACTGCGCGCGGCGCGTACGGCGGTGACGGGCGCGCGGGAGCGGCTGGCGGCCGTGGGCGAGGCGTACGCGGCGTTCGGCCGGCGGCGGCCCGCGCTGTACGACGCGATGTTCACGCACGCCGTGGACCTGCCGTTCGCCACGCCCCAGGCACCGGCGCCGCTGCAGGAGGCCTTCGGCGAGCTGCGGCAGGCCGTGGAGCCGATCGCGGCACCCGGCGACGACATCGGGCTGCTCACCGAGACGTTCTGGGCGGGGCTGCACGGCCTGGTCACCCTGATGCGCAGCGGCCGCCTGCCCGAGGACGGCCACGCACAACGCCTGTCCCTGCTGATCGGCCACTTCACGGCGGGCTGAGGGAAGCGGCTCCGCGGTGCCACGGCGGATGACGCCGTGGCGTTCCTGTGTGCTGCCGAGAGGACGTCTCGCGGCCGCCGTGGGGCCGGCCGTACCGCGATGCGGCGCCCGAGGCGGTGGTCCGGTCGGTCAGCCGACTCGGCCGGGGTCGTCCACCGTGGCTGCCGGGAGGGCCGCCGCCGGGCGCTGCCAGCCGCGGGAGCCGCGGGCGCGCAGCCAGGCGGTGGTCTCGTCCGGGGGCATCGCCGCGGCGACCAGCCAGCCCTGGACGGCGTCGCAGCCGAGGTCGCGCAGGTGCTCCCAGGTCTCGTCGTCCTCGACGCCCTCGGCGACGACGAGCAGCCCCAGGGAGTGGGCGAGGTCGATGGTGCAGCGCACGATCTCGGCGTCCTCGGCGTCCACGGCGAGCCGGGCCACGAAGGAGCGGTCGATCTTCAGCTCGCTCACCGGCAGCCGGCGCAGGTGCACCAGCGAGGAGTAGCCGGTGCCGAAGTCGTCCAGGGACATCTTCACGCCGTGGCCGGTGAGCCCGGCGAGGGTGTCGGCGGCGCGCTGCGGGTCCTCCAGCAGGACGTGTTCGGTGATCTCCAGCTGCAGCGACCCGGCGGGGACCCCGTGCCGGGCGAGCCGGGCGGCGACGGAGCCGGCGAAGCCGGGCGTGTGCACGTCGCGCGGGGAGACGTTGACGGCGACCGGGACGAACAGCCCCTGCGCGCGCCAGGCGGCGACCTGGGCGAGCGCGGTGTCCAGCACGTACTCGGTGAGGTGCGGCATCAGGCCGGAGGACTCGGCGATCGCTATGAACTCGTCCGGCGGCACCTTGCCGCGCTCCGGGTGCACCCAGCGCACCAGCGCCTCCAGGCCCGCGACCTGGCCGTCGAAGCGGACCTTGGGCTGGTAGTGCAGCTGGACCTCGTGGGCGTCCAGCGCCCGGCGCAGATCACCGAGGAGGCCGAGGCGGTCGGGGGTGTTGGAGTCGCGCTTGGACTCGTAGACCTCCACGCCGGTGCGGTCCCGCTTCGCCTGGTACATCGCCACGTCGGCGCGGCGCAGCAGGCCCTCCGCCTCCAGCGCGTGGTCCGGGAACACGGCGACCCCGGCGCTGGCCTCCAGCACGAGGGTGAGGCCGTCGAGGTCGAGAGGGGAGCTGAGGTCGGCGACCAGGCCGCGGGCGACGCGCATCGCCGAGGTCGTGGAGTCGGCGACCGGCAGTAACACGGCGAACTCGTCCCCGCCGAGCCGCGCCACCTCGGCGCCGCGCGGCAGGGCCAGCCTCAGCCGGTCGGCTATCTGGAGCAGCAGCCGGTCGCCGGCGAGATGGCCGAGGGTGTCGTTGACCGACCGGAAGCGGTCGAGGTCTATCAGCATCAGGGCGGCGCGGGCGTCGATGCGCTCGGCGTCGTCGAGCGCGGTCCAGATACGCTCCAGCAGCCACTGGCGGTTGGGCAGCCCGGTGAGCGGGTCGCGCAGCTGCTCCTCCGCGCGGGCCCGGGCCATCCACAGGGTGGAGTCGAGGGCGATCAGCGGGATCGAGAACAGCGGCAGCAGCACCGGCTTGGCGGTGGCCACCACGCACACCAGCGGGGCTATGCCGAGCAGGGCGACGGCGACCAGCCCCTGCCGGACCAGCGCGGTGCGGGCGACCGTCGGCAGCCCGCCGGAGCGCGGCGCGTGCAGATACCACAGCAGCACACGGGTCACGGCGAGGTAGGCGACGGCGACGAGCACCACCTCGGGGGCGGTGTAGAAGGTCCAGGTGCCGGGGTCCCAGGGCGCCTCGACGCTCGGTACGGCGCCGAAGCAGGCGAGCACCAGGGCGCCGGCGCCGATGCCGAGCAGGTCCACCGCGCCGTACAGCACTCCTTGCCGCCAGCGGTGGCGGCGGGCTATGCCGACCAGGACGACGACGGTGAGGCTGACCATGCCGGCCGGGACCCAGCCGTACAGCAGCAGGACGGCCAGGGTGAGGGCGGCGCCGGAGCCGGTGCCGCCCCACCAGCGGGCGCGGCCCAGCATGACGAGGTGGCCGACGATGATGCCGGTCAGCACGGCCAGCGACCAGCCGACCGCGCCGGACGGGAAGAGGGCGTGGCCGCCGGTGAAGGCGCGGTAGAAGCCGGCGCCGAGCACGCACCCGGCGGCCGCGACGACCGCCGCGGGCAGCGGCGGCCAGGACAGGGGGCGTTCGTGGTCCGCGCAGGGCAGGGCGCCGGCGGGCCGCGGTCCGGCGTCGAGGGTCTCGCCGCCGGGCAGGCCGGTGCCGCGCCGGGCGCCGTCCCGGCCGTCCGCGCTCCTGAGGCCGGCGCCGCGCAGGGCACCGTCGCCGTCGGCGCCCGGGAACGCGGGCTTGGCGCGCTCCGGCGCGCCGGCGCGCTCCACGACCCGGGTCACCCACCGGCTCCCCCGCCACACGCCCGCCGCACGGCGCAGCCGTGAGCCGGGGGCGGTGCTCTCGGTCGGTTCCATTCCCGTCCCTCTCACAGCCGGCGGTGCCCACGCCACGCGGCCCGATGCCCGACATCCATCAACGGCTCCGCGTTGGAAAACCCTTCCCCCTGCCCGTCACGAGCAGGGCGATGCCCCGACCGCAGCTGGGCACGGCAGGCGCACATCTCAACAGTAGGCCGCAGAACGCTTCCACGGGCAGCGGTCGCCGACGGTTGCCCGAATGCGCCCCGGCCACCCGTATGCATCTGATATGCGCCGATCGGGTGGCCTTCAACCGCTACTCCTCGGCCGAAAGCGCGACCCCGGCCGCGGCCTCGGGTCCCTGGTCGAGCAGGACGGTGAAGCCGTCCTCGTTCAGCACCGGCACCTTCAGCTGCATCGCCTTGTCGTATTTCGATCCGGGGTTGTCACCCACCACGACGAACGAGGTCTTCTTCGACACCGATCCGGTCACCTTCGCGCCCCGGCTCTGCAGCGCCTCCTTCGCGCCGTCGCGGGTGAACTGCTCCAGGGTGCCGGTGACGACGACGGTAAGCCCTTCCAGCGGGCGGGGGCCCTCGCCCTCGCCGGCGGACTCCTCCTCCATGCGGACGCCGGCGGCCTTCCACTTGCGCAGGATCTCCTGGTGCCACTCCTCGGCGAACCACTCCTTGAGGGAGGCCGCGATGATGGCGCCGACGCCCTCCGTGTTCGCCAGCTCCTCCTCACTGGCCGCCTCGATGCGGTCGATCGAGCGGAACTCGCGGGCGAGGGCCTCGGCGGCCACCGGGCCGACGTGCCGGATCGACAGGCCGGTCAGGACGCGGGCGAGGGGGCGCTGCTTGGCCGCGGCGATGTTCTCCAGCATGGCCAGGGCGTTCTTCTTCGGCTCGCCCTGCTGGTTGGCGAAGACGGTGACGATCTTCTCCTCGCCGGTCTTCGGGTCGCGCTTGGGCAGGCCGCTGTCCTGGTCGAGCACGTACGCCTTGATGGGCAGCAGCTGCTCGACGGTCAGGTCGAACAGGTCGCCCTCGTCCTTCAGCGGCGGGTCCGCGGGCTCCAGCGGCTTGGTGAGGGCGGCCGCGGCGACGTACCCGAAGTGCTCGATGTCGAAGGCCTTGCGCCCCGCCAGGTAGAACAGGCGCTCCCGCAGCTGGGCCGGGCAGGTCCGCGCGTTGGGGCAGCGCAGGTCGACGTCGCCCTCCTTCATCGGCCGCAGGGGGGTGCCGCACTCGGGGCACTCGCCGGGCATCACGAACTCGCGCTCGCTGCCGTCGCGCAGGTCGACGACCGGGCCGAGGATCTCCGGGATGACGTCGCCGGCCTTGCGCAGCACCACCGTGTCGCCGATGAGCACGCCCTTGGCCTTGACCACGTCCTGGTTGTGCAGGGTGGCGAACTCGACCTCCGAGCCGGCCACCGTCACCGGCTCGACCTGGGCGTACGGGGTGACGCGGCCGGTGCGGCCGACGCCCACGCGGATGTTGACCAGCTTGGTGTTGACCTCCTCCGGCGCGTACTTGTACGCGATGGCCCAGCGCGGGGCGCGGGAGGTGGTGCCGAGGCGGCCCTGGAGCGGGATCTCGTCGAGCTTGACGACGACGCCGTCGATCTCGTGCTCCACCGAGTGCCGGTTCTCGCCGTAGTAGGCGATGAACGCGCGCACGCCGTCGAGGTCGTCGACCACCTTGTTGTGCCGGGAGGTGGGCAGGCCCCAGGTCCCCAGCAGGTCGTAGGCCTCGGAGAGGCGGGTGAGGCCCTCGAAGCCCTCCAGGGCGCCGATGCCGTGGACGACCATGTGCAGCGGGCGGGTGGCGGTGACGCGCGGGTCCTTCTGGCGCAGCGAGCCCGCGGCGGCGTTGCGCGGGTTGGCGAAGGGCTTGTCGCCGGCCGCGACCAGGCGGGCGTTGAGCTCCTCGAACTTCTCCCCGGGGAAGTAGACCTCGCCGCGGATCTCCACCAGGTCGGGGACCCGGTCGCCCGCGAGGCGGTCGGGGATCTCCGCGATGGTGCGCACGTTCGGGGTGATGTCCTCGCCCGTGCGGCCGTCGCCGCGGGTGGCGGCGCGGACGAGGCGGCCGCGCTCGTAGGTGAGGTTCACGGCGAGGCCGTCGACCTTGAGCTCGCACAGGAAGTGGTACTTCTGCGTGCCCAGTTCCTTGGCGATGCGGTCGGCCCAGGTGGCGAGCTCGTCGTCGTTGAAGGTGTTGTCGAGGGAGAGCATGCGGGAGCGGTGCTCGACGGAGGTGAACTCCGTCTCGTACGCCCCCGCGACCTTCTGGGTGGGCGAGTCCGGGGTGCGCAGCTCCGGATACTGCTCCTCCAGCGCTTCCAGAGTCTTCAACAGCTGGTCGAACTCCGCGTCGCTGATGACGGGAGCGTCCTTCACGTAGTACCGGAAGCGGTGCTCCTCGATCTGCTCAGCGAGCTGCGCGTGCTTCTCGCGAGCCTCGGCGGGCACTGCCGTCTCCGCCTGCTGCTTGTCGCCGGCCACCGTGTTGTCCTCCCGTTACTCTGGGTTGTCCGCGAGGGATCTCGCCGCCCGGACGCAGTGGGCGAGCGCCTGGCGCGCGTACGCCGGGGAGGCGCCCGCGAGCCCGCACGCGGGCGTGATCGTGACGGCCCGGGCGAGAAGCCCCGGAGCCAGCCCCAGCCTGCGCCACAGCGTCCTGACACCCATGACGCTACCGGCAGGGTCTGACAACGGGCCGTCCGTGCCCGGCACGACACCGGCGAACAGCCGGGTGCCGCTCTCCACGGCCTCCCCGATCGCCTCGTCGTCACGCTCGGTGAGCAGCGAGACGTCGAAGGAGACGGCGGCGGCGCCCGCCCGGCGCAGCAGGGCGAAGGGGACGTCCGGGGCGCAGGAGTGGACCACGACCGGGCCGTCGGCGTGCACGCCGACGATGTCGCGCAGGGTGGCCTCGACGATCTGCCGGTCGACGGCGCGGTGGGTGCGGTAGCCGCTCGCGGTCCGCACCCGGCCGCGCAGGACGGCGGTCAGGGACGGCTCGTCCAGCTGGAGCACGATCCGCGCGCCGGGGACGCGGTGGCGGACCTCGGCGAGGTGCAGGCGCAGCCCCTCGCCGAGGGAGGCGGCCAGGTCCCGGCAGGCGCCGGGGTCGGAGAGGGCGGCCTCGCCGTTCCTCAGCTCCAGGCCGGCGGCCAGCGTCCACGGGCCGACCGCCTGCACCTTCAGCGGGCCCTCGTAGCCCTGCGTGTACTCCTCCAGCGCGTCGAGGTCCTCGCCGAGCCAGGACCGGGCCCGCTTGGTGTCACGGCCCGGCCGGTCGCCGAGGCGCCAGCCGCTGGGCTCCACCCGCGCGTACAGCTCGACCAGCATCCCGGCGGTCCGCCCGATCATGTCCGCGCCGGGCCCGCGACCGGGCAGTTCGGGCAGATGGGGGAAGTCCTCGAAGGAACCGGTGACGGTCTTGACGGCCTCCCGGGCGTCCCCGCCGGGCATCGACCCGACCCCGGTGGCGGCACCGAAGCTGAACTGGCTGTTTTCGCTCACGCCGGAAGCCTACGCAGCGGCCGCCGGTGATTTCACCGCCCGGGTCGCACCGTCAGGTCGTTGACCTCCGCGTCGCGGGGCAGGTCGAGGGCCATGACGATCGTCGTGGCCACCGACTCCGGGTCGATCCAGCGCTGCGGGTCGTACTCCTTGCCCTCCTGCTGGTGGACCTTGGCCTGCATGCGGCTGGCCGTGCGGCCGGGGTAGACGGAGGTGACGCGCACCCCGTTGCCGTGCTCCTCCTGGCGCAGGGAGTCGGCGAGGGCCTTCAGGCCGTGCTTGGAGGCGGCGTACGCCGACCACTCGGCGTGGGCGTTCAGGCCGGCGCCGGAGTTGACGAAGATCACGTGGCCGCGGGCGGCGCGCAGCTGGGGCAGCAGCAGCCGGGTCAGCTCGGCGGGCGCGATCAGATTGACGTTCAGCTGGTGGCGCCAGGACTTCGGGGTGAGGTCGCCGACCGGGCCGAGGTCGACGACGCCCGCGATGTGCAGCAGCGAGTCCACGCGGTCCGGCAGCGACTGGTGGGACAGCGCCCACGACAGCTTGTCGGGGTCCGCGAGGTCGCCGACCAGGGTCTTCGCGCCGGGGAACTCGGCGGCCAGCTCCTTGGCGCGGCCCGCGTCGCGCGCGTGCAGCACGAGCTCGTCGCCGCGCGCGTGCAGCCGGCGGGCGACGGCCGCGCCGATGCCGGAACCGGCCCCGGTGATCACATGTGTAGCCATGCCCGCCATGCTCGCATCCCGCGGCCACCGCCCGACGCCGGGCCGGGCGGCTCCGCGCGACGCCGGTACGGGCGCTGCTGGAGGCCCGGCCGGGCGGCCTCGCCCGCGGGCGGCGCCAGCCGGCCGCCGCACCCGCCGGGCGGCGCCGGGGCGCGCCGGGTCAGGCGATGCCCTGGCTCTCCTCCAGGTAGGCCAGGGCGCCCACCGGCTCCTCGGCGAAGAAGACCAGCTCGTTGAGGGGGCGGGGCAGGAAGCCCTCGTCCTCCATGCGGCGGAACTGCTCCTTGAGGCCGTCGTAGAAGCCCTCGGTGTTCAGCAGCACCACCGGCTTGTCGGTGTGGCCGTGCTTCTTCAGCTCCAGGATCTCGGTGGCCTCGTCGAGCGTGCCCGTGCCGCCCACCATGATCACCACCGCGTCGGCCTTCTCCAGCAGCAGCCGCTTGCGCTCCGCGAGGTCCTTCGCGATCACCATGTCGTCGACGCCCGGGCGGACCTTGGCCGCCAGGAAGTCCACGGAGACCCCACACAGCCGTCCTCCGGCCTCGTGCACGCCGTCGGCGACGACCTTCATCAGGCCGACGTCCGAGCCGCCCCAGACGAGGGTGTGGCCGCCCTTGCCGAGCAGTTCGGCGAACTGCCGGGCGGGAGTGGTGTAGCGGTCGTCGAGGTCGGCGGCGGAGAGGAAGACGCAGATACGCATGCCGTCCACCGTACGCGGGAAGAAGCGGCGCCCGGGAAGCGCTCCCCCTGTATGGCCCAGGGACACACCATCACCATCGAGCTCAGCGACCGGCACGTGCGCGTGGTGCACGACGGTCACGTCCTGGCGGAGAGCGACCGCGCGCTCGTGCTGCGGGAGACCGGCTGCCCGCCGCGCTACTACCTGCCCGCCGAGGACGTCCGGCTGGACCTCCTGACCCCCTCCGACACGCACACCTACTGCCCGTTCAAGGGCACGGCGTCCTACTGGTCGCTGCCCGGCGCGCCCGACCTCGTGTGGTCCTACCCGGACCCGAAACCGGACGTGGCGCAGATCGCGAACCACCTCTGCTTCTACGAGGTGGAAGTGTCGTGACCGTCTGACCGCTCCTTCTGCGGCAGTCTGCTCTGCCATGGAGAAGAAGGAGAAGGAGAATCAGGACGGCCGGACCGGGCTGACGGTGGTGTCGCGCGACGGAACCCGCATCGCCGGCACGCGCTACGGCGACGGCCCGGCCGTCGTCCTGGTGAGCGGCGCGATGTCCACCGGCGGCACGCTGGCCCCGCTCGCCGAGCGACTGGCGCGGCACTGCACGGCGGTGGTGTACGACCGGCGGGGCCGCGGCGAGAGCGGCGACACGGAGCCGTACGCGGTGGAACGGGAGGTCGAGGACCTCGCCGCGCTGATCGACGCTCTGGGCGGCGAGGCGGCCCTGTTCGGCGTCTCCTCGGGCGGCGCGCTGGTGCTCCGGGCGGCGGCGAGCGGACTGCCGGTGCGTCAGGCCGGGGTCTACGAGGTGCCGTTCGCGGACTTCCTGGAGGGCGGCGCGGAGCGGCACGCCGCGTACCGGCGCGACCTGACCGCGGCGCTGTCGGACGGGCGGCGCGGGGACGCGGTGGAGCTGTTCCTGCGGCTGACCGGCCTCGGCGAGGAGGTCATCCGGGGTGCGCGGCAGTCCCCGATGTGGGCCGGGATGGAGGCGATCGCCCCGAGCCTGGCCCACGACGCCGAGGTCATGGGCGACGGGCTGCTCCCCCACGACCGGGTCGCCGAGGTCACCACGCCCCTGCTGGTGGTCGCCGGCGGGGCGAGCCCGGCGTGGATGCGCGAGGCGAACCGCGCGGTCGCCGAGGCGGCACCCGGCGGCGACTTCCGCGTCCTGGAGGGCCAGACCCACATGGTGGAGCCGGACGTCCTGGGCCCGGTGCTGACGGAGTTCTTCTGCGCCTAGGCGGCCGCGCGGCGGCGTCGGAACCTCGCGGGCCGTCCCGTGCGCCCGCGTCAGGCTCGCCGTGCGTGCGGGTCAGGCCACGTCCGCCGTCGCGCGCGTGGTCGCGGCGATCGTCGCCGAGCCCACCACGCGCGTGCCGTCGTACAGGACGATGGCCTGGCCGGGGGCCACGCCGCGGACCGGCTCGGCGAAGGTGACCCGCAGCTCGCCGTCGACGAGTTCCGCGCTCACCTCGGTCTCGCCGCCGTGGGCGCGCAGCTGGGCGGTGTACGTGCCGGGGCCGGAGGGCGCGGTGCCGCACCAGCGGGGCTTGATCGCGGTGAGCGCGGTGACGTCGAGGGCGTCGGCCGGGCCGACCGTCACGGTGTTGGTCACCGGGGAGATGTCGAGGACGTACCGGGGCTTGCCGTCGGGCGCCGGGGTGCCGATGCGCAGGCCCTTGCGCTGGCCGATGGTGAAGCCGTACGCGCCCTCGTGCGTGCCGAGCTTGGTGCCGGACTCGTCGACGATGTCGCCCTCGGCCTTGCCCAGGCGCCGGGCGAGGAAGCCCTGAGTGTCGCCGTCGGCGATGAAGCAGATGTCGTGCGAGTCGGGCTTCTTGGCGACGGCCAGGCCCCGGCGCTCGGCCTCCGCGCGGATCTCCTCCTTGGTGGTGACCGTGTCGCCGAGCGGGAACATCGCGTGCGCCAGCTGCCGGTCGTCCAGCACACCGAGCACGTACGACTGGTCCTTGGCCATGTCGGAGGCGCGGTGCAGCTCGCGGGTGCCGTCCTCGCGCACGATCACCTTGGCGTAGTGGCCGGTGCAGACGGCGTCGAAGCCGAGCGCGAGCGCCTTGTCGAGCAGCGCCGCGAACTTGATCTTCTCGTTGCAGCGCAGGCACGGGTTCGGGGTGCGGCCGGCCTCGTACTCGGCGACGAAGTCCTCGACGACGTCCTCGCGGAAGCGGTCGGCGAGGTCCCACACGTAGAAGGGGATGCCGATGACGTCCGCGGCGCGGCGGGCGTCCCGGGAGTCCTCGATGGTGCAGCAGCCCCGCGCGCCCGTGCGGAAGGACTG
Source organism: Streptomyces sp. NPDC014801 (assembly GCF_043082085.1). Classification (NCBI taxonomy): domain Bacteria; kingdom Bacillati; phylum Actinomycetota; class Actinomycetes; order Kitasatosporales; family Streptomycetaceae; genus Streptomyces; species Streptomyces sp. NPDC014801. The sequence goes on along the minus strand of NZ_JBIBXG010000013.1, from coordinate 110,332 downwards.
CGGGTTCGCGGAGAGCGCGAGGTGCACGCCGGTGACGTCGTGGCCCGCCTCGGCGGCACGGGCCGCGGCGACGGCGGAGTCGACGCCGCCCGACATGGCGGCCAGGACGCGGAGGGGGCGGGTGCGCTGCGGGGTGTCAGTCATAGCCCCTCCAGGGTACGGGGGCGCGGGAACCGGGACCGCCGGATATGCGTTCACGCTCATATGGGGGAGGCGAAGAGCGACACGGACCGGCGGATCGGGCGGCGCGCCCTGCTCCTCGGCGGTGCGGCGGCCGCCGTGGGCACCGGGCTGCTGGCCCGGGACGAGCTGGCGCATCTGTGGTGGCGGCTGCCGGGGGTGGAGAAGCCGCGGGTGGCGGGCGCGGTGGACTTCCGGGGCGCCCTGTGGGTGGCGGCGTCCACGGCGAACTACCGCCGGGCCGACCGCCCCGACGACTACCCGATCGACCGGGTGGTCGTGCATGTCACACAGGGCGGCTACGGCAGCGCGGTGAAGGTGTTCCAGGACCCGGGCCACAAGGCGGCAGCGCACTACATCGTCCGCAAGGACGGGCGGGTCACGCAGATGATCCGCGAGCTGGACGTGGCCTTCCACGCGGGCAACCGGGAGTACAACGAGCGCAGCGTCGGCATCGAGCACGAGGGGTTCGTGGACCGCCCGCAGGACTTCACGGACGCGATGTACGCCGCGTCGGCGCGGCTGACGGCCGGGATCTGCCGGCGGTACCGCATACCCGTCGACCGGGAGCACATCATCGGCCATGTCGAGGTGCCGGGCACGGACCACACGGACCCCGGGCCGCACTGGGACTGGGAGCGCTATCTGGGGCTGGTGCGACGGGCGAGCACCGCTCCGGCATGAGCGGCGAAAAAAGCCGGACTTCACCCCTTCCGCCCCGCTTCGGGCGTTCTATTCTGAATACAGGCCTACGAGGCGAGTGAGGGAGTCCGACCGGAGTAGCCGACTTGAGCGTGAAGCCCCGGCTTCCGCTGAGGCCGACGTCGACGGTCGGGCTGAGAGGCCGGAAGGTTTCCGACCGGAAGGCGACCCCCAGCACCTGATCCGGGCAATACCGGCGAAGGGAACCCGTCTCGTAGGTCGCTCGCGTGTCCGGGCCGGCTCGCGTGTCCGGGGCCGGTCCTAGGTGAGGCCCGCCGCGCGGGCCCGTTCCACCGCGGGGCCGATGGCCTTCGCCAGCGCCTCGACATCGGCCTCGGTGGAGGTGTGGCCGAGGGAGAAGCGCAGAGTGCCGCGGGCCAGGTCGGGGTCGGCGCCGGTGGCGAGCAGGACATGGCTGGGCTGGGCGACGCCCGCGGTGCAGGCGGAGCCGGTGGAGCACTCGATGCCCTGGGCGTCCAGCAGGAGCAGCAGGGAGTCGCCCTCGCAGCCGGGGAAGGTGAAGTGGGCGTTGGCCGGCAGCCGGCCCTCGGGCGCCGGGTCGCCGCCCAGAAGGGCGTCCGGCACGGCCGCCCGCACCGCTTCGATCAACTGGTCGCGCAGGGCGCCGATCTCGCGGGCGAACCATTCCCGCTGCTCGGCCGCGAGCCTGCCGGCGACCGCGAAGGAGGCGATCGCGGGGACGTCGAGCGTGCCGGAGCGGACGTGGCGCTCCTGGCCGCCGCCGTGCAGGACGGGCACGGGGCTGTACTCGCGGCCGAGCAGCAGCGCGCCGATGCCGTAGGGGCCGCCGATCTTGTGGCCGGACACGGTCATCGCGGCGAGGCCGGAGGCGGCGAAGTCGACCGGGACCTGGCCGAAGGCCTGGACCGCGTCGGAGTGCAGCGGGACGCCGAACTCGGCGGCGACCTCGGCGAGTTCACGGATCGGCAGCAGGGTGCCGATCTCGTTGTTCGCCCACATGACCGTGGCCAGGGCGACGTCGCCGGGGTTGCGGGCGATCGCCTCGCGCAGCGCGTCGGGGTGGACCCGGCCGTAGCGGTCCACCGGGAGGTACTCGACGGTGGCGCCCTCGTGTTCGCCGAGCCAGTGCACGGCGTCCAGGACGGCGTGGTGCTCGACGGGGCTGGCGAGGACCCGGGTGCGGGCCGGGTCGGCGTCGCGGCGAGCCCAGTACAGGCCCTTGACCGCGAGGTTGTCGGCCTCGGTGCCGCCGGAGGTGAAAACCACCTCGCTGGGGCGGGCGCCGAGGGCCTCGGCGAGGGTCTCGCGGGCCTCCTCGACGGTGCGGCGTGCCCGGCGGCCGGACGCGTGGAGGGACGAGGCGTTGCCCGTGACGCCCAGCTGGGCGGTCAGGGCCTCTGCCGCCTCCGGGAGCATCGGCGTGGTCGCGGCGTGGTCGAGGTAAGCCATGGTGACGCCGATTCTACGGGGCCGCCCCGGCCGGCTTCAGCGGTGCGTCGCGCCACGGCCACGCAGGGCGCCGGCGGCGCGCGACCGTGCCGTACGCCCGCTCACGGCTCCACGGCCGTGCCCTGCGTCCGCTAGAAGCTCCAGGACACCGAGTGGTCGGCCTGCATGAAGGCGACGAGGACGATCAGGTCGGCGACACCCAGGGCCAGGCCCAGGTACGCGCGGCCGCGGCGAGGCGTGCCGCGCCACAGGGCGACGGAGGCCAGGGCGATGGCGATGGGGCCGAGGAAGAGGTTGAGGACGAGCAGACCCAGCAGGCCGAGGACGAACGAGGCGACGGCCATGCCCTCGGTGTCGCGGGTCCCGGTGCGGCGTTCGGCCGGTGCGGTCAGTTGCATGGTGGGCTCCCGACGATCGGAGTTGGCGGTGGTGGCGGACGGGCGGGCGGTCACCGGGTCGGTGTGCCGCGCCGGCGGGCGTGGCGCTCGCGGACGGCGAAGACGGCCAGCCAGACCGCGATGACGACGGCCGCGACGGCGGTGAAGGACAGCGGCGCGTGGGCCACGGTGCCCATGACCACACCGAGGAGCAGAAGGGCCGCTACGAGGAAGAGCATGGGATGAATCCCCCTCCGAGATGCTCTCGTGAAGTTTCGGTGAACGGTTGTAGTTACAGTTGTTCACTGACTCCTTAGTCTAGCGCGCCGGACGGCTTTCCAATTCCGGAGAACAGTTGTTAACTGCATGGCATGAGTCACACCCTCGGCATCCGGCAGGCCCAGAAACAGAAGACCCGGCAGGCGCTCCTGGACGCGGCGCTCGGACTCCTGGCGGACCAGAGCCTGAGCAGCGTGGGTCTGCGTGAGGTCACCCGCGCCGTCGGCGTCGCCCCGACCGCCTTCTACCGCCACTTCCGCTCCATCGCGGATCTGGGCGTGGCGCTGGTCGAGGAGGCGCTGGGCAGCCTCCATCCGATGATCCGGACCACGGTGTCCACGGCGGGCGACCACGAGGAACGCATCGTGCGCGCCGTAGAACTGATCGCCCGTCATGTGGACGCGTACCCCGCACATGTCCGGTTTATCGCCCGGGAACGACACGGCGGGGTGCAGCCGGTGCGGGAGGCCATCCGTGACCAACTGGCCCGGTTCGCCGAGGAGGTGAAGGCCGAGCTGGCCAAGGACCCGGTCTCGCGGGGCTGGAGCGACGACGACCTGCTGATGCTCGCCACGCTCTACGTCGACCAGATGCTCATCACCGCCTCCCTGTTCCTGGAGTCCCTGGAGGGGCCCGCCGGGGAACGGGAGCGGGTCACCGAGGTCGCGACCCGGCAGATGCGGCTCATCACCATCGGCCGCCGGCACTGGCTCGACTGACCGGAACTCAGCCGCCGGCACCGGCCCGGCCGACCGGCGGCCGGGCTCCGGCACCGGCCCGCCCGGCCGGGCTCAGCCGCCGTCGTACAGGGCCGCCACGGACCGTGCCGCCCGGGCCAGTTCCTCGCGGGCCTCGGGCGGGGAGAGGACCTCGACGCGGTCGGAGAAGGCGAGCAGCTGGCGGGTCTCGGCGACGACGCCGTACGACAGGCGGGCCGTCACCCAGTCGCCGCGGCCGTCGTCGTCGGGGAGCGCGACGAGCGCGGAGGCCGTCAGCCGCAGGAACATGTCGAGCCGGTCGCGCCGGACCCGGACGACCACCTCCAGGCCGCCCGGCCGCTCCTCCACCTGGCGGCGCAGCACCTCCCAGACGTCGGCGAGTTCGACCCCGGGCCGCCGCCGCACCGGATCGTCCAGCAGGGTCGCCGAGCGCACCCGGTCGGCGCGGAACAGCCGGGGCGCGCCCCGCCGGTCCGCGACGAGGTACCAGACGCCCGCCTTGGACACCAGGCCGTAGGGGTCGACGGTGTAGGTGCGCGGCTCGCTCGCGCCGCTGTGCCGGTAGCGCAGCCTGAGGCGGCGGTCGGCGAACACGGCGTCCTGCAGCACGTCCAGGTCGGAGGCCTGCCGCGGGCCGCCGCGCCAGCGGGTGGCGTCGACCAGGATGCGCCGGCTGGTCACCTCGGCGGCCGGGCGGTGCGGGGCCGGCAGCGCGGCCATCACCTTGCGCAGGGCCGAGCCCAGCGCGGCGTCCAGCCCGAGCGCCGCGTGCGCGCCCTGGGCGGCCAGGATGAACAGGGCCCGGGACTCGTCGGCGGTCAGGCCCGTGACGTCCGTGCGGAAGCCGGCGAGCAGCCGGATGCCGCCGTGCCGGCCGCGGTCGGCGTAGACGGGGACGCCGGCGGCGGACAGCGCCTCGATGTCGCGGTAGATCGTGCGCACCGACACCTCCAGCCGCTCGGCGAGTTCGTGCGCGGGGACACGGCCGCGGGTCTGCAACAGCAGCAGGATCGACAGCAGGCGGTCGGACTTCACGGCCCCAGGATCGCGCCCCGGGAGAGCCGCCTGCAAATGCTGACGGGAACTGTCAGGTTAGGGGCCGAGCATCGGCGTACCGACCGACAGAGAGGTATGCGATGAACGCCATCGACCCGCGCCCCGTCTACGCCCGCGCCACCGAGCAGGCCGCCGCCCTGATCCGCACCGTCCGGCCCGGGCAGCTGGACGGGCCCACCCCGTGCACCGAGTTCGACGTACGGCGGCTGCTGAGCCACATGGTCGGCGGCACGCTGCGGATCGCGGTGATCGGCGAGGGCGGCGACGGCATGGCCGTGCACCCGTTCGCCGAGGGGGTGGAGGACGCCGGCTGGCCGGAGGCCTACGACGAGGTGCGCAGCCGCGCGCTGAAGGCCTGGGAGCCCGACGCGCGGATGGCGTCGGCGGTGCGGGTGCCGTGGGGCGAGGTGCCCGGGTGGCAGGCGCTGTCCGGGTACGTCATGGAGATCGTCACCCACACCTGGGACCTGTCCGAGGCCGTCGGGCACCCGCTCCCGCTCGACCCGGAGCCGGCCGCCTTCGCGCTGGCCACGGCCCGGCGGGTGCTGCCCGAGGAGCCCCGCGGCGGCGACACGCCGTTCGAGCGGGTGCGGCCGGCTCCCGAGGGGGCGGACGACTACACCCGTCTCGCGGCCTGGCTGGGCCGGGACCCGCTCAGCCGAGCCTGACCCGGGCCAGCTGGCGGGACTGGGCGACCAGGCGGTCCGCGCTGTCCCAGACCTCGGCGTCCTCCTCCAGGAAGCCGCCGGCGAGGTTGCGGGTGGTGATGGCCACCCGCAGCGGACCGGAGGCCGGGCGGGCGCGCACGTGGACGGTCAGCTCGACCGTGGGCACCCAGCCCTTGAGGCCCATCTCGAAGGCGGTGGGCGGCAGGGCGTCCACCGCGAGCAGCAGGGAGAGCGGGTCGGGGTCGCGGCCGTCGGCCAGGCCGAACCAGGCCCGCATCTCGCCCTTGCCGGACGGCTGCCCCAGCGCCCAGCCGAGGGTGGCGGGGTCCAGCTTCAGCATCAGCCGGTCGGTGATGGCGGAGCTGCCCTCGACCGGGGCCGGGCCGTCCTCGGGTCCGAAGCAGTGCTCCATGGGCGGCAGGGACGGCGGCTTCGCCGTGGTGCGCACGTCGTCGGGGAGCGCGGCCAGGTCGCCGTAGGAGGCGAGGACGCGGATGCGCTCCACCTCGCGGCCCTCGTCGTCGTACTGGAAGAGGGAGGCCTGCCCGGTGGACAGGGTCCGCCCGGCGCGCACGACGTCGGTGCGGATGACCGCGGGGCCGGGCTGGGAGGCGGTGAGGTAGTGCGCGGAGACGGTGAAGGGGTCCGGGTGCGGCAGGGTGTCGGCCAGGGCCCGGCCGAGCACGGCCAGCAGATAGCCGCCGTTGACGGCGTTGATGATCGTCCAGCCGGCCGAGAGGTCGATGTCGTGGACACCGGGGGCGCGGCGGGTGACGGCGGTGTCGCGGTCGAACTCGCTGTCGCCGATCGTGGCCCGGCGGGCGGCTTCGGAAGCTGCTTCTGGCATGCCATGAACGGTACAACAGCTAACTACTAAGCGGTAGCTTTTCTCCGCTCGAACGGCCTGACGCACCGCCGCCCAGGTGAGGCTTCGGCAATTAAACGGTAAGTGTCCGTACTGGTCCGTAAACCTTCTGGGCGTTATCGCCCTCTCTAGGGATATGAGCCTCACCGGGACTCCGTTCCTCTACCTCTTGATCGTGCTGGCCGTGGTGGCCGTGCTCGTTCCTCTGGTCCTGTGGTCACGGCTGCGCGGACCGAAGGCCCTGCGCGCCGCGGCCCGGCTGCTGATGCTGCTGTTCGCCCAGGGCACCGCCGTGGCCCTGGTGTTCGTCCTGGTCAACAACTCCAACAACCTGTACGACAACTGGGACGACCTGCTCGGCACCGGCGACCACGTCCACCAGGCCGCCGACCTGGGCGCGAACGGCACCGGCAACATCGCCCTGGACAAGCTGCCCAAGGTGAAGCAGAAGTTCAGCCCCGCGACCGGGCCCGGGATGCGCGCGGCCGGCGGGGTGCAGGTCACGCAGCTCAAGGGACAGGTGTCCGGGGTGGACGCCGAGGTCTACGTCTGGCTGCCGCCGCAGTACAGCCTGCCCAACTGGCGGCACTACAGGTTCCCGGTCGTCGAGGTCCTGCCCGGCTACCCCGGCTCGGCGAAGGCCTGGTTCGGCTCGATGAAGGCGCACGAGCAGCTGCTGCCGCTGATGCGCTCCGGCGAGGTCGCTCCGTTCATCCTGGTCGCGCCGCGCACCAACCTGCTGGCCGGCGTCGACACCGGCTGCGCCAACATCCCCGGCACCGTCAACGCCGACACCTGGCTCAGCGTCGACGTGCCGAAGATGGTCATGGACAACTTCCGCACCCAGCCGGCGCCGGGCGGCTGGGCGGTCGCCGGGTACTCCGCGGGCGCGCACTGCGCGGCCAAGCTCGCCGTCGCCCACCCCGACCGCTACCGGGCGGCCGTGAGTCTGTCCGGCTACAACGACCCGATCGGCGAGAGCAACTCCCTCGCCGCGCAGACGCCCGCGCTGCGCGCCGCGAACAACCCGCTGGTGCTGCTGCGCAGGGCCAAGGTGCCGCCGCAGATCGCCCTCTACCTCTCCGGCCAGCCGCGCGACGGCTACGAGGCCGCCCTGGCGCTGAAGCAGGCCGCGAAGGCGCCCACGACCGTGCACGTGGTCTACCTGCCGCGGACCGCCGGCGGGCACACGATGGCGCTGTGGAAGCCCCAGGTGGACACCGTCTTCCGCTGGCTGTCGGTGCAGATGGGCAAGCACGGCGTCCGGGACCACACGCCGCCCGCTCCCCCGTCGAAGTCCGGCGGCGCCGGTTCCACCCGGGCGGAGCTGGCCAGCGGGAGCCCGTCGCGGGCTGCCGCCGGGCGCAAGGAGTAGCCCCGGCCCCGGTCGCCCCGGCTCCCCCGCTCCCCTACTCCTCCGTGACCGTCGACCGGCGGTTCCACGCGCGCGGCGCCCGCCAGTGGAACCGCATCGCCAGCAGGCGCAGGACGAACGCGGTGAGGGCGGCGAGGCCGCTGGCCAGGGGGGTGAGCGCGTCGTAGCGGATGCACAGGGCGACCATGGTGGAGCCGACGATCGCCGGGACCGCGTACAGGTCGCGGTCCCAGCGCAGCAGCGACGGCACCTCGTTGGCGAGCACGTCGCGCAGCACGCCGCCGCCCACGGCGGTCGCCAGTCCCAGGGTGGCCGAGGCGGTCAGGCCCAGCCCGTAGGCGTACGCCTTCGTCGTCCCGGCGACGCAGAACAGGCCGAGGCCGGCCGCGTCGAAGACGAGCACGGCCGCCTGGATCCGCTCGACGTGCGGGTGCAGGAAGACGACCACGAGCGCGGCGAGCAGCGGGGTGAGGAAGTAGCCGAGGTCGGTGAAGGCGGCCGGCGGCACCGCGCCGATGATCAGGTCCCGGAACAGTCCGCCGCCCAGCGCGGTGACCTCGGCGAGGACGGCGATGCCGAACACGTCGAAGTTCTTGCGCACGGCCAGCAGCGCACCGGAGATGGCGAAGACGAAGATGCCGACCAGGTCGAGCGTGTGCTGGACGGAGGGGCTGAAAAGCTGCGGGATCACCCGAACATTCTGACGTGCCGCGGGGCGTGCACCTGGCAAAGCAAGGCGCACGCCCCCTGAGCGGCTACGTGTCGGACTTGCCCTGGGACTTGCCCTCGGGCTTCCCGGACTTCCCCGTGGCGTCCTGCCCGCCGGCGGCCGGGGCGTCCCCGCCGGACTCCGCGGCGGCCTGCGGCGCGTCGCCGTCCGTCTCCGCGGCGTCCGCCTCCGCGGCGCCCGGCTCCGCGGCGCCCGGCTCTGCGGCGCCCGGCTCCTCGCCGTCCGTCTCCGCGGCGGCCGGCTCCCCGGCGTCCGCCTCCGCGGCCTCCGGCTCCCCGGCCTCCGACGGGGCGGCCTCCGCGGCGGCCTCCGGCTCGACCGCGTCCGCAGCGGCCGGCGACGACGTCTCCGTCGCCTCCTCACCGGCGGTGTCCTGGGCCACCTCGGCCGCCACCGCCGCCGACGTCTCCGCCGACTCGGCGAGGACCTCGTCGGCCACCAGCTCCGCGGCCTCCTTGGCCACGGTCAGCAGGACGGTGTCCTGCGGCTGCTGGTCCTCGAAGTTCTCCGGGTGGTGGCAGGCCACCCGCTGCCCCGGCCGCAGCTCGGCCAGCGGCGGCTCGGTCGTCGCGCAGATCTGCGTCGCCTTCCAGCACCGGGTGTGGAAGCGGCAGCCGCTCGGCGGCGAGATCGGCGAGGGCACGTCGCCCTTGAGCAGGATGCGCTCGCTCTTGGCGTTCTTGCGCCGCGGGTCCGGGATCGGCACCGCCGACATCAGCGCCTTGGTGTACGGGTGCATCGGCGACCGGTACAGCTGGTCGCGGTCGGCCAGCTCGACGATCTTGCCGAGGTACATCACCGCGATCCGGTCCGACACGTGCCGCACGACGGACAGGTCGTGCGCGATGATCACGTACGTCAGGCCCAGCTCCTGCTGGAGGTCGTCCAGCAGGTTCACCACCTGGGCCTGGATCGACACGTCCAGCGCGGAGACCGGCTCGTCGGCCACCACGAGCTTGGGGCTCAGGGCGAGCGCGCGGGCGATGCCGATGCGCTGGCGCTGGCCGCCGGAGAACTCGTGCGGGTAGCGGTTGTAGTGCTCGGGGTTGAGCCCGACCACCGACAGCAGCCGCTGCACCTCCTTCTTGACGCCGCCCTCGGGCGTGACGCCCTGGAGCTTGAAGGGGGCGCCGACGATGGTGCCGATGGTGTGGCGCGGGTTCAGCGACGAGTACGGGTCCTGGAAGATCATCTGCACGTCGCGGCGCATGGGGCGCATGCCCGCCACCCCGAGGTGCGTGATGTCCTTGCCCTCGAACTCGACGGTGCCGCCGGTCGGTTCGAGCAGCCGGGTGATCAGCCGGCCCATCGTCGACTTGCCGCAGCCGGACTCGCCGACCACGCCCAGGGTCTCGCCGCGGCGCACCTCGAAGTCGATGCCGTCCACCGCGTGGACCGCGCCGACCTGCCGCTGGAACAGGCCCTTCTTGATCGGGAAGTGCTTCTGCAGCCCCGTCACCTTCAGCAGGATGTCGCCCTCGGCGGCGTCCTTGGTGAGGGTGGCCGCACCGGCGGCCCGCGGTTTCGTGCCGTCGCTCTGGGCGGGCAGGGTCACGTCCGTGTCCTTGGAGTTCTCGCTCACAGCTTCGGCGCAATCTCTTCGGTCCAGATACGCTCCCGCTGCTCCCTGCTCATGTGGCAGGCGGCCCAGTGCTTGCTGCCGACCTCGGCCAGCTCGGGGCGGACCGTGCGGGTGACGTTGTCCTTGGGGACGTCGGCGTACGGGCAGCGCGGATTGAAGGCGCAGCCGGACGGGACGTTGATGAGGGAGGGCGGGGAGCCCTTGACCGGGATCAGGCGCTCCTGCTGCTCGCGGTCCAGGCGCGGCATCGAGCCGAGCAGGCCCCAGGTGTAGGGGTGGCGGGGCTCGTAGAAGACCTTCTCGGCCGGTCCGCGCTCCACGCAGCGGCCGCCGTACATCACCAGGATGTCGTCGGCCAGCTCGGCGACGACGCCCAGGTCGTGGGTGATGACGATGACCGCGGAGCCGAACTCCGTCTGCAGATCGCGGATCAGGTCCAGGATCTGCGCCTGGACGGTGACGTCCAGGGCGGTGGTCGGCTCGTCCGCGATGAGCAGCTCGGGGTTGTTGACCAGCGACATCGCGATCATCGCGCGCTGGCGCATACCGCCGGAGAACTCGTGCGGGTAGCTGTCCACCCGCTTGTCGGGCTGCGGGATACCCACCCGGTCGAGCATCTCGACCGCGCGCTTGCGGGCGGTCTTCTTGTCGACGTCGTGGTGGACGCGGTACGCCTCCACGATCTGCTGACCGATCGTGAAGTACGGGTGCAGCGCGGACAGCGGGTCCTGGAAGATCATCGACATCTGCCGGCCGCGCAGCTTGCGCACGTGGTCGGGGTCGGCGGACAGCAGCTCGGTGCCGTCCAGCCAGATCTCGCCGGAGATCTGCGCCTTGCGCTTGCCGTACTGGCCGGCGGTGTGCAGGCCCATGATGCCGAGCGAGGTCACCGACTTGCCGGAGCCCGACTCGCCGACGATGCCGAGGGTCTTGCCCTTCTCCAGCTGGAAGCTGAGCCCGTCGACGGACTTCACCAGGCCGTCGTCGGTCGGGAAGTGCACCTTCAGGTCGCGCACTTCGAGGAAGGCCGACGGCGGCGCCGAGGCGGGGGTGGGCTCGCCCACGGCCGCCCCGGTCTTGCTCAGTTCGGTCATGACAGCCTCACTCGGGGGTCGATCACGGCGTACAGGACGTCCACCACGAGGTTGGCGAGGAGCACCGCGAGAGATGTGATCAGGGTGACACCGAGGATGATGGGCAGATCCTGGTTCTTGATGGCGTCGAGCACGGCACGGCCGAGGCCGGGCAGATTGAACGTGGACTCGGTCAGGATGGCTCCGCCGATGAGCGCGCCCAGGTCCATGCCGAGCATGGTCAGCAGCGGGGTCATCGTGGAGCGCATGGCGTGCTTGCCGATGACCGTCTGTTCCTTCAGGCCCTTCGCGCGCGCCGTGCGGATGTAGTCCTCGCCGAGGACCTCCAGCATGGTGGCGCGGGTGATCCGGGCGTACATCGCCGCGTACAGGAAGGCGAGCGTGGCCCAGGGCAGGATCATGCTCTCGAACCAGCGGGCCGGGTTGTCAGCGAACGGCACGTACTGCGAGTTGACCCAGTGCAGTCCGATGTCGAAGACCGCGATGCTGAGCAGACCCGTGAAGTAGATGGGCAGGGAGACACCCGACAGGGCGACGACCATCGCGCCGCGGTCCCACAGGCTGCCCCGCTTCAGGGCGGAGAGGACACCGGCGGCGACACCGAAGATCAGCCACACCACGGCGGCACCGAGCGCGAGTCCCAGGGTCACCGGGAAGCGGTCGGTCAGCACCGGCCAGACCGCCTGCTCGCTCTTGAACGAGTAACCGAAGCACGGTGCGGAGCAGTGGATCACGTCGCCGCCGCCCGAGTACGTGCGGCCGGCGATGATGCCCTTGAAGAACTCCCACACCTGGAGGTAGACCGGGTCGCCGAGGCCGAGCTTCTCCCGCACGCCCTCCACGGCCGCCGGGTCGGCCTGCTTGCCCACGAAGCTCAGGGCGATGTCGACGCCCGCCCACTTGGGGATCAGGAAGAAGATGCAGAACACGGCCAGGATGATGACCACGAGCATCACTACGGCGGCGAACAACCGCCTGATGAGGTAAGCGAGCACAGCTTACGGCCCGCCGCGGGACCGCGGGCCCCGGAGGTCTTCCGGGAGCCCGCGATCACGCCGCGCCGGCCTTCACCTGCCTTTCGTGCCGTTCGGCGGGTGTGCCGGGTTTACTTCGCGTTCTTCAGGCCGAGGTTGACGAAGTCGTACATACCGCTGTAGCCGTCGGTGGTGTAGACGTTCGCCAGGTTGTCGCTCCGCCAGTTGATGAACTTCTCGAAGACGAAGGGCAGGTAGTAGCCGCCCTCCATCACCTTGTGGTTGATCTCCGTGGCGATCTTGGTCTTGCCCGCGTCGTCCAGCGTGTTCACGTACTGGTCGAACAGCCCGTCGATCGTCTTGTCGTTGATCAGGGCGTAGTTGTTGTTACCGCTCTGCTGGATGTACTTGCTGTCCCACAGCGGCAGACCGAAGCCCTGCACGGACGGGAAGTCCGGGCCCCAGCCCATGATGATGATGCCGTAGCCCTTCTTCTGCACGTTCGAGGGGCTGCCGATGATGCCGGTGGTCTGCGAGCCGTCGTACTGGTCGATGTCGACGTTGATGCCGACCTTCTTCAGCGACGCCTGCAGGGACTGGGCGGTGGCCACCTCGACCGGCTTGTTGTTGCGCACCGCGATGGTGGTCTTGAAGCCGTTCGGCTGGCCGCAGGCCTTCAGCTCTTCCTTGGCCTTGGCGGCGTTGCCGTTCTTGTTGGCGCCGGCGAGCTCGAACGGGTCGTACTTCTGGCCCTCGCCACCCGCGACGGACGGCGGGAGCATGTTGGTGCCGATGTCACCGCCGGCCAGGGGGCCACCGCGCGCGGTCTGCAGCGAGACGTGGTCGGCGCCGTAGATCACCGCGAGGCGGCAGTGGATGTTGTCGAACGGCTTCACGCTCTGCGGGAAGACCGCGTAGCGGATGTAGCCGGACGTCGGGTTGTCCAGGTTGGCCTTGTGCTGCTTGAGCGCCGTCTGGCGGCCCTGCGGCGACATGCCGGTCTGGTTGATGTCCAGGTCCAGGTCGCCGTTGATCAGGCGCTGGTCCAGCTCGTTGGCGTTGGAGAAGAAGGTGACCGTGATCTTGTCCGGGTACGCCTTGCGGATCGGGTCGGACGCCTGCTTCCAGTTGGTGTTGCGGACGAGGGTGAGGTCCTTGCCCGGGTTGTACGACTGGAACTTGTACGGGCCCGAGGAGAACGGCTTCAGGCCGTACTTGGACTTGGTGTCCTTGTCCTGGCGGACCGGGGAGGCCGAGGTGAGGGCCAGCATCTCCTCGAAGTCCGAGTTGGCCTTCGGCAGGTGGAAGACGATGGTCTTGTCGTCCGGCGTGTCGATCGCCTTCAGGCCGAGGTGGTCGGCGGAGGTGTCCTTGTAGGGGCCCTTGTACTCGCCCTTGGGGTCGAGCACGTCCTTGAGGTAGGTCGGGCCGCCGGAGAGGACGTCCTGCGCCCAGATGCGCTCGATGCCGTACTTGAGGTCCTTGGAGGTGATCGGCTTGCCGTCCTCCCAGGTGACCCCGTCGCGCAGCGTGTAGGTGTAGGTCTTGCCGTCGTCGGTGACCTTGGCCAGACCGGTGGCGAGGTCCGGGGTGAGGGTGGCGCCCTCCTTGCCCGGGGCCGGCTTGTTCGTGACCAGCTGGCGGCTGTAGTAGCGGGAGAAGTTCCACATGAAGCCGTAGTAGCCGCGCGTGGTGTCCCAGGAGTCGGCGTCCTGCGCGGCGCCGAACCTCAGCGTGCCGCCCTTCTTGGCCAGCGAGGCCTGGGCGACCTTGTTGTTGGCGGCGTCGAAGCCGGCGGCACCGGACTTCGAGCCACCGTCGTCGCTGCCACCGCCGCCGCACGCCGCCGTGGTCAGCAGCCCGGCGACCACGAAGGCAGCGGCCATGGCCTGCTTGCGCCGCCCTGAGGTGCGTTGCGTAGTCACGATCTCGGATCCTCCGGATTTGATGAGAGACCCCGTGCCAGGTGCTGCCACGGGTCGCTTGGGGTACGGCACTTCAGCGGGAGCCCTTCGGGTCGAGGGCGTCGCGCACGCCGTCGCCGAAGAGGTTGAAGGCAAGAACGGTGATGAAGATCGCCACGCCGGGGACCACCATGTACATGGGGTCGGAGTCGTAGTAGTCGATCGCGCTCGAAAGCATCTGCCCCCAGGAGGCCGTGGGCGGCTTGACGCCCACGCCCAGGAAGCTGAGTGCCGCCTCGGTGAGGATGTTGGTGGGGATCATCATCGTCGTGTAGACGATGATCGGCGCCACGAGATTGGGCAGCAGTTCCTTGAACAGGATGTACAGCCGTCCGGCGCCCAGCGATCGGGCGGCCTCCACGTACTCGCGCTCGCGCAGCGAGAGCGTCTGGCCGCGCACCACACGTCCGATGTAGGGCCAGCCGAAGAAGCCGATGACCACGACCATCATGAACACGCGCACGCCGGTGCCGGACAGGCCCAGCATCTTGTTCGGCATGACGGAGACCAGCGCGATGGTGAACAGCAGCTGCGGGAAGGCCAGCAGGCCGTCCATCACGCGGCTGATCACCGAGTCGACCCAGCCGCCGAAGAAGCCGGCGAGGATGCCGAGGACCGTGCCGAGGACGACGGCGACGATCGCGGACAGGAAGCCGACCAGCAGGGAGATCTGCGCGCCGTAGACGATACGGGCGAAGATGTCGCGGCCGTTGACGGGCTCGACGCCCAGCCAGTGCTCCCCGCTCATCCCGCCCAGGGACCCCTTGGGGGTGCCGAACAGCGGATCGATCAGGTTCTCGTGATAGTCGTTCGGGTCCTGGCCCACCACGCTGGTGATCACCGGGGCGAGCAGGGCGACGACGATGAGGAGCAGCACGACGACGCCGCCCGCGAGGGCGAGCTTGTCCCGCTTCAGGCGCTCCCAGGCGATCCGTCCCAGGGACCGGCCCTGGACGGCCTTGGCGCCGGAGGTCGCAACCGCCGCTTCCTCGGCCGCGCTCGGGGCCGCTTCCGCGGTCGGCTCGTGCAATGGTGCCGTCATCTGGCAGGGACCCCTCTCAACCGGCGGTAGCCGGCCCGCACTTGCCGCGGTGGCGGCATGGTCAGTCCGTCGTACTCAGTCGTACTCAGTCGTACACAGGGGCGAGTCCGCCCCTTGGAGCGGGAGTCTTCAACGCATCGACGATCGGTTACCAGACTTGGTGATGAAAGGATGCGTAAACGTGATGCGGTCTGGGGACTTCCGTTATCCGGACAGCGGGTGGCGCGGGCCGGACGGGGACAAGCCGGGTCGAGTCGGACACGCGTGTCCGATCCGTTGTGATCTACGCGCGCAGAAGCGCACGGGGCGCTCCGCGGTCCGCCGCGCGGAGGCCCGCGGGGGTGATTCACGGTGCGTCACGCCGGGGCCCGCGACATCCCCACGGTCCGTCACCACGGAGCCCCGCGGGAGGCTCCACGGACCGGCACGGTGAAGCCCAGTGGGAGGCTCCACGGACCGGCACGGAGATCCCCGCGGGACGCCTCACGGACCGTCGGGCGAGGGAGGGGCCGCGAGGGGGTCAGTAGCGGCCGGGCGCCGGGGGCGGGTAGCCGTAGCCGGCCGCCGGCGCCTGGGCGGGCGCGGGCGCGGCGACGTGCGCCTCACGGTCGTAGAAGGGGCGGGCGTTGGCCCGCATCCACAGCACGACCGGGTCGTAGTCGTCGCTCATCACCACGGTCGACACCGGCAGGCCGTCCGGCACCGCGCCGAGCGACTGCTGCATCATCGCGCGTACGGCGTCGACGGCCGGCGGCGAGGTGTCGTAGACGTCCAGGCCGATGGCGAGGTACGGCGCGCCCAGCGCCGGCTGCACCCAGGCGCGGCGCAGCGAGCGCAGCGCCGGGGTGCGGTGCGCGTTCTGCGCGAGCAGGGCGTAGAACTGCGGGATCTCGATGCCGGGTTCGGACAGCCGCAGCGGGCCGGCCGGCTGGCGGTCCAGGCCGGTGGCGATGCGGCGCAGGTCCAGCCAGGGGATGCCGACGCCGCCGCCGGGGGCGTGCGGGTTGAGCCACAGGCCGTGGCGGTCGGGGTAGAGGGCGCGGGCCGCCTCCAGGCCGTCGACCACCTCGTACGAGCGGTTCCAGCCGCTGGCGCTCAGCTCCTGGGCGGAGGTGACGCAGGGGGCGTAGCCGTGCTCGCCGACCCGCATCAGGCCGTACTGGGCGTCCGGGGAGCCGGCCTGGCCGTGCCACAGCAGCATCCAGACCTGCCCGCCGGCGGGCGTGGCGAGGGCGCGGAGGAGCGCCTCATAGGCGTCGTACCGCCCGGGCGTCACCTGGCGCAGCATGTGCTCGACCTGGCCGGTCGCGGCGGTGCCGCTCGCGCTCACTTCGCATCGCCCTTTCGTACAACACCCTCGACCGAGCTATGAAACCAGGTTAAGTGGTGCGGGGGGAGGACCGGGGAGAGCGGTGCGCCCGGCCCGGGGGCCGGGGGCGGTCAGCCCACCCTCGTGTAGAAGGGCCGTATCTTCTCCTTGAGCCAGAGCGCCACCGGGTCCTCGCCCGCGAGGTCCAGCAGGATCAGGTTGACCGGCCAGGGGGCCGGGGTGGTGCCCAGGGCCCGGCCCAGGGCGTCGAGGGGAGCGTTCCTCAGGTCGCCCTCCCACTGGGAGAGTTCGACGCCGACGAACATCACCGGGTCGGCCGTCTCGATCGCGGCCAGGCACCGGCGGGCCGTGAGCACGATGCCGGTCGCCTCGAACTCGGCGGAGGCGGCGGCGAGGAAGTCGACGGGGTCGTCCTGCCAGTCCGGCTCGAACAGCCGGACCCGGCCGCCGCTCGCGGGGCCGTCCAGCGGGGTGCGCCCGGCCCGGCACAGCTCGGCCACCGCCTCGGGCGGCAGCGGGACGCCGACCACGCCGCCCGGGTTCACCGCGATGCCGACCTGCGCGGGCAGGCCGCGGGCGAACTCCACGGCGGGCGCCACGGTGTACGACATGTGGGAGCCGGCGACCTGGCGGAACTGCTCCTCGGAGCTGAAGACGGGGACGTAGGCCTGGCCGGCGATCTCGGTGGTGGGCAGGTCGAGGGGGCCGCTGTGCGGGCCGCCGCCGTTGGGCAGCGGCACCCACAGGAAGCTGCGGCCGAGGACCTCCACGATCCGGCCGCCGGCCCCCGGCACGCCGAGGGAGGCCGACAGCACCTCCTCCAGCTCGTTGCCGGGCCATCCGCCGTGCGGGTGGGGGTGCGCCTGGGCCGGGAAGTCCGCCGGAAGATCGGCCGGGAAGTCCATCTCTCCACCATCTGCTTCGAACCGCTGCTGCTGTGGCTGAAAAGGCTAACCGCACGGCCGTTCAGCGTGTGAAGGCGATCCGGCGCAGGGCGTCCGCGGCGTCCCGGTCGAGGACGACGGCCGAGGCGCAGCCCGGGGGCAGCTCGCCGCGCCCGACGGCCGCGAGGAGCCGGGCGGTGGCGCGGCGGTGGCGGCGGAAGGCGTAACGGGAGACGCCGCGGCCGCGCTCGCGCTGGCCGCTCAGCGCGGTGTGCGGGGGCACGTCGAGCAGGAGCAGGTGCAGGGTGCCGCCGCGGCGGCGGGCCGCGCGGGCGAGCCAGGCGCGCACCCAGCGCTGGGTGCCGCAGTCGTGCACGACGACGCCCTCCTCGCCGCGCAGCGCGCGCCGCAGCCCGGCGTAGTGGGCGAGGCGGACCAGGGGGCGGTAGAGCGCGTAGGGCAGCAGGCGGGGCACGCGCGCGTCGAAGCGGTCCCGGGTGTCCTGGGAGTCGACGCGGACGCCGGGCACGGCGCGCCGCATCAGCGTGGACTTGCCGCTGCCGGGCAGCCCGGTGACGACGACCACGTCGCGGGGGCCGAAGAGCAGGGCGTGCGGGCCGTGGCCGGCGCGCTCGCGCAGGTCCCGCACCACGGGTGCGGGCCGTGCCGTGAGCGCGGGCGCGGCGGGCTGCCGGGGCAGCGCGAGGCCCGAGGTCGTCGCGTACGCCGTCGTCCTGTCCACCGTCATCGTCCTCCCCTGGGGTCAGGTAGGGCCTGCCCACCTAACGTAAAGAGAAGGTAATGCGGGATGCTCGCGTTTTCGTGTGCGTACCGCCACAACCCGGTTACAGATGCGGCCTGCCGGAAACGGGCGCGGGCATGCAATGATGAGCGCGCCAACTGCATACCGGCCGTTTGAATCCGCGCGGGAGAGTTCCCAGCCCGAGGCTGGGGCGCCGAAGGAGCAAGTCCCTCCCTTGAATCTCTCAGGCCCCGTTACCGCGCGGGCGAGGCACATCTGAAAAGCGGGCCGCCCATCCCGGCGGTCCCACCCAAGGTGCAAGCCAGGACCGCTCGAGTGGTCAGGGCGAACCTCTCAGGTTCCGATGACAGATGGGGAGGAACTTCCTCGCCTGTCCTGCCCCCTGGGAGACGACCGACCGATGAGCAGTACCGAACTCCGTCACACCGCGCTCGATGCCGTGCATCGCTCGCTCGGCGCCACGATGACCGACTTCGCCGGCTGGGACATGCCGCTGCGCTACGGCTCCGAGCGCGACGAGCACAACGCCGTCCGCACGAAGGCCGGGCTCTTCGACCTCTCCCACATGGGCGAGATCACCGTCACCGGCCCGCAGGCCGCCGCCCTGCTGGACTACGCGCTGGTGGGCAACATCGGCGCCGTCAAGACCGGCCGCGCCCGCTACACCATGATCTGCCAGGCCGACGGCGGCATCCTGGACGACCTGATCGTCTACCGGCTCGCCGAGACCGAGTACATGGTCGTCGCCAACGCCTCCAACGCACAGGTCGTCCTCGACGCGCTGACCGAGCGCGCCGCGGGCTTCGACGCCGAGGTGCGCGACGACCGGGACGCGTACGCGCTGCTCGCCGTGCAGGGCCCCGAGTCGCCGGGCATCCTGGCGAGCCTCACCGACGCCGACCTGGACGGCCTGAAGTACTACGCCGGGCTGCCCGGCACCGTGGCCGGGGTGCCCGCGCTGATCGCGCGCACCGGCTACACCGGCGAGGACGGCTTCGAGCTGTTCGTGAAGCCGGAGCACGCGGTGGAACTGTGGCAGGCGCTGACCAAGGCCGGAGAGGCCGCGGGCCTGGTGCCGTGCGGGCTGTCCTGCCGGGACACCCTGCGCCTGGAGGCGGGCATGCCGCTCTACGGACACGAGCTGACCGCCGAGCTCACCCCCTTCGACGCCGGGCTGGGCCGCGTGGTCAAGTTCGACAAGGAGGGCGACTTCGTCGGGCGCGAGGCGCTCGCCGCGGCCGCCGAGCGCGCCGCGGACAACCCGCCGCGCGTCCTGGTCGGCCTGGTCGCCGAGGGCCGCCGGGTCCCGCGCGCCGGGTACCAGGTCGTCGCCGAGGGCCGGGTCGTCGGCGAGGTGACCTCCGGCGCCCCCTCCCCCACCCTGGGCAAGCCGATCGCCATGGCCTACGTGGACGCGGCGCACGCCGCGCCCGGCACGCCCGGCGTCGGCGTCGACATTCGGGGCAGCCACGAGCCGTACGCGGTGGTGGCACTGCCGTTCTACAAGCGCCAGAAGTGACACTGTCGTAAGGCCCGCGCCCGTGACCCCGTCGTGGGCCCGCGCCGCGACGCGTCCGCCCTGGACGTGACATGGGGCACATCGCCGCAGGTCACGTACGTCTTCAGCAGTCCCCCATTCATCAGCACTCCCGCGCGTACAGGAGAATTCAGGCCATGAGCAACCCCCAGCAGCTGCGTTACAGCAAGGAGCACGAGTGGCTGTCGGCCGCCGAGGACGGCGTGTCGACGGTCGGCATCACGGAGCACGCCGCGAACGCGCTCGGTGACGTCGTGTTCGTCCAGCTCCCGGAGGTCGGCGACACGGTGACCGCGGGCGAGACCTGCGGCGAGCTGGAGTCGACCAAGTCCGTCTCCGACCTGTACTCCCCCGTGACCGGTGAGATCACCGAGGTCAACGAGGACGTCGTCAACGACCCGTCCCTGGTGAACTCGGCCCCCTTCGAGGGCGGCTGGCTGTTCAAGGTGCGCGTCTCCGACGAGCCGGCCGACCTGCTGTCCGCCGACGAGTACGACGCCCACATCGCCGGCTGAGAGGTCGTCCACGCCACCATGTCTTCCCTGAACACGCCCCTGCACGAGCTCGACCCGGACGTGGCCGCCGCGGTCGACGCCGAGCTGCAGCGCCAGCAGTCCACCCTGGAGATGATCGCCTCCGAGAACTTCGCGCCCCTGGCGGTTCTCGAGGCGCAGGGCTCGGTGCTGACCAACAAGTACGCCGAGGGCTACCCCGGCCGCCGCTACTACGGCGGCTGCGAGCACGTCGACGTCACCGAGCAGATCGCGATCGACCGGGTCAAGGAGCTGTTCGGCGCCGAGTACGCCAACGTGCAGCCCCACTCCGGCGCCTCCGCCAACCAGGCCGCGCTGTTCGCGCTCGCCCAGCCCGGGGACACCATCCTCGGCCTGAACCTGGCGCACGGCGGCCACCTCACCCACGGGATGCGGCTGAACTTCTCCGGCAAGCAGTTCGAGGTCGTCCCGTACCACGTCGGCGACGACGGCCTGATCGACATGGCCGAGGTCGAGCGGCTCGCCAAGGAGCACCGCCCCAAGGTGATCATCGCCGGCTGGTCGGCGTACCCGCGCCAGCTGGACTTCGCCGAGTTCCGCCGGATCGCCGACGAGGTCGAGGCCTACCTGTGGGTCGACATGGCGCACTTCGCCGGTCTGGTCGCGGCCGGGCTGCACCCGAACCCGGTGCCGTTCGCGGACGTCGTGACCTCCACCACGCACAAGACCCTCGGCGGCCCGCGCGGCGGCATCATCCTGGCCAAGCAGGACTTCGCCAAGAAGCTGAACTCCTCCGTCTTCCCGGGCTTCCAGGGCGGTCCCCTGGAGCACGTGATCGCGGCCAAGGCGGTCTCCTTCAAGCTGGCGGCCACCGAGGAGTTCAAGGAGCGCCAGCGTCGTACGCTGGAGGGCGCCCGCATCCTCGCCGAGCGGCTGACCTCGCCGGACGCCCGTGAGGCGGGCGTGAACGTCCTGACCGGCGGCACCGATGTGCACCTGGTCCTGGTCGACCTGCGCGAGTCCGAGCTGGACGGACAGCAGGCGGAGGACCGCCTCCACGAGGTGGGCATCACGGTCAACCGCAACGCGGTCCCGAACGACCCCCGCCCGCCGATGGTCACCTCGGGCCTGCGCATCGGTACGCCGGCCCTGGCGACCCGCGGCTTCACGGCCGAGGACTTCGCCGAGGTCGCGGACGTGATCGCCGAGGCGCTCAAGCCGTCCTACGACGCCGAGGCGCTCAAGGGCCGGGTCCGGGCGCTGGTGGAGAAGCACCCGCTCTACCCCGGTCTGAACGGTTAAGTCACACATCGCGAAGCACCGCGCACACTGGGGGTACCCGGCGTGCGCGGTGCCCGCGCCCCCGCACCACCCCCGTCCTTAGGAGTCTCCCCGTGGCCATCTCGGTCTTCGACCTGTTCTCGATCGGCATCGGCCCGTCCAGCTCCCACACGGTCGGCCCGATGCGCGCGGCGCGCATGTTCGCCCGCCGGCTGCGCAACGAGGACGTGCTGGCCTCGGTCGCCTCCGTGCGCTGCGAGCTGTACGGCTCGCTCGGCGCGACCGGCCACGGCCACGGCACCCCGAAGGCCGTCCTGCTCGGCCTGGAGGGCGACTCCCCGCGCACGGTGGACGTCGAGACCGCCGACGAGCGGGTCGAGGCGATCAAGTCGGCCGGCCGGCTGAACCTGCTCGGCGAGCACGAGATCGCCTTCTCCTTCGACGACGACCTTGTCCTGCACCGCCGCAAGGCCCTGCCCTACCACGCCAACGGCATGACCATCTGGGCCTACGACGCCGCGGGCACGGAGCTGCTGTCCAAGACGTACTACTCGGTCGGCGGCGGGTTCGTCGTCGACGAGGACGCGGTCGGCGCGGACCGGATCAAGCTGGACGACACGGTGCTGAAGTACCCCTTCCGCACCGGCGACGAGCTGCTGCGCCTGACCAAGGAGACCGGCCTGTCCATCTCCTCCCTCATGCTGGAGAACGAGCGGGCCTGGCGCACCGAGGACGAGATCCGCGCCGGGCTGCTGGAGATCTGGCGGGTGATGCGGGAGTGCGTGGAGCGCGGCATGACCCGCGAGGGCATCCTGCCGGGCGGGCTGAAGGTGCGCCGCCGGGCGGCGACCACCGCGCGCAAGCTGCGCTCCGAGGGCGACGCGAAGGCCCTGGCGATGGAGTGGATCACGCTCTACGCGATGGCCGTGAACGAGGAGAACGCGGCCGGCGGCCGGGTCGTCACCGCGCCCACGAACGGCGCGGCCGGCATCATCCCGGCGGTGCTGCACTACTACATCAACTTCGTCCCCGGCGCCGACGAGGACGGCGTGGTCCGCTTCCTGCTGGCCGCGGGCGCGATCGGCATGCTCTTCAAGGAGAACGCCTCGATCTCCGGGGCCGAGGTCGGCTGCCAGGGCGAGGTCGGCTCGGCCTGCTCGATGGCCGCGGGCGCGCTCGCGGAGGTCATGGGCGGCTCGCCCGAGCAGGTGGAGAACGCCGCCGAGATCGGCATGGAGCACAACCTCGGCCTGACCTGCGACCCGGTCGGCGGCCTGGTGCAGATCCCGTGCATCGAGCGCAACGGCATGGCCGCGGTCAAGGCGGTCACGGCGGCCCGGATGGCGCTGCGCGGCGACGGCTCGCACAAGGTGTCCCTGGACAAGGTCATCAAGACCATGAAGGACACCGGCGCGGACATGAGCGTGAAGTACAAGGAGACGGCCCGCGGCGGTCTCGCCGTGAACATCATCGAGTGCTGAACGAGCGCTTGCGGTCAGGCGGTTGAGCGGGAGCGGATCCGGGGCATCATCCCCTCCCGATCCCCCACACCCTGTCGGGAGCCCCCATGCTGCGCGGCATCGACGTGAGCGCCTACCAGTCCTCCACGTACGGCACGGACGGCCTCTCCTTCGTCTTCGTCAAGGCGACGGAGGGGCGTTCGTACGTCAATCCGAAGCTCGCCGCCCAGACCAAGCACGGCCGGGACGCGGGCCTGGTCGTCGGCTTCTACCACTTCCTGTGGCCGGGCAACCTGACGGCCCAGGCCGAGTACTTCCTGAGCAAGGCCCCGGACCGGCCCGGCGACCTGCTCGCCGTGGACTGGGAGACGACGGGTGAGGGCACCCACGCGAGCAACGCGGAGAAGGACCGTTTCCTCCGCACGCTGAAGCAGATGCGCCCGCACAACCGGGTGCTCCTCTACTGCAACCGGCACTTCTGGCTGAACGTCGACACCACGTCCTACGCCGGCGACGGCCTGTGGATCGCCGACTACGTCACCGCGGGCAAGCCCCGCATCAAGGCCTCGTGGCGCTTCCACCAGTACACCGACGATCCGCACGACCAGGACGTGGCCCGCTTCGCCGACCGCGCGGCGCTGCGGGACTGGGCCACCCCCTAGGGGGTGTCTCCAGCACCGCGCGGCCGGCGCCGCCGGGGCTCAGGCGCGGAAGTCGGCCGGGCGTTCCGGGGTCGCCGCCTCCAGGGCCCGCGTCACGGCCTCGACGTCGCCGCGCATGCCGTAGACCGGGGTGCCGGGCTGCTGGCGCCAGGAGTCGTCGAGGCCGCCGGTGTCGACGGTGTCGAAGCCCAGCTCGTCGATCAGGGCCCGCACCTTCGCCTTGGCCGCCTCGTCGTCCCCGGCGACGGACAGCGCCATGCGGTCGGGGTCGCCGGCGGGCCGCGGGCGCTCCAGCAAGTCCTGGGCGAAGGTGGCGTTGAAGGCCTTGACGACCGGGTGGCCGAGCCGGCGCTCGGTCCAGCGGCTCTCGGTGACGCCCTCGTCCTCGATCTCGGCGATCCGCCCGTCGCGCTGCGGGTAGTAGTTGCCGGTGTCGATGACCACGACGCCGTCGGCGGCCTCGTCGAACAGGCCCTTCGGCAGGTCGGCGAGCGCCTTGAGGGGCACCGTGACGATGACGACCTCGGCGTTGCGGGCGGCCTCCTCCACCCGCACCGGGGTCGCCCCGGTCTCCGCGCCCAGCTCGGCGAGCGTCTGCGGGCCGCGCGAGTTGGCGACGGAGACGTCGTGGCCGAGCGCGCTGAGCCGCCGGGTCAGATTGCCGCCGATGTTGCCCGCGCCGATGATGCCGATCTTCATTGCTCAGCCCTTCGCGTTCGATGCGCCTGGTTCGCTTTGCGGGCCACAACCCGGTGGTTTGCCCGGCTATTCCCCCGCAAGGGGGGCCGAACGGGTGGCGCCGTCAGACCCGTACAACGATTTTCCCGGTGTGTGCGTTGCGCTCCATCAGCCGATGGGCGTCCCGGACGCGTTCCAGACCGTCGAGGACCTCGCCGATCACCGGGCGCAGCGAGCCGTCGGCGAGGCCGGACCCCAGGTAGTGGGCGGCGCGGCGGCGGCCCTCGGCGGTGCCGGTGAGGGCGAAGTTGCTGTAGCCGTGGACGGTGAGCGGCCACTGCATCGGCAGGACGGTGGGCTGCCCCTCCAGCCAGCCGTAGCAGATCAGGTAGCCGTCCTCGGCGGCCGCCGCGCCGAGCGTGGCGAAGCCGGGGCCGCCGATCGCGTCGAGGACGACCTCGGCGCCCTTGCCGCCGGTGAGCCTTCGGGTCTCCTTCACCACGTCCTCGCCGTCGGTGACGATGACGTGTTCCGCGCCCAGGTCGAGCAGCCGCTGCCGCTTGGCCTCGGTGCGGGTGGTGGCCAGCGGCACCGCACCGGCCCGCCGGGCGACCTGGAGGGCGGCCGTGCCGACCCCGCTGGAGGCCCCGGTGATCAGCACATGGTCGCCGGGTGCCGTCCGGGCCCGCTCGATCAGCGCGCCGTACGCGGTGGTGTACGTCAGCCAGGCGGCGGCCGCGGTGACCTCGTCGACACCCTCGGGGCGCGGGACCAGGGAGTCCTGCGGGAGGAGCACGAGGTCGCCGTAGACGCCGTGGGTGTCGAGCCTGAAATTGGCCGCGCTCAGCACCGGGTCGCCGGGCGCGAAGGCGGTGACGCCCTCGCCGACGGCCTCCACGGTGCCGGCGGCCTCGTAGCCGTTGCGGGCGGCGGGCAGGGTGGGCTGGTAGAAGTAGCCGCCCGAGCGCAGCAGGGCCTCGGCCCGGTTGAGGGCGACGGCGGCGACGCGGACGAGAACCTCGCCGGGGCCGGGGTCGGGCAGTTCGGTCTCCTCGACGACCAGGACGTCGGGACCGCCGGTCTCGTGAAAGAGCACGCTGTGTGCGGAAGTTGACATGCCGTCGACGCTACGGCCACGCGGCGAGACGATCCATGCCCGTCTGTCTCGGTTTTCTGTCCGTACGTCTCGCCCACGCCCGTCCCGCGCTACGGTGCCGGGCATGGACGTACTCAGCGACGCCGTCGCCGCGATGCGCGCCGGGCGGCCGCACTCCGGCCTGCGGTACAAGTACGGTCCCTGGGGGACCCGCTTCCAGGCCACCGACGGGGCCGGATTCCACGTGGTGCTGCGCGGGTCGGCGTGGCTGCTGCCGGCCCAGGGCGAGCCCGTGGCGCTCGGCCCCGGGGACGTGGTCTTCCTCGCCCACGGACGCGGACACGCGCTGGCCAGCGCACCGGACGTCCCGCTGGAGGACTTCACGGTCGGCCCCGACGGCCGCTGGCCCGACCCGCCGCCTCCCCCGCCGGGCGCGCCCGAGCCGGACACCCTGATGCTGTGCGGGGCGTATCTGCTCGACCGCAGCCGTGCCCACCCTCTGCTCACCGAGCTGCCGGAGGTGGTCCATCTGCCGGCGCGGGTCGGGGACACCGGCGGCCTGCGGGCGGCCGTGGAACTGCTCGGGCAGGAGCTGACCGGGTGCCGGCCCGGCTCGTACACGATCATCGCCTCGCTGCTGGACACGCTGCTGCTGTACATCCTGCGCGCCTGGTGGGAGCGCGAGCCGCGCGACGCCGTCCCCCGGGGCGGCTGGGCGGCCGCGCTCGCCGACCCTGCCGTCTGCGCCGCGCTGCACGCCCTGCACTCCGACCCGGCCCGCGCCTGGACGGTGGAGGAGCTCGGCGCCGAGGGCGGCCTGTCGCGGGCGGCGTTCGCGCGCCGGTTCACCGCCCTGGTCGGCAGGCCGCCGCTGGCGTATCTGACGTGGTGGCGGATGACGACGGCGGGGCGGCTGCTGCGCACGGAGGACCTGCCGCTGCGCCAGGTCGCCGAACGGGCCGGGTACACCTCGGAGTTCGCCTTCGCCAAGGCGTTCAAGCGGGAGTACGGGGTGGCGCCGGGGCAGTACCGCAAGCAGGCCTCGTAAGGGCGCCGTGGGCGCGGGGGCGCGCCGTTCCGGGGGCCGTCGCGCAGGCCGTCCAGAGTGCGGACGGCCCCACTTGTCCGGGGAGCCGGGCGCTAGCGTGACGGCCGTGCTGCGCCGTCTTCTTCTCCTCGGCCGCCGCGGCGGGGTCTGACACGACCGGCGCCCCGCCGCGGGACGCCGTGCTGCCGGTCACCGTCCGACCGGGCCGAGAGGCAGCCGACGATGACCCTGACCGCCGTACCCCGTCCGCACCCGCCGCGCGGGACGCCGCACCACCGCCACGACTTCTCCCCCTGCCCCTCCCGCGGCCCTGGCGCCGGGAGCGGCCGGCCCGACGCACCGCCCGGAACCACGGCCCGGGTGCGGGCGGTACCGGCGACCACGAACCGGGCGGTGGCCGTGTGAGCGAGGTCCTGCGCGCCGAGGACGTCCATGTGGTCCGCGACGGGCGGCCCATCCTCCAGGAGGTCTCCCTCACCGTCCGCGCCGGCGAGCATTGGGCGCTGCTCGGCGCCAACGGGGCCGGCAAGTCCACCCTGCTCAGCCTGCTCGGCGCCCGCGTCCACCCGACCCACGGCACGGTCGAGGTGCTCGGCCGCCGCCTGGGCCGGGTGGACCTGCGCGAGCTGCGCGCCTGGGTCGGCCACGTCGACCCGCGCCATGCGCCGGCGGGGCCGCTGCGGGTGCGGGACGTCGTGCTGACCGGCGTGACCAACTCGGCGGCGCCGCTGCCCCGCTGGAGCCCGACGCCCGCGCAGGAGGCGCACGCGGACCGGCTGATCGCCACCCTGGGCCTCGGCGAGCTGCGCGAGGCCCGCTGGCCCACGCTGTCGCAGGGCCAGCGCGGACGGACGCTGATCGCCCGGGCGCTGATGCCCGAGCCGCGGCTGCTGCTGCTCGACGAGCCCGCCACCGGGCTGGACCTGCCGGGCCGGGAGCAGCTCATCGAGGCGCTCGACGCGCTGCGCCGGGAGCATCCGCAGCTGGCGACGGTGCTGGTCACCCATCATTTGGAGGAGCTGCCGGGGCACACCACGCACGCCCTGCTGCTGCGCGACGGCCGCGCCCTCGCCCAGGGGCCGGCCGCCGAGGTCCTGACCGGGGACCAGGTGGGCAAGTGCTTCGACCTGCCGCTGGTGCTGGAGCGGCGCGACGGGCGCTGGAGCGTGCGCATCCGGCGCCGGGCATGACGAAGGGGCGCCCGCCGGTGACCGGCGGGCGCCCCCGTGTGCGTCACGTCACTTGTTGAGGTGCGCCCAGAACTCGTCGAAGGACAGCACCTTGTCGCCGTTGAGGTCACGGGACTTGATGATGGCCTCGGCCACCGACTCGGTGACGTTCCAGTCACCCTGCTGGGCCAGGGCGGACTTGAACTCCGCGGCGGTGATGAACCCGTCACCGTCCGCGTCGATCCGCTCGAACTGCTTGCGTGCTTCCTCGATGTCCGCCACCGATCCGCCCCTTTATGTCGCGTTTCTTACTCGTTCCGGCGTAGTGCCGCAGGTCAGATTAACGGCCTGCGCGGACACGGAGTGCGGCGACCACCCACGCGAACTCCTCCCTATGGGCCGGCTGCGGGTCCAGTCCGTTCACGAGCAGGGACAGTTCGCGGTACCGGGCGACCCGCTCGTTGGCGGCTGCCGTCAGGCGTTCCAGGACCGCCGCCGGGTCGGCGTCGCCGAGCAGGCCGCGCAATACGTCCTCCGCCTCGGGCGCCTCGGGGGCGATGCCCGCCCGCAGCGCCTCCCCCGCGAGCTGAACCAGACGGCTCATGAACCACAGGGACGAGCCGGCGGGCACGTCCGGTCCGCGATCGGCGGCGTTGAACGCGACCATCCGGCGCATCAGCGCCCTGAATTCCGGGTCCTGGATCAGCTCGGCCAGCTCCACCCAGGCGTCCACCTGCTCGGGCGTCGGGTCGTCGGGCAGGTCGGCCGTCATGAACCGCAGCCGGTTCTTGATGTCCGGGTCCGCCGCGTCGAGCCCGTCGAAGATCTCCGCCATGAAGTCGTCGACGATCCGCCTGCGCTCGGCCGCCGACAGCCGCGCCAGTTTGTTCATCAAGGTCATCTCCTGTGCGCTCGAGTCCCTGCGGGCCACGCTCGAGAGCACCGCCCGGGTCACCTTCAGCGACCTGATCTGCGCGTCCAGCGCGACCACGTGCGCGGCCGCGACCTGGGCGACGGTCCGCTCCCCGGCCAGCACCCTGCGGACGTCGTCCAGGCCGAGGCCCAGTTCGCGCAGGGTGCGGATCAGCTCCAGGCGGGCGGCGGATGCGGCGTCGTAGAGCCGGTAGCCGCCGGCGGACCGGGCGACGGGGGTCAGGACGCCCTCGTCGGACCAGTAGCGGATGGTCCGCACGGTCAGGCCCGTGGCGCGGGCCAGCTCGCCGATGGTGAAAAGACCGGTGCTCTCTTCGATCATGTCTGCGAGTCTGGGCCCTCCAGCGGGTGGAGACTCAAGGAGCACGGCGATGGGGACCTTGCGGGACGTACTCGACGCGGCGGCGCGCGGAGTCCTCCCGCCGCCGGACGGCACCACCCGGGTCGTACCGCAGGAGAGTGCCCGGGACGCCGGGGTGCTGTCCTTCACCGCCCACTCGGTGGTCTTCACCGACGAGGACCCGGCGTGGGTGCACCACACCCTGCGGGCCCTGGACTGCGACGCCCTGGCCGCGACGATGCACCCGCGTTTCCTCGCCGCCCTCATGGAGCGCACCGGGCGCACCGCCGAGACGATCGACGCGCTGCTGGTGGGCACGCCGCTGCCGGGGGAACCGGAGATCGCGCTGACGGAGATGGCGGGTGACCATCCCCGCGTCGCGTACGCGCGCCGGCGGCGGGACGACGTGCGCGCCTGGGCGGCGGACGGCGGGGTGCTGGTGACGGGCCGGGGCGTGGCGGGGCGCCTGGAGGTGTCGGTGGAGATCGACGAGCGGGTACGGCACCGGGGGCTGGGCCGGGCGCTGGTGCGGGCGGCGCGGCAGCTGGCCGGGGAGCCGCTGTGGGCGCAGGTCGCGCCGGGGAACGCCCGCAGTGCGCGGGCGTTCCAGGCGGCCGGTTACCGGCAGGTCGGCGCGGAGGCTCTGCTGCGCCCGCGGTGAGGGCGGGTCAGCGGAAGATGCCGGTGTGGCCGAGGGAGTAGCGGCCGGGCTGCGGGTAGACGGCGAGGCCGTGCGGGCCGCTGCCGACCTTGATGCGGGCGAGCTGTTCGCCGGTGCGGGTGTCGATGGCGTACACCTCGGCGTCGTAGCGGCCGGACAGCCACAGCACCTTGCCGTCGGCGGAGACGCCGCCCATGTCGGGGCTGCCGCCCTGGGGCAGGCGCCACTTCTTGGTGAGCTTGTTCTGCCGGAAGTCGAAGACGGAGATGGTGCCCTCGCCGCGGTTGGAGACGTACATCTCGCGGGAGTCGCGGCTGACGTACAGGCCGTGGGCGCCCTTGCCGGTGGGCAGCAGCGTGGGCGTGGTGAACTTGTCGCCGTCGAGGACCCACATGCCGTCGGCCATCATGTCGGCGATGTAGAACCTCTTGCCGTCGGGGGAGATCTTGACGTCCTGCGGCATGGCGCCGCGGAACGGCAGCTTCTGCTGGCCGACGACCTGCATCTTCGCGGTGTCGACCTTGAGCAGTTCGCCGCTGAACTCGCAGGAGACGATGAAGTAGCGGCCGTCGGTGGAGAAGTCGGCGTGGTTGACGCCGTAGCAGGAGACGGGGACGGTCTTCATCCGCTTCATCGTGTGCGGGTCGCGGAAGACCAGCTCCCGGTCGAGCGAGGCCATGACGACGGCGTACTTGCCGTCGGGCGTGAAGTACAGGTTGTACGGGTCGTGGACGTCGACCGTCTTGCCGGCCTTGCCGGTGCGCGGGTCGATGGGGGTGAGGGTGTTGCCCCGGTCGTTGTTGACCCACAGGGTCTTCAGGTCCCAGGACGGCACGACGTGCTGCGGCTGGCGGCCGACCGGGATGGTCTCGATGACCTTGTACGTCTTGGGGTCGATGACGGTGACCGTGTCGGACTCGGTGTTGGGCACGTACACCCGGGAGGGGAAGTCCTTGACGACCGGCGACAGTTTGTTCGGCCGGTCGGCGGCGTAGACGTCCTTGGGGTCGAGGACGGGCGGCATGCCGGGCAGGCCGGGCACGGTGTTCTGTTTCTTCGCCGGGGCGGGGTGGGCCGCCTTGGTGGTCTCGTCGGCGGGGTGCCCGCCGCCCGGGGCGCCGCAGGCGGCGAGGGCGGCGAGCACGGCGGCGGCGATCAGGGTGCGGGTCGTTCGCTTCAGGTGCATCAGCCGATCAGCTCCGTGGTGGTGACCGCGCGCAGCCCGCGGCGGTCGAGTTCGTCGAGTACGGCGGGGAGCGCGGCGACCGTGTCCCGGTAGCCGAAGTGCAGGCTCACCACGGATCCGTTGCGGACCCCGCCGAGGACCGTGCGGGTGACGGCGGCGGCGCCGGGCGCGGTGAAGTCGAGGGAGTCGACGTCGTAGGACAGGACGTGCGGGTAGCCGGTCTCGGCGGCGAGCCGGGTGACGAGCGCGGAGGCGCGCGGGGCGCGCGAGGGGCGGAACCAGGTGCCGATGGAGCCGGTGAGCTTCTTCAGCCGGTCGGCGCAGCCGGTGATCTCGGCGCGGGCCTCGGCTTCCGGCAGCGCGTTGATGTCCACGTGGCGCTGGGTGTGGTTGCCGAGGTCGTGGCCGCCGTCGAGGACGCGGCGGGCCATCTCGGGGTGCTGGTCGAGCCAGGTCCCGACGGCGAGGACGGTCACCCGCGCCCCGCGCCGCTCGGCCTCGGTGAGCAGGGCGCGGGCGATCGCCGGGTCCCCCTGCCCGTGGAAGGTGAGCGCGACCCGGGGCCGGGTGCGGGGGCCGTGGGTGATCTGGGCGGGCACGCCGGGGTAGCGGCGCGGGGCGGGCGCCGCGGCGTGCGGCGAGGCGCTGGACGTCGACGAGGAGGGCGCGGGGCGGGCCGCGACGGGATGCACGGCACCGCCCTGCGCGGAGCAGGCGGAACCGAAGGCGGCACCGGCGAGAAGACCGGTGCCGGTACGCAGGGCGGTACGGCGGTCGGGTGCGGTCACCTCACCATTTAAAGGGGCAAACGGCAGAAAATCAGGCGATTCACCCAGTCGGCGCCGGGGGACGGGTCGCGGGGTCCGGACGAGCCGGTCGCACCAGGCAACTTGCGGCGGGCGGTCCAGGGGGCGGGCGCGCACGGGCCGGCGTCAGGCAAGTACGCCAGAACCGGGACGGTGCCCGCGTGGTGAGGCGCCCGGCGCCGGGGTGAACGCCGGGGGTGCGCGGCCCGGCGATACGGGGTGCCGCTCGCGGCGGGGAGGGGAGGCGCGCAGCAGTCGGCGCCCCCGGCGGCAGGCGGCCGACAGGCGCATGGGGCGGGCCGGACAGCGGCAGGCGAGTACGCCGGAGCCGGCCCGCAACAGCCGGTGTGCCGGGGACCGGCAGCGGCCGGCGGGTGCGTGGGGCGATGCGGGGCACGATCACCCTCACCGGGCGGTGAGCGCGTGGGGTGGCGTGGCCAAGTTCGGTCGCCCAGGCGTACGGATGCGCGGGGTAACCGGCCGTGGCCAGGTGTCAGCGGTCGCCTGTTCGCATTTCGAACCAGGTGGTCTTGCCGCGGGGCAGGAGGTCCACGCCCCAGCGGTCGGCGATCTTGTCGACCAGGAACAGGCCGCGGCCGCTGATGTCGGTCTCCCGGACGGGCATCAGGCAGGGCAGGCCGCGGGAGGGGTCGCGGACCTCGACGCGGATGCGGCCGCGCAGGCGGCGCATGCGCAGGCCGAAGACGCGGGCGCCGGTGTGCCGTACGGCGTTGCCGACGAGTTCGGAGACCAGCAGGACGGCGTCCTCGGTGAGCTTGGGGGTCAGGCCCCAGTGGCGCAGGATCACCACCTGGGCCAGCCGGCGCGCGGTGGCCGCGGACTCCGGGCGGGACGGCAGCGGCACGTCCTGCTCCGCCGGGTTGCCGAACAACTCCAGTGCCTTGAGCGCTCGTTCGTCCTCCACCGCGGGCGACCAGCGCGCCGCAGCCACAGCACGGCCGTGTCCCCGCGGCTGTTCGATGCCCTCCAGCCCCGCCATGCCCCCATCATGGCCGTCGGCGGCCTCGCCGGGGGGCGTTCTGCTGGAATACGCCCCCCGGACGCCCCCGATTCCCAGGGTGTGATCGGCATATGCCAAAGGCATTTCGGAGGCCGCTGCAGACGGTCTGACCTGCGGCGACGGCTCGGCCGGAGGCAATCGACAGGCTCCCTCGACAAGGCAGGCTTAAGGTCGCCTTAAGGTTCCCATAAACCGCCCCATCGAGGGACCCCGGATCAGACACCGCGTCAATTGCAAGTGTCCGGCGGCGTGTTCAGAGGAACTTCGCCTTGCCCGGACCTTCCTCCACGAAGCTCTTCATCCCCCGCTCCCGGTCCTCGGTGGCGAACAGCCCCGCGAACCAGTTGCGTTCCACCGCCAGGCCCGTGTCGATGTCCGTCTCCAGACCGGTGTCGATCGACTCCTTCGCCGCGCGCAGCGCGATCGCCGGCCCCTGGGCCAGCTTCGCCGCCCACGCGTGCGCCTCGGTGTAGACGTCGGCGGCCGGCACCACACGGTCGACCAGGCCGAGCGCCAGCGCCTCGTCGGCCTTGACCATACGGCCGGTGAAGATGAGGTCCTTCGCCTTGGACGGGCCGATCAGCCTCGACAGCCGCTGCGTGCCGCCCGCGCCGGGGATCAGGCCGAGCAGGATCTCCGGCTGGCCGAGCTTGGCGTTCTCGCCGGCGATGCGGTAGTCGGCGCACAGCGCGAGCTCGCAGCCGCCGCCGAGGGCGTAGCCGGTGACCGCGGCGACGACCGGCTTGGGAATGCGGGCGACCGCGGTGAAGGCGTCCTGCAGGGCGCGGGCGCGCAGGACCATCGCCGTGTGGTCCATGGCCTGCATCTCCTTGATGTCCGCGCCCGCCGCGAACACCTTCTCGCCGCCGTAGACGACGACCGCGCGTACGTCGTCGCGGCGGCCGGCCTCCTCGGCGAGTTCCTTGAGCCTGTCCTGCGTGGCGACGTCCAGCGCGTTCATCGGCGGGCGGTCGAGGCGCAGCGTGCCGACGCCTTCGGCGACTTCGAGATGTACGGTCATGCCAGCAGGTTAACCACCACTAACGGCATCGGACCCGGTGCCGTAGGTCACAGCACCGGGTCCGCAGCGCGGGGGAACTACTTCGTCCACTCCGCCCACGGCATGTTCCAGCCGTTGAGCCCGTTGTCCGGGGCGACCGTCGCGTCGTGGGAGTTCTTCACGACCACCACGTCGCCGATCAGCGAGTGGTTGAAGAACCAGGCCGCCGGCACCGAGCTGTCGTAGCCGCCGCGCACGTCGCGCAGGCCGACGCAGCCGTGGCTGGCGTTGTAGTTGCCGAAGGCGTCGCCGCCCCAGTAGTTGCCGTGCAGGAAGGTGCCGGAGGTGGTCAGGCGCAGGGCGTGCGGGACGTCCTTGATGTCGTACTCGCCGCCGTAGCCGACCGTCTCGCCGTTCATCCGGGTCACGGTCAGCTTCTCGCTGATGACCATCTGGCCGTTCCAGGTGTCGTAGCCGGGCTTGCCGGTGGTGACGGGCAGGGTCTTGACGACCTTGCCGTCCTGGGTGACCTGCATGGTGTGCTTCTTGGCGTCCACGTAGGAGACCTGGTTGCGCCCGATGGTGAAGGACACCGTCTTCTTCTGCTTGCCGTACACGCCCGGGCGGCCCTCGACGCCGTCCAGGTTGAGCGTGACGGTGACCTTGGTGCCGGACTTCCAGTAGTGCTCGGGCCGGAAGTCCAGGCGGTCGTTGCCGAACCAGTGCCCCTGGACGTCGACCGCCGGCTCGGTCTTGATCTTGATGGCCTTCTCCACGTCCTGCGGGTGCGTGATGCCCCGCGAGAAACGCAGCGAGAACGGCATGCCGACGCCCACGGTGGAGCCGTCCTCCGGCGTGAAGATGCCGGTGAAGGTGTTCTTCGGGGTCAGCGTCGTGAAGGAGGAGTCCTCGGCCGCCGTACGGCCCTCGGCGTCCTTGGCGACCGCGTGCACCCGGTAACGGGTGGCGGCGGCCAGGTGCGTGGCGGGCGTCCAGGAGGCGCCGTCGGCGGCCAGCGTCCCGTCGACCTTCGTCCCCTTGGCGTCCTGGACGACCACTTCGGTCAGCTTGCCCTTGGCGGCGCTGACCTTGAGCGCGCCGCTGGTGTCGACGGCCGTGGCGCCGTCCTTGGGCGCGACGGTGACGACCGCCTCGGACTGCTTGCTCGCGGCGGCGGAGGCGTCGCCCCCCTTGCCGTCCTCCGCGTCCGAGCCGCCCCCGCCCCCGCCGCACGCCGTGACGGCGAACAGCAGGGCGCCGGCGGTCAGCGCCAGCCCCGCGCGGCCCCTGCCGCGCCCCGCAACCGATGCCCCCGATATCGGCCGGATGTTCACTTTGCGTCTCCCCTCCCCCGGGCCGGACAGGCCCCACGCGCCGCACGTCGCACGCGCGTACGGCGCATATTAACTGCCCGGTCAGGAGCGCCGGAGACTCCGGAATGTCACCGTTCCGTCCCAAGTCGCAGGTGGACGGCGGTCAGCGGACCGCGGAGCCCGCCTTCCACCGGCTCCACTCCATGTTCCAGCCGCCGAGACCGTTGTCGGGAGCCACCTGCTTGTCCTTGCTGTTGACCACCTCGACGACGTCCCCGACGAGGCTGCGGTCGAAGAACCAGCCGGCCGGGGTGTCGGAGCCGCCGCCCTTGCTGTCGCGCAGGCCCACGCAGCCGTGGCTGACGTTGGTGCGGCCGAAGACGTCCTCGTCGGCCCAGTAGTTGCCGTGCAGGAAGGTGCCGGAGTCCGTCAGCCGCATGGCGTGGGGTACGTCCGGGATGTCGTACTCGCTCTTGCCGTCGGTCTTCCGGAAGCCGACCGTCGCCCCGTTCATGCGGGTCACCTCGAGCATCTCCATCACCACCATCTTCCCGTTGTAGGTGGTGTTCTTCGGCGCGCCCGCGGTGATCGGCACGGTCGCCACCAGCTCGCCGTCGCGGCGCACCTCCATGGTGTGGTCGGCGGCGTCCACCAGCGACACCTGGCTGCGGCCGACGGTGAAGGAGAACGTCCGGGACTGCAGCCCGTACACCCCGCGGGCGCCCTCCACGTCCCGCAGCGCCAGATCGACGGTGACCTTGGTGCCGGGCTTCCAGTAGTGCTCGGGACGGAAGTCGACGCGGTCCTTGCCGAACCAGTGGGGACGGATCTCCACGGGCGGCTCGGCGCGCACCCGGATGGCCCGCTCGACGGCGGCCCGGTGCTCCAGCTCCCGGTTGAACTGGATCGAGACGATCATCCCGGTGCCGACGACGGAGCGGTTCTCCGGGGTGACGTAGCCGATGAAGCGCTCGCCGGGGACGAAGGTGGTGAAGGTGGCGTGCCGGGCCGAGCGGTCGCCGTCACCGTCGACGGCGACCGCGTCCACGGTGTAGCGGGCGGCCAGCGCGAGCCGGTCGTCGTCGGGGCGCCAGGTCCGGCCGTCGGCGGACAGCCGGCCGGGTACGGGGGTGTCCTGGGCGTCCTGGGACACGACGACCTTGACCGACTCCAGCCGGCCGTCGGGCACCGTGACGCGCAGCTTCTTCTCGGGCCGTACGCCCTTGCCGCCGTCGTCGGGGGAGATCCGGATGGTGTCCTGGGCGGCGCCGGGTTTGCCGAAGACGCCGCCCGGGCCGGAGCCGTCCGAGGTGCAGCCGGCGGCTCCCGCCAGCAGTCCTGCCCATGTCAGTACGGCCGCCAGCGCGGCCCCCGCGCGCCGCGCGCGCCCGTGTGCATGCCTCACGAGCAGTCCAACGAGCGGGGTCACCCCGGGGAAACGTGAGTGCGAGCCGCGCTCTGGGCAGAACTGTGGGAGGACGACACGACGGGGAGCACGGTCCGGGACGCCGTACGCCCCTGCCGGCGGGTTGTCGGCACGAGCCGCGGGAGGCTGAACGGTGTCCAGCGCAGCCGAGCAGGAGGCGGTGGCGGCGGGGCGCGCCGCCGAGCAGGGGCGCGCGGCCGCCGCCGTGCACGGGACGCGGCGTCCGCCCGTGTGGCCGGGCACGCCCACGCCGCTGGGCGCCCGGTTCCGGGTCGGCCCGGACGGGGTGGCCGGGACGAACTTCGCGCTGTGGGCGGGCGGGGCGGAGGGCGTCGAGCTGTGCCTGTTCGACGACGACGGTGCCGAGACGCGGCTGAGGCTGACCGAGCTGACGCACGAGATCTGGCACGGGTTCGTGCCGGGGGTGCTGCCCGGCCGGCGCTACGGCTACCGGGTGCACGGCCGCTGGGACCCGTGGACCGGCGGCCGCTGGAACCCGGCGAAGCTGCTGCTCGACCCGTACGCGCGGGCGGTGGACGGAGAGTTCCGGCTGCCGCCGGAGGTGTACGGGCACGTGCGGGACTGGCCGGACCAGCAGGTCGCCGACACGGTCCGCGACGACCGGGACTCGGCGCCGTACGTCCCGAAGGGGGTCGTCGTCCACGACGACGACGACTGGGCGGACGACCGGCGACCGAAGACGCCCTGGGCCGACTCGGTGATCTACGAGCTGCACGTGCGCGGCTTCACCAAGCTGCACCCGGGCATCCCCGAGGAACTGCGCGGCACCTACGCCGGGCTCGCCCACCCGGCGGCGATCGAGCACCTGACACGGCTCGGGGTGACGGCGGTGGAGCTGCTGCCGGTGCACCAGTTCGCCCACGAGGACCATCTGCTCAAGCGGGGCCTGCGCAACTACTGGGGCTACAACTCCATCGGCTACTTCGCCCCGCACGCCGCCTACGCCGCCTCCGGCACCACGGGCGAGCAGGTCGGCGAGTTCAAGCGGATGGTGCGCGCGCTGCACGCCGCCGGGATCGAGGTCATCCTCGACGTGGTCTACAACCACACCGCCGAGGCCGGCGAGTACGGGCCCACCCTGTCGCTGAAGGGCATCGACAACCGCGGCTACTACCGCCTGCAGTCCGACGCGCGCCGGTACGCCGACTACACCGGCTGCGGCAACACCCTGCACGTCGTCCGGCCGCAGGTGCTGCGCCTGATCACCGACTCGCTGCGCTACTGGGTGACCGAGATGGGCGTGGACGGCTTCCGCTTCGACCTCGCGGCGGCCCTCGCCCGCTCCATGCATGACGTCGACATGCTCTCGCCGTTCCTCGCGGTCATCGCCCAGGACCCGGTGCTGCGGCGGATGAAGCTGATCGCCGAACCGTGGGACGTGGGCTCCGGCGGCTACCAGGTGGGCGCCTTCCCGCCGCTGTGGACCGAGTGGAACGACCGCTACCGCAACGCCGTGCGCGACTTCTGGCGGCACGCGCTGCCCGACGTGCGCGAGATGGGCTACCGGCTGTCCGGCTCCAGCGACCTGTACGCCTGGGGTGGGCGCCGGCCGTACGCCTCGGTCAACTACATCACCGCGCACGACGGCTTCACCCTGCGCGACCTGGTCACCTACGAGCGCAAGCACAACGAGGCCAACGGCGAGGGCAACCGTGACGGCAGCGACGACAACCGCTCCTGGAACTGCGGCACGGAGGGCGAGAGCGACGACCCCGCGGTCCACGCCCTGCGCCGCCGCCAGCTGCGCAACCTCCTGACCACGCTGCTGCTGTCCACCGGCGTGCCCATGCTGGTCGCGGGCGACGAGATGGGCCGCACCCAGGGCGGCAACAACAACGCCTACTGCCAGGACAACGAGATCGGCTGGGTGGACTGGCGGCTGCTGGACGAGCCGGGCTGGAAGGCGCTGTTCGACCTGACCTCCCGCCTGATCGCCCTGCGCCACCGCCACCCGGTGCTGCGCCGCCGGGCCTTCTTCTCGGGCCGGCCGCAGGCGGCGGACGGGCTGCGGGACCTGGCCTGGTTCACCGCGCGCGGCACCGAGATGACCGAAGGGGACTGGTACGCGCCCGCCGCCACGCTCGGCATGTACCTCTCGGGCCGGGACATCCCGGGCCGTGACGAGCGGGGCGCGCCGATCCTCGACGACAGCTTCCTCGCCGTCCTGCACGCCGGGGAGGCTCCGGTGGACTTCGTCCTGCCGGGGCCGCCGTGGGCGGAGCGGTACGAGGTGGTCGTGGACACCTCGCGGGAGGAGCAGGCGGCGGCGCCGGCCCTGACGCATGAGGCGGGGGCGCCGATCAGGGTGCCGGGGCGTTCGGTGCTGCTGCTGCGGGTGCACTGAGCGGTGGCGTGTCCGGGTACGGCGGGGCCCCGGCCACCCCCTGAGGGGTGACCGGGGCCCGGTGGTGCCGTGCCGGTCAGCCGAAGGACTTGACCGCGTTCCAGTCCACGGTGAGGACCACGCGCACGGGCGCGTTGGTGTTGGTCCGCGACGGGTGGTAGATCCGGGTGTAGCCGTCGGAGGCGAGGCGGGCCCAGATGTCGGGGATCCCGTCGTTGTTGACGTCGGGGATGCCGATGGCGGTGGGCACGTTGGCCTCCGTCCAGCTGGTGCCGTAGGCCTCGTCCTTGCCGGTGAGGCTGTTGGCGGCCACCTTGATCGACTCCAGGTCGACGCTGCCGGCCACGGAGCCGGGCTTGCCGTCCCGCTGGTACATGTTGCCGTTGTCCAGGTTGCGCCACAGCAGGTCGGGCGTGTTGTCGCCGTTGATGTCGGCGACGTTGACGATGTCCCGGCGGGCCCAGGCGGTGCCCTCCATCAGGGTCGCCGTCTGGAAGGTGGCGCCGGTGTAGCCGGACAGCGTCCAGAACGCGGGGCCGGCCCGCAGCACCAGGTCGGGCAGCTTGTCGCCGGTGATGTCGCCGACGGCCTTGATCTGCGTCCACGTCGAGGGCGCGGGCGCGTTGGACGGGAGGCGGACCTCCAGGCGCTGGGTGACGTCGAAGCTGCCGTAGCCGTCGCCGGGGTAGAGCCAGAAGTGACCGTCGGGGGTGACCGCGAACAGGTCGGTGGAGCCGTCGCCGGGGTAGGCGTCCTGGTAGTGCGTGATCAGGGCCGCCTTGCCGGTGGCCGCGTCGAACCAGTGGCCGGCCGGGTCGGGCTTCTTGTCGGCGCCGTAGGAGGCGGCCAGGCAGTTGTACAGGTCGCCGTCCGGGCCGCCCACGCAGTTGCGCAGGTTGCCGTCCGCGTTGACGATCAGCAGGTCAGGCTTGGCCTCCTCGGGCGTGGAGTCACCGGTGGTGTCCATCGGGGCGTCGGCGGTGTCCCGCGGGGGCACGAAGAAGCTGTAGTCGGTGCGCTTGCTGGCGTTGCCGTTGGCGTCGTAGGCGTACACCTGGAGGGTGTTGGGGCCGGCGTGGGCCGGGGCCAGGTCGGGCACCGTGGCGGTGTTGTTCGTCGCGGTGACGTAGACGGGGTTGTTGCCCTCGATGGACCAGCGGAACTTCGCGGCACCCTCGGAGGTGAAGGTGACGGCGCCCTTGCCGCCGAACTTGACCGTGGACCAGGTCTGCCCGTCGGGCGTGGCCTCCGGGAAGACGTCGCTGTCGACGGTGGGCTGCGGCGGGGCGCTGGCGTCGACGTTGAGCCGGCAGGGGTCGGTGCCGGGCGGGAAGTAGGAGGAGACCAGGCCGCCGGAGTCCTCGGCGCGCACGTCCCAGGAGTAGGTGGCCTTGTCCTCCAGCGGGAACGTGGACGGGATCGTCAGGGTGGCGGTGCCACTGGAGTTGGGGGTGACCAGGGTGCCCGACGGGACGGTGCCGCCGGTCTTCCAGAAGCGGAAGCGCAGCTTGCTCAGGTTGCCGTCGGCGTCCTTGGCGGTGGCCGAGAGCACGATGTTGGTCTTGCCCACGGTCGGGCCGCTGCCGCCGACGGAGCAGGTGCCGCCGGGGGTGGACTTGCCGCCGGTGGGCTCGGACGGGGGCCGGTTGTAGACGACCTCCATGGCGGCGCTGGTGGCCTTGAACTTGCGCCAGGTCTGCGTGTCGGTCTCGGTGGTGGCGCGGATGCCGAAGGTGATGTTCGACCAGCCGCTGTCGGCGCCCTTCTGGGCGGCGTCCTTGACGTTGAAGGACTCGTACTCGTCCGGGCAGGAGGTGGAGGACCAGCCGTGCGCGAAGGACTTCTTCTCCTGCACGGTGGACCAACTCGGCTGCTTGTTCCAGGTGGTGCCGGAGGAGATCGCCCCGGTGATGGCGAACTGGAACTCGCGCTCGGTGCAGGACCAGGAGTGGTTGTTGAGCACCTTGAAGCTGGCGGAGGAGATCGTCGCGCCCTTGAGGCTGGTGCTGTAGTTCATGCGCCAGAAGGAGCGGGCGGTGCCGCCGGTGTCGTTCTCGTGGCCGACGCGGGCGTCGGAGGTGCCGGAGGAGAAGTTGGTGCCGTTCCAGAAGCTGGTGTTCGGGTACGGCTTGTAGGCGACCGTCCAGGCCAGCCAGGCGCTGTTCAGGGTGGGGTCGACGAAGACGGGGAACTTCGTGTCCGCCGCCGTGAACAGGCCGGTCGTGGCGGCGTTCAGTGCCAGGCGGGTCTCCCCGGTGCCGTCGCCGTTCAGCTTCACCGGCATCGGCGCGCTGTGGGCGCCGGGCTCGATGCCGGTCAGGCCGGACAGCTTCAGCACGTCGGCGGGGGTGTCGACCGAGGTGCGCGGGGCGCCCTTGCCCTCGTCGAGTTCGGGGTCACGGCCGGCGGAGTCCCACGCGAACGGCGTCGGGATGGAGCCGATCTCCTTGC
This sequence comes from Streptomyces sp. NPDC014801, assembly GCF_043082085.1. Classification (NCBI taxonomy): domain Bacteria; kingdom Bacillati; phylum Actinomycetota; class Actinomycetes; order Kitasatosporales; family Streptomycetaceae; genus Streptomyces; species Streptomyces sp. NPDC014801. The sequence goes on along the minus strand of NZ_JBIBXG010000013.1, from coordinate 69,390 downwards.
CGGCCTTGTCCTGGACCAGGATGCGGCCGGTGCTCTCGTCGTGGCGGAAGACGGCGGTCCGCGAGCGCAGGCCGTAGGCCACGGTGGCCAGCGCCTGCGACTGCGCGGCCTCCTTGTTCTTGACGATCAGGAGCTGGGCGAAGCCGCCTTCCTCACGGGCGACCAGCAGCAGGTCGACGCCGGGCAGCACCTCGGGGTACAGGGCGCGGGGGCCGTCGAGGACGGGCTCGGGCAGGGTGCCGGGCCAGGTGTAGGCGACGGTGTGCCCGTCGATGTCGACCTCGGCCAGCACCGTGTCCTGGGCGTTTGCGGTCAGCGGCGCGCGGGCGAGAGAGCGGTCGGCGTGGGCTGCCTTGGTGCCGCTGGCGAAGCGGATCGGCTGGGCGGCGTTGACGGGCTGGACGCCCAGGTTGCGCGGGGCGTTCTGCACGCGGCGCAGCCGGTTGTCGATCGGCGCCCACTTGCCCGTGGCGGTCTTCGCGCGGGCCGGTGTGGCGGTCATCCGGGTGCGGAGCTTGCCGTCCGGCAGGGCCCAGGTCTGGGAGGTGGCGGTGGTCGCGGTGTCGACCAGCACCTCCTTGCGGGTGCGCTTGGCTTCGGCCTGCGCGGCCTTCTCGTCGCGCGGGCCGGTCGAGGCCTGGCGCGCGTCCGTGGCCTTGCCGGCTTCGGGTGGTGAGGTGTCGTCGGGTTGCCACCAGGGCAACAGAGCTGCGGTCAGGGCGGCCAGGACGAGGCCGAGGGTGACAGCCAGCCTGGTGCGCGTGCGCACGAAGGGGCTGAGAAAACGAGGCGGCGCGGACACGGCGGCGGTCTACTCCCGTGTGAACCAGGCGGATACGGACAGCACGAACAGCCCCGTTCGGCGGGCCGCGGGGCAAGGTCGCGCACACGATCACACGTTCGCCACACCCAGTCCACAGATGAAGAATTTATGAAGCTGTGACGATTGAGTGGGGAATGCTTGACTCCGCCTTGACGATGTCTCAAGTGCGGCTTTTGAGCACCGGAAGTGCGTCCGTACGGGTGAGTCATCCGCTCTTGTCGAGTTGTACATGAAGGTGACGATGCGTCAGCCCTGTTCCGTGACAGAGATCACGGCACTCCCGGGAACCTCCCGGAATCGCTGTTGAAGCGTGTGCGGGTCATGACAGAGGGTGCGGAGTCCATCTGTCGTTTTTCCTTGCATGCCTGGGTGGGGTCGACGCATATGCGCGCTCAAAGTCCACCGCCGTGGCCTGGGTTGATACGCCCGGTCACGACGGAGTCACAACGACGGCGCCGCCGGCAAAGCCGCGTGGCGACCGTCCTTTTGCTGTCCACGGCCTTGTTGGTGAGCAGTCTCGGCACGGAGGCCTGGGCGATACCCGGCCCCGGCATGAGCCGGGAGGAGGTCAAGCTCCCCGACCTGCCCGAGCCCACCGCGCTGCCGGCGGACGAGGAAGCCGAGAAGAACCTCACCACCGCGCCCGAGGTACCGGTCGACCCCTATGCGCCCCAGGCCGTCACGCCCTGGGCGGCGGACAGCGGGGTCGCGACCCTGGCGGCCGACGCCCAGCCGGGCACCACGGTCCCGGTCGACGATCTGCCGATCGCCGTCGGCGTGCCGGCCGGCACCGACCCGGCCGCGATCGACGGCACCTGGAAGGTCGACCTGGCCGCGCCGGCCGCGTCCCAGGACGCGAACGTCTCCGGCCTGATCATGAAAGTCACGCCGCCGGCCGACGCCGACCCGACCGCGCAGGTCGCGATCGCCGTCGACACCACGAGCTTCGCCGACCTGTACGGCCCGCAGGCCGCCGACCGCTTCGGCCTGGTCCTGCTGCCGAACTGCGTCATGGACGCCCCGGACACCGGTGACTGCGCCCCCGACGCCGGCACGACCACCATGGCGGGCAAGACCGAGGTCCAGCCCGAGCGGCTGCGCTCCTCGGTCAAGGTCGTCTCCGCCGACAAGGCGCCCACTAAGAACAAGGCCGCCGCCAAGGCCAAGAGCCGCAAGATCCTGACCGGTTCGGTGCCGGTCGGCGACCTGCTGGGCGGCGACGCCGGTGCCACCCCCTCGGGTGCGCGCACCGCGGCCTACCGCAGCGGTGACGTGCTGCCCGTCGTGGACGCCTCCGGCCCCCAGGTCGTCGGCGCCATGGACACCGGCGCCTCGTCCTCGGGCGACTTCACCGCCACTCCGCTGCTGTCGTCCGGCGCGTGGGCGGCGGGCTCGTCCTCCGGCGCGTTCACCTACAACTACGACGTGCAGGTGCCCGAGACCGCCGGCGGTCTGATGCCGAAGATCTCGCTGGGCTACTCCTCGCAGTCCGTGGACGGACGTACCTCGGCGACGAACAACCAGGCCTCCTGGATCGGCGACGGCTGGGACTACAACCCGGGTTCCATCACCCGGACGTACGCCAACTGCCGCGAGGACTCCAAGAAGGACGGGTCCAACAACAAGACCCACCGCACGGCGGACCTGTGCTGGGGTTCGATGAACGCCACGCTGTCGCTGGGCGGCATGACCACCGAGCTGGTCTGGGACAAGGACCAGGGCAAGTGGTTCACCGCCAACGGCGACGGCTCCAAGGTGGAGCGGCTGTCCGACGCCGACAACGGCGCCTACAAGGGTGAGCACTGGCGCGTCACCACCAAGGACGGCACCCGCTACTACTTCGGCCTCAACAAGCTGCCGGGCTGGACCTCGGGCCAGCCGACCACCGACTCGGTGCTGACCGTGCCGGTGTACGGCAACCACGAGGGCGAGGACTGCTACAAGGCCGGCGACTGGAAGGGCTCCGCCTGCACCCAGGGCTGGCGCTGGAACCTCGACTACGTCGAGGACATCCACGGCAACGCCATGTCCCTGTGGTGGAAGAAGGCGCAGAACTACTACGCCCGCAACTTCGACTTCAAGGCGCCGGTCGTCTACGACCGCGACGGCTGGCTCGACCACATCGACTACGGTCAGCGCGCCGGCACGCTGTTCTCCGCGACCGCCCCGGCCCGCGTCAACTTCACCGTCGCCGAGCGCTGCCTGCCCGAGGGCACGCTGACCTGCTCGGACGCCAACTTCGAGGACAAGGACCCGGGCAAGTACCGCATCTGGTACGACACCCCGGCCGACCTGAACTGCAAGAAGGTCACGGACACCTACAAGACGAAGTGCTGGAACGCCGGCCCCTCGTTCTGGAGCCGCAAGCGGCTGGTGGAGATCCAGACCTCCGCGCAGCGCCGCACCGACACCACCGCCCGCCAGGTCGTGGACCGCTACACGCTCACCCAGAGCTTCCCGGTCCTCAAGACCGGCCCGAACACCGCGCTGTGGCTGGAGTCCGTCCAGCGCACCGGCTACGCCCGCAACGGCAGCACGGACCGAAGCGTCACCATGAACGCGGTGCGTTTCGAGTCCAACGCCGAGGACATGCCCAACCGGGTGATGCGCCCGAACGACCCGCGCCCGGGCTTCTCCCGGCTGCGCATCGCGCGCGTCATCAACGAGTACGGCGGCGAGACCGTCGTCACGTACAAGAAGCCCGAGGGCGACTGCGCGACCGGCACCGGCCTGCCCGGCAAGACCGACAAGGCGGCCCTGAAGGCCAACACGCGGCTGTGCTACCCCGCGTTCTGGTCCCCGGACCCCGAGGTCGAGGACATCGACTGGTTCCACAAGTACGTCGTGGACACCATCGAGGAACTCCCCAACGTCGACGGCGCGTTCGCGACCAAGACGGCGTACGAGTACAAGAACCCGGGCTGGAAGCTCTCCGACCAGGAGTTCACCAAGAAGTCCACGCGGACGTACTCCACGTTCGCGGGCGTCGAGCAGACCACGGTGATCACCGGCACCGACGACGCGTCCATCGGCTCCAAGCGGTCCAAGGCCGTGACGCGGTACTTCCGCGGCATGGGCGACACCGTCTCGGTGAAGGACATCACCGGCGCGGAGATCGCCAAGGACCGCGAGGCCTTCGCCGGCCGCATCGCGGAGGAGCTGGACTACAACGAGGCCGACGACGCCGACACCGCCTGGGTGTCGCGTTCGATCACCGTCCCGGAGGCCACCGAGCTGGCCCACCGCGACCGTGACGACGGCCTCGACCCGCTGCGCGCCTGGCGCGTCACCGAGCCGGACGAGATCGCCTACACCAAGTCCTCCGGCAGCAACAGCGACGACCCCCGCACCGAGCGGATCGTCAAGACCCACACCACGTACGAGCCGACCTACGGCCTGCCCGTGCTGGTGGAGTCCCTCGGCGACACCGGCAAGACCGGCGACGAGTCGTGCACCAAGTCGGAGTACGTCCACAACACCGCGAAGAACCTGATCGGCCTGTCCAAGCAGGTCCTGGTCTCCCCGACCACCTGTGCCGCCGCCGACTTCGCGAATCTGTCCACCCTGAGCGGTGGCACCCGGACCGCCTACGACGGCCAGGCATACGGCGTCGCGCTCGCCGACACCACCAAGGGCGAGGCATCGGAGACCTGGTCGATCAACGGCGCGGGCACGGGCTGGCAGACGAACGGCACCACCGAGTTCGACGCGATCGGACGCGTGACCCGCACGACCGATCAGGACTACAAGACCTCGGGTCTGCTCACCTACGAACCGGCCACCGGCCAGGTCTTCAAGATCACGGAGACCAACGCCGTCGGCCAGTCCGAAATCCGTGAGATCGAGCCGGGCCGTGGCACGACGCTGAAGTCCACGGACGCGAACAACCACGTCACGCAGGCCGAGTTCGACCCGCTGGGTCGCCTCGAGAAGGCCTGGGCGGCGGATCGCGCCCCGTCCGACACGGCCGTGCCGGACTTCAAGGCCGTCTACACCGTGCCGAAGTACGAGGAGGGCAAGGACCGCAAGCCGTCCTACGTCACCACGTACACGCGCGGCTACAACGACCGCATCGACACCTCGGTCACCCTCTACGACGGCCTCGGCCGCGAGCGGCAGCAGCAGGAGCAGGCCGACGGCGGCGGCTGGCTGATCACCGACACGCTGTACAACAGCTCGGGTGAGGTCTGGCAGACCAACAACGCCTACCTGACGTACGAGGCCACGCCGGGCGAGCTGTTCACCCCGGAGGCCGACACCCAGGTCCCGAACATCACCCGCTACACCTACGACGGCTCCGGCCGCGTGATCCAGGAGACCCCGGTCCTCAAGGTCACGGACCCGGTGACCAACGAGACCGTCTCCAAGGAGGTCCCGGAGCGGGCCACCAAGTACGAGTACGGCCTGGACTGGTCGAAGGTCGACAACCCGACCGGTGCCTCCGACTACCGCGTCTACACCGACGCCCTCGGCCGCACCCAGCGGGTCGACACCTTCAACCCGGCGGCGCCCGCCGGCTTCACCTCGATGAAGTACGAGTACGACCCGCGCGGTCAGCTCGTGAAGGCGACCAACTCCGCCGACACCGCCCACCCGTGGACGTGGACGTACGACCACCGTGGCCGTCAGGACTCCGCCACCGACCCGGACACGGGCACGACGCGGATGACTTTCGACAACCACGACCGGCCGCTGACCACCACCAACGCCCGTGGCATCACGGTGTGGAACGGTTACGACCAGCTGTCCCGGCCCACCGAGCAGCGCCTGAACGACGCCAACGGCACGCTGCTGGCCAACTTCACCTACGACCTGGCGCCCGGCGGCAAGGGCATGCCCTACACCGCCACCCGCTACACCGACGGTGAGGCCTACACCCAGCAGGTCAACGGCTACACCAAGGACTACGAACCCACGTCGACGACGCTGACGCTGCCGTCCACCCTGGCCTCCACCTGGGGCCTGGACGCGTCGTACACGTACTCCTACAAGTACGCCGACAACGGCATGCTGGAGGAGTCGACGCTGCCGAAGGTCGGCAAGTTCGCCGAGGAGAAGGTGGTCGTCCGCTACAACAAGGACGGCAAGCCGCTCTCCATCTCCGGCAAGGACTGGTACGGCTCCGAGACGGTCTACGACCCCTACGGCCAGGTGCTGCGCTCCACGCTCGGCGCACAGCCCTACCGGGTGTGGGCGCAGAACACGTACGACGAGTCCAGCGGTGAGCTGAAGGACCAGCAGGTCTACCGGGAGAAGAGCGACGACCAGTCCCTGGTCGGGGGCAACCTGGTCTCCAAGCGGTCGTACACCTACGACCCGTCCGGCAACGTCACCTCCATCAAGGAGTCGGCGACCGGCATCGACGAGCGCCAGTGCTTCGCCTACGACCCGCTGGGCCAGCTGAAGACGGCCTGGACCTCCAAGGACCAGAACGCCTGCACCGCTCCGAAGAACAGTGACGGCTCGCTGAACGTGGTGCCCGGGAAGGACAACTCCGGCTACTGGCAGGAGTACGAGTACGACCTGCTCGGCAACCGCACCAAGCTGACCGAGAAGGACCTGACCGGCAACACCGCCAAGGACGCCACGACCACCTACGCCTACGGCAAGGCCGACGGCTCCCAGCCGCAGACGCTGACCAAGGTGTCCAAGACCTACACGACCCCGCAGGGCGCGCAGGTCAAGGCCGAGGTGGAGCGGCTGTACGAGCTCACCGGTGAGACCAAGACGATCACCTCGCTCCAGAACGGCGACAAGCAGTCGCTGAGCTGGACCTACGACGGGCAGATCGACCGGATCACCGGCGCGGGCTCGGGTGGCAAGACCCCGTACGTGGGTCTGGCCGACAAGTGCCTCGACCTCAAGAGCGGCCTCGCGGTCGCCGGGACGGCGATCCAGCTCTACGGCTGCAACGCCTCCCCGGCGCAGAACTGGCGCTTCAGCCAGACCCCGGGCGGGACCAACCCCGACCAGGGCACGCTGAACGTCTACGACAAGTGGTGCGTCCAGCCCGCCGGCAACACCGCCGGGTCCGCCGTCCAGCTGCAGAAGTGCGACGGCTCGGCCGGGCAGGAGCTCAAGCGCAACGCCTCCGGCCAGCTGACCCACGTGGCCTCGGGCCTGTGCCTGTCGGTCCAGGGCGCCAACTCGGCGAACTCGACCCCGATCGTGCTCGCCGGCTGTGACGCCACCAAGGCCGAGCAGTTGTGGGAGCCGCAGAACGACACCCGCTACATCTACGGCCCCGACGGCGCGCGCCTGCTGTCGATCAAGGGCAAGCAGGCCACGCTCAGCCTGGGTGAGGCCGAGGTCACCGTCCAGAAGGGCGGCGTCCTGGTCAACACGCAGCGCACGTACACCTCGCCCGGCGGGGCGGTCATGCGCTACGCCTACGGCAACGGCGGCGAGAGCCTCGTCGCCCTGACCGCCGACCACCAGGGCAGCACCTACACCGAGGTCGCGCTGAGCGGCGGCATGGCGGTGCGGATCCGCAAGCAGGACCCGTTCGGCAACCAGCGCGGCGCGGACACGACCGGCGTCAACACCCAGAGCCACACCGGCTTCCTGGGTGCGACCAGGGACGACGCCTCCGGCTTCCAGCCGCTGGGCGCCCGTCTGTACGACCCGGTGACCGGACGGTTCCTGTCCGCGGACCCGGTGCTCAACCTGAACGACGTCCTGCAGTCCAACGGGTACGCCTACGCTCACAACAACCCGGTGACGATGTCCGACCCGTCGGGCCTCGCCATCTCGCTGACCGCATCCGAGCGGGCCGCGGCCCTGGCGGGCGCGGGTCTGTCGGCGGCGCAGGTCGCCCAGGCGCAGGCGATGCAGGGCAAGTCGCTGACCTCGGTCATCCTGGCCGTGGCGTGGGAGACGCTGAAGGACTTCATCGGGATCAACGACGCACTCGCCTGCTTCGGCGGTGACATGTGGTCGTGCGTCGGCATCGTGGTCGACGCCATCCCGTGGACGAAGCTCGGCAAGATCCCGTCCGTCATCAAGGCGGTCAAGCGCACCATCAGCGCCATCGAGTCGTTCAAGGCGGCGAAGAAGGCCGCGGAGATCGTCCTCAAGGCGGCGAAGGCAGCCGAGGCAGCGGCTCTGAGAGCGAAGAAACTCGCGATCGAGAAGGCCAAGAAGGCAGCCGCGCAACGGGCCAAGAAAAGGGCGGCCGAAGCCGCGAAACGGACGACCGAGAAGGCCGTCAGCGTCACCAAGAAGACCGGCAATCCCGTGCAGAAGCGGGCCCAGGCCAAGGCCGCTCCGCACGCTTCCTCCCACGGATCCGGCGGCGGTGGCAGCGGCTCCAAGGGCGGCGGCTCCAAGGGCGGCGGTTCCTCGAAGGGCGGCGGCTCCAAGCCGGGCGGCTCGGCCGGCGGCTCCTCGCACAGCAACGGAGGATCCAGCGGAGGCGGCGGCTCCGGCAAGGTGCCCAGCACACGCGGTGAAGCCGGTGACCGGCCTCCGGTCGTCGAGGTCGACCGCGCCCCGGCGAACTGGAACCAGGCGGAACGCCTCGAGGAGGTCTCGCAGCGTGTGCCGACCTTCGCCCTGTTCGCCTCCAGCGCCCGGACCAGGAGCCGTACCTACGTCGGCGCCATCAACACCCGGACCGGAGACACGGTGCTCGCCTCCTCCGGCGGTGGGTACTGCGCGGAGGGCAACGCGTTGCTCGCCCTGGGCGGGAACGTGGACGAGGTGATCTTCACCCATGCGTATACCTTGGAGCGTGACGCGCAGCGGAACTGGCAGGCCGTCCTGAAGCCGGTGTGCGTCAACTGCCAGGTGGACTATCCCAACCTCGGCAACTTCGTACCCGGTATCACCGCCGAACCGGGTGGCGCGTGGGGAAGGTAGAAGCAGTGAATCTCCTCGAGATCGAACTCCAGAGGTTCGACTGGGAGCAGATGGAGTGCGGCTGTGGTGAGAGCGCCGCGCATCTTCCGGCCAGGATCAGGGAACTGATCAGCCTCGACGAGGGGCACGGCCGCGGAGAGGCGTTCCTCACCGCACTGCACGACCATGTGATGACTCCGGCCGACGGACTGCTGCCGGTGTCCGCCGCCTTCGTCTCGGTGGCCTGTGCCGCCCTGACGGGGACGCTGTCCGAACCCGCCCGGAGGGAGACACTCGGCTGGATCCTGCGGATCGTCGGGCCCGCCGTGGACTCGGACAGCGCTGTCGCCGAGGCATGTGTGACGGCGGCACGGCAGGGTCTGTGGGTCCTGTACGCCGAAGTGATGCACGGTGAGTCGTTGGCCGGCGCCGCCTACGCCTTCGAAGCGCTGATGCTGATCGAGGAGGACCTGGACCGGCTCCGCGCGGTTCAGGCCGCCGCGGGGGACCGTCTCCCGTGGGACCTGAAGTCGGAGGAGATCTGACGGCGACGGTGTTCCCGCCGCCGACACGAAGCCCCGCCGGGTGTCACCCGGCGGGGCTTCGCCGTGGCAGGCGGGCGCGGCCCTGCTGGCGTCACCTAGCCCAAAATCCCCCGGTCGTACGCCGCTGCCACCGCCGCCGCGCGGTCGTTGACGCCGAGTTTGCCGTAGAGGTGGGTGAGGTGGGTCTTCACCGTGGCCTCGCTGATGAACAGCTCGCGGGCGATCTCCTTGTTGGAGGTGCCCTTGGCGACCAGGGCCAGTACCTCGCGTTCGCGTGCCGAGAGGGGTTCGTTGCCGGGGGTTCTCGGGGCGCGGACCGCGGAGACCAGGCGGGAGGCCACCGCCGGGGAGAGGACCGTGCGGCCCTCGGCGGCGGCGCGGACCGCCGTGAAGAGCTCCTCGCGCGGGGCGTCCTTGAGGAGGTAGCCGGTGGCGCCCGCCTCGATCGCCGGCAGGGTGTCCGAGTCCGTGTCGTACGTCGTCAGCACGAGCACCCGGGCGCGGGCGCCGCGCCGGGTCAGCTCGCGGATCGCGTCCACTCCCCCGCCGCCCGGCATGCGCAGGTCCATCAGGATCACGTCGGGGTCGAGGGCGGCGGCCCGTTCGACGACCTCCACCCCGTTCGCGGCCTCCCCGAGGACCGTGAAGCCGGGCGCGGACTCGAACATGCCGCGCAGGCCGTCCCGCACCACCGGGTGGTCGTCGACGATCAGCAGGGAGATGGACGTCTCATCGGTCATGGCGGACCAACGGTACGCGAGCCGACAGCGCCGTGCCGTACCCCGGCTCGGACTCCACCGTGAGGGAGCCGGCGATGCGTTCGGCGCGGGCCCGCATCCCGCCGAGGCCGAAGCCGCCGGTGTCGCTGTGCTCGGGCACGGTGAGCGGGTCGAAGCCGCGGCCGTCGTCGCGGATGTCGAGGACGACCTCGTCGCCCATGAACGACAGGGTGACCCCGGCGCGGGTGGCGCCGGCGTGCCGGGCGGTGTTGGCGAGGGCCTCCTCGGCGATGCGCAGCAGCGTCGCGGACACCTCGTCGTGCAGCGGCTCGGCGGTGCCGGTGACGGTGAACTCGGCGCGCATCCCGGTGCGTTCGCCCCACGCGGCGACCGTCTTCTTCAGCGCCTCGGGCAGGTCGTCGCGGTCCAGCGCGGCGGGCGCGAGGTTGTGCACGGAGCGGCGCGCCTCGCCGAGGCTGTGCCGGGCCAGGTCCATGGCGCGCACGGCGTGGGCGCGGGCGAGGTCCGCGTCGGGGGTGTTCACGACGACCTGGAGCTGGGCGATGATCCCGGTGAGCCCCTGGGCGAGGGTGTCGTGGATCTCGGCGGCGAGCCGCCGGCGTTCGTCGGCGACGCCGGCCTCGCGGGCCTGGACGAGGAGCTGGGCGTGCAGGGCGGCGTTCTCGTCGAGGGCCTGCTGGAGCGCGGTGTTGGTGCGTTCGAGTGCGACGATGGTGTCGGCGCGGGCCCGGGAGCGTTCCTCCTCCTGGTGGGTGAGGTGGCCGACGACCATCCACAGCACGTTGTTGACGACCAGCATCCCGAAGAACACGCCCCACTGCGAGGCGTTCTTCGGCGGCATGCCGCCCGACTGGGAGCCGGCCAGGGTGAGGGAGGTGGCGAACAGGCCGATCCGGTGCCGGCGCCGGCCGGGGATCAGCTCGTCGGCGTCGAAGTAGCCGGTGACGGCGTACAGGGCGAAGAACGGGTTGAGCCAGGTCAGGGCGAAGGCGATCGCCCAGCGCACCGCGTAGAACACGGTGCCCGCGCGGGACGGGACCCGGCGGCGGCGGCCGCCCGCGGGAGCGGCGGGGGTGTGCGCGCGGTGGTCCCAGTACAGGTGGAGGATGAGCGCGGCGCCGACGAGCGCGGCGGCCGCGTACCGCCGGCCGGGTCCGGCCATGAGTTCCTGGGTGGCCGCCGCGATGAGCGTGGCGATGGCGAGCATCCCGTAGGGGCCCCAGCGGTGGAACTGGTCCCACCGCTGGTCGAGCTGGGTGTCCTTGGCGGCCATGCCCTCAGTCTGCCCGTGGCCGCCGCTCCTGCCTCGCATGCGCCCGCCTACTCCCAGCGGAACCAGCGCGTCGCCGCGCCCGTCAGCAGGACGGTCCAGGCGGCGAGCACCCCGAGGTGGCCCCAGCCGGGCCAGTGGCCGGCGGCGGCCTGGTTCAGGGCCTGCGCGGCCGCGCCGAACGGCGTCCAGCCCACGATGCGGGCGAGGGTGTCCGGCATGGCCTGCACGGGCACCCAGACGCCCGCGCAGAACATCATCGGGAAGAACACCGCCGACCCGATCGCTCCGGCGATCTTCGTGGTGCGCGACAGGGCGGAGACCACCGCGCCGATCGCGAGGGCGGCCAGGACCGCGAGCAGCAGCGCGAGCAGGTATCCGGCGGCCTGCCGGGGCAGGGTCACGCCGAAGGCGATGCGGCCCACCGCCAGGGCGAGCAGCGCGGACAGCAGGGCGGCACCGCCGTACACCACGGTGTGGGCGGCGAGCAGGGCGGCGGGGCGGACCGGGGTGGTGGACATGCGGCGCAGGATGCCGCGTTCGCGGTAGCCGGTGAGGGTCTGCGGCATGCTCTGCACCCCGCCGACGATCAGGCCGAGCAGCACCGCCACCGGCACGTAGACGTCGACCGTGCGCAGGCCGCCGAGGGAGTCGTCGGGCCGGCGGAAGGACGGGACGGAGCCGAGGATCGCCAGCAGCAGCGTCGGGAAGAGCAGGATCCAGAAGACGGCGCCGGGTTCGCGGCGGAACAGGCGGACCTCGGTGCGCAGCACGGCGGGGTTCAGGGCGGTCATCGGGCGGCCTCCGTCAGGTCCAGGAACGCGTCGTCGAGGGTGGCGTCGGTGACGCGCAGTTGGTGGGCGGTGATGTGGTGGCGGGCGAGGAGGGTGATCACGGCGTTGACGGTGGCGTCGGTGCCGGAGAGGGTGACCCGGCCGTCCTTGTGCTCGACGGCGGCGAGCCCGGGCAGCGCGGCGAGGGCGTGCTCGTCGAGCGGCGCGGACGGGGTGAAGCTGATGACGGTGGCGCCGGCCGAGCGGCGGATGAGCCCGTCGGGGGTGTCCAGGGCGGCGACGCGGCCGCGGTCGATGACCGCGATGCGGTCGCACAGCCGCTGGGCCTCCTCCATGAAGTGGGTGACCAGCAGGACGGTGACCCCGCTCGCCCGCACGTCCTCGATCAGCTGCCAGGTGTCGCGGCGGGCCCGCGGGTCGAGGCCGGTGGTGAGCTCGTCGAGGACGACGACGCGGGGGTTGCCGATCAGGGCGAGCGCGATGAACAGCCGCTGCTTCTGCCCGCCGGACAGCTTGGCGAAGCGGGTGGTGAGCTTCTCGGTCAGGGCGAGGCGTTCGGCGAGCGGCCGCCAGTCGAGCGGGCGGTCGTAGAAGGCGGCGTACAGCTCCAGGGCCTCGCGGACGGTGAGCTTGGGCTGCAGTTCGCTCTGCTGGAGCTGGGCGCCGAGCAGGCGGGCGACCTGTTCGTGGTCGGCGACCGGGTCGAGGCCAGCGACGCGGACCCGGCCGGCGTCGGGGACGCGCAGGCCCTCCACGCATTCGACGGTGGTGGTCTTGCCGGCGCCGTTGGGGCCGAGGATCCCGAAGATCTCGCCCTCCTGGACGGTGAAGGAGACGTTGTCGACGACCGGGCGGCCGCCGTAGGACTTGCGCAGGTCGGTGACCTCGATGACGGGGATGTCGGGCATGGCACCAGCGTCGCGGCGCGGCGCCGTGCGCGGCATCGGCCGTCGCGCTCGAAACGGCATCAGCCGATCGGTTGATGCGCGGGTACGACCCGGCCGCCCGGCCACGTCCCCCGGCCGGTACGACCCGGCCGCCCGGCGACGTCCCCCGGCCGGTACGACCCGGCCGCCCGGCGCGTCCTCCGGCCGGTACGAACCGGCCGCCCGGCGACGTCGTCCGGCCGGTCGTAGGACCAGCGGCCGAGGGGGGTCCGGCCGAAACTCGGTGGGCGATGTCAGTGGCGATCCGTAGGCTCGCTGCTGATGTCCACGACACGTGCAACCACCCGGGACCGGTCCGCCGTGCGGACCTTGCTGCGCCTGTGGCCGTATGTGCGGCCCGTGCGGGCGCGGCTGTTCACCGCGGCCTTCGTCGCGATCCTCGCCTCCCTGGTCGGGCTGGTGATCCCGCTCGTGCTGAAGTGGATGGTGGACGGCCCGATCGCGGACCGGGACCCGGCCGGGGTGTGGCTCGGCGCGCTGTACCTGCTGCTGCTCGGGCTCGCCGAGGCGCTGCTGTTCGGGCTGCGGCGGTGGCTGGTGGCGCGGCCGCTGTCGCACGTCGAGGCGGAGATGCGGGCGGACCTCTACCGGCATCTGCAGCGGCTGCCGGTGGCCTTCCACGACCGGTGGGCGTCCGGGCAGCTGCTCTCGCGCGGCACGACCGACCTGATGCTGCTGCGGATGTTCCTCGCCTTCCCGCTGACGTTCCTGCTGGTCAACGGGGTGACGATCCTGGTCGGCGTGCTGATCATGCTGGCCCAGGACTGGACGCTGGGCCTGGTCATCCTCGGTCCGGCGGTGCCCCTGATGGTGATGTGCGTGGTCTTCGAGAAGCGGTACGCCGACGTGGCGCGCCGCGCGCAGGACCAGGTCGGCGATCTGACGACGGTCGTCGAGGAGAGCGTGCTCGGCATCCGGATCATCAAGGGATTCGGACGCCACCGCAGCCAGGCCCGTGCCTTCCGCGACCTCTCGCGCACCCTGCGCGGCACCGAGCTGCACAAGGCGCGGCTGCTGGCGGTGATCTGGGCGGTCATCGTGACGCTGCCGGAGGTGGCGATCGGGGCGGCGCTGGTCGTGGGGGCCGTGCAGGTCGCGGACGGCGGGCTGTCCGCGGGCACGCTGGTGGCCTTCCTGTCCACGGCGCTGGCCCTGCGCTGGCCGGTGGAGTCCATCGGCTTCCTGCTGGCGATGAGCCAGGAGGCGGCGACGGCGACCGAGCGGTACTTCGAGGTGATGGACGAGGTCCCGGAGTCCTCCACCGCGGCCGCCGCGCGCAGGCGGTACGACGAGGAGGGCCTGCGGCTGCACCAGGTCACCTTCCGCTACCCGGACGCGCCGCCGGACTCCCCGCCCGTCCTGGACCGCGTCGACCTGCACATCCGCCCCGGCGAGTCCATGGCCCTGGTCGGCGCCACCGGCAGCGGCAAGACCACCCTCACGGCGCTGGTCCCCCGGCTGCACGAGGTGACCTCCGGCAGGATCACCCTGGACGGCGAGGACATCACCGCGATGGACCGCGAGGAGCTGCGCGCCAAGGTGGCCGTCGCCTTCGAGGAGCCCACCCTGTTCTCGGCGAGCGTCGGCGAGAACGTCCTCATGGGCGCCGGCGACGCCGCCGGCCGCGACGATCTTCAGCGCGCCCTGGCCGTCGCCCAGGCCGACTTCGTGCACGCGCTCCCCGAGGGCACCGACACCCAGGTCGGCGAGCAGGGCCTGAGCCTGTCCGGCGGTCAGCGTCAGCGTCTCGCGCTGGCCCGTGCGGTCGTCGGCCGGCCCCGTTTCCTGGTGCTGGACGACCCGCTGTCCGCGCTGGACGTGCACACGGAGGCCGCGGTGGAGGCGGCGCTGCGCCAGGTGCTCGACGGCACCACGGCGCTGATCGTCGCGCACCGCCCCTCCACGGTGCTGCTCGCCGACCGGGTCGCCCTGCTGTCGGGCGGCCGGATCGCCGCGGTCGGCACCCACCAGGAACTGCTGCACACCAACGCCGAGTACGCGCATCTGATGTCGGGCCTGGACGGCCCGGAGGAGGATCAGGAATGACGGCCCCCACGACGTCCGTCCCCGCCGCCGGCGAGGACGAGCCGCCCCGCCGCAAGGGGGACGGCGACCCCTTCGACCGGGACGTCCTGCCCTCCCCGCCGGGCGCCACCGCCGCGCTGCTGCGCTCCCTGCTGGCGCCGATGCGGGCGCGGGTCGCGCTGACCACGCTGGTGCTGCTGCTCCAGCAGGCGGCCGTGCAGGCGGGCCCGCTGCTGGTGGCGTACGCCATCGACCGGGCCGTTCCGGCGTTCCGGGCCGGCGACCACGGTCCGCTGGTCGCGGTCGCCGTCGGCTATCTGCTGTGCGCGGCGGTCTCGGGGGCGCTGCAGTTCGTGTTCATCACCGCCTCGGCGCGGGTCAACCAGGACGTGCTGCTGGATCTGCGCGGCCGGATCTTCCGGCACGCCCAGGCCCTCAGCATCGACTTCCACGAGCGGTACACCTCGGGCCGGCTGATCTCCCGCTCCACCACGGACGTGGAGTCGCTGCGGGAGCTGCTCAGCGAGGGCCTGCAGGAGCTGGTCACGGTCATCCTGTCGTTCGTGTACATCTCGGCCATGCTGCTGTGGCTGGATCTGGGCCTCGGCGCGGTCGCGGTGGCCTCGTTCGTGCCGCTGTACCTGCTGGTGCGCGTCTACCAGCGGCGGGCGGGCGAGGTGTACCGGCGGCGCTCGACCGCGATCGCCTCGGTGATCGTGAAGTTCGTGGAGACGATGAACGGCATCCGCCCGGTGCGCGCGTTCCGCCGCGAGGCGGCCAACGACGCCGAGTTCCGGGTGCTGAACCGGCGCCACGAGCGCACCAACGGCGACGCGCTGCTGGAGATGGCCCGCTACGTCGTCGGCTCCCGGCTGGTCGCCAACACCGCGGTGGCCGGAATCGTGCTGTGGGGCGCCTACCGGGTGGCCGGCGGCTCGCTGGAGCTCGGGGTGCTGGCGGCGGCGGTGCTGTATCTGCGGCGGCTGTACGACCCGATCGACCGGCTGGGGATGTTCCTCAACTCCTACCAGTCGGCGGCCGCGTCCCTGGAGAAGATCGCGGGCCTTCTCGCCCAGACGCCGACCGTGCCGGAGCCGGAGCGGCCCAGGGAGCTGCCGCCGCTCGCCGGTGAGCACCCCGGCCGCGAGGTCGTCTTCGACGGGGTGCGCTTCGCCTACCGCACCGGCGGCGAGGTGCTGCCCCGCTTCGATCTGACGCTGCCGGCGGGGCAGACGGTGGCGGTGGTCGGCTCGACCGGCGCGGGCAAGTCGACGCTGGCCAAGCTGCTCGCCCGGTTCTACGACCCGACCGAGGGGCGGGTGCTGCTGGACGGCGTGGACCTGCGTGACCTGGCCGTGCCGGAGCTGCGGCGCGGGGTGGTGATGGTGACCCAGGAGGCGTTCCTGTTCTCCGGGACGGTCGCCGAGAACATCGCGCTGGGGCGTCCGGAGGCGAGCCGGGAGGATATCGAGCGGGCCGCGAAGGCGATCGGCGCGCACGAGTTCATCAGCGCGCTGCCCGACGGCTACGACACCGACGTACGCAAGCGGGGCGGGCGGATCTCCGCGGGGCAGCGGCAACTGGTCGCGTTCGCTCGGGCCTTGCTGGCCGATCCGGCGGTGCTGATCCTGGACGAGGCGACCAGTTCGCTGGACATCCCCGGGGAGCGGGCGGTGCAGCGGGCGATGGCGACGGTGCTCCAGGGGCGCACGGCCGTGGTGATCGCGCACCGGCTGTCGACGGTGGAGATCGCCGACCGGGTGCTGGTGATGGAGCATGGCCGGATCGTGGAGGACGGCACCCCGGCCGAGCTGATCGAGGGCACCGGCCGCTTCTCCGCCCTGCACCGGGCCTGGCGAGACAGCCTGGCGTGACGGCGGCCACCGGCCAGGACCCGGTCACGGACGACTCCGAGGTGTTACGGGCGCCGGGCTTCCGGCGCCTGTGGGCCGCCAACACCTTCCGGTTCGCGGCGTCCGAGGTGGCCGGTTTCGCGCTGCCGGTGACGGCGCTGGTGCTGCTGCACGCCTCGCCGCTCGCGATGAGCGTGGTCTTCGTGTGCGGCCGGGCCGGCTATCTCACGGTGGGCCTGCCCGCCGGTGTGTGGGTCGACCGGCTGCGCAAGAAGCCGGTGCTGGTGGGGGCGGACGTGGCTTGCGCCGCCGCGTTCGCCAGTATCCCCGTGGCCCACGGGCTCGGTGTGCTGACGGTGGCTCAGCTGGCGGTGGTGGCGCTGGTGGTGAGTGTGGCCGGGGTCTTCTTCGACGTGGCGCACAGCAGTGTGCTGCCGCGGCTGCTGCCGCGCCGGCGGGTGGCGGACGGCAACGCCCGTCTGCAGTCCTCGGAGACCGCGCTCAGGGCGGTGTCGCCGGGGGTCGCGGGCGCGCTCACGCAGGGCGTGGCCGCGCCGGTGCTGTACGGCGTCGCCGCGCTGGGCCAGCTGGTGTCGGTGCTGCTGCTGCGGCGGCTGGAGCCGCAGGGGGACGTGGCCCGGGGCGGGGACGGGCAGGAGCTGCGGTTCGGACGGGAGGTGGCCGAGGGGCTGGGGCTGCTGTTCCGGCAGCCGCTGCTGCGCCTGCTGCTGCAGCAGGCGGCGCTGAACAACCTCGGCGCGGGGGCAGTCCTGGCCATGCTGCCGGTGTTCCTCCTCGATCAACTCGGTCTGGCGGCCTGGATGTTCGGCCTGCTGTCCTCGCTGGGGGCGCTGGCCGGGTTCGCCACCTCCCTGCTGGCGCCCCGGCTGCGGCGCCGGTACGGGGAGATCCGGATGACGCTGCTGTTCTCCGCACTGGCCCCGCTCGCGGTCGTGGCGGCGCCGCTCGCGGAGGTCTTCCGGGGGGCCGCGGTGCCGCTGATGGCGTCGGCGGAAGTCCTCATCGGGGTGGCCGTGGTGGGCCGGGCGGTGTCCACCGCGGGGCTGCGGGCCCGGGTCACCCCGGACGCGTACCTGGGCCGGGTGACGGCCGCCTACGGCGTGGTCGTGCAGGGGGTGACCCCGCTGGGCGCGCTGGCCGGCGGGCTGGTCGCCGGGCACTGGTCCACCGGTGCGGCGTTGTGGACGGGTGCGCTGGTCATGGCCGTACCGCTGGTGCTGCTCCTGCTGTCACCGCTGCGCGCGCAGCGGCGGCTGCCCGCGCGGTGGGAGGCCTGAGTCCGCCCCGCAGACGGCCCGCACCGCCCCCGCCGGTGGTCTGCACCGCCCCCCGGCAGGTGGTCTGCACCGCCCCTCGCAGGTGGCCCGCACCTCGCCGGTTCGCATACCGAACATGAACATCCGGACAACGGACGATTTCCAGCCAAGTTGCTGACGCGCTCCTGACAAGGGTCGAGATCTCCTGCCACTCTTCCCACGGCCACTGCACAGCAACCCCACAGTTCCTCGCTGTGCCGTCGGCGACCGCACTGCCTGCACCTGAAACGCGCACCTCCCTGTTCTGCCCGGACGGCTCGATCGGCCGCCCGGTCTCCCCCTGGCCGCGCGACCCGCGGTCATGCAGAAGGAGTCAGTGTTGAGAAGCAGTTCCTCGCGCAGACGCACCTCCCACACCCTGCACCGCCGGGCGGCCTCGGTCGCCCTGGTCGGCGTCTCCGCCCTGCTCGCCGCCGCGGTCCAGTCGGGCGCCGCGAGCGCCGCCCCCGCCGCCCCCGTGGCCGGCAAGGCGAACCCCGCCCACATGGCCGTCAAGCTCTCCCCGTCGCAGCGCGCCGAGCTGCTGCGCGACGCCGACGCCGCCAAGGCGCAGACCGCCGCGCGGATCGGTCTCGGCGCCCAGGAGAAGCTGGTCGTCCGGGACGTCGTGAAGGACGCGGACGGCACCACGCACACCCGCTACGAGCGCACCTACGGCGGGCTGCCCGTGCTCGGCGGCGACCTGGTCGTCGACAGCGCGCCGTCCGGACAGACGCAGCGTGTGATCAAGGCGACGAACGCCCAGCTGAAGGTCGCCGACCTCACCGGCAAGGTCGCCCGGGCGACCGCCGAGCGGCAGGCCGTGCAGCGCGCCAAGGCCCTGGGCTCGGCCAAGACCACCGCCGACTCCTCGCGCAAGGTGATCTGGGCGGCGACCGGCAAGCCGGTCCTGGCCTACGAGACGGTCGTCGGCGGCCTGCAGGACGACGGCACCCCGAACCAGCTGCACGTCATCACCGACGCCGCCACCGGCGCCAAGCTCTTCGAGTACCAGGGCATCGAGAACGCGACCGGTACGGGCAACACCCAGTACAGCGGCACGGTCTCGCTGACCACGACCCTGTCGGGCTCGACGTACACGCTCACCGACGGCGACCGCGGCGGCCACAAGACGTACAACCTGAACCACGGGACGTCCGGCACCGGCACGCTGTTCTCGCAGACCTCCAACACCTGGGGCAACGGGACCACGTCGAACGCCGCCACCGCGGGCGCCGACGCGCACTACGGCGCCGCGACCACGTGGGACTTCTACAAGAACACCTTCGGCCGCAGCGGCATCCGCAACGACGGCAAGGCCGCCTACTCCCGCGTCCACTACGGCAACTCCTACGTGAACGCCTTCTGGGACGACAGCTGCTTCTGCATGACCTACGGCGACGGGTCCGGCAACGCCGACCCGCTGACCTCCCTGGACGTGGCCGGCCACGAGATGAGCCACGGCGTCACCTCCGCCACGGCCGGCCTGAACTACTCCGGCGAGTCGGGCGGCCTGAACGAGGCCACCTCCGACATCTTCGGCACCGGTGTGGAGTTCTACGCCAACAACTCCTCGGACGTCGGCGACTACCTCATCGGCGAGAAGATCGACATCAACGGCGACGGCACCCCGCTGCGCTACATGGACAAGCCCAGCAAGGACGGCGGCTCCGCCGACTCCTGGTACTCGGGCGTCGGCAACCTGGACGTGCACTACTCGTCCGGCGTCGCCAACCACTTCTTCTACCTGCTCTCGGAGGGCAGCGGCGCCAAGGTCATCAACGGCGTCAGCTACAACTCGCCGACCGCGGACGGGCTTCCGGTCACCGGCATCGGCCGGGACAAGGCGCTGCAGATCTGGTACCGGGCGCTGACCACGAAGTTCACCTCCACCACCAACTACGCGGCGGCCCGCACCGGCACCCTCGCGGCGGCCGGCGAGCTGTACGGCACCACCTCCGCGGAGTACAAGGCGGTGCAGGACGCGTGGGCGGCCGTCGCGGTCGGCTCCCGCTCGGGCGGTGGCGGCGGCACCGGCACCTCCTTCGAGAACACCACCGACGTCTCCATCCCGGACAACGGCCCGGCGGTCACGTCCTCGATCAACGTCACCGGGCGCACCGGCAACGCGCCGTCCAACCTCCAGGTGACGGTGGACATCGTGCACACCTGGCGCGGTGACCTGGTGATCGACCTGCTGGCGCCCGACGGGACGGCCTACCGCCTGAAGAACTCCAGCGGTTCGGACTCGGCGGACGACGTCCACGCGACGTATACGGTCAACGCCTCGTCCGAGGTGGCCAACGGCACCTGGAAGCTGCGTGTCCAGGACGTGGCGACCTACGACACGGGTTACATCGACGGCTGGAAGCTGACCTTCCCGTAAACCGCCGTCGCACGAGCAGGGTTCCGCCCCGGTGGTGCAACTCCCGGGGCGGCGCCCGCTTTTTACATTCCTGCAACGTTTCCCGGACAGTCAACTTTCGGCCAACATCACGTCGAGGGCATGACATGTACGCGCCCTAAGTGCCAGTCTTCCCTCACCCGCCGCACAACCTCACGACCACCCCGGCCGGTTGCCCCACAACCCGCCGGTCTCCCCCACAAGGAGCTTGTGTGACACCCCGCTTCGCGCGTCACAAGCGCACCACTCTGGCCATCGCCACCGCCGTCGCGGCCGGAGCTCTCCTCACCACCGGTCTGACCACCGGTTCCGCGGCCGCCCAGACCCCGGCGGACTCCTCCGCACCCGCGGCCGCGCCCGTCCAGCTCTCCGCCGCGGCCCGCACCTCCCTGCTGCAGCAGAAGCAGGCCGACGCCGCCGAGACGGCCCGGCAGATAGGCCTCGGCGCCCAGGAGAAGCTGGTCGTCAAGGACGTCGTCAAGGACGCCGACGGCACCACGCACACCCGCTACGAGCGCACCTACGGCGGACTGCCCGTCCTCGGCGGCGACCTCGTCGTGCACCAGGCGCCCTCCGGTGCGGCCAAGGGTGTCACCAAGGCCGTCAACGCGGCCATCAAGGTGGCCTCCCTCACCCCGGCCCTGACCCCGGCCAAGGCCGAGACGCAGGCGCTGACCGCGGCCCGGGCGGCCGGCTCGCAGAAGACGGCGGCCGACTCCTCGCGCAAGGTGATCTGGGCGGCGACCGGCAAGCCGGTCCTGGCCTACGAGACGGTCGTCGGCGGCCTGCAGGACGACGGCACCCCGAACCAGCTGCACGTCATCACCGACGCCGCCACCGGCGCCAAGCTCTTCGAGTACCAGGGCATCGAGAACGCGACCGGCAAGACGCTCTACTCCGGCACGGTCACCCTCAACTCGGTGCAGTCGGGCTCGACGTACCAGCTCACCGACACCGCGCGGGGCAACCACAAGACGTACAACCTGGCCCGCAAGACGTCCGGCACGGGCACCCTGGTGGCCAACTCCACCAACGTCTTCGGCACCGGCACCGCCTCCACCTCGTCCTCCGACCAGACGGCGGCCGCCGACGCCGCCTACGGCGCGGCCGAGACCTGGGACTTCTACAAGAACACCTTCGGCCGCAACGGCATCAAGAACAACGGCGTCGGCGCCTACTCCCGCGTCCACTACGGCAACGCGTACGTGAACGCCTTCTGGGACGACAGCTGCTTCTGCATGACCTACGGCGACGGCGCCGGCAACGCGGACCCGCTGACCTCCCTCGACGTCGCCGGCCACGAGATGAGCCACGGCGTCACCTCCAACACCGCCGGCCTGAACTACTCCGGCGAGTCGGGCGGCCTGAACGAGGCCACCTCCGACATCTTCGGCACCGGCGTGGAGTTCTACGCCAACAACGCCTCCGACCCCGGTGACTACCTCATCGGCGAGAAGATCGACATCAACGGCGACGGCACCCCGCTGCGCTACATGGACAAGCCCAGCAAGGACGGCGGCTCCGCCGACTACTGGTCCTCCACCGTGGGCACCAAGGACGTGCACTACTCGTCCGGCGTCGCGAACCACTTCTTCTACCTCCTGTCGGAGGGCAGCGGTTCGAAGACGATCAACGGCGTGACCTACAACTCGCCGACGTACAACGGCTCCACGGTCACCGGCATCGGCCGCGCCAAGGCGCTGCAGATCTGGTACAAGGCGCTCACCACGTACATGACGTCCACGACGAACTACAAGGGCGCCCGCACGGCGACCCTGAACGCGGCGTCGGCGCTGTACGGCTCCACCAGCACCGAGTACAAGGCGGTCGCCGCCGCCTGGTCCGCGGTCAACGTCAGCTGACGCCACACGGACACGGCGGCACCCGGGAAGGAGGCGTCCCGGGTGCCGCCGTACTCTTGGGCCCCATGTCCTTCACGTACGACGCGGTGGGCGCGACCCGCGAGGACCTCGCCGCCTGTCCGCCCGGCTTCCGCTCCCTGTACGTGCCCACCCGCCTCGGCGAGGGTGAGGCCCTCTTCCGCCGGGCCGCCGACGCGGTCCTCACCTGGGAGATGCACCGGGCCATGGGCGTGGGCATCGACGCGAGCGCGGACCGCGCCGCCGAGGGTGTCGACGTCACGGTCACCCTCGCCGGCATGATCAAGGCCCCCTGCCGCGTCGTGTGGGCCGTCGAGGAACCCCGCCGGGCCGGCTGGGCCTACGGCACCCTGCCCGGCCACCCCGAATGCGGCGAGGAGGCCTTCGTCGTCGACCGCACGGGGGACGGCACGGTCTGGCTGACGGTGGCCGCCTTCAGCCGCCCCGCCAAGTGGTACGCCAAGGCCGGCGGCGCCGCCACGCGAGGCTTCCAGCACGCCTACGCCCGCCGCTGCGGCACGGTCCTCCGCAAACTCTGCGCACCCCAGGACGAGTCCTAGGGCGGGGCGCCCCTGAGGGGCGCGGGGGAACTGCGCGACCAGCCACAATCCACCCGCACCCGCCCGGCCCGCCCGGCCCCGCACCCACGCCCCGGCCCCTCAGGCGGCGGCGCGCCCGGGTCACCGGAGCAGTACGCCCGCCCCCTCCCCCATCTCCTCCGCCGGCACCGCCACCAGACCGAGGTCCGCCCCCGACGCCAGCAGCCGGTGGTCCGGCAGGATCCGCACCGTGTACCCGTAGGGTCCCGTCCGGTCCAGGGACAGCGGCCCCTCGTAACTCCAGCGGCCCTCCCCGTCCGGCCCGCCCACCGGCTTCAGCGGCACCGCCGCCCCGCACCGGATCCGGTCCTCCGCGTCCACCCGGCCGGACACCGCCTGCACCTCCACGTCGTCCGGGTCCAGCGCGCCGAGCGCCACCCGCACCCGCAACGTCAGCGTCGTCCCCAGTTCGGCGGTCGCGCTCGTCGCCGACGTCTCCACGTGGTCCACGGACACCGCCGGCCAGGCGCCCCGCACCCGGGACTTCCACTCGGCCAGCTCCCGCGCCACGTCCGGGGTCATCGCGCGGTGCGCCTGGGCGGCCGGCGTGTACAGCCGCTCGACGTACTCCCGGACCATGCGGCCCGCCAGCACCTTCGGCCCGAGATGCGTCAGCGTCTGCCGCACCATCTCGATCCAGCGGTCCGGCAGCCCGCCGCGCCCCCGCTCGTAGAACCGCGGAGCGATCCGCTGCTCCAGCAGCTCGTACAGCGCGGCCGCCTCCAGGTCGTCCCGCCGGTCCACGTCGGTGCCGGCGCCGTCGGCCGTGGGGATCGCCCAGCCGAAGTCGGGCTGGAACCACTCGTCCCACCAGCCGTCCAGCACGGACAGGTTCAGGCAGCCGTTCAGCGCGGCCTTCATCCCGGACGTGCCGCACGCCTCCAGCGGCCGCAGCGGGTTGTTCAGCCACACGTCGCAGCCGGGGTACAGCTTCTGCGCCATCGCCATGCCGTAGTCCGGCAGGAACACGATCCGGTGCCGCACCCGCGGGTCGTCCGCGAACCGGACCAGCTCCTGCACCAGCCGCTTGCCGCCGTCGTCGGCGGGGTGGGCCTTGCCCGCCACCACGATCTGGATCGGATGCTCGGGATGCAGCAGCAGCTCCATCAGCCGGTCCCGGTCCCGCAGCATCAGCGTCAGCCGCTTGTACGACGGCACCCGCCGGGCGAACCCGATGGTCAGCACGTCCGGGTCGAGGACTCCGTCGACCCAGCCCAGCTCCGCCTCGCCCGCGCCCCGCTGCCGCCAAGAGGCCCGCAGCCGCTGCCGCACCTCGGTCACCAGTTGCTCGCGCAGATCCCGGCGCAGGTCCCAGATCACCTGGTCGGGGATGTCCGCGACGGAGTCCCAGCGGTCGGAGCCGCCCACGGTCAGCGCGTCCTCGGCGCGCTGCGCGCCGATCTGCCGGGCGCCGAGCCGGAACACCTCGGGGGCGACCCAGGTCGGGGCGTGCACCCCGTTGGTGACGGAGGTGATCGGCACGTCCTCGGGGTCGAATCCCGGCCAGAGTCCGGAGAACATCTCCCGGCTCACCCGCCCGTGCAGCAGGGACACGCCGTTGGCGCGCTGGGCGAGCCGGAGTCCCATCACGGCCATGTTGAACAGGTTGGGCTCCCCGCCGGGGTAGGTCTCCATGCCCAGCCGCAGCACCCGGTCCACGTCGATGCGCGGCAGCTCCGCGCCGGGCCCGAAGTGCCGGGCGACCAGCTCCCGGTCGAAGCGGTCGATGCCGGCCGGCACGGGCGTGTGCGTGGTGAACACCGTGCCCGCCCGCACCGCCTCCAGCGCGGCGTCGAAGTCCAGGCCGGTGTCGCACAGCTCGGCGATGCGCTCCAGGCCGAGGAACCCGGCGTGCCCCTCGTTGGTGTGGAAGACCTCCGGCTCGGGGTGCCCGGTCAGCCGGCAGTACGTCCGGACCGCGCGCACCCCTCCTATGCCGAGCAGCATCTCCTGCAGCAGCCGGTGCTCGCTGCCGCCGCCGTAGAGCCGGTCGGTCACCCCGCGTTCGCCGAGGTCGTTCTCCTCGACGTCGGAGTCCAGCATCAGCAGCGGCACCCTGCCCACCTGCGCGACCCAGATCCGGGCGATCAGCGAGCGGCCGCCGGGCAGGGCGAGGGTGACCCGCGCGGGCGTGCCGTCGGCCTCCTCGAGGAGGGTGACGGGCAGTTCGTTGGGGTCGAGCACGGGGTAGTGCTCCTGCTGCCAGCCCTCCCGGGACAGGGACTGCCGGAAGTAGCCGTGCCGGTAGAGCAGGCCCACCCCGATCAGCGGGACGCCGAGGTCGCTGGCCGCTTTCAGGTGGTCCCCGGCGAGGATGCCGAGGCCGCCGGAGTACTGCGGCAGCGCGGCGGTGATGCCGAACTCGGGCGAGAAGTAGGCGACGGCGGCGGGCAGGTCCCCGGTCTGGGCCTGGTACCAGCGCTCTCCGCTCACGTAGTCGTGCAGGTCGCCGGCGGCCGCGGCGAGCCGGCGCAGGAAGCGGCGGTCCTCGGCCAGCTCCGCGAGCCGTGCCGGGCGCACGCTGCCCAGGAGCCGCACCGGATCGCCGCCGGATGCGGCCCACTGCTCGGGGTCCACGGACTGGAACAGGTCACGGGTCTCCGTGTGCCAGGACCAGCGCAGATTGCGCGCCAGGTCGCTGAGCGGCCGGAGCGGTTCGGGGAGGACGGGTCGGACGGTGAATCGACGGATCGCCTTCACAAGTCACCTCGACGCGAGTGGCTGCCGCCGGCACACCCACGAGATGTACCGGCTCGTCCCTTACGACGGTACCGGCGCGGGTGCCCACCTCGCCGGGGACTTGGCGCGCAGACCCCCGATCGGCCCGATCCGGACCACGGGGATACCGATCGCCGCCGTCTTGGACCAGGCCGGGATTGTGTGTAGACATACGCGTGAGTAGTTAACAACGTGCCGGATTGCCCACCCGAAGAGTGTGGGAAGGCTCCTCCGGTAGCCCCGGGGTACCCCTTGAGGCACAACCGCAGGACCACATCCCACAGCCATCCGCCCACCCACGTTGACGCGGACAGGAGCGGTCATGCCCGCCACGCACCACTCGTCAGCACCCCCGACCCCGAGCACCGCGGCGCCTCCGTCCGCGGCGCGCACGGCCGCCGGCACCCCGCCCGCGCCACCACCGGCCGCCGCCCCCGCCGCGCCGCCGGGCCCGGTCGTCGGCCGGATACCCGTCCTGGACGTCCGGCCGGTCGTGCAGCGCGGCCGCCGGCCGGCGAAGGCGGTGACCGGCGAGTCGTTCGAGATCTCGGCCACCGTGTTCCGCGAGGGCCACGACGCCGTGGCCGCCAACGTCGTCCTCAGGGACCCCGAGGGCCGTCCGGGCCCGTGGACGCCGATGCGTGAGCTGGCACCCGGGACGGACCGCTGGGGGGCCACCGTGACCGCCGGGGAGCCGGGATGGTGGTCGTACACGGTGGAGGCCTGGAGCGATCCGGTCACCACCTGGCGTCATCACGCCACCATCAAGATCCCGGCCGGCATGGACACCGAGCTGGTGCTGGAGGAGGGCGCGCGGCTGTACGAGCGGGCCGCCGAGCCCCTGGGCGAGCGGCAGCGGCAGGTGCTGCTGGAGGCGGTGGCCGGGCTGCGCGACGAGTCCCGGCCCTCGGCGTCCCGGCTGGCGGCCGCGCTGACGCCGGAGGTGGACGCGGTGCTGGCCGCGCATCCGCTGCGCGACCTGGTCACGGCCTCCGAGCCGTTGCCGCTGCTGGTGGAGCGGGAGCGGGCGCTGTTCGGCTCCTGGTACGAGTTCTTCCCGCGCTCGGAGGGGACGCCCGAGCAGCCGCACGGCACGTTCCGCACGGCCGCCCGCAGGCTGCCGAAGATCGCCGAGATGGGCTTCGACGTCGTCTACCTGCCGCCCATCCACCCGATCGGCACGACGTTCCGCAAGGGGAAGAACAACACGCTCACCGCCGAGCCGGACGACGTCGGTGTGCCGTGGGCGATCGGCTCGCCGGAGGGCGGGCACGACGCGGTGCACCCCCGGTTGGGGACGATCGAGGACTTCGACTGGTTCGTGTCCGAGGCGCGCTCGCACGGCCTGGAGATCGCCCTGGACTTCGCTCTGCAGTGCTCCCCCGACCATCCGTGGGTGCAGAAGCACCCGGAGTGGTTCCACCACCGGCCGGACGGGACGATCGCGTACGCGGAGAACCCGCCGAAGAAGTACCAGGACATCTACCCGATCGCCTTCGACGCCGACATGGACGGCCTGGTGGCGGAGACGGTGCGGGTGCTGCGGCACTGGATGGACCACGGGGTGCGGATCTTCCGCGTGGACAACCCGCACACCAAGCCGGTGGTCTTCTGGGAGCGGGTGATCGCGGACATCAACGCGAGCGACCCGGACGTGATCTTCCTGGCGGAGGCGTTCACCCGGCCGGCGATGATGCACACCCTCGCCCAGATCGGCTTCCAGCAGTCGTACACGTACTTCACCTGGCGCAATACGAAGGAGGAGCTGACGGAGTACCTCACCGAACTCTCGGGTGAGGCGGCGAGCTACATGCGGCCGAACTTCTTCACCAACACCCCCGACATCCTGCACGCCTACCTCCAGCACGGCGGCCGTCCGGCGTTCGAGGTGCGCGCGGTGCTCGCCGCGACCCTCTCCCCCGCCTGGGGCATCTACTCCGGCTACGAGCTGTGCGAGAACACGCCGCTCAGGGAGGGCAGCGAGGAGTACCTGGACTCGGAGAAGTACCAGCTCCGGCCCCGGGACTGGGCGGCGGCCGAGCGCGAGGGTCGCACCATCGCCCCGCTGATCACCCGGCTGAACGACATCCGGCGCCGCAGTCCCGCCCTGCGCCGGCTGCGCGGCCTGCACTTCCACCACGCCGACCAGGACGCGGTCATCGCATACTCGAAGCGAAGCGGTTCGAACACGGTTCTGGTGGTGGCCAACCTCGACCCCCACCACACCCAGGAGGCCACGGTCTCGTTGGACATGCCGCAACTCGGCCTGGACTGGCACGAGTCGGTGCTGGTGCGCGACGAGCTCACCGGCGAGACCTATCACTGGGGCAGGACCAACTACGTGCGACTCGAACCGGGCTTCAGGCCCGCGCATGTCTTCACCGTCCTGCGACCGTCCACCCCGCAGATCGGAGGGTCACCCACACAATGATCGTCAACGAACCCGTCCCGGACAAATTCGAGGACACCCCGGCGAAGGACCGGGACCCCGACTGGTTCAAACGTGCCGTCTTCTACGAGGTCCTCGTCCGGTCCTTCCAGGACAGCAACGGCGACGGCGTCGGCGACCTCAAGGGGCTGACCGCCAAGCTCGACTATCTGCAGTGGCTGGGCGTGGACTGCCTGTGGCTGCCGCCCTTCTTCAAGTCACCGCTGAGGGACGGCGGTTACGACGTCTCGGACTACACCGCCGTGCTGCCCGAGTTCGGGGACCTCGCGGACTTCGTGGAGTTCGTGGACGCCGCCCACCAGCGCGGCATGCGCGTGATCATCGACTTCGTCATGAACCACACCAGCGACCAGCACCCGTGGTTCCAGGAGTCGCGCAAGGACCCCGACGGGCCCTACGGCGACTACTACATGTGGGCCGACGACGACAAGCAGTACCAGGACGCGCGGATCATCTTCGTCGACACCGAGGTGTCGAACTGGACCTTCGACCCGGTGCGCAAGCAGTACTTCTTCCACCGGTTCTTCTCCCACCAGCCGGACCTGAACTACGAGAACCCGGCCGTGCAGGAGGAGATCATCTCCGCGCTGCGGTTCTGGCTGGACCTCGGCATCGACGGCTTCCGGCTGGACGCGGTGCCGTATCTCTATGCGGAGGAGGGCACGAACTGCGAGAACCTGCCCGCCACGCACCAGTTCCTGAAGCGGGTCCGCAAGGAGATCGACGCCCACTATCCGGACACGGTGCTGCTGGCGGAGGCCAACCAGTGGCCCGAGGACGTGGTCGACTACTTCGGCGACTACGCCGCCGGCGGCGACGAGTGCCACATGGCGTTCCACTTCCCCGTCATGCCGCGCATCTTCATGGCCGTGCGCCGCGAGTCCCGCTACCCGGTCTCCGAGATCCTGGCGAAGACCCCGCCCATTCCGTCGGGCTGCCAGTGGGGCATCTTCCTGCGCAACCACGACGAGCTCACGCTCGAGATGGTCACCGACGAAGAGCGCGACTACATGTACGCGGAGTACGCCAAGGATCCGCGGATGCGCGCGAACATCGGCATCCGCCGCCGCCTCGCGCCGCTGCTGGACAACGACCGCAACCAGATCGAGCTGTTCACCGCGCTGCTGCTGTCCCTGCCCGGCTCGCCGATCCTTTACTACGGCGACGAGATCGGCATGGGCGACAACATCTGGCTCGGCGACCGCGACAGCGTCCGCACGCCCATGCAGTGGACCCCGGACCGCAACGCCGGTTTCTCCTCCAGCGACCCGGGGCGGCTGTTCCTGCCCACGATCATGGACCCGGTCTACGGCTACCAGGTCACCAACGTCGAGGCGTCCATGGCGTCGCCCTCGTCGCTGCTGCACTGGACCCGCCGGATGATCGAGATCCGCAAGCAGAACCCCGCCTTCGGCCTCGGCTCGTACATCGAGCTGCCGTCGTCGAACCCGGCGGTGCTGGCGTTCCTGCGCGAGTACGAGGACGACCTCGTGCTGTGCGTGAACAACTTCTCCCGGTTCGCCCAGCCCACCGAGCTGGATCTGCAGGCCTTCGCCGGGCGCCATCCGGTGGAGCTGTTCGGCGGGGTGCGCTTTCCGGCCATCGGGGACCTGCCGTACTTGCTGACCTTGGGCGGGCACGGCTTCTACTGGTTCCGGCTGCGCAGGGAAGGCGCCTAGAAGCACACCGCAACCCCGGGCGGGTCGGTTTCCCCCGCCCCGCCCGGGGCACGCAACAGTAAGCCCCCCGCCCCAGCCCCCTCCCCCGGGGAAAGGACGTGACGCCATGGCGGAAACGGTCACCGTCTCGGGCACCACCAGCCCCGGCCTGCTCGCGTCACTGGATCCACTGTTGCGCGAGTGGCTGCCGAGGCAGCGCTGGTTCGCGGGCAAGGGACGCCCGGTGACCGGGTTCTCCCTGGTCGAGGCCACCGAGCTGCTCCCGTCCGGCGGCCGCCTGGGCCTGTACCACCTGCTCGTGCGCGCCCACCAGCCGCTCACCCTGGGGTCCGCCGAGACCCACCCCGGGGACTGCTACCAGCTGCTCATAGGCGTGCGCGAGGCGTTGCCGCCCCGGCTGGCGCCCGCGCTGATAGGCCACGTGACCGAGGGCCCGCTCACCGGACGCACGGTGTACGACGCCCTGTACGACCCCCGGCCCGCCGATGTGCTCCTGGAGGCCCTGCGCTCCCAGGCCCGCATCGGCGGGCTGCGTTTCGAGCAGGCCCCGCACGCGGAGATACGGCCCCACCTGGTGCCCCGCGTGATGACGGCGGAGCAGTCGAACTCCTCCGTCGTCTACGGGGACACGTTCATCCTGAAAGTACTGCGCCGGGTCGTCCCCGGGATCAACCCCGACCTGGAGCTGCCGCTGGCCCTGGCCCGCGAGGGCTGCGCACGGGTGCCGGCGCCGACCGCCTGGATCGAGGCGGACACCCACGACGCGGCCGGCCCGGCCGGCGAGTCGTACGTCCTCGGGGTGCTGCAGCCCTTCGTGCAGGGCGCGGCCGACGGCTGGGAGCTGGCCCTGCGGCAGCTGGCCAAGGGCGAGGACTTCGCCGCCGAGGCGCGGGCCCTGGGGCGGGCCACCGCCGAGGTGCACACGGCGCTGGCCCGCGCGCTGCCCACGGTCACCCTCGGGCACGCCCAGCTGGAGCCGATGGTGCACGGCATGATCGAGCGGCTGGACAGCGCCGTCCAGCAGGTGCCGGCGCTCGGCCCGTACGCGCCGGGGCTGCGCACGGCGTTCGAGGCGCTGGCCGCCCTGGCCGCCGAGGGGCACACCTGGACCGCGCAGCGCGTGCACGGCGATCTGCACCTGGGGCAGTGCCTGCGCTCGCCCGCCGGTGAGTGGTCCCTGATCGACTTCGAGGGCGAGCCGGCCCGGCCGCTCGCCGAGCGGCGGATGCCGCAGCCGGCGGTGCGGGACGTGGCGGGCATGCTGCGCTCCTTCGACTACGCGGCGCACTCGGCGACACCGCCGGCGCCGCAGTGGGCGCGGGCCTGCCGCGCCGCGTACTGCACCGGATACGCCGAGGCGAGCGGCTTCGACCCGCGCACCGACCCGGTGCTGCTGCGCGCCTACGAGACCGACAAGGCGATCTACGAGGTCGTCTACGAGGCCCGGCACCGCCCCGACTGGCTGCCGGTGCCGATGGCGGCGATCGAGGACCTCGCCGCCGCGTCCCAGCCCAGCTGACCCGATGCGCCTTCCGACCGACGTCCCTTCCAGGAGGCTCCGCCCGTGACCCCCCGTCGACAGCCCAGCGGTTCGGATCCGAAGAAGGCCAAGAAGGCCGCCAAGAAGACCGCGGCCGAGAAGGCGGTGACCAAGAAGGCCACGGTCCGCCCCGCGGCGTCCGCTCCCGCCGAGCCGCCCGCCACCGTCCCCGAGCCGCCCGCCACCGTCCCCGAGCCGCCCGTCACCGTCCCCGTGCCGCTCGCGCCCCCGCTGGACGCCGGTGACCGGGAGCGGCTGCTGGCCGGCACGCACCACGACCCGCACGGCGTGCTCGGCGCCCACCCGGCGGAGAGCGGCGTCGTCGTGCGGACGCTGCGGCCGTACGCCCGGTCGGTGACGGTCGTCGCCGACGGCGTGCGCGCCGAGCTGCACCCCGATGGGGACGGTTTCTTCTCGGGGCTGCTGCCGCTGCGGGAGGTCCCGGCGTACAAGCTGCTGGTGGCGTACGAGGACACCGAACTGGAGACCGAGGACGCCTACCGCTTCCTGCCCACGCTCGGCGACCTGGACCTGCATCTGATCGGCGAGGGCCGGCACGAGCAGCTGTGGCAGGCGCTCGGCGCGCACCCGATGACCCACCAGGGCGTCCCGGGCACCCGCTTCGCGGTGTGGGCGCCGAACGCGCGCGGGGTGCGGGTGGCCGGCACCTTCAACCTCTGGGACGGCACGGCCTTCCCCATGCGTTCGCTGGGCTCGACCGGGGTGTGGGAGCTGTTCGTGCCCGGCATCGGCGACGGCGAGCTGTACAAGTTCGAGATCACCCGCCCGGACGGCTCCAAGACGCTGCGCGCGGACCCGCTGGCGCGGCGCACCCAGGTCCCGCCGGAGACGGCGTCGATCATCACGTCCTCGGACTACGAGTGGGGCGACGCGGAGTGGCTGGAGCGCCGGCCGCAGGTGCCCGCGCACGAGGCGCCGTTCTCCGTGTACGAGGTCCACCTGGCGTCCTGGCGCCCCGGGCTGACGTACCATCAGCTCGCCGAGCAGCTTCCGGCGTACGTCAAGGACCTCGGGTTCACGCACGTGGAGCTGATGCCGGTCGCCGAGCACCCCTTCGGCGGCTCCTGGGGCTACCAGGTCACCGGCTTCTACGCGCCGACGGCCCGGCTCGGCACGCCGGACGACTTCCGCTATCTGGTGGACAAGCTGCACCAGGCGGGCATCGGCGTGATCATGGACTGGGTGCCGGCGCACTTCCCGCGCGACGAGTGGGCGCTGGCCGAGTTCGACGGGCGGCCGCTGTACGAGCACTCCGACCCGCTGCGCGCCGCGCACCCGGACTGGGGGACGCTGGAATTCGACTACGGCCGCACCGAGGTCCGCAACTTCCTCGTCGCCAACGCGGTGTACTGGTGCGAGGAGTTCCACATCGACGGCCTGCGCGTGGACGCCGTCGCCTCCATGCTCTATCTGGACTACTCGCGCGAGTCGGGCCAGTGGACGCCGAACCGGTACGGCGGCCGGGAGAACCTGGACGCGGTGGCGTTCCTGCAGGAGATGAACGCGACCGTGTACCGCAGGGTGCCGGGCGTGGTGACCGTCGCGGAGGAGTCCACCGCATGGGACGGGGTCACCCGGGCCACCCACCACAAGGGCCCGAGCGGCTTCGGCGGGCTCGGCTTCGGGCTGAAGTGGAACATGGGCTGGATGCACGACTCGCTGCAGTACATGAGCCACGACCCGGTCCACCGCAAGTACCACCACCACGAGATGACGTTCTCGATGGTGTACGCCTACAGCGAGAACTACGTGCTGCCGATCTCGCACGACGAGGTGGTGCACGGCAAGAAGTCGCTGGTGTCGAAGATGCCCGGGGACTGGTGGCAGCAGCGCGCCAACCTGCGCGCCTATCTGGCCTTCATGTGGGCGCACCCCGGCAAGCAGCTGCTGTTCATGGGGCAGGAGTTCGCACAGGGCTCGGAGTGGTCGGAGGCGCGCGGCCCGGACTGGTGGCTGCTGGACCCGTCCTACGGCGCCGAGCCCGACCATCGGGGCGTCCTGGACCTGGTCCGCGACCTGAACGCCCGCTACCGGGAGACGCCGGCGCTGTGGCAGCGGGACATCCACCCCGACGGCTTCCAGTGGATCGTCGGCGACGCCGCCGAGGACAACGTCTTCGCGTTCCTGCGCTACGACGCCGACGGCAGCCCCCTGCTGGCGGTGTCGAACCTCGCCCCCGTGGTGCGCCCCGACTACCGCCTCGGCGTCCCCGACGACATACCGGCCTGGCACGAGGTCATCAACACGGACGCGGCCCGCTACGGCGGCAGCGACGTCACCGGCCCCGACCCGGTCAAGCCGGAGCCCCAGGGCCGCCACGGCCGCCCTGCGAGCATCCGCCTCACCCTGCCCCCGCTGGCCACGGTGTGGCTGCGGCCGGCCTGACCGGGCGGGCCGACCGGGCACCGCGGCCGGCCTGACCGGGCGGGCCGACCAGTCGCCATGGCCGGCCTGACCGGGCGGGCCGACCAGTCGCCGCGGCAGCGGCACCGGGCGCCGGGCGTGCCACCCCGCCGCGTGCCTCACGCGGCCGCCGCGCCCCTGGGCAGTGTGGTCGCCCGTCCGCCGCGCCTCCGGACGTCCTGCGCCGCCCCCGTCACCCCACCGCGTGCGTCACCCGGCGGCCGTCGTGGCGAGCCCCGGCGGCAGCTCCCCCGTGTGCAGGATGCCGAGGCGCTGGGTGGCGCGGGTGAGGGCGACGTACAGGTCGCTCGTGCCGTAGTGGGCGGGTTCGACGACCAGGACGGAGTCGAACTCCAGGCCCTTGGCCTGGCGCGGGTCGAGCAGGACGACGGTCCGCGTCAGGTCGGGCTCGGCGCCGGCCGTCACGCCGTCCAGCCGGGCGGCGAGCCGGCGGTGCAGCGCGCGCGGCGCGATCACCGCGAGACGGCCCTCGGCCGGGGTGAGTTCGGCGACGGCCTTCTCCACCGCGCCGGGCAGGTCGTCGGTGCCGCGCACCCACGGCCGTACGCCGGTGGAGCGCACGGACTGCGGGGGCTCGAAGCCGGGCTGCTCGGCGCGGACGACCGCTGCGGCCAGCTCCATGATCTCCGCCGGTGTGCGGTAGTTGACGCCGAGCCGGGTGTGCTCCCAGCGGTCCTCGACGTAGGGGGCGAGGATGCCCTCCCAGGAGCCGACGCCGGCCGCCTCCGCGGTCTGCACCGGGTCGCCGACCAGGGTCATCGAGCGGGTGGGGCAGCGCCGCATCAGCAGCCGCCACGCCATCGGGGACAGCTCCTGCGCCTCGTCGACGATGATGTGCCCGAACGCCCAGGTGCGGTCGGCGGCGGCCCGCTCGGCGGCGGAGCGGTGGTCGGCCTCCTCCTGGCGCTCGGCGAAGCGCTCGGCGTCGATGATGTCGTGCGCGGACAGCACCTCGGACGCCTCCGGGTCGTCCTCCTCCTTGTCCTCGAACTCGTAGGTCCGGGAGGCGTAGGAGACGTCGAGGACGCCCTGCGCGTAGGCGATCTGCGTGGCGCGTTCCCGCTCGGCGCGGGCGCGGGCCTGCCGGTCGTCCTCGCCGAGGAGTTCGGCGGCCTCGTCCAGCAGCGGGACGTCGGCGGTGGTCCAGTGCCGGGTGACCGGACGGCGGATCGCGGCCGCGTCCTCCTCGCCCAGAAAGCCCTCGGGCTCGGCGAGGAAGTCGGCGACCAGCCGCTGCGGGGTGAGCACCGGCCACAGCCGGTCGATCGCCGACCAGACCTCGGGGTTCTCGGCGAGCTCGTCGCGGATCTGGGTGATGTCGCTCGCGTCGAGCAGGCTGGAGCCGTCGTAGGGGTCGGTGCCGACGCGCTCGGCGTACAGCTCGGTGAGGGTGTTGAGGATGTGGCCCTCGAAGTACTCGCGGGCCGTGTTGTGCGGCAGTTTCGTGGCGCGGGTCTTCTCGCGGGCGACGTTCACCAGCCCGTCGTCGAGCATCAGCACCTCGCGGTCGTGCTCGACGGCGAGGACCGGGTCGGGCAGCGCCTGCCGGTCGCGGACGACGGCGGCGAGCACGTCGGCCATGTCCGCGCGGCCCTTGACCGCGGCCGCCTCGGGGGTGTCCGCGGCGGTGGCCTTCACGCCGGGGAACAGCTCGCCGACCGTGGCGAGCAGCACGCCGGTCTCGCCGAGGGAGGGCAGCACCTCGCCGATGTAGCCGAGGAAGGCCGGGTTCGGGCCGACGATCAGCACGGCCCGCTTGGCGAGCAGTTCGCGGTGCTCGTAGAGCAGGTAGGCGGCCCGGTGCAGGGCGACGGCCGTCTTGCCGGTGCCGGGGCCGCCCTCCACGACCAGCACCCCGCGGTGCGGGGCCCGGATGATCTCGTCCTGCTCGGCCTGGATGGTCTGCACGATGTCGCTCATGCGGCCGGTGCGCGCGGAGTTCAGCGCGGCCAGCAGCACGGCGTCGCCGCTCGGGTCCTCGTGGCCGGTGCGCTCCCGGTCGCCGACGTCGAGGAACTCGTCGTGCAGATCGGTGACCCGGCGGCCCTCGGTGG
The DNA here is from genome assembly GCF_043082085.1 of Streptomyces sp. NPDC014801. NCBI lineage: Bacteria > Bacillati > Actinomycetota > Actinomycetes > Kitasatosporales > Streptomycetaceae > Streptomyces > Streptomyces sp. NPDC014801. The sequence goes on along the minus strand of NZ_JBIBXG010000013.1, from coordinate 33,470 downwards.
AGATGTGCCGGCGGCGGCGCAGGCCCATCGGGGTGTGCCCGGTGGCCACGTAGAAGGGCCGGGCGACCTCGGCGCGCCAGTCGATGAGCACCGGGGTGCGCTCGGTGTCGTTCTCGCGCAGCCCGATGCGGCCGATGTGGTGGCTGGAGCCGTCGGTGAAGTCGATCCGGCCGAAGCACAGCGAGCCGTCGACCGCGTTCAGCGCGGCGAGCAGCCCCGAGCGCTCGGCGACCAGGATGTCCCGCTCCAGCCGGGCCTGCATGGGCTTGTCGCCCTGCGCGAGCGCGTCGTGGACGGCGGCCTCGGTGTCCCCGCGCAGCGCGTCCACGCGCGCGTACAGCCCGTCGATGAATTCCTGTTCCCGCCGCAATTCATCGTCCGGAAATTCGGTGTTTGACAATTCCGCTCCCGCCCGGATATACTGTGCTCACCAATCTTCTTCGTGACCTCTTTTCATGGAAGTCACGAATGAACGAATATACGCAAAGAAATCCCCCGGGCGCAATTGCCCGGGGGATTTCTGCTGTGGCGGACCGCGGAGTACGGCCGTGGACGGGCCCTCAGAGCACGTCGGCGAGTTCCTCCAGCAGCCGGCGCTTCGGCCGCGCGCCCACCATCGCCTTCACCGGCTCACCGGCGCGGAAGACCATGAAGGTCGGCATCGACAGCACCTTGTACGCGTTCGTCGTCTCCGGGTTGTGGTCCACGTCCAGCTGCACCACCTTCAGACGCTCCCCCTCCTCCTCGGCGAGGGCGCTCAGCACCGGGCCCATCTGCCGGCACGGCGGGCACCAGTCGGCGGTGAACTCCACCAGGACCGGCAGGTCGGACGCCAGCACCTCCGCCCCGAAACTGCCGTCCGTCACCTCGGTCACACCGTCGGCCTTGATCACTGTTCCTGTCCTCCCAGCTCGCACCGCGGCTCCGGACCCCCCGGAACCAGCGCGTCGGCGGCCAGCTCGCCCATGGCCCGCTCGGCCTTCGCCAGCTGCGCGGCGACCGTCGCCCGGACCCCGCTCAGCTCGCCGATCAGCGCGTCCAGCTCCGCCAGCTTGCTGCGGTAGACCGCCACCGACGCCGGGCACGCGTCCCCCGCGGGGTGCCCGGCGCGCAGGCACTCCACGAACGGCCGGGTCTCCTCCAGCTCGAACCCGAAGTCCTGCAGGGTCCGGATCTGCTCCAGCAGCCTGAGGTCGTGCTCGTCGTAGGCCCGGTGCCCGTGCTCGTCCCGGCGCGCGGGCAGCAGCCCCCGCGCCTCGTAGTACCGCAGCGTCCGCGTGGTGGTCCCGGCCCGTGCGGCCAGCTCGCCGATTCGCATGTCCTCGACCGTACGGCTTGACGCCGACGTCAAGGCAAGCGCGCGCGGCCCCGGCCCCGCCGCGCGGGATCACCGGCCCCTCGCGCCGGGGGCGACCTCGGCCGCCTCCTCCACCTCCAGCAGGGACTCGCTGCGGCGTTCCTCGTCGAAGGCGCGGCGGCCGCCGCGCAGGCCGAAGAGGCGTTTGGCCAGGGCGATGTAGAGGACGGCGAGGATGTTGAGGACCAGGGTGGCGATCTTCAGCGCGCTGACGTGCTCGGTGAGTTCGTAGACCTCCAGCGGCAGGAACGCGGCGGTGGCGACCACCGTCAGGTACTCCGCCCAGCGCTTGGCGTACCACAGGCCGACCGCCTCGACGATCTCGATCAGCGCGTAGGCGAGGAGGAGCCCGGCGACGAGCAGCAGCGTGGAGTGCTTGTAGCCGAACGCCTTCTGCACGGAACCGACGACCGGAGAGTGGTCGAGGTCGTAGTGGAAGTGGCGGAAGACCGGGCGGAAGACGTCGAGGTTCTCGTCGAAGAGCCGCCGCACCGCGTCCTGGCTGTTGGAGAACTTCCACACGGCCGCCGCGACCAGCACGATGAACACCCCGCGCAGCACCCGCTCGATGGCGAGGAAGCGCAGGATGAACAGGTCCCGCAGCACCTTGCCGCGCGGCACCAGCGGGGCGTCGGCGGCCGGCCCCGCGCCGCGCGGCTCGCCGAGCACGAAGTCGCCGCAGCGCAGGCACCGCCACACCTCGCCGAGCGCGGTCTCGGCGTGCAGCCGCACCCTGAGCCGGGGGTCGTCCGGCGCGTACGTGACGTGCCCTCGTCGGGCGCACGTGCGCCGGTTCCAGTCGATCCTCATCCCCCGAGCCTCCTGTATGAACGTGCCGCACCCAATGATCGGCGCGGCACGCTAGTGGAGTCGGTTAAGAGTTCGGTGAGAGTCAGCCGGCGTCGCTGAGCTGCGGCTCCTTCTCCTGCTCGGGCTGCTCGGCCCGGGCCTTGTCCCGGCGAGGCAGCAGCACCGCGACGAGCACCGTGCCGGCGCCGAGGATCACCGCGCCGACCAGACTGGTGTGGGCGACCGCGTCGGCGAAGGAGGAACCGACGGCGTGGCTCATCTGCCCGGCGCCCTCGGCCAGTTGCTGCGCCTGCGCCTTGAGCTGCGCGGCCTGCTGGGGGCTGCTCGCGTGCGCCGCCTGCTCGGCGAGCGCGCGGGCCTTGTCGCCGATGCCCTGCGCGACGGCGTACCCGGCACCGACGGAGTCCTGCGCGGTGGCCAGCGCGTCCGCGGGCAGCCTGCCGCCGCGCGTGGCGTCGGCGAGGTGGTCGGAGTACGAGGTGCCGAGCAGCGAGCCGAGGATCGCGATGCCGAGCGAGCCGCCCAGCTCCAGCGAGGTGTCGTTCACGGCGCCGCCCACGCCCAGCTCCGCCTCCGGGAAGGAGCCCATGATGGCGTCCGTGCAGGGCGAGAGGGCCAGCCCGATCGCCAGGCCGAGGATGATCAGGGGCGCCACGAAGTCGCCGTACGAGGAACCGGCGTCGACCCGCGTCAGCAGGGCCAGCGCGGCCGTGCCGCCGACCATGCCCGCGCTCACCGTCCACTTCATGCCGACCCGCGGGGTGAGGTACCCGGTCAGCGCCGAGCCCACGAAGACCGCGCCGGCCAGCGGCAGCATGCGCACGCCGGTGTCCAGGGCGTCATAGCCGAGGACGAACTGCAGGTGCTGGGTGAGGTAGTAGAAGGCGCCGAAGACGGCCAGGAAGAACAGGGCCACGGCGAGGTTGGAGCCGGCGAAGCGGCGCTCGGTGAAGCGGCGCACGTCCAGGATGGGACGCGGGTGGCGCAGCTCCCACAGGACGAAGGCGATCAGCCCGACCCCGGCCACGACCGCGGCGGTGACGGCCTTGGCGCCCCAGCCGAAGTGCGGACCCTCGATGATCATGTAGACGAGCGCGCCGGTCCAGATCACCGACAGCAGACCGCCGACGTAGTCGATCCGGTCGTGGTGTCCCGCCTTGGACGGCGGCACGAGGACGAACGCGGCGACGATCGCGACGGCCGCGATGGGCACGTTGATCAGGAACGTGGAGGCCCAGCCGTGGTCGCGCAGCAGCGCGCCCGCGACGACCGGGCCGGCGGCGATGGCGAGACCGGCGGTGGCCGTCCACAGGGTGATCGCCTTGGCCCGCTCCCGGCGCGGGAAGGTCGCGGCGAGCAGGGACAGCGTGGCGGGCATGATCAGCGCGGCGCCGACGCCCATGACGGCACGGGCGGCGATGACCGCGCCGGCGCTGCCGGCGAGGTAGCCGGCGACCGCGCCGCCGCCGAAGACGACGAGCCCGAGGACCAGCGCGCCGCGCCGGCTGTACTTGTCGCCGATCGCGCCGAGCAGCAGCATCAGCGCGGCGTAGGGGACGGTGTAGCCGTCGATGACCCACTGCAGGTCGGCGCTGGACAGCCCGAGGTCGCGGGTCATGTCGGGCGCGGCCACCGTGAGGGCGGTGTTCGCCATCACGATGATCAGCAGGCTCAGGCACAGGACGAGGAGCGCCCACCAGCGCCGGGGGTAGGGGCCCTCCATCCTCTCGACCGGTTCGTTCTTCACGAGTCGCATGGCAGGGATCGCCTTCCTCGACGTCGAAACTTGCACAACGGAGTGCAAATGCACAACCATGTGCAATGTACGTCCGTTGCACAGCGCTGTGCAAGTCGACGGGAAGCGGGCGTACGGGAGGAGGGCAGAATGGCTGCCATGACCACGGGTAACAGCCGCGCCGACGCCAACCGGCGCCGCATCCTCGACGTCGCTCTCGCGGAGCTGCTGCGCGACCCCGACGCCTCCATGGACCACATCGCGCGCGCCGCGGGCGTCGTACGGCGGACCGTGTACGGCCATTTCCCGAGCCGGGAGGCGCTGATCAGCACGCTGGTCGACGACGCGGTCGAGGCACTGGCGACCGCGCACGCCGAGGGCCGCGAGGGCGTGGAGGACCCGGCCGAGGCCGTGGCCCGCTCGGTGCTCGCGGTGTGGGAGATCGCCGACCGCTACCGCCTGCTCGTCGCACTGGCCCAGCGCACGGTCACCATGCAGGGCATCCGGGAGCGCCTGGCCCCCGTCCGCGAGAACGGCGTCCGGCTGCTGCAGCGGGGCCTGGACGAGGGCGTCTTCGCCTCAGCCCTGCCCGCCCCGGCGCTGGCGTACGTCCACGAGCAGATCCTCTTCGGCCTGATGGAGGCCGTGAACGACGGTCTGGTTCCGCCCGCCGACGCGGGCCCCTCGGCGGCGGTCACGGTGCTGACGGCGGTGGGAGTACCGGCGGCGAGGGCGACGGAGCTGGTGCAGAAGCTGACGGCACAGGCCTGAGAAACGCGAAGGGCACCCGGCAAAGGTTCAGGCGATGCCGGGTGCCCTGGTCGAAGGCGGGGGTGCGGTCCCCTGGGGGGCGCGGGGCGGTAGCGATATGCGGCTCCGCCGCGTGGGCGCGACGGGCCACGGACGGCCCGCTCCCGCGCAACCGCCCCGGCCCCCGCGGCGCTATGCGCTGGCCAGCTCCTTCTCCACCGCCGGCTCCGGCTCGCCGTCGTCCAGCAGGGTCTTCTCGTCGAACGGGATCTCACCGGCCAGCACCGCGCGGACGCGCACCGTGTCGATCTCCTTCGTCCACGTCCCGATCAGGACCGTCGCCACCGCGTTCCCCGCGAAGTTGGTCAGCGCGCGGGCCTCGCTCATGAAGCGGTCGATGCCGACGATGAGCCCGATGCCGTCGACCAGCGCCGGCTTGTGCGACTGCAGACCGCCGGCCAGCGTGGCCAGGCCCGCGCCGGTGACGCCCGCCGCGCCCTTGGACGCCACCAGCAGGAACAGCAGCAGCGGGATCTGCTCGCCGACCGACATCGGCGTGCCCATCGCGTCGGCGATGAACAGGGACGCCATGGTCATGTAGATCATGGTGCCGTCGAGGTTGAAGGAGTAGCCGGTCGGCACGGTGATGCCGACGACGGGCTTGCTGACGCCCAGGTGCTCCATCTTCGCGATCAGCCGCGGCAGCGCGGACTCGGAGGAGGACGTCGACAGGATCAGCAGGAACTCACGGCCCAGGTACTTGAAGAACGAGAAGACGTTCAGCCCGGCGACGATCCGCAGCAGCGCGCCGAGGACGACGAACACGAACAGCGCACAGGTGACGTAGAAGCCGAGCATCAGCACGGCCAGCGACTTCAGCGCGTCCACGCCCGCCGAGCCGACGACCGCGGCCATCGCGCCGAACGCGCCGATCGGCGCCGCCCACATGACCATCGCCAGGACGCGGAAGACGAGCCGCTGGATGTGCTCGATGCCGCGCAGGACCGGCTGCCCGGCCTTGCCCATGGCCTGCAGCGCGAACCCGCACAGCAGCGCGACCAGCAGCGTCTGCAGCACCTCGCCCTCGGTGAAGGCGGACACGATCGTCTTGGGGATGATCCCGAGCAGGAAGTCGGTGGTGTCCTTGGCCTCCGCGTCGACCTGAGCGTGGCCGACGCTCTTGACGGCGTCGGTGACGGCGAGGCTGGAGCCGGGCTCCAGGATGTTGCCGACGATCAGGCCGATCGCGAGCGCGACCAGGGACATCGCCAGGAAGTAGACGAGGGCGATGCCGCCCACCGCGCCGACCTTCGCGGCTTTGCGCACCGAGCCGATGCCGAGCACGATCGTGCAGAAGATGATCGGCGAGATCATCATCTTGATCAGGTTCACGAAGCCCGTACCGATGGGCTTCAGCTCGACGGCGAAGTCGGGCGCGGCCAGCCCGACGACGATGCCGAGGGCGACCGCGACGATCACCGCGATGTACAGGTAGTGGGTGCGGTCCCGCTTCGCAGCGGGCGCGGCAGGTGCCGTTGGGGATGTGCTGGCGGCCACGGCTGCCCTCCTTGACGTCTTCGTCGGCATCACCGGCGTGCGGCTCACGTCCGGGCTTTTGGGGGATTGCCGTGACTATCTCCCGCCCTGTGAGAGCGGTCACCCTTCCGTTCATTTAGTTCACCGTCGAACCGGGAGGCAGACTGGCGGCATGCGCCTCACCCTGCCGAGACCCCGCAGCCTGGCGGGCCAGCTCTTCGCCATGCAGGCCGTGCTGCTCGCGGTCGTGGTGGCCGGTTACGCGCTGTTCTCCTACGTCAGCGACCGCGGCCAGGCCGAGGAGGCGGCCGGACGGCAGGCCACCGCGGTGGCCCGGTCGGTGGCCGACTCGCCGTCCGTCCGCTCGGCGATCCGCTCCCCCGACCCGACGGCCGAGCTGCAGCCGTACGCGCTGCGGATCATGCGGGACACCGACGTCGACTTCGTCACGATCATGAATCCGCAGGGCATCCGCTGGACCCACCCCGACCCGAACCAGATCGGCAAGCGGTTCCTCGGCAACACCGCGCCCGCCCTGCGCGGGGTGACCTTCACCGAGACCTACACCGGGACGCTCGGCCCCTCCGTCCGCGCGGTCACACCGGTCGAGGACGACGACAAGCGGATCGTCGGCCTGGTCAGCGCCGGCATCCGGGTCGAGGCGATCAGCGCGCGCGTGCAGGACCAGGTGACGGCACTGCTCGGCGTCGCGGCGGGCGTGCTGGCGCTGGGCGCGATCGGCACGTACGTGATCAACGCCCGGCTGCGGCGGCACACCCACGGCATGAACGCCACCGAGCTGAGCCGCATGCACGCCTACCACGAGGCCGCGCTGCACGCCGTACGCGAGGGGCTGCTGCTGCTCGACGGGCAGTACCGTGTGGCGCTGATCAACGACGGCGGACGGGAGCTGCTGGGCGTGAGCGGGAACGTGGTGGGCCGGCCGGTGGCGGAGCTGGAGCTGCCGCCACCGCTGCTGGGCGCGCTGCTGGCGTCGGAGCCGCGGGTGGACGAGGTGCATCTGACGGCGGAGCGGGTGGTCGTCGTGAACACCTCACCGGTGTCCGGCGGGGAGCGGCGCGGCACGATCGTCACCCTGCGCGATGTCACCGAGCTCCAGTCGCTGATGGGCGAGCTGGACTCGGAGCGGGGCTTCACCCAGGCCCTGCGCTCCCAGGCGCACGAGGCGGCGAACCGTCTGCACACGGTGGTGTCGCTGATCGAGCTGGGCCGGGCCGAGGAGGCGGTGGACTTCGCCACGGCCGAACTGGAGCTGGCGCAGGCGCTGACCGACCAGGTGGTGGCGGCGGTGAGCGAACCGGTGCTGGCCGCGCTGCTGCTGGGCAAGACGGCCCAGGCCAACGAGCGGGGCGTGGAGCTGGTGGTGTCGGACGACAGCCGCCTCGACGACGGTCTGCTGCCGCCGGCCCTGTCGGCCCGGGACCTGGTGACCGTCCTCGGCAACCTGATCGACAACGCGGTGGACGCGGCACAGGGCGGGGTGCCGGCGCGGGTGACGGTGACGGCGTACGCGGACGCCACGGACCTGGTGCTGCGGGTGGCGGACACCGGCCCCGGCGTGGATCCCGAGCACGCCGGTCTGGTCTTCCAGCGCGGCTTCACCACCAAGCCCGCGGGCCCGGGCGGCCGCGGGCTGGGCCTGGCCCTGGTCCACCAGACGGTGCACCGCCACGACGGCACGCTGACGGTGAGGGAGGCCGCGGGGGGCGGCGCGGAGTTCGAGGTGCGGCTGCCGCTGCGCGCGGACGCGGGCACCCCGACGAGCGCCGTGGCCCAGGGGGGCGAGGCATGAGCGCCGGCCGGCCGCCGATCCGGGTCCTGGTCGTCGAGGACGACCCGGTCGCCGCGGACGCGCACGTGATGTACGTCGGCCGGGTGCCGGGGTTCGTCGCCGTCGGCAAGGCGCACACCGGGGCGGAGGCCCGCCGCGCGCTGGAGCGCACGCAGGTCGATCTGCTCCTGCTGGACCTGCACCTGCCGGATGTGCACGGCCTCCAGCTGGCGCGGACGCTGCGGGCCGCCGGCTACCACGCGGACGTGATCGCGGTGACGTCGGCGCGGGACCTGGCGGTGGTCCGCGAGGGCGTGTCGCTGGGCGTGGTCCAGTACGTGCTGAAACCGTTCACCTTCGCCACGCTGCGCGACCGGCTGGTCCGGTACGCCGACTTCCGCGCCGCGGCCGGCGAGGCCAGCGGCCAGGAGGAGGTCGACCGCGCCCTGGCAGCCCTGCGCGCCCCGGCCCCGGCGTCCCTGCCGAAGGGCCTGAGCGCACCGACCCTGGAGCGGGTCACCTCGGCCCTGCGGGAGGTCACGGACGGCCTGACGGCGACGGCCCTCGCCGAGACGGTCGGCATCTCCCGCATCACCGCCCGCCGCTACCTGGAACACCTGGTCGACACCGGCCGTGCGGCCCGCAGACCCCAGTACGGGACGGTGGGACGACCGGAGTTGGTGTACCAGTGGGTGCGCACCGCGAGCCGGTGACCGGGCCCGCCGCTCGCGGGCGAACCGGCGCACACGCATTGACCTGACTAGACCACTCAACTTACGTTCGCACCGCAGCAATCTCCGCGTCACAGCATCGTGAGCCCGCTGGAGGTCATGCCCGTGCGCCCCACCGCCGCCGTCCGTGCCCTGCTGACCGCCACCCTCGCCGCGACCGCGCTCACCGCGTGCGGTGGCGGCTCCGGCAGCGGTCCCGACACCGTCAAGGTCTCCTTCAAGCAGTCGACCGACAACTCCGTCCATGTGATGGACGACTATCTCGCCGACATCAAGAAGCAGTTCGAGAAGAGCCACCCCGGCAAGAAGGTCGAGCTGGTTCCGGTCAAGGCGCCGGACTCGGAGTACTACACCAAGCTCCAGCAGATGCTCCGCTCCCCCAAGACCGCGCCCGACCTGGTCTACGAGGACACCTTCCTCATCAACTCCGACATCACCAGCGGGTACTTGAAGCCGCTGGACCCCTATCTCGCGCAGTGGCCCGACTGGCAGCAGTTCCTGGACACGGCCAAGGCCGCCGCCAAGGGCGAGGACGGCAGGACGTACGGCGTCCCGGACGGCACCGACACCCGCGGACTCTGGTACGACAAGGGCATCTTCCGCAAGGCCGGCCTGCCCGTGCCCTGGCAGCCGAGGACCTGGGACGACGTGCTCGCCGCCGCCCGCGCCATCAAGGAGCGGGTCCCGGACGTCACCCCGCTCAACGTCTACACCGGCAAACCGGCCGGCGAGGCCGCCACCATGCAGGGCTTCGAGATGCTGCTGTACGGCACGAACGACGGCAGCTCCGACCCGCTGTACGACGCGGGCAGCAAGAAGTGGATCGCGGGCGGCCAGGGGTTCAAGGACGCGCTGAAGTTCGTCGAGACCGTCTACCGGGAGAAGCTCGGCCCCGACGTCTCCACCGCCCTCGACCCCAACATCCAGACCATCGTGCGCGGTGAGCTGCTGCCCCAGGGCAAGCTCGGCATCGACCTGGACGGCTCCTGGCTGCCGCAGGACTGGCTGCCGGGGGCGGGACACGCGTGGCCGCAGTGGTCGCAGAAGCTGGGGCTCGCCGCCATGCCGACGCAGGCCGGGCAGGCACCGGGCAAGGTGAGCATGTCCGGCGGCTGGACCTGGGCGATCCCCGCCAAGGCCGGCAACCCCGACCTCGCCTTCGAGTTCGTCAAGACGATGCAGACCAAGGCCAACGCGCAGAAGTGGTACATCGCCAACTCGGGGATCGCCGTGCGCAAGGACGTCGCCGCCGACCCCGCGTACGCCACCGCCCAGCCCGGCATCAAGTTCTTCACCGACCTCGTCGCCAGCACCCACTACCGGCCCGCCTACCCGGCGTACCCGAAGGTGTCGACGGCGATCCAGGAGGCGATGGAGAGCGTGACGACCGGTGACGCGAGCGTGGAGAAGGCGGCGGCCGCCTACGACGAGGCCCTGGCGGACGTCACCGGCAACCGCGTGGTCCGGAAATGAACGCGCGGCTGCTGCCCCGCACGCTGCCCCTGGTCCCCGCCCTGGCCCTGCTGCTGCTCTTCCTCGCCGGGCCGATCGCCTACTGCGCCTGGATCGCCTTCACCGACCTCCAGCTCACCGGCCAGGCCCACTCCTCCTTCGTCGGCCTCGACAACTTCCGCCGGGCCTTCGCCGACGAGGAGTTCCTCAACGCCGTATGGCTGACCCTGGTGTTCACCGTCGTGTCGTCGCTGCTCGGGCAGAACACGCTGGGCCTGGCGCTGGCCGCGCTGATGCGGCGGGCGTCGAAGCCGGTGCGCACGCTCACCGGCGGGATCGTGGTGACGGCGTGGGTGCTGCCGGAGGTGGTGGCCGGGTTCCTGCTGTACGCGTTCTTCCGGAAGGAGGGGACGCTCAACGCCGTGCTGCACTGGCTGCATCTGCCGTCGCAGAACTGGCTGTTCACGCTGCCGATCCTCGCCGTGTCCTTCGCCAACGTCTGGCGCGGCACGGCGTTCTCCATGCTGGTGTACTCGGCCGCGCTCGCCGAGATCCCGCAGGAGATCACCGAGGCCGCCGAGGTCGACGGCGCCGGCGGCCCGCGCCGGCTGTGGCACATCACGCTGCCGATGATCCGGCGGTCCATCGCGACCAACCTGATGCTCAACACCCTGCAGACGCTGTCCGTCTTCGGGCTGATCTGGGTGATGACCCGCGGCGGGCCCGGCGGGAAGAGCGAGACCCTGCCGCTGTTCATGTACGAGCAGGCCTTCCAGAACAGCATGATCGGCTACGGCACCGCGGTCGCGCTGCTGCTGCTCGTCGTCGGCTCGCTGTTCTCCGTCGTGTACCTGCGGCTGCTGCGGACGGAGGTGTAGCGCCCATGGCCAGGACCGCTGTCGGCGCCGCCCGGCCCCGGACCGCCCCCTCCCGCCGCACCGTCGTCTCCCGCACCCTCGCCGTCCGCCGGGCCCGGCACCGGCTCGCCGCCGACCTCGCGCTGCTGGTCGCCGCCGCGGCCTTCGCGCTGCCGCTGGTATGGGTGGTGCTGTCCTCGGTGGACCCGGACGCCGGGCTGCGGGTGAAGGCTCCCGGCGGCGTGACGTTCGCCCACTTCGACGCGGTCCTCACCCCCGAGATCACCTTCACGCCGCTGCTGAACAGCCTGATCCTGTGCGGCGGGGCGACCGCCCTGACCGTGGTGTGCGCCGCGCTCGCCGCCTACCCGCTCTCCCGTTTCCGCTCCCGCTTCGCCGGGCCGTTCCTGCTCACCGTCCTGTTCGCGACCTGTCTGCCGATCACCGCCGTGATGGTGCCGGTGTATGCCCTCTTCGTGCAGGTGAACCTGATCGACACGATGCAGGGGACGATCCTCTTCTTCGCCGCGTCCCAGCTGCCCATGGCCATCTGGCTGATGAAGAACTTCATGGACGGCGTGCCGAAGGAGCTGGAGGAGGCCGCCTGGACGGACGGGGCGTCCTCGGCGCAGTCGCTGGTGCGGATCGTGCTGCCGCTGATGGGCCCCGGACTGGCCGTGGTGACGGTGTTCTCGTTCGTGATGATGTGGGGCAACTTCTTCGTGCCGTTCATGCTGCTGCTCAGCCCGGACCAGATGCCGGCGTCGGTGAGCATCAACGAGTTCTTCGGCAACCGGGGCATGGTCGCCTACGGGCAGCTGGCCGCGTTCTCGGTGGTGTACTCGACGCCGGTGATCCTGCTGTACGTGCTGATCGCGCGCCGGCTGGGCGGCGGCTTCGCGCTGGCCGGGGCCGTCAAGGGGTGACACGTGCCCAGAACGGTAAAACCTACGGAACCGTAGCTTCGTACGATCCGTGATCCTGTCCGAACCGACCGTAGTCACCGCTTGAGCGCCGCTCTAGGTTGTGCCGCGTGCACCCCTCGAACCCCTCGTACCAGCCCGGCCCCCCGTTCGACGCCCTCGCCGCGCGGCGGCTGCGCGCCGCCCTCGGCATGGGTCCCGAGCACGTCGCCCACGGCATGCGGGTCTCCTACGGACTGCCCTACGTCACCCCGGACCTCGTCATCGCCTGGGAACGCGGCATCGCGGCCCCCAGCAACCCCGAACTCACCGCGCTGGCGGGCGTGCTGTGGGCCTCTCCGGCCGAACTCCTCGGCAGCCCGCGCACCCTGCGCGAGCACCGCCTGGCCCGGGGCGTCGCCCCCGAGGACGTGGCCCGGGCGGTGGGCCTGGACCTGCGCTCCTACCTGCGCATGGAGGACAGCGGGGACTGGCGCGGCAACGAGCGCCAGGCCGCGGCGCTCGCCGACGTGCTGCGGCTGTCGCTGCCGGACTTCGTGGCGGTGACCGGGCGCGTCGAGCGCCTCGCCGAGCTGCTGCGCAGCGCCGCGACCACCCGCTGGCAGGCGTACGTCCGCCCGGTCGCGAAGATCGCGCCGCTGGACAAGGGCGTCCTGGAGGAGGTCCTGCAGGAACTGCACGAGGACTACCAGGGCCACATGGCCGCCACCCTCAGCTGGGGTGGCGGCAGCAGCGACTCCCAGGAGAGCGGGCGTGCCTTCCTGGACGCGATCGTGGACCACTTCTGGGCGGCCGTGCGGAAGAGGACCGCCTAGGGGGTGTCTCGTCGATCAGGGCGGATCAGGGAGCGGCGTCTGGTGCCGTGCATCGCAAGGCGGAGGAGGGAGTCGATGCGGAGCATCGGGGACCGACGACAACGCGGCGAGGTGCGGTGCCAGGCGCCGCGAGCCCGGCGTGATCGACGAGACACCCCCTAGGGGGCCTAGAAGACCGACTCTGCCTCGTCCATGCGGTCCTTGGGGACCGTCTTCAGCTCGGTCACCGCCTCCGCCAGCGGCACCATCACGATGTCCGTGCCGCGCAGCGCGGTCATCTTGCCGAACTCGCCGCGGTGCGCGGCCTCCACGGCGTGCCAGCCGAAGCGGGTGGCGAGGACGCGGTCGTACGCGGTGGGCGTGCCGCCGCGCTGGACGTGGCCGAGGATGACCGGGCGGGCCTCCTTGCCCAGGCGCCGTTCCAGCTCGTGGGCCAGCGCGGTGCCGATGCCCTGGAAGCGCTCGTGGCCGAACTGGTCGATCTCGCCCTTGCCGTAGTCCATGGTGCCCTCGGCCGGGTGGGCGCCCTCGGCGACGCAGACGACGGCGAACTTCTTGCCGCGCGCGAAGCGCTCCTCGACCATCTTCACCAGGTCGCCCGGGTCGAAGGGGCGTTCGGGCAGGCAGATGCCGTGGGCGCCGGCGGCCATGCCGGACTCCAGGGCGATCCAGCCGGCGTGCCGGCCCATCACCTCGACGACCATCACGCGCTGGTGGGACTCGGCGGTGGTCTTCAGCCGGTCCATGGCCTCGGTGGCGACGCCGACGGCGGTGTCGAAGCCGAAGGTGCGGTCGGTGGAGGAGATGTCGTTGTCGATGGTCTTGGGGACGCCGACGACCGGCAGGCCCGCGTCGGAGAGCATGCGGGCCGCGGTCAGCGTGCCCTCGCCGCCGATCGGGATGAGCGCGTCGATGCCGAAGTCGCTGACGATGTCGGCGGCGTTCTCGCAGGCCTCGCGCAGCCGGTCGCGCTCCAGCCGGGAGGAGCCGAGGATCGTGCCGCCGCGGGCGAGGATGCCGCTGACGGCGTTCAGGTCGAGGCCGCGGTAGCGCCCGTCGAGCAGGCCGGCGTAGCCGTCCTCGAAGCCGATGACCTCGTCGCCGTAGTTGTCCACCGCCCGGTGCACGACCGACCGGATGACGGCGTTCAGGCCGGGGCAGTCGCCGCCTGCGGTGAGAACTCCGATGCGCATCGTGCTGTGTCTCCTGCTCGCTGTGGGTACCGGTGAGCTCCTCCCGATTGTTCCACGTCCCCGGCCACGGAACGTCCTGACGGGCGCCTTATCTGTGCCCAGGGGTATTGTCAAGAGGGTTCCGCTCACCTCCGTGGGCGATTTTTGTACACGGTGGTGCAAGCCTGGGACGGACGACGCGGACGGGGACCGCGCAGCCGCGGCTCCCGCCGCCGGAGACGGCCGTGGATCCCACCGACGAACCAGCCGTAGATCCCACAGACGAAACGGAGAGCACACGTGACGCGCAGCGTGTACGTGACCGGTATCGACCGCGGCGACGGCCGCCAGGTCGTCGAGCTGGGGGTCATGGAACTCCTGACCCGGCAGGTCGACCGGGTGGGCGTCTTCCGCCCGCTCGTGCACGACGGGCCCGACCGGCTCTTCGAGCTGCTGCGCGCCCGCTACCGGCTCTCCCAGGACCCGGCGACCGTCTACGGCATGGGCTACGACGAGGCGTCCGCGCTGCAGGCCGAGCGCGGCACCGACGAGCTGGTCGCCGCCCTCGTCGACCGCTTCCACCTGGTGGCCCGCGACTACGACGTGGTCCTGGTCCTCGGCACCGACTTCGCCGCCACCCAGCTGCCCGACGAGCTGTCGCTGAACGCGCGCCTGGCCAACGAGTTCGGCGCCTCGGTGATCCCGGTCGTGGGTGGCCGGGGGCAGGCCGCGGACTCGGTGCTCGCCGAGACCCGCAACGCCTACCGGGCCTACGACGGCCTGGGCTGCGACGTGCTGGCGATGGTCACCAACCGGGTGGCCCGCGAGGACCGCGACACGATCGCCGAACGGCTCGCCGGGCGGCTGCCGGTGCCGTGCTACGTCGTCCCGGACGAGCCGGCGCTGTCCGCGCCGACCGTGTCGCAGATCGCGCACGCGCTGGGCGCGAAGGTGCTGCTCGGCGACGACTCCGGGCTCGCCCGGGACGCGCTGGACTTCGTCTTCGGCGGCGCGATGCTGCCGAACTTCCTCGCCGCTCTGACCCCGGGCTGCCTGGTCGTCACCCCCGGCGACCGCGCCGACCTGGTCGTCGGCTCACTGGCCGCGCACAGCGCCGGCACCCCGCCGATAGCCGGGGTGCTGCTCACCCTGGACGAGGTGCCCGGCGAGGACATCCTCACCCTGGCCGCCCGGCTCGCCCCGGGCACCCCGGTGCTGTCGGTGTCCGGCAACAGCTTCCCGACCGCCGCGCAGCTGTTCTCCCTGGAGGGCAAGCTGAACGCGGCCACCCCGCGCAAGGCGGAGACCGCGCTCGGCCTGTTCGAGCGGTACGTCGACACCGCCGACCTGAACAAGCGGGTCTCGGCGCCCAGCAGCGACCGCGTCACGCCGATGATGTTCGAGCACAAGCTGCTGGAGCGGGCCCGTGCCGACAAGCGCCGGGTGGTGCTGCCGGAGGGCACCGAGGAGCGGGTGCTGCACGCCGCCGAGGTGCTGCTGCGCCGCGGGGTGTGCGACCTGACGCTGCTGGGCCCGGTCGACCAGATCCGCAAGAAGGCCGCCGACCTCGGCATCGACCTCGGCGACTCGCAGCTGATCGACCCGGCGACGAGCGAGCTGCGCGACGGGTTCGCCGAGAAGTACGCGACCCTGCGCGCCCACAAGGGCGTCACCGTCGAGCTGGCCTACGACGTGGTCTCCGACGTGAACTACTTCGGCACCCTGATGGTCGCCGAGGGCCTGGCCGACGGCATGGTGTCCGGCTCGGTGCACTCCACCGCGGCCACCATCCGTCCCGCCTTCGAGATCATCAAGACCAAGCCGGACGCCTCGATCGTGTCGTCGGTGTTCTTCATGTGCCTGGCCGACAAGGTGCTCGTCTACGGCGACTGCGCGGTCAACCCGGACCCGGACGCCGAGCAGCTCGCCGACATCGCGATGCAGTCGGCGACCACGGCCGCGCAGTTCGGCGTGGAGCCGCGGATCGCGATGCTGTCGTACTCCACCGGCACCTCGGGCTCCGGCGCCGACGTGGACAAGGTGCGCGAGGCGACCGAGCTGACCCGGCTGCGCCGCCCGGACCTGAAGATCGAGGGCCCCATCCAGTACGACGCCGCCGTCGAGCCGTCGGTCGCCGCGACCAAGCTGCCCGGCTCCGAGGTCGCCGGCCAGGCCAGCGTGCTGATCTTCCCGGACCTCAACACCGGCAACAACACCTACAAGGCCGTGCAGCGCTCGGCCGGCGCGATCGCGGTCGGGCCGGTGCTGCAGGGCCTGAACAAGCCCGTCAACGACCTGTCCCGGGGCGCGCTCGTCCAGGACATCGTCAACACCGTCGCCATCACGGCGATCCAGGCCCAGTCCCCCGTCCAGAAGGCACACCAGCAGTGACCGGCACCCGCATCCTCGTCCTCAACTCCGGCTCCTCGTCGGTGAAGTACCAACTGCTCGACATGCGCGACGAGAGCCGGCTGGCGGTCGGGCTGGTCGAGCGGATCGGCGAGCAGACCTCCCGGCTGCGGCACACGCCGCTGGCCGGGGGCGAGACCCGCGAGTTCAACGGCCCGATCGCCGACCACGACGCCGCGCTGAAGGCCGTCGCCGAGGAGCTGTCCAAGGACGGGCTCGGCCTCGACTCCCCCGAACTGGCCGCGATCGGGCACCGCGTGGTGCACGGCGGGATGTTCTTCACCGAGCCCACCGTCATCGACGACGAGGTGATCGCCGAGATCGAGCGGCTGATCCCGGTCGCGCCGCTGCACAACCCGGCCAACCTCACCGGGATCCGCACCGCGCGGGCGCTGCGTCCGGACCTGCCGCAGGTGGCGGTCTTCGACACGGCGTTCCACACGACGATGCCGGAGGCGGCGGCCCGCTACGCGATCGACCCGAAGATCGCCGACCGGCACCGCATCCGCCGCTACGGCTTCCACGGCACCTCGCACGCCTACGTCTCCCGGGCGACGGCGAAGCTGCTGGGCAAGTCCCCCGAGGAGGTGAACGTCATCGTGCTCCACCTGGGCAACGGGGCGTCGGCCTCGGCCGTGCGGGGCGGGGTGTGCGTGGACACCTCCATGGGGCTGACGCCTTTGGAGGGGCTCGTGATGGGTACGCGTTCCGGTGATCTCGACCCGGCCGTCATCTTCCATTTGGCTCGTGTCGGCGGAATGTCCATGGACGAGATCGACACTCTCCTCAACAAGAGGAGCGGTCTGTTCGGACTGTGCGGGGACAACGACATGCGGGAGATCCGGCGCCGCATCGACGAGGGCGACCAGCAGGCGGAACTCGCCTTCGACATTTACATTCACCGGCTGAAGAAGTACATCGGCGCCTATTACGCGGTGCTCGGCACGGTGGACGCGGTCGCCTTCACCGCGGGGGTCGGGGAGAACGCCGCGCCGGTGCGGCAGGCGGCCGTCGAGGGCCTTGCGGGCCTGGGGCTGGCGGTCGACGAGGAGCTGAACGCGGTGCGCGGCGACGAGCCGCGGCTGATCTCGCCCCCGGGGGCACGGGTGGCGGTCGCGGTGGTACCCACGGATGAAGAACTGGAGATCGCGACGCAGACCTACGCACTGGTCGGAAAGAACAACAACTGAGCGCACCTGAGCAATAGGGCACTCATTTGTACTTTCCGCCAGACGGAATATTCCGGAGCGAAACAAACCGATAGGATCGCCCCATGCGCCGTTCGAAAATCGTCTGTACTCTCGGCCCCGCGGTCGACTCCCACGAGCAGCTCGTCTCGCTGATCGAAGCCGGCATGAACGTGGCCCGCTTCAACTTCAGCCACGGCACCCACGCCGAGCACCAGGGCCGGTACGACCGGCTGCGTGCCGCGCAGAAGGAGACCGGCCGGGCCATCGGTGTCCTCGCCGACCTGCAGGGCCCGAAGATCCGCCTGGAGACCTTCGCCGAGGGTCCGGTCGAGCTGGAGCGCGGTGACGAGTTCGTCATCACGACCGAGGACGTCCCGGGTGACAAGCACATCTGCGGCACCACCTACAAGGGCCTGCCCGGCGACGTAGCCAAGGGCGACCAGATCCTCATCAACGACGGCAACGTCGAGCTGAAGGTCATCGAGGTCGAGGGTCCGCGGGTGCGGTCGATCGTCATCGAGGGCGGTGTCGTCTCCGACCACAAGGGCATCAACCTGCCCGGCGCGGCCGTCAACGTCCCGGCCCTGTCCGAGAAGGACATCGAGGACCTGCGCTTCGCGCTGCGCATGGGCTGCGACCTGGTCGCGCTGTCCTTCGTCCGGGACGCCAAGGACGTCGCCGACGTCCACCGCATCATGGACGAGGAGGGCCGCCGCGTCCCCGTCATCGCCAAGGTGGAGAAGCCGCAGGCGGTGCAGAACATGGAGGACGTCGTGATGGCGTTCGACGGCGTGATGGTCGCCCGCGGCGACCTGGCCGTCGAGTACCCGCTCGAGAAGGTCCCGATGGTGCAGAAGCGCCTGATCGAGCTGTGCCGGCGCAACGCCAAGCCGGTGATCGTGGCGACCCAGATGATGGAGTCGATGATCACCAACTCCCGCCCGACCCGTGCCGAGGCCTCCGACGTGGCCAACGCCATCCTGGACGGCGCGGACGCGGTCATGCTGTCGGCCGAGTCCAGCGTGGGCGCGTACCCGATCGAGACCGTCAAGACGATGTCGAAGATCGTCGGGGCGGCCGAGCAGGAGCTGCTGAGCAAGGGCCTGCAGCCGCTGGTGCCGGGCAAGAAGCCGCGCACCCAGGGCGGTTCGGTGGCCCGCGCGGCCTGCGAGATCGCCGACTTCCTCGGCGGCAAGGGCCTGATCGCCTTCACCCAGTCCGGCGATACCGCCCGCCGTCTGTGCCGCTACCGCGCGGCCCAGCCGATCCTGGCGTTCACCACGGACGAGAGCACCCGCAACCAGCTCACCCTGAGCTGGGGCGTCGACCCGTACGTGGTGCCGTTCGTCAACAGCACCGACGAGATGGTCGAGCTGGTCGACCAGGAAG
Organism: Streptomyces sp. NPDC014801; assembly: GCF_043082085.1. Taxonomy (NCBI): domain Bacteria; kingdom Bacillati; phylum Actinomycetota; class Actinomycetes; order Kitasatosporales; family Streptomycetaceae; genus Streptomyces; species Streptomyces sp. NPDC014801. Next base: position 14,552 of record NZ_JBIBXG010000013.1, on the reverse strand, counting down.
TGGTCAAGCTCGGCCGCTTCAACGAGGGCGACGTCGTCGTGATCACGGCCGGCTCCCCGCCCGGCGTCCCCGGCACCACCAACATGGTCCGGGTCCACCACCTCGGCGAGACCACCCACCGCGACTGATCCCCGCGGACACCGCTGTACGGCGCCGAGGGCGCCCCCTGCGACAGGGGGCGCCCTCGGCGTCTGTGCGGCTCCCGGACGGGCTGGTGGGCGCGCTCGCCCGGCGTGCGCGCGCCTGAGGGGTCCGGGTGCCCGGTCAGTCCGTGTAGAGGTGCATGCCGGGCACGTGCAGCGTGCCGCCGAACTGGGCGGCCTGGGTGACCTTCACGTTGGTGAAGTAGATCAGCGGGATGTTCAGCGGCGGCGGGCTGTCCGGGCTGAAGGTGATCGGGATCAGGCCGAAGAGGTTGCCGGAGATGGACTCGGTGTACATCACCGTGTCGCCGTTGCGGATGGTCGACGTCGAGCCCTTGGCCGCCTGCACGTGGTAGGTCGTGCTGGAGCCCGGGTCCTTGACGATCTGGTGCAGGTCGCCGATGTCGGTGCCGCCGGAGATGACGTACTTGAGCACCTTCTTGGTCTTGCCGCTGCTCGTCCGCACCTCGACGACGCCCTGGTAGTCGGCGCCCTTCAGCAGCAGCGAGCTCGCCTCCAGGCGCCAGGGCGCCTCGGCCACGGGGATCTTGTTGTCGACGCCGCCCTCGGCGTCGGTGGCCACCTTGCAGTCGTCCGGCGTGGCGCTCGCCGAGGGGCTCGCGGTGGCCTCGCCGGCGGCCTTGCCGGCCGCGTCGGTGGTGTCCTCGACGGTGCCGGTCACCTTGTCGGTGGTGTCCTTGACCGTCCCGGTCGCCTTGTCGGTCGTGTCCTTGACCGTCCCGGTGACCTTGTCGGTCGTGTCCTTGACGGTGCCGGTGACCTTGTCGGTGGTGTCCTTCACCGTGCCGGCGGAGGAGGCCGAGGGCGAGGGGGAAGCGGACGGGGTGGCGGAGGCGGACGGCGAGGGCGTGTCCTTCTGCCCGCCGCCGAGCAGTCCGCCGAGCGCGTCGCCGATGCCGTCCAGCAGGTTCTTGTCCGTGGCGGACGGCGACGGCGTCGGGGTGGGCGTCGAGGCGCCGCTCCCGCCCGACTTCGGCGCGGAGGAGGTCGGGGCGGTCGGCGTGCTCCCGGTGGCGCCGCCCTTGTCGTCGGAACCTGAACCCGACGAAGAGGACGTGCCGGAGGAGCCGCCGGTGGCGGACGGCGACGGGGTCGCGTCGTCCTTCGTGCCCTGGGCCGTCTCGCTCGGCGAGGCGGACGGCGACGCGGTGGCCGAGGCGTCCTTGCCGTCCTTGCCCAGCGCGTCGACGCAGTCCTTGTAGTCGTCGGCCAGCTTGGACGTCGAACTGGGCGCGTGGTCGTCGGCGACGGCCAGCGTCGGGGTCATCCCCATCGCCATGAGGACCGCGGTCGGCATCGCGGCCACGGCTATCGCCTTGCCGGCCGGCAGGTGGAAGCGGGTGAACAGCGGCTTGCGGGGAGCGGCGTGGCGCGGGCCCGTGGCGTCGGACGCGGCGGCACGCTCGGTGCGGACCTCGTCAGCCGACACGGCGCCCCCCGTCGGGCAGCTCCGCCGGCTGCGGCGCGTCCGGGTCCAGCGGCGCGGCGTCGGTCTCGGCGGCCGCGGGCCGCGGCTTGGCCGGCGCCCAGGAGACGGCGAGCGCGCCGCCGATCAGGGCGAGCAGGAAGCCCATCAGGAAGCCGCCGATGTTGGAGACGACCAGGGACACCAGCGCGAGCAGGATCGCCGCGACACCGGCGAAGACCCGTGTCGCCTTCTGGAACCACATGGTCAGGCCCAGCGTGATCAGCAGTACGCCGATGATGAGGGAGCCGGCGCCGGCGGTGGTCGCCATGGCGATCGACATGGTGCCCAGCTTGAGCGTGGCGTAGGGGAAGTAGGCGATCGGCACCCCACCGAGCAGGGTGAACAGGCCTGCCCAGAACGGCCGGGTGCGCCGCCAGTCACGGAATCGCAGACGCAGCCGGGTGAGGTTCCCGGCGCTCTGGACCGGAGTCTCGGCACTCATGGAAAACAGCTCCCTGGGTCCGGTGGAAGTACGTACCGGCTCGGCCGCGGGCGTGCAGAAGCCGGAAGGTGGAGTCGGGGCGGGGCGGCGCCGGGCCGGGTGGTGCGGGGCGGAGAAGCGGGAACTCCCCCGCCCCACCTGGTCAGCTCAGCTGTGCCAGGTCACCCTGCGGCGGCGACCGTCAGTAGCACTCCATCTTGGGGTCGGTGCCAAGATGCATCTGCAGGCCGCTCAGCTTGAAGGTGCCGGCCGTGGTCGCCCAGGCCGTCTGCTCGACGCCGTAGAGGTCGGCCGAGTCCGCCTGCTGGGCGAAGCCGCCCGGCAGCACGTTGTCGCCCGCCTTGACCTTCGGACCCTTGGTCTGGTCCTTGACCGCAACACCGATGTCGATGTTGTTGAACGTGGCGTCGGCCTTGAGCTGGGCCACGTCGATGTACAGGTTCTTCGCCACGACCTTGTGGTCGTCGTCGGGGCCGGCGTCCAGACGGAGGTAGATCGTCTTCCCTATGAGGGGGATCTCCGTCTTCACGGACTGACACATCTTGGTGATCTCGGCGTCCTGGAACGACGAGATCGCGACCGGGCGGACGGTCTTGTCCTTGCCCTCGGTCGTGGTGTAGCCCGTGTCGATGCCGCCGTACTGGGCGAAGCCCTCACCGTGCAGGTGACCGGCCGACACCTTGAACTCCTGGCCGGACACGCTGAAGGACGCGGCGAGCGCGCCCTGCGCGAGGCCGACCCCGATCGCCGCCGCGGCTGCCACGCTGGGCACCATGACGACGGCGAACCGCTTCCATCTGGTCCCGCCACGCACCTGGGACTCCATATTTCCTCCTTCTCGGACGTACATCTCCTGACCGCCTCAGCCCCTCGACGGCGGCTCAGCCGGGCAGGGATGGGAGAAGTGCTACGTCCTCGGGAAGAAGCGCCTGAGCTCGGCGGCGCTGGAACGCGCCCGAATCACCGGCGATCACCCCCGAGCGACAACCACTGGTCGCGCCTGACACGCATCACGCACAACCTTGCTGGACAGGCTTCGCGGTGGGCGAAGACCCCCCTGTCCAAGAGCCGGCGCCACTGCCGCCGGCTCTGCTCGGTGGGGACCCAGGAAGTCCCGCCACCCGATTGGCTGTCGGGCTACGGGAATGGACCGAGCGTCGCCGATCGTGGTGCATTCTCGCCGCCGACACAAGGGGGTTCGTTACTCGCTAGTAACGGCCGGATCACCGCCCGGCGACCCAGAGGTCTCGGGCGGCGACGGACGGTGTCTCCGAGGGCCCGGACAAAACGATTGATCGTTGGACAGAATCCGACAGAACCACTGCCTGGACTTACTCGCAGTAACAGCGGCCGCGATTACCAAGATTTGGTAAAGCGCGGCCGCAGTGAAGCCGTCTGGCCGAATGTTTCACTCGGGCATCACATGCCCGGGCGTTTAGCGACTGGTCGCGGCGAGGGTCCCCGCGCGGCTCAGAACAGCGCCCGCGCGAGCGCCCGCCGGGCCGCCGCCACCCGCGGATCCTCCGCGCCGACGACCTCGAACAGCTCCAGCAGCCGCAGCCGTACGGCCTCGCGCTCGTCGCCCGCCGTGCGCCGCACCGTCTCCACCAGCCGGCCGAAGGCGTCCTCGACGTGACCGCCCACCAGGTCCAGGTCGGCGGCGGCGATCTGCGCCTGCGGGTCGGCGGGCTTCTCGGCGGCCTCCTTGCGCACCTGCTGCGGGTCCAGGTTCTGCACCCGCTGCAGCAACTCGGCCTGGGCGAGGCCCAGTTTGGCCTCCGGGTGGGCAGGGTCGTCGGCCAGCACGTTCTTGTACGCCTGGATCGCACCGCCCAGGTCGCCCGCGTCCAGCGCCTGCGCGGCCGCGTTCAGCGCGGCCTCGTAGGGACCGGCCGGCACGGCGTCGGCGGCCGGGCCGCCCGGCTCGGCCTCCGGGTCGACGGTCAGGCCGGTGAGACCGAAGCGCTGCTCGGCGACGGCCACCAGCTGGTCGAGGGTCTGGCGGATCTGCTCCTCGCCGGCCGCCCCCTGGAAGAGCGGCAGCGCCTGCCCCGCGACGACCGCGAAGACGGCCGGGATCCCCTGGATCCCGAACTGCTGCATCAGCATCTGGTTGGCGTCGACGTCGATCTTGGCGAGCAGGAACCGCCCGTTGTACTCGACGGCGAGCCGCTCCAGCACCGGGCTCAGCTGCTTGCAGGGCTGGCACCACTCGGCCCAGAAGTCGATGACGACGGGCACCTCGGCGGAGCGCTGCAGGACATCGCGCTCGAAGCCGGCCTCGTCGACGTCGATGACGAGATCAGCGGGCGATACGGCGCCGGCCCCACCCTGCCGGGCCGCTTCGGCGCGCGCCTGCTCGGCCTTGGCCTTGGCCTCCTGGGCCGCCTTCACCGCGGCGAGGTCGACGACGCCGCTCATGGACATGTTCCGTGGCTGCATGCGTCTATCCTCCCCCGTCCGCGCGCCTGCGTGAAAACGATCCGAAAAGCCGGTCCCGGCCCCGGGCCCGGCCCCTGTGTACGGTGACGCCGGGTCCCCACCCACGCGTCTGTGGTCGTCGCCCGTGTACGTCCCTCACGGGCTTTCGCTACGAGTCGTAGCGTAATGGCATCGGGGCGCCGCGCGACACCACCTCCCGGTGATCTCCCTCACGACGCCGCGGAAACGGCCGGATATGGTCGAGGCATGCACAGCCGCAGCCCCGCCGCCCGCCCCGGCCGCCCGCGCAGCGCCGCCGCGGACGCCGCGATCCTGGCCGCGACACGCGAGGCGCTGGTCGAACTGGGCTGGTCCAAGCTGACGTTGGGGGACGTGGCGACACGGGCCGGGGTGGCCAAGACGACGCTGTACCGCCGCTGGTCGGGCAAGAACGAACTGGTCGTCGACGCGGTCGCGGAACTCTTCGACGAGTTGGAGCTGCCCGACCGCGGCAGCCTGGCCGCCGACATCGAGGGCGTGGTCCTGCAGTTCGCGGCGATCCTGGCCCGCCCGGAGGCCAAGAGCGGCCTGATGGCGGTGGTGGCCGAATCCACCCGGGACGACGCCCTGCGCGCCCGCATCCGCGAGTCCGTCGTGGAGCGTCAGAAGCGGCTGGTGACGGAGGGCCGGGCGCGGGCCAGGGAACGCGGCGAGCTGCCCCCCGAGACGGATCCCGCGGAGGCGGCCCGCACCGCCGACCTGATCTTCGACGTGGTGGCGGGCGCGGTGGTCCACCGCACCCTCTTCAGCGCGGAACCCGCCGACGAAACGTGGGTCCACAACTTCACGAAGATCCTGCTCCTGGGCCTGACCCAACTCCCGTGACGCCGGGGCGCCCAGCCGACGCAGCCGCGGGCCGCCCGGGCCGCCGCCCCGACGTAGCTGCGTCAGCGTCGTAGCTGCGTCTGCGCCGTAGACGCGCCAGCGCCGTAGACGCGCCAGCGCCGTAGACGCGGGCAGTCGTGCCGCTGGGGCGGCACGGGTGGGCGCAGCGGCACCCCGCAACGCCGGGCCGCGCACCCCACGGCGTTCACCCAGGCGCCGGGCGCCTAGAAGCCCGCCGGCTCCGTGTACACCCCCCACTCGTCCCGCAGCACCCCGCAGATCTCCCCGAGCGTGGCCTCGGAACGCACCGCGTCCAGCATCGGCTCGATCATGTTCGCCCCGGACCGCGCAGCGTCCAGCATCCCGTCCAGAGCCGCCCGCACCGCGGCCTCGTCCCGCGCCGCCTTCCGCTCGGAGAGCACCCGCACCTGCTCGCGCTCCACCTCGTGGCTCACCCGAAGGATCTCCAGGTCCCCGGTCACGGACCCGGTGTGGACGTTCACGCCCACGACCCGCTTCTCGCTCTTCTCCAGCGCCTGCTGGTACCGGAACGCGGACTCCGCGATCTCCCCGGTGAACCACCCGTCCTCGATCCCGCGCAGGATGCCCGAGGTGATCGGCCCGATCGGGTGCTGTCCGTCCGGGTGCGCCCGCAGCCCCCGCTCCTTGATCTGGTCGAAGATCTTCTCCGCGTCGGCCTCGATCCGGTCGGTGAGCTGCTCGACGTACCACGAACCGCCCAGCGGGTCGGCCACGTTGGCGACGCCGGTCTCCTCCATCAGCACCTGCTGCGTGCGCAGCGCGATCTCCGCGGCCTGCTCGCTGGGCAGGGCGAGGGTCTCGTCGAGGGCATTGGTGTGCAGCGAGTTGGTGCCGCCGAGGACGGCGGCGAGCGCCTCCACGGCCGTGCGCACGACGTTGTTGTACGGCTGCTGGGCGGTCAGCGAGACACCCGCGGTCTGCGTGTGGAACCTCAGCCACTGGGACTTCTCGGACTTCGCGCCGTACACGTCCCGCATCCACCGCGCCCAGATGCGCCGCGCCGCGCGGAACTTGGCGATCTCCTCGAAGAAGTCGACGTGCGCGTCGAAGAAGAAGGACAGGCCGGGCGCGAACACGTCCACGTCCAGCCCGCGCGACAGCCCCAGCTCGACGTATCCGAAGCCGTCCGCGAGGGTGTACGCCAGCTCCTGCGCGGCCGTCGCGCCGGCCTCGCGGATGTGGTAGCCGGAGACGGACAGCGGCTTGTAGGCGGGGATCCTCGCGCTGGTGTACTCCATCAGGTCGCCGATGAGGCGCAGATGGGGCTCCGGCTGGAAGAGCCACTCCTTCTGGGCGATGTACTCCTTGAAGATGTCGGTCTGGAGCGTGCCGTTGAGCACGCCCGGGTCGACGCCCTGGCGCTCGGCGGCCACCAGGTACATGCAGAAGACGGGCACGGCGGGCCCGCTGATGGTCATGGAGGTGGTGACGTCCCCGAGCGGGATGCCCTTGAACAGCACCTCCATGTCGGCGGCGGAGTCGATGGCGACACCGCAGTGCCCGACCTCGCCGAGCGAGCGCGGGTCGTCGGAGTCGCGGCCCATGAGCGTCGGCATGTCGAAGGCGACGGACAGGCCGCCGCCGCCGTTGCCGAGGATCATCTTGTAGCGCTCGTTGGTCTGCTCGGCGTTGCCGAACCCGGCGAACTGCCGGATGGTCCACGTCCGCCCTCGGTAGCCGGTCGGATACAGCCCGCGCGTGAAGGGGTACTCCCCGGGCCAGCCGATCCGCTCGAAGCCCTCGTACGTGTCCCCGGGCCGGGGCCCGTACACGGGCTCCACGGGGTCGCCGGAGAGCGTGGTGAAGTCTGCGTCGCGCTTGCGTGCGGCGTCGTACCGGGCCTGCCAGCGGCGGCGGCCCTCCTCGATGGCGTCAGCGTCCATACCCTCGAATTTACTAGGACGTCCTAGTAAATGTCGATGGCTGACCGCCGTACAGGTGTACGGCGGTGGGGGCCGGCGCCGGGAGGCGCGGCGGCGTCAGGCCTTGGCGACCGCGGGGGCCGGGTCGGCGACCTTGGCCTCCAGCTCGCGGCTGACCTTGCGCTCGACGAAGAACGCGGCCGTCGGGATGGTGCCGGCGAGCAGCACCCACAGCTGCTTGGCGACCGGCCACTTCGCCTTGGAGCCCAGGTCGAAGGCGAAGATCAGGTACACGACGTAGAGCCAGCCGTGCGCGATACCGACGATCTTGACGAAGCTGTCCGCCCCGTTCATGTCGGCGCCGTACTTGGCGATGCAGCCGAGGGTCAGCAGAACCAGCAGCACGCCCGTGACGTAGGCCATGACGCGGTAGCGGGTCAGCACGCTTCGTTTCATGCATACGAGCGTAACCGCCCGAAAAACCCCCGCGGCAGCGGGGGAGCGGTCCATCACCCGGCATCGGGTAAGCACCCTCTTCGGGACACCTCCGCACCGGCGGAGAGCAGCGCGCTGACCCGCGGAAACCCTACTCCTCGTCGAAGTCCTTCGCCGCGACCCGCAGCGGCCGCAGCATGGCGAAGATCTCCGCGCACTCCTCCGCGTCGTAGACGCCGAGGCCGAAGTCCATCGCCATCAGGTCGCGGGTGGCGGCCTCGACGACCTCGCGGCCCTTGTCGGTGATGGAGGCGAGGGTGCCGCGACCGTCGTTCGGGTTGGGGCGCTTGGCCACCAGACCTGCCGTGACCAGGCGGTCGACGGTGTTCGTCACGGAGGTGGGATGCACCATCAGCCGCTCGCCGATCTTCGACATCGGCAGCTCGCCCGCCTTGGAGAAGGTGAGCAGCACCAGCGCCTCGTACCGCGCGAACGTCAGCCCGTACGGCTTGACCACCGCGTCCACCTCGGACAGCAGGATCTGTTGCGCGCGCATGATCGACGTGATCGCGGCCATGGCCGGGACGCTGCCCCAGCGCTGCTTCCACAGCTCGTCGGCGCGGGCGATGGGGTCGAACGGGAGGCTGAGTGGCTTCGGCACGTCATCAGACCCTACCCGCCGGTCATATGGCGGTCAGCACTGTCTCGCCTTTCGGTCGCCGGCGCCGCGTGACGGGTGCGCCGGGCCTCCCCCGCCAGCACCGCGCACACCGCCGTCCCCAGCAGCCCCGCCCCCGCGACGGTGGCGGTGACCCCGGCGAACTCCGCCACCACCCCGGCCAGCGCCATGCCCACGCCCTGGAGCGTCATCAGGCCCGCCGTGAGCAGGGTCATGGCCCGGCCGCGCAGCTCCCCGGGCACGTCCCGCACCAGCCACTGGTCCAGGCCCAGGGTGTAGGCGGCGCCGGCCCCGGAGAGGACGAGCAGCAGCAGGGACACCGCGAGGCCCGGCCGCAGGGCGTATCCGGCGTACGGCAGCAGGGTGACGCAGACCAGGGGCAGCGCGATCCTCTCGCGCGTGGCGGGGCGCAGCCGGGCGCCCGCGAACAGCTCGCCGGCGATCGTGCCGACGGGCAGCGCGCACATCAGCAGGCCGAGGCCCGCCGAGCCGGCGCCCAGCCCGGCGGCGTACGGCGCGGCCAGCGCCTCGGGGACGACGGCGAAGAGCGGCGGGATCCAGAAGAGCAGCAGCAGGACGCGCACCCGCCGGTGGGCCAGCACCTGCCGGGCGCCGCGCAGCGAGTCGGCGACCAGCGCCCCGCCGGCGCGGGTCCGCGCGGGCCGGCGAGGGGTGCCGAACCGCAGCAGGGCCGCCGAGCCGAGGAAGGTGCCCACGGTGATGAGCAGCGCGTGCCGCGGCGACACGGCGGTGAGCAGTACGCCGCCGAGGCCGAAGCCGGTGAGGAGCGCGCTCTGCGAGACGATCCGCAGCAGGGAGCGGCCCAGCACGAACAGGTCGCCGTCGCCGAGGATGTCGGCGAGCGTGGCCATCCGGGTGCCCTGGAAGACCGGCGCGACGACGGCGAGACCGCAGCGCAGCGCCAGCAGGACGGCGATGCCGGTGCCGGGCACCGCCATGGGTGCCACGCAGGCCGCGCACACCAGGTCGCAGAGCACGAGCACGCGGCGGGCCGGGTGGCGGTCGGCGAGGGAGGCGAGCAGTGTCCCGCCGATCAGGTAGGGCAGGAAGCCGAGCGCGAAGGCGAGCGCGCTGAGCAGCGGTGAGCCGGTCTGGTCGTACACCAGGACGGACAGCGCGATCTCGGCGACGACGAGGCCGAGCAGGGACAGGGCGTGCGCCGCGAAGACGGCGCGGAACTCGCGGACCTGGAAAAGGCGCAGATAGCCGGTGGGGGCGGGCGGGGCGGTGGTCTGGTCGGGCATGCGCAGCAGGGTCGCCGGGCGGCAAGGGCGGTTCTAGACTTTCGGCTCCAGCCGAATCTTCGCGAGGTGCCCGTGCCGTCTCTGCTGCACTTCGGGGAGGACGACTTCCTGCGCTGCCGGTTCGCGCTGTCGCCGCTGTGGGAGACGCAGGAGGTGGTCCGCACCCTCAAGCGGACGGAGCGGCACGGCTACCACGTCCGGTGGCTGCGCGGGATCGGCGCGGCGGCCGACGGGCTGGACCTGTCCGCGCTGTGGCTGCTGATGCCGCGGCGCGGCCACTCCCCCGACTGGCTGTGCCCGCCGCCGATCGGCCCCGCGGCCGGCTTCGAGGAGGAGATCGCCGCGGTCCGTGCGGCCGACCCGGTGGCCGCCCGCGCGGACACGGCCCGTTCCCTGGCGGACACCCCGGGCGCGCTTCAGTCCGCGCGCGGCCGGGCCTGGCTGGCGGATCCGGAGCGGATGGTGCGGGAGCTGGCGGACGCGCTGGAGGCGGTGTGGCACGCCCTGGTGGAGCCGCACTGGCCGCGGCTGCGGGCCCTGCTGGAGGCGGACATCGCCTTTCACTCCCGGCGGCTGGCCGAGGTGGGTCTCGGCGGGCTGCTGCCGGAGATCAACCGGCGCTTCGGCTGGCACGCGGGGACGCTCACCGTGGAGTACCAGGGCGAGCACGAGCGGCACCTCGGCGGGCAGGGCCTGGTCCTGATGCCGAGCGTCTTCGTCTGGCCGGACGTGGTGTCCACCTTCGAGCCGCCGTGGCAGCCGACGCTCGTCTATCCGGCGCGCGGGATCGGCGGGCTGTGGACCGAGCCCGCCGGTGACGCGCCCGGGGCGCTGGTACGGCTGCTGGGCCGGGGCCGGGCGGCCGTCCTGACCGCGCTGGCCGAGCCGGCGAGCACCACGGCCCTCGCCCACCGGCTGGGCCTGGCCCCGTCCTCGGTCTCCGCCCACCTGACGACCCTGCGCGACGCGGGCCTGCTCGTCGGCCGCCGCTACGGCCATCAGGTCCTGTACGAACGCACTCCGCTGGGCATGGCCCTGACGGCGGGCACCCCGCACGACTGACGCAGGCGGGTGCGGGGCGCCCGGCGCCTTGCCACGGCGACAGGGGGTGACGGCGACCCCCTCAGGGGCGCGGGGAACTGCGCGGCCGGCCCACCGCCGGCCCGCACCCGGCGATGATCAGGAATCCACCCGGTCAGGCGCCGCAGGCGACAGGTGGCGTTCGACCGTCTCCACCTTGGAGGTGAGGCCGTCCGTCACGCCGGGGCGGATGTCGGCCTTGAGGACGACGGAGACGCGGGGCGCGCGGGCCTCGACGGCGGCGACGGCGCGCTTGACGACGTCCATCACCTCGTCCCACTCGCCCTCGATCGAGGTGAACATCGCGTCGGTGCGGTGGGGCAGCCCGGACTCGCGGACCACACGGACGGCGTCGGCGACGTACTCCCCCACGTCCTCGCCGACGCCGAGGGGCGTCACGGAGAAGGCGACGATCATGCGTTGACGACCCCTTCCTTGCGGGCGCGGGCGGCGATGACGGCGTCCTCGGCCTCACGGCGCAGCTTGCGCTCGGCGAAGAAGCCGCCGGTCGGCAGGACCGACAGCACGAAGTAGAGCGCGGCGGTCTTCAGCGGCCACTTGGCGCGGTTCCAGGCGTCCGCCCAGAAGAGCACGTACAGGACGAACAGCACGCCGTGGACCATGCCCATCACGGGGACCGCGTCGAAGTCCGTGGTCCGCTTCAGGACCGAGCAGACGAGCAGGATCAGGAAGGACACGGCCTCGGGCGCGGAGACCAGGCGGAGGCGTCGGAGGGCGGTGGCGGTCTTGAGGTCCACGGGTCACCTTCGGTCGTGGGGGCACTGCGGTTTGTGAACGGAAGCACAAGCGTGCGCCCATTGTGGCAAACACGCCCCGTAGGGGTCCGCTCAGGGTCGTTCTCCGCCCAGGGGCTCTGTCCGCCCTTCCCACCGGCCGCTACTTTCCTTGCGTGGCGATGTTCCGACTGCAGGGCAGCAAGGTGCTCGCCGTCGACATGACCGGGGACACCGTGAAGGCGAAGAACGGCTCCATGGTCGCGTACGACGGACAGATGGCCTTCAAGAAGCTGACGGGTGGCGGTGAGGGCCTGCGGGGGATGGTGACCCGGCGCCTCACCGGTGAGCAGATGACGGTGATGGAGGTGAAGGGGCACGGGACCTGCTGGTTCGCCGACCGGGCGGCGGAGATCAACCTGGTGACGCTCCAGGGGGACAAGCTGTACGTCGAGTCGAGCAATCTGCTCGCGACGGACGCGGGCCTGCGGACGGGCACGACGTTCACCGGGCTGCGCGGCGCCTCGCAGGGCAACGGGCTGTTCACCACGACGGTGGAGGGGCACGGGCAGGCGGCGATCACCTCGGACGGGCCGGCGGTGGTGCTGCGGGTGTCGCCGCAGTACCCGCTGAGCGTCGACCCGGGCGCCTATGTGGCCCATCAGGGCAACCTGCGCCAGTCCGCCCAGTCGGGTGTGACGTTCCGCACGTTCCTGGGCGAGGGCGGCGGCGAGGCCTTCCAGATCCGCTTCGAGGGGGACGGGCTGGTGTACGTGCAGCCGAGCGAGCGCAACACGATCGCGGGGGACGTCTGAGATGGCCTTCCGCGAGATCAACTCCAAGATGGTCGAGGCGACCGTGGTGCCGGGGCAGCGGCTGTACAGCCAGCGCGGCGCGATGCTCGCCTACCGGGGCGAGGTGTCCTTCACCCCGAACGTGCAGGGCGGCCAGGGCGGCGTCCTGTCGATGATCGGGCGGCGCATCGCGAACGAGGCGACGCCGCTGATGACGGTCGAGGGCAGCGGCACCGTGCTGTTCGGGCACGGCGGCCACCACGTCCAGGTCATCCACCTCACCGGCGACACCCTGTACGTCGAGGCCGACCGGCTGCTCGCCTTCGAGGGCACCCTGACGCAGGGCACCGTGTTCCTGGGGGCGCAGGGCGGCGTCATGGGCATGGTCCGGGGTCAGGTGAGCGGCCAGGGGCTGTTCACCACGTCGCTGAAGGGCCACGGGGCGGTCGCCGTGATGGCGCACGGCGGGGTCTTCGAGATCCCGATCACCCCGCAGCGGCCGGTGCATGTGGACCCGCAGGCCTACGTCGCCCACCACGGCGACGTGCGCAACAAGCTGTCGACCGCGCTCGGCTGGCGGGACATGGTGGGCCGCGGTTCCGGCGAGGCTTTCCAGCTGGAGCTCAGCGGCAGCGGCTCGGTGTACGTCCAGGCCTCGGAGGAGAAGCTGTGAGCACCCCGTACGGCGCCGGGCCGGTCGTGCACGACCCGGCGACTCTGCCCGTCGACGACAACGTCAACGCGTACACCTTCTGCGTGGAGCTCAAGGGGAGCCAGTGGTTCCTGCAGAAGGGGAAGATGATCGCCTACTACGGGGCGATCGAGTTCAACGGGATCGGGCACGGGCGGCTGGACCGTCTGGTGCGCACGTCCTTCCATTCGCCTCTGCACGCGAGCGACTGGGTCGTGGCCGAGGGCTCGGGCAAGATGCTGCTCGCCGACCGGGCCTTCGATGTCAACTCGTACGACCTGGACGACGGCAACTTGACCATTCGCTCCGGCAATCTGCTCGCTTTTCAGCCAAGTCTTTCGCTCAAACAGTCGATCGTGCCGGGCTTTCTGACCCTCATCGGAACCGGAAAGTTCGTGGCCGCATCTAACGGGCCGGTGGTGTTCATGGAACCCCCGATCCGGGTGGACCCGCAGGCGCTCGTCGGGTGGGCCGACTGCCCGTCCCCGTGCCATCACTACGACCACGGGTACCTGACGGGTGTGATGGGCGGTCTACGTGCGATGACGGGCCTCGGCGGGGCCTCCGGTGAGGAGCACCAGTTCGAGTTCGTCGGCGCCGGAACGGTGCTGCTGCAGTCCACCGAGACGCTGATGGCGGAGCAGCCCACGGGGGCGGTTCCGCCGGAGGCCGGAGTACCGGGTTCCGGTGGGGCGCACAGTCCGGCCGGGGGACAACCGGGGGTACCGCGCCTTCCCGGACAGCTGGGTGACCTCCAGCGTCGCTTCGGGCTGTGAGCGGTAGTCTGCGGAGTGTGACGGGTCGAACGCGTGCGCACCGTCACACCGCCCCCAGTAGTTCGCCTTTCAACTTCTTAGGTAGACTTCATTCATGGAGACCGAGACGGCCACGCGGTGGCTGACGGATGCGGAGCAGTGTGCCTGGCGTACCCATCTGGAGGTCAACAAGCTGCTGACGTACCAGCTCGAAAAGGATCTGCAGCCGTTCGGCCTGACGATGAACGACTACGAGATCCTGGTGAATCTCTCGGAGTCGGACGAGCGGCGGATGCGGATGAGTGACCTCGCCTCCGCCACGCTGCAGTCCAAGAGCCGGCTCTCGCACCAGATCACGCGCATGGAGAACGCGGGCCTCGTGCGCCGGGAGAACTGCGAGTCCGACCGGCGCGGGCTGTACGCGGTACTCACCGAGCACGGCATGGAGACGATGAGGAAGGTCGCGCCGCACCACGTGGACTCCGTCCGGCGCCACTTCATCGACCTGCTGTCGCCGGAGGCCCTGTCGGAGCTGGACAAGGCCCTCAAGCCCATCGCGGAACACTTGCGAACGCAACGCGGACGCCCCTGAGCGAACGCACACACGCGAACGCCGGCGGCAGCCGGACGGCTGCTGCCGGCGTCGGCTTCGAAGCGCGGGGCGCCGGTGGCGACCTCAGGGGCGCGGGGAACCGCGCGACCAGCCACCCACACGGCCGCACCCGCCGCACAACCGGCGGGCCCTAGGTCGTGTCCGCAAAGTCAGGGCAGCCAGAGCAGTAGGCAGGCGAGGGTGACCATGGCTTCGTAGTGGCGGGCGCGTTTGTCGTAGCGG
>NZ_JBIBXG010000012.1:0-392877 GCF_043082085.1 Streptomyces sp. NPDC014801 | reverse complement strand
GAGGACGGACACCCCCCACCGCGGCCCCGACTCACCCACCGGCCGTAGGCGCTACATCAGCCCCCACCGGACCCGCGCGGGCCGCCGCAGGCATTCAAGGGGCGCGGGGAACTGCGCGACCAGCCACGACGAAACCCGCACACGAACGTCACGCCACCCGAGGAAAGCGGGCCTGGAGCGTCCAGATCGCCGGGTTCTCCGCCAGGTCCTCGTGCAGATCGCACAGGTCGGCGATCAGGTCGTGCAGAAAGTCCCGCGCCTCCCGCCGCAGTTCCGCGTGCGAGAAGGACAGCGGCGCCTCCTCCGCCGGCACCCAGTCCGCCGTGATGTCCACCCACCCGAAGCGCCGCTCGAACAGCATCCGGTCCGTGGACTCCGTGAAGTCCAGCTCCGCCCGCTGCGGCCGGGCCGCGCGGGAGCCGGCCGGGTCCCGGTCGACCCGCTCGACGATGTCGCACAGCGCCCACGCGAAGTCCAGCACCGGCACCCATCCCCAGGCTGTGGACAACTCCCGGTCGGACTTCGTGTCCGCCAGGTACACATCCCCGCAGAACAGGTCGTGCCGCAGCGCGTGGACGTCCGCGCGCCGGTAGTCCGTCTGCGGCGGGTCCGGGAAGCGGGTGGAGAGGGCGTAACCGATGTCGAGCACGTAGGCGATGGTGTCACGCCGCCCGAGGCGGCCCCCACCGAACCCGCGCCGGGAACCGAGGGGACCGACCCCGCACTGAAACCCGACGCCCCCGAACCCGCTCTCCCCAGGTGACCGCCCCCGTCACCCTAGGATTTCCGACGTGCCCCGAATCGCCCCCGTCGTCCCCGCGCTCCTGCTGACCCTCGCCGCCCTGTCCGCCTGCACCGGCGGCGGCGGCGGAGTCGACGGCACGCCGGGCGGTTCCGGACTGCGCGACCCCTACTTCCCGAAGGCCGGCAACGGCGGCTACGACGTCACCCACTACGCCCTGACCCTCGCCTACGACCCCGGCACCCGCCATCTCACCGGCACCGCGGACATCACCGCCCGCGCCGGCAAGGACCTGTCCGCCTTCGACCTCGACCTGAAGGGCCTGACCGTCCGGGACGTCACCGTCGAGGGCGCCGGCGCCCGCTTCAGCCGGGCCGGCCAGGAACTGACCGTCCGCCCGCACGACGAACTCCCGAAAGGCCGCACCTTCCGGGTCACCGTCCGCTACGCCGGCACCCCCGAGACGATCACCGACGCGGACGGCTCCCAGGAGGGGTGGGTGTACACCGAGGACGGCGCGCTGGGCCTCGGCGAGCCGGTCGGCTCGATGGCGTGGTTCCCCGGCAACCACCACCCGTCCGACAAGGCGACGTACGACATCACCGTCACCGTGCCGCAGGGGCTGGCGGCCGTGTCCAACGGGGAGCTGGCCGACCGGACCACCCGCGACGGCCGCGCCACCTTCCACTGGCACACCGCCGACCCCATGGCGAGCTACCTCGCCACCGTCGGTATCGGCCGCTACGACCTGCGCCGCGCCACCGTCGGCGACGACCGGCTGCCGGTGTGGACCGCCGTCGACCCGGTTAGCGCCAAGGACGCCGCCCCGGTGCTGGCACGGCTGCCGGAGGTGATGGACTGGCTGCGGGACAACTTCGGCCCGTACCCCTTCGCCTCCACCGGCGCCCTCGTCGAACGCGAGGAGGACGCGACGTACGCGCTGGAGACGCAGACCCGGCCGTTCTTCCCCGGCGCCCCCGACATGATCACCTTCGTGCACGAGCTGGCGCACCAGTGGTACGGCGACTCGGTCACGCCGAAGACCTGGCGCGACATGTGGCTCAACGAGGGCTTCGCGACGTATGCGGAGTGGCTGTGGGCGGAGGACCACGGCGGGCAGAGCGCCCAGCAGCGGTTCGCGCAGCTGTACGAGCACGGGGAGGACGAGTACGAGGACCTGTGGGACTTCCCGCCGGGCAGGCCGGGCAGCGCCGCGGACATCTCCGCGAACCCCGTCTACCAGCGCGGGGCGATGGTCCTGCACAAGATCCGGCAGACCGTCGGCGACGACGCCTTCTACGACCTGATCCAGGGCTGGGCCGCCGCCCACCGCCACGGCAACGCCTCCACCGCCGACTTCATCGCCTACGTCGAGCGGCAGGCCCCCGACGAGGACTTTTCCGCCATCTGGAACGACTGGCTGTACGGGCAGGGGCGGCCCGCCCACGCGTGAGACGGGCCGCCCGGCCGAACCCCAAAAGCGCCAGGGTCAGTTGACGTTCACGGCCTTCCAGGCCGCTGCCACCGCGTTGTACTCCGCGCTGCCGGAGCCGTAGAGATCGGCCGCCGCCTGGAGGGTGCCGGTGCGGGCGGCCGCGTAGTTGGTGGTGGAGGTGAAGTACGTGCTCAGGGCCTTGTACCAGATCTGGTACGCCTTGTCCCGGCCGATCCCGGTGACCGTGGAGCCGTCGTAGGTCGGCGAGTTGTAGGAGACGCCGTTGACCGTCTTGGCGCCGCTGCCCTCGCTGAGCAGGTAGAAGAAGTGGTTCGCCACGCCCGACGAGTAGTGCACGTCGAGGCGGCCGACCGTCTTGGACCAGTAGTCCGCGGACGAGCCGTCCCTGCTGGGCTTGTCCATGTAGCGCAGCGGGGTGCCGTTGCCGTTGATGTCGATCTTCTCGCCGATGAGGTAGTCACCGGGGTCGGCCGAGTTGTTCGCGAAGAACTCCACCGACGTGCCGAGGATGTCGGAGGTGGCCTCGTTCAGACCGCCGGACTCCCGGCTGTAGTTGAGGCCGGCGGTGGCCGCGGTCAGGCCGTGGCTCATCTCGTGCCCGGCCACGTCGAGCGAGGTGAGCGGCTTGACGTTGCCCTGGCCGTCGCCGTACGTCATGCAGAAGCAGCTGTCGGACCAGAAGGCGTTGACGTACGCGTTGCCGTAGTGGACACGGGAGTAGGCGGCGCGGCCGTCGCCCGCGATGCCGTTGCGGTTGAAGGCGGCCTTGTAGAAGTCCCAGGTGACGGCGGCGCCGTAGGCGGCGTCCACGGCGGCGGTCTGCCGGTTGGCCACCGTGCCGTCGCCCCAGGTGTCGTCGGCGTCGTGGAAGAGGGCGCCGGTGCCGGTCGTCCCGCCGTTCAGGTCGTACGTCTTGTGGCCGCCGCGGGCGCCGTCGATCAGGTCGTAGCCACCGGAGGCGGAGGCCGTGGAGTTGACCGGGACGGTGCCGCTGTACTGGCTGGTGCCCGTGCCGGTGTCGATCGCCTCGTAGGAGTAGAGCTGCTTGCCGGTGGTGGCGTCGCTGATGACGTGCAGCTCGCTCGGGGTGCCGTCGTGCTGCAGGCCCTTGACGACGGACTCGTAGGCGAGGACGGGCTTGGCGCCGGCGGCCCAGATCACCGTGCGCGCGCCGGCCGCGGTGGCCTTCGCGGAGTCGGCCGCCTTGACCGCGTCGGCCTTGGCGGTGGTGGCCGAGACGGCCGGGTCGGTGGAGGCGACGGCTATGCGCGCGGCGGTGGCCTTGCTGACGCCCTTGAGCGCGCCGGACTTGGACACGTGGGTGACCAGGTCGCCGCCGAGGACGGGCAGGCCGGCGTAGGTGCGCTCGTAGCGGGTGTGGGTGGTGCCGTCGGCGTCCTTGATCACGTCACGGACGACGAGCTTCTCCTGGGCGCCGAGGCCGAGTTCACGAGCGGTGGAGGCGGCGGCGTCCTGCGCCGACCGGAGGGCCTCGGCGCGCGCGGAGGCGGTCATGGGGAGAGCGGTGGCGCCGTTCACGTGCGTGGGGGCCGCGGTGGCGGCGCCGCTCTGCACGGCGAGGACGACCATCGCGGCCGAGCCGATCAGCGCGGCGGCGCGCAGGCGGGTGGAGCGAGAGGCGGGGAGGCTGGGGTGTCTCACTCGGTCTCCTTCGTCGCTGGCCTCGTGGGGTCGAGGCCACAGGGGGACACAGGGTGCGGCGGCGAGGAGAGAGTGACACCCGGACCCCGTCGTTTGACAGAGGTCCGTCAGGACTTTACGTGTTCGTATCCGAATGCCGTGGCAGGGGATCCGCTATGCGGACGCTTGACGTGAAGTCAGCCCCCTGTTGTGACAGCGACTTGGGGCGCCGGAGCGTCACACCGGCAGCGGCTTGCGCAGTACGGCGCAGGGGCGGCCGAGGGCGCGGTCGGTGCGGTGGGCGATCACCTCGTAGCCGAGGGAGGTCCAGAAGGCGAGCGCGCGGGGGTTGTTGGCGAGGACGGCGAGCCGGACGGCGCTCCGGCCGGCCGAACGGAAGCGGTCCTCCACTGCGGTCGCCAGCCGGCGGCCGTATCCCTGCCGGTGGACGCCCGCGTCGACCATCAGCAGCCCGATCCAGGGGTCGGGGTCGGCCGGGTCGGGGTGGTGCGCGAGCGTGATGGCCACGCCGACGAGGCGGCCCTCGTCGCGGGCCAGCAGCACCTCGGTGTCCGGGTTCGCCAACTCGTCGGCCAGCGCGACCGCGACCTGCTCCGGCCGGATGTCGTCCGGGTCCGGGAAGTCACCGCTGAGGGCCTGGAACTCGCGGTTGGAGGCGTACAGGGCGGTGAGCTCGGTGAGCAGCGGGGCGGGGATGTCGTGGTCGGGGGTGCGGGGCAGGGGGTCGAGGAGCATGGGGGCACGGTAACGCGCGGGGGAGTGCGCGCGGGGTGGGCGTCGACACCGGGTCGGGAAGTCCCGGTATCGAGTCCAGGTCAGGAAGCCCCGGTGTCGTGCCCGGGCCGGGGAGCTCCGGCGTCGCGCCCGAATCGGGAAGCACCGGCGTCGCGCCCGAATCGGGAAGCACCGGCGAGGCGCCCGGGTCGGGAGCCCCGATGTGGCGCCCGGTCGTGAAGCCCCGGCGTCGCGCCCGGGTCAGGAAGCCCCCCGGCCCGCCCGGCAGGAGGCCCCCGGCGCGCCCGGCAGGAGGCCCCCGGCGCGCGGCCGGGGGGTTCCTCGGCGTGCGGCCGGGGGCTCCTGCCGTGCGGCCAGGGGGCCTTGGCGTGACGTCAGACGTTGACGCCGAAGTCCTGGGCGATGCCGACCAGGCCCGAGGCGTAACCCTGGCCGACGGCACGGAACTTCCACTCCGCGCCGTTGCGGTACAGCTCGCCGAAGACCATGGCCGTCTCCGTGGCCGCGTCCTCCGAGAGGTCGTAGCGGGCGATCTCGGCGCCGCCGGCCTGGTTGACGATGCGGATGTAGGCGTTGCGGACCTGGCCGAAGTTCTGGCCGCGGTTCTCGGCGTCGTAGATGGAGACCGGGAAGACGATCTTGTCGATGTCGGCCGGGAGGGCGGCGAGGTTGACGTTGATGGCCTCGTCGTCGCCGGCGCCCTCGCCGGTGCGGTTGTCACCGGTGTGGACGATGGAGTTGTCCGGCGTCTGCTTGTTGTTGAAGAAGACGAAGTGGGCGTCGGAGTAGACCTTGCCCTGCGCGTTGACCGCGATCGCGGACGCGTCGAGGTCGAAGTCCGTGCCGGTGGTGGTGCGGACGTCCCAGCCCAGGCCCACGGTGACGGCGGTCAGGCCCGGAGCCTCCTTGGAGAGCGAGACGTTGCCACCCTTGGACAGGCTTACTGCCATGGTCGGGAGTCCTTCCTCGATGCGCTGTGTGTGCGGCTTCGCACGGGGACGAAGCTACCGTCATCCGTCTGAACGCCCGGGGGTGCCCGAATGGTTCCTGGTTCCTTTACCTTTTTTACCCGGGTGGCGGGTCCGGGGGCGGGGACCGGCCGGTGGGGGTGGAAATCCGGGTGACGTGGGGTGGGCGGAGCCGGGAACATGGAGGGCATGTCCGGTCCCCATGTCATCCGCGGGTCCGTCGCGCTCCCCGAGGCCGAGCTGATGTGGCGCTTCTCGCGGTCGTCGGGGCCCGGCGGACAACACGTCAACACCTCCGACTCCGCCGCCGAGGTCCGCTTCGACCTCGCCGCGACCGAGGCGCTGCCCGAGGTGTGGAAGCAGCGCGCCCTCGAGCGGCTCGGGTCACGGCTGGTCGACGGGGTGATCAGCGTACGGGCGTCCGAGCACCGGTCGCAGTGGCGCAACCGGGAGGCCGCCGCCGTACGGCTCGCGGCGCTGCTGGCCGAGGCGACGGCGCCGCCGCCGAAGCCGCGCAAGCCGACGCGCGTGCCGCGGGGCATCAACGAGCGCCGGCTGCGGGCCAAGAAACAGCGCGCGGAGACGAAGCGGGGGAGATCGGGGCGCGACTGGTAACGGGCCGCCGCCCCGGCGGGGGCTGCGCCCCCTGCACCCCCGGGTGTTTGCCCACCCGCCCACCCGACTCGGTTGGGCAAGAGGTCCCGCCACGGGGCTCCGCCCCGGACCCCAGTGGGCTGCGCCCCTGCGCCCCCGGCACCTGGGCCGCCCGCTCGATAGGGCAAGTGGCCTTGCCACGGGGCTCCGCCCCGGGCCCCAGTGGGCTGCGCCCCTGCGCCCCCGGCACCTGGGCCGCCCGCTCGATAGGGCAAGAGGCCCTGCCACGGGGCTCCGCCCTGGACATCTGGCGGGGGCTGCGCCCCGGTGCCTCTGGAGCCTGGCCACTCGCCGCGGTGGGGCGAGAGGCCCTGCCACGGGGCGCCACCCCGGACCTCAGCGGGGGCTGCGCGCCCCGCACACCCGGCCCGGGGCCCCGGCGGGGCCGCGCACCCGCACCCCACCGTCATCCCAGCTCCAGCACCCCCACCGTCTGTCCTCCGCTCACCTCTCCGGTGGGGCGGAAGCCCAGGTTCAGGTAGAAGCGTTCCGGGCCGGTGGGGCCCGGGTGCCAGCTGACGTGGAGTTCGTGCTTGCCCCTGCGGCGCAGTTCCGTGGCCACCGAGCGGACCGCGAAGCGGCCGTAGCCGTGGCCCTGGGCGTCCGCCGCGATGTTCAGGCGCCACAGGCCCGAGCGGAACACGGTGCCGTCGCCGTGCCAGTCGATGTCGACGAAGGCCATCAGGAAGCCGACCGGGCGGTCCCCGTCGACGATCAGGCGGGGCCAGGCGATGCCCGCGGGGTGGACGTACGCCTCGGCGAGGGACTGCATCACCGGGGAGACCGCGTGTTCCTGGTCGGGACGGACCCGGATGCCCACGGCGGCGTCGAAGTTCTGCGGAGTGATCTCTTCGAGGTGCGTCACTCGGGCACCCTAGGCGGGCCGGCCTCCGCACGGCCACGGGAATTCCCGCGGCTCAGCCCCGCTGTCGCGATGCGGCACGCGGGCATCCCGGCGGGCCGGCCCCCGTGCGGCCACGCACCTCTCCGCGGCCCAGCCCACGGGCGTTCACGCAGCTCAGCCACGGGCGTTCACGCGGCTCAGCCACGGGCGTTCACGCAGCTCAGCCACCGGCGTTCACGCGGCTCAGCCACGGGCATTCACGCGCGGCTCAGCCCACGGAGATGCCTCGCTCAGCCCAGCTGCCGGTACCGCCCCTTGAAGTACATCAGCGGGCCGCCCTCCGCGCTCGGGACCCGTGCCGTCAGGACGCGGCCGATCACCAGGGTGTGGTCGCCGGCCGCCACGCGCTGTTCCGTGCGGCATTCCAGCGTCGCCAGCGCGCCGCCGACCAGCGGGGCGTCGGTCGCCTCGCCGCGGACGTAGGGGATGTCCTCGAAGAGCAGGCGGTCGCTGATGCGGCCCTTCATCGCGAAGCGGCCGGCGATGTGGCGCTGGCTCTCGGCGAGGACGGAGACGGCCCACAGGGGCTGCTCGGCGAGCAGGTCGTCCATGCGGGATCCCTCCCGCAGGCTGACGAGGACCAGCGGGGGTTCCAGGGAGACCGACATGAACGCGGTGGCGGTCATGCCGACGTCCTCGCCGGTGGGTGCGTTCGGGTCGTCGGGGTCGAGCGGCGGCTCCTGCGCGGTCACCAGGACCACGCCCCCGGCGAGCCGGGTCATCGCGGCACGGAACTCGTCGTGGGTCACCCCCTCAGCATGCCCGGCGCGGGCGGGTGCGGAGGGGGAGGGCACGGCAGGGGAAGTCTTCAGCACGCCGGAAACGCTAGTCTCCGTTCCGGATGCGCCGCATCGGACCTCGGACCGGGTGCGGACCTAGGTCTTCCGCCGGACTACCGCCCCGAACGGCCACCGATAGCGCATACTCGCAAAGTGTCCGTTCGGTTAACGCACGGAAAAAACGCAGAAACTCCACTTAATTGTTCACGTTTTGCTGTGACTTGAGTCACAAGGGCAAGGAAATGTTGACCCTGTGTACCGAGTGGGCAGCGCGCTGTGATTCAGTGGCGAGGACGTTGTAAGGCTGTGAGGCACGACGCTAGGCAGACGGGCAGGCAAGGGCTGTAAGGCGCGACACCGACCGTGACACACCTCGGGCGCCGCGAGGCACGACCGCCTCGTGGCGACGACCGCCGGAGGAAGAACCGCCACGGGGCACGACCGCCACGGGGCACGACCGCCGCGAGGCACGACCGCCGCGAGGCACCACGGCCGTGAGGCCGAGACCACGACACGCCGAAGACAACCCTTGATTCGCTGCGAAGTCTCGGGGGGAGGGCGAGCATGGAGACCGAGTCGGAGCCCTACGTCCGTCTTGCGTCCCTGCGGCAGCTGCACCAGGTCATGGCGGACATGAACACCGCCCGCAGCCTGGCGGACACCCTGCAGACCGTCGCCGACGGCGTGGTCACCGCGCTGGGCTACGAGCTGGCGTGCGTCAACCTCGTCCGCGCCGACGGCGACCTCGTCGTCGCCGCCTTCGCCGGCAACCCCGCCGCCGAGGCGCTCATCACCGGCCGCGTCGGCTCCCGCGAGTCCTGGGACCGCCGGCTGAGCATGGGCGAGCAGTGGGGCGACCTCGTCTTCATCCCGCACACCGAGGGCTGGGTCCTCGACGACGACGACGTCCCGCAGTGGTACACCGACGGGCCCGCGCCCCGCTTCGAGGACGAGTGGCACCCCTCCGACCGGCTCTTCGCCCCGATGTACGCGCCCGGGGCCCAGGGCGGCCCGCGCGGCGAGCTGCTCGGCGTGCTGTCCGTGGACCGGCCGCGCAACGGCCGCCGGCCCGGCGCCTGGGGCCGCGAGGCGCTGCAGATGTACGCCTTCCAGGCCGCGATCGCGATATCCAACGCCCGGCTGCGCTCCAACATGCAACGCGCGTTGGTCCGCCTGGAGCGCGAGCAGCAGGCCCTGCGCGCCAGCGAGGAATCCTTCCGGCAGGCCTTCGAGTACGCCCCCTCCGGCATGGCGATCGCCGAGATGGGCGGTGACCAGCACGGACGCATCCTGCGCACCAACGACGCCCTGTGCCGGCTGCTCGGCCGGCCCGCCTCCGCGATGCGCCGCTACTCCTTCTCCGACCTCGTCCACCCCGAGGACATCGGCACCCTGCTGCGCACCTCCGCCGAGGGCGGCCGCGCCGAGCTGCGCCTGGGCCGCCGCGACGGGACGTACGTCTGGGTCTCGCTGCGCAACTCCGTCGTCGCCGACACCGCCGACGGCCCGCGCTTCCTGCTCACCCACGTCGAGGACATAGAGGAGCGCAAGCGCCGCGAGCTCCAGCTCGCCCACCGCGCCTCGCACGACTCCCTCACCGGCCTGCCCAACTCCGCCGAGCTGCGCTCCCGCCTCGCCGCCCGCCTCTGCCGCCGGCCCCAGGCCACCCACCCGGCCCTCGACGCGTACGACTCCTTCGACGCCGCCGACACCGCCTACGGCCACCCCGCCTTCGACGCGAACAGCCACGGCTTCGACCTGGGCCCCGGCCCCGAGGGCTTCGACGCCTACGACCACCATGTGCACACCGTGGCGCCCGAGGGGGACCGGGACGACGGCACCAAGGGGCTCGCGGTGCTCTTCTGCGACCTGGACGGCTTCAAGTCGATCAACGACCGGTTCGGGCACAACGCGGGCGACGCGGTGCTCATCGAGGTCGCCCGGCGGCTCAGCAACGGGGTGCGCGACGGCGACACGGTGGCCCGGCTCGGCGGCGACGAGTTCGTGATCCTCGCCGACGGCCTCGGCCGCGCCGACGCCCAGGACCTCGCCGTACGCCTGCGCAACGAGATCATCCAGCCGATCCGGGCCGAGGGCCGGGCCGTGCGCGTGGGCGCCAGCTTCGGCATCGGCTGGGCGCATTGCGGCATGACCGCGGACGAGGTGCTCAAGTCGGCGGACGAACGGATGTACGTCGAGAAACGATCTCGTCCCAAACAACACCGGCGTGCGGGGTAATCCGCAGGTCAGCGCGGTACCCGGCGGAATGGTGCGGTCGGGGTCACCCGTTTGGGTCTTGCAGAGCGGGTAGGCTCGCCCTCTGCCACACCCCACACCATGGACCGCATCCGCCCCCCACCTGTTGAGGAGAACGAAGGGATGACGCCCGGCAACAACGGCCCGAGCACACCCGAGGACGACGACCCGTTCGGCTACCTCTACGCCGACGGCCAGGCCAGGGGTGCCCAGCCGCCCACGGGAGGCTACGGCTACCCGAACTCCGTCAGCCGGGTGCGCACCGTCGGGGAGCGGCAGTACGGCCAGCAGGCGCCGTCCGCTCCGTACGGCCAGGTCCCGCAGCAGCAGGGCGCCTACGGGCGGCCGAACGCCCACTACGCCGCGCCCGAGACGTTCCCCGGCGGCGCGCCGACCGTTCAGCAGCAGCCGGCGGGCGGCTCGGGCGGCCGTGGCCGCGGCCCCAACACCAAGGGCCTGCTGATCGGTGCGATCGCCGTCGTCGCCGCCGTGGTGATCGGCATCGGCGTGGCGATGATGAACGGCAACGGGGACGACAAGAAGGACGACCAGGCGAACGTCACGCCCACGCAGTCCCAGCAGAACAGCACGCCGAGCCCGTCGGCGAGCAGCAGCGGGGACGCGGAGGTGAAGCTGCCCACCATCGACGCGAAGGCGCTCCGCTTGGAAGGCGGAACGGTGCCGGCGTCGGACATCAAGGGCGCCAAGGCGGACGGCGGTGTCTATGTCGCCGGTTTCAACAATGTCGGGGCCAAGGTGACCTGGACGGTCAACGGCATCAAGGACAAGGGCACCTACCGCCTCTACGTCCGCTACGGCATCCCGGGCACGGACGCGAACGCGACGCTGGTGGTCAACGGCGAGCCCAACACCCAGCCGCTGAACATGAAGAACTTCGGTGGTACGCCGGTGGGTGACTGGGAAAAGGGCTGGAAGACCACCTGGGCCAACGTCAACCTGACCAAGGGCACCAACACCATCGAGCTCGTGTGCAACCAGGGCAACCAGTGCAACGCGAACTTCGACCAGCTGTGGCTCGAGCAGTAGCCCTTACGCCGCGCTGACCTCCGCCGTGATCGAGACCTTTCGGCGGAGGTCTTCGTATGCGTGGGGGTCGTATTCGCCGGCTGCCGGGGCGAGGACCGTGGCGGCGGAGAGGGCCACCGCGCGGGTGAGGCGGTCCGGCCAGGGGAGGTTCTCGACCAGGCCCGACAGCAGGCCGGCGACGGCGGAGTCGCCGGCTCCGGTCGGGTTGCCGTGGACGGGGCCTGGCGGGGTGGCGCGCCAGCGGCCCTCGGGGGTGGCGGCGAGGAGGCCGTCGGGGCCCAGGGAGGCCACCACGGCCCGTGCCCCGCGCCGCCGGGCGTCCTGGGTGGCGCGCACCGGCTCGTGGGAGCCGGTCAGTTCCGCCAGCTCGTCGGCGTTGGGCTTGACGACGTCGGGGCGGGCGGCGACCCCGCGGCGCAGCGGCTCGCCGCTGGTGTCGAGCAGGACGGGCACGCCCGCCGCGCGCGCCGTGCGGATCAGGCCGGCGTAGGCGCCCACGGGGACGCCCGGCGGCAGGCTGCCGCACAGGGCGACGGCCGAGGCGGCGCCGATCAGCTCCTGGTAGCGGTCCTGGAAGGCGGACCACTCGGTGGGCGCGATGGCCGGGCCGGGTTCGTTCAGCTGGGTGGTGTCGCCGCTGTGCTCGTCCACGACGGCGATGGTGCGGCGCGTGGCGCCCGCGATGGGCACCAGGGCGTCGCGCACGCCGTCCGCGTCGCGCAGCAGGTCCCGTACGACGCGGCCGGTGGGGCCGCCCGCGAAGCCGGTGACGGTCACCTCGTGGCCGAGGGCCGCGAGGACCCGGGCCACGTTGACGCCCTTGCCGCCGGGCCGTTCCCCGACGTCGGAGACCCGGTGGGAGGCGTGCGGCCGCAGGGCGCGGACGCGGTAGGTGATGTCGAGAGCGGTGTTCAGCGTGACCGTGAGGATCACCTGGGCCGACCTCCCCCGAGAGATGCGCGCTGACGTGGACTTCCGGAGGGTCGATCATGCCAAAGAGACGGCGGCCGGCCCAGCCCCGGGACCGGCCGCCGTCCCCGTACGAGCGGACGGATCAGGCCAGTTGGGGGCTTACCACCCATTCGCCCCGGCGCATCACGCCGCGCACGTCGAAGTTCCCGTCCAGCAGCACCAGGTCGGCGTCCTTGCCGGGCTCCAGTGAGCCGATCCGGTCGTCCAGGCCGAGCAGCCGGGCCGGGTTGGCAGAGAGGGCCTTCACCGCGTCCTCGACGGCCAGCCCGTCCACGGTCACCGCCCGCTTGAAGGCCCGGTCCAGGGTGAGCGTGGAGCCCGCGATGGAGCCGCCCTCCACCAGCCGGGCCACGCCGTCGGCGACCTCGACCTCCAGCGGGCCGAGCATGTAGCGGCCGTCGCCGAAGCCGGCCGCGTCCATGGCGTCG
The DNA here is from genome assembly GCF_043082085.1 of Streptomyces sp. NPDC014801. NCBI lineage: Bacteria > Bacillati > Actinomycetota > Actinomycetes > Kitasatosporales > Streptomycetaceae > Streptomyces > Streptomyces sp. NPDC014801. The sequence continues at coordinate 380,274 of NZ_JBIBXG010000012.1, read as the reverse complement.
GTGATGAACGCGACGCGGTCCGCGCCCGCGTGATGGAACGCCAGCTGCAGGGCGGCCGGGTGCAGGTGCACGCCGTCGTCGATCAGCTCGACCGTGATCCGCTCGTCCTCCAGCAGCGCCGTGATGGGGCCGGGGGAGCGGTGCCCGATCGGCGGCATCGCGTTGAACAGGTGGGTGGCGACGGTCGCGCCCGCGTCGATCGCCTCGCGCGTCTGCTCGTACGTCGCGTCGGTGTGGCCGATCGCCGCGATGACGCCGTGCTCGGCGAGCAGCCGTACGGAGTCGATGCCGCCCGGCAGCTCGGTGGCGAGCGTGACCATCCGGGCGTGGCCGCGTGCGGCGTCGATCAGCTTGCGCACCTCGGCCGGCTCGGGGTCGCGCAGCAGTTCCTCGGAGTGCGCGCCCTTGCGGCACGGGGAGATGAACGGCCCCTCGAAGTGGATGCCGGCGATCTCGCCCTGCTCGGCCAGCTCGCTCAGCAGCCCGGCGCGCCGCGTCAGGAAGTCCATGTCGCCGGTGACGGTGGAGGCGACCAGGGTCGTCGTGCCGTGCAGCCGGTGGGTGCGGATGCCGGTGAGGACATCGTCGACGGTGCCGGAGGTGAAGGAGGCTCCGCCGCCGCCGTGGTTGTGCAGGTCGACGAAGCCGGGGACCAGCCAGTGGCCCCGTACGTCGACGATCTGGGCGTCCTGCGGGGCGTGTGCCGCGATGCGGGTGCCGTCGACGACCACCCGGCCGTCCGGGACGGCTCCGGTGGGCAGGACGACCGTGGCGCCGGACAGCACCAGGGGGGTCCGGTCCGTGGCGGGGTGCGGGGGCGTCGTGGCCGCTCGCGCCCGCGCGGCTCCAGCCGCAGAGTCAGCAGGGCCCCGCGCCCCGTGCGCCGTTTCCATCAGCCCGTTTCCTCCTTGCCGTTCGTGGTGTCGAGGAGGTCCCAGGCCAGCAGGCCCGCGCCCAGGCAGCCGGCCGTGTCACCGAGCGCGGCCGGGACGATCTCCGGCAGTTTCTGGAAGGTGACCCGCTGCGCGACCGCGTCCCGCAGGGGCGTGAACAAGGTTTCCCCGGCCTCGGCCAGGCCGCCACCGATGATCAGGGTGCGCGGGTCCAGCAGGGTGAGCGCGGTGACCAGGCCGTCGGCGAGGGCGTCGACCGCCTCCTGCCAGACCCGGACGGCGTTCGGGTCGCCGGACGCGACGGCCTTGGCGCAGTCCGCGGCGTCCGCGTCCGGGTCGCCGCAGGCCGCGGCCCAGGCCTGGCTGACGGCCGACGCGGACGCGAACCGCTCCAGGCAGCCGCGCTGCCCGCATGGACAGGGAGTACCCCCGGGTCGTACGACGATGTGGCCGATCTCGCCGGCGAAGCCGTGGGCGCCCGCCTCGACCCGGCCGCCGATGCCGATGGCGCCGGCGATGCCGGTGCCCAGCGGCACGAACAGGTACCGGTCGGCGCCCCGGCCCGCGCCCAGCCGGCCCTCGGCGAGCCCGCCGGCCCGCACGTCGTGGCCCAGGGCGACGGGCACCCCGAGCCGCCGGGCGAGCAGGTCGCGCAGGGGCAGGTCGCGCCAGCCGAGGTTGGCGGCGTAGGCGGCGAGGCCGCGCTGCTCGTCGACGATGCCGGGGACGACCACGCCGGCCGCGGCGGCGGGCCCGCCGAGGTGCCGCTCGCCGTGGGCGCGCAGGTCGGCGGCGAAGCCGAGGATGTTCTCCACGACCGCCTCCGGCCCGTGCTCGCGGCCGGTCGGCCGGCGCGCCTGGTGGAGCAGCGCGCCGTCGGTGCCGACCAGGGCGGCCTTCATCCCGGTGCCGCCCACGTCGAGGGCGATGACATGTCTCACGGGGGACAGTGTGGACCGGCGACCCATGAGAGGTCTAGTCCACTGTGATGGTGTAGACCTTAATCCGTTAATCGGAAAGTGGTACAGACGTGTCTGACGTGTACGAGGGTGGGGGAGCCGGGGCTGTGCAGCGGCGAAGGACGACGACGATCGCGGGGGTCTCCGCACTGGGCCTGGCGGCGGTCCTCACCGGCTGCGGCGTCACCGGCGGCTCCGGGGACGTGACCCTGAAGCTGGTCGCCGCCGACTACGGCGACAACGACACCAACAGCTCCCGGCACTACTGGGACGACCTGATCAAGGCCTACGAGTCCCAGCACCCCGGGGTGAAGGTCGACGTCAGCGTCTACTCCTGGAACGACGTCGACCGCAAGGTCAAGGAGATGGTCGACGCCGGCCAGGCCCCCGACATGGCCCAGATCGGCGCCTACGCCGACTACGCGGCGGCCGACCAGCTCTACCGGGCCGACGACGTCCTGTCCATCTCCACCCAGGCCGACTTCGTCTCCCAGCTGGTGGCGGCCGGCCAGGTGCACGGCGTGCAGTACGGCATGCCGTTCGCGGCCTCCACCCGGCTGCTCTTCTACAACAAGACCCTCTTCGCCAAGGCGCACATCGACCCGCCCACGACCTGGGCCGACCTCGCCGCCGACGCCAAGGCGCTCAAGAACGACGGCGTGAAGTACCCCTACGCGCTGCCGCTCGGCCCCGAGGAGGCGCAGGCCGAGACGATGCAGTGGCTGCTCAGCGGCGGGGGCGGCTACGTCGACACCGTCGGCACCTACGGCATCGACTCCGCGCAGAACGTCGCCACCTTCACCTGGCTGAAGGACGAACTGGTCGGCAAGGGCCTCACCGGCCCCGTCGCGCCCGGCAAGCTCAACCGGGCCGACGCCTTCACCGCCTTCGCCGACGGGCAGGTCGGCATGCTCAACGGGCACCCCTCGCTGATGCAGATGGCCGCGAAGAAGGGCGTGAAGTTCGGCATGGTCACCATGCCCGGCCTCAACGGGCCCAGCCGCTCCGTGATGGGCGTCGCCGACTGGATGACGGCCTTCAAGCAGAACGGCCACCGCGAGCAGATCCGCGACTTCCTCGACTTCGTCTACGACGAGAAGAACGTCCTCGACTTCTCCCGCACCTACGACCTGCTGCCGGTGACCACGTCGGCGTCCGCGACGATGAACGACTCCGGACAGGACAAGGACCTCCAGCCGTTCCTGCAGCAGCTGCCGCTCAGCGAGCTGTACCCGGTCGGCAAGACGTCCTGGGCGTCGGTCAGCGCCGACATCAAGAAGCGGATCGGGCAGGCCGTCGACCCCACCGGCAGCCCCCGGGCCGTCCTCGGGCAGATCCAGTCCTCGGCGGTGACCGCGGACAGCGTCCAGCCGTAGCCGCCGGCGGGCGGACGGGGCCGTGGCGCCGGCGGGGGCCGTGGTCGCGGGCCGTGGCCGTGGTCGCGGGCCGGGGCCGGGCGTGGTCGGCGGCGGGGCCGGGGCGAGGGTGACGGCGGGCGCCGGGGCGTTGTCGGTGGGCGGCGGTACGGTGGCGGGCATGGACGCATCCGACGAGGGCCGGCCGCCGCTGGGCGAGCGCGAGCGGGCCATCCTCGCGCTGGAGCGCCGGGGCTTTCCCGGCCCCGGCGCGAAGGAGCGTGCCGTCCGCGAGGAACTGGGCCTCGCCCCCGTCCGCTACTACCAGCTGCTCAACGCCCTCCTCGACGACACCCGGGCCCTCGCCCACGACCCGGTCACGGTGAACCGCCTCAGACGCATACGGGAAGCCCGCCGCGCCGAGCGGTGAAGGACGCGAGATCCAGGTTCGGCAGGGGCCGGGCGGGGATAGGTTCGCGGTATGGGCAGCCACGACACGCACGCGACGGACCTTCCCGAACCGGTGACCGCGCAGGGGCGCGAGGGCCTGCACGCCGTCCTCGCCCGCCCCGGCAAGGCGGTGATCGGCCTCGACTTCGACGGCACGCTCGCCCCGATCGTGCCCGACCCCGAGCAGGCCCGCGCCCACCCGGACGCCGTACCGGCCCTCACCCGCCTCGCACCGAAGGTCGGCTCGATCGCGGTGGTCACCGGCCGGCCCGCCGGCGTCGCGGTACGCAACGGAGGCTTCGCGGGCGTCCCCGGACTCGAACACCTCGTCGTCCTCGGCCACTACGGCGCCGAACGGTGGGAGGCCGCGACCGGTGAGCTGATCTCGCCGCCGCCGCACCCCGGGGTCGCCGCCGTGCGCGCCGAGCTGCCGGGGCTGCTGGACTCCGTCGGCGCCTGGCGCGGCACGTGGATCGAGGAGAAAGGGCGCGCGGTCGCCGTCCACACCCGGCGCGCGGAGGACCCGCAGGCCGCGTTCGAGGCCCTGCGCGAGCCGCTCACCGACCTCGCGACCCGGCACGGCCTGATCCTCGAACCCGGCCGCCTCGTCCTGGAGCTGCGCCCGCCCGGCGTGGACAAGGGCGTCGCCCTCACTCAGTACGTCCGTGCGGTGGGCGCCGAGTCCGTCGTCTACGCCGGCGACGACCTGGGCGACCTGCCCGCATTCGCCGCGGTCGAGAAACTCCGCTCGGACGGCATCCCCGGCCTGCTGATCTGCAGCGGCAGCACGGAGGTCACGGAGCTGTCGGAACGCGCCGACCTGGTGGTCGACGGACCCGAGGGCGTCGTCCACCTCTTGAACACCTTGGCCGACCGTCTCCCCTAGCGGGACGCTTCGCTGCCGGGCGCGGGTGACTGGGCGGCTGATCGCGCAGTTCCCCGCGCCCCTGGGGGGTTGCAGTCACGCCTGCGTAGCTGCGGGCAGTCGTGCCGCTGGGCCAGCGCCCCACCCCGCGTAGCTGCGGGCAGTCGTGCCGCTGGGGCGGCACGGGTGGGCGCAGCGGCACCCCGCACCGCCGGGCTGCGCAACCCCGGCGTTCACCGCACCCATGGGCACAAGCGCACCCAAGGGCACCGCACCCCACGGCGAGCCCTCAGCCGAGACCCCGCAGAGCCTCCAGCTGCTCCAGGAACCACTTCGCCGGAGGCAACGCCGTCGCCGCCGCGGCCAACCGCTTCACCCGATCCGTCCGCTCCCCCGGCGCCATGCTCAACGCCTCGTGCAGCGCGGCGGCCGTACCGATCACGTCGTAGGGATTGACGGCGATCGCGTCCTCGCCCAGCTCCTCGTACGCCCCGGCCTCCCGCGACAGCACCAGCACGCACCCCTCGTCGGAGACGACCGGCACCTCCTTGGCGACCAGGTTCATCCCGTCCCGGATCGGGTTGACCAGCGCCACGTCCGCGAGCCGGTACGCCGCGAGCGAGCGCGCGAAGTCGTCCTCGACGTGGAGGACGACCGGCGTCCAGCCCTCCGTCCCGTAGGCCGCGTTGATCTCCTCGGCGACCCGCTGCACCTCGGCCGTGTAGTCGCGGTACACCGCGAGGTCCTGCCGGGAGGGGTAGGCGAAGGCGACGTGCACGACGCGCTCCCGCCACTCGGGGTGGTCGTCGAGCAGCTGCCGGAAGGCGAGCAGGCCGCGCACGATGTTCTTGGACAGCTCCGTGCGGTCCACCCGCACGATCGTCCTGCGGCCCGCGCCGATCTGCTCCCGCAGCGCCGTCATCCGCTCGCCGACGTCGGCCTGGTGGGCGCGCTCGCGCAGGAAGTCCGCGTCCGCGCCGAGCCCGTGCACCCCGATCCGGGTGTCCCCGAGCCCGCCCGCGAACTGCTCGCAACACGCGGTGAAGGCGTCCGCCCAGCGCCGGGTGAGGAAGCCGAGCCGGTCCGCGCCGAGCATGCCGCGCAGCACCTGCCGCGCGATGTCGTCGGGCAGCATGCGGAAGTACTCGGGCGGCGCCCACGGCGTGTGCGAGAAGTGCCCGATGCGCAGGTCGGGCCGCAGCTCGCGGAGCATGCCGGGGACCAGCGTGAGGTGGTAGTCCTGCACGATCACCACCGCGCCCTCGGCCGCCTCCTCGGCCAGCGCCTCGGCGAACGCGCGGTTGTACGTCTCGTAGGACGCCCACTGCCGCCGGAACTCCGCGTCGAAGACGGGCTCCAGCGGCGTCTGGTAGAGCATGTGGTGGACGAACCAGAGCACGGAGTTGGCGATGCCGTTGTAGGCGTCGGCGTGCACGTCGGCCGGGATGTCCAGCATCCGCACGCCCTGCTCGCCGGCCCCGCGCCGCACCGCCTCGCGGTCGCCGTCGGACAGCGCGGAGCACACCCACAGCGCCCCCGCGTCCGGTCCGATGGCCGACAGCCCGGACACCAGTCCGCCACCGCCCCGCTTGGCGTGCAGCGAGCCGTCGTCGCCCACCGTGTACGACACCGGGCCGCGGTTGGACGCGACCAGCACCCGAGCCTTCTGATCAGCAGCGTGCGAGGAAGCCATAGCCCTCAACCTAGCCCGCCCCGGAAAAACTCAAACGTATGGCCGGTTTCCGTGCCCTGTCGTATACGTCCCGTTCACGCCACCGCCCCCGAGTGGACCGGAACCCCAGCTCCGGAATCCCCGCATCGCTTGTGGAGATTTTGTGAGCCGTACAAGATGCCCCCTGCACCGAACGACGCGTACGCCAGGGGGGCGGATTGATCATGATCGGTATACGTGGTGGCAGAGGAACCCTGCCGGGGCGCAGAGCCTGCGGCCTCGCCGCACTCGCCGCGGCGGCCGTGCTGACGCTGGCCGGCTGCCAGGGCGACGGCACCGACGGCAAGGCGGTCCCGGCGGCCTCGCCGGTCACCAGTGCCGCACCGAGCACCACGGCTCCGCAGCCCTCGCCGACGAGCAGCAGCCCCACCCCGTCGGCCGAACCCACCGTCGCCACCATCGGCGACCACACCGGCGCGACCGTCGGCCGGGCCGTCGCCGCCGCCCGCGCGGGCGGCCTGCGCTACGCCGTCTACCTGGAGGGAACCGGTGCCTCCCTCGACGGCGGCGGCCGCACGGCCTCCTCCTGGGGCGCGAGCGAGAAGGTCTGCGAGCAGATCGACGACCCCGGCGACCGCAATCCCTCCTTCGACGTCGCCTTCGTCGTCGCCCGGGACGGCCGGGACTGCGACGGGCACCTGCTGCACACCCCCGCACCGACGCGCACCACCGCGGGCGGCGGCACCGGCGGGACCGGTGGAGGCGGCGGGACGAGCGCCGGTTCCGGCGGCGGCAGCAAGGCCTGCGCGATCACCAGCCCCGCGGGCAACTGCTACGCCGACGGCCAGTTCTGCGCCAAGCGCCACCACGGCCTGAGCACCTACGGCAAGGGCGGCGAGTACCTGACCTGCGAACAGGACGCCGCAGGCCGCTGGCGCTGGTCCGACGGCCACGCTGGCTGACGCCCGCGGAGCCCGGGGCATCCCGGTCTCACGCCACCTTCCGGGCCGCGTACTCCGCTATCTCCGTCATGGGGGGTCGTTCCTCCGTGTCGACGGAGTAGGTGCGGGGCTCGAAGCCGTCCTCGCCGCGTTCGAACTGGGTGAGGGACGGGCGGATCAGGTGGCCGCGGGCCAGGCGGAGCTGGGCGGTGCGGTAGATCGCGGCCGCCATCCGGCCGAGCGCCTGCCCGTCCTGGTGGCGGTGGATGCGCACGCCGACGTCGACCTGGGCGAGGGCGTCAAGGCCGGCCAGGTGCAGGGCGTCGACCAGCATGCCGAGCTCCACGCCGTAGCCGACGGGGAAGGGGAGCTGTTCCAGCAGGGTGCGGCGGGCCGCGTACTCGCCGCCGAGGGGCTGCACGAAGCCGGCCAGCTGCGGCCAGTGCATGTTCAGCAGCGGCCGGGCCATCAGCTCGGTGACCCGGCCGCCCTGCCCGGCCGCACCGGCCAGCGGGCGGTCGTACATCGCCTTGACCAGCTGGATGCCCGGGTCGGTCAGCAGCGGGCCGACGATGCCGGTGACGAAGTCGGAGGAGAACTCCTTCAGGTCCGCGTCGACGAAGCAGACGATGTCGCCGGAGGTGACCAGCAGCGAGCGCCACAGCACCTCGCCCTTGCCGGGGACGGCGGGGATGCGCGGCAGTATCTCGTCGCGGTGCACGACCCGGGCGCCCGCCGCGGCGGCCACCTCGGCGGTACGGTCGGTGGAGCCCGAGTCGACGACGACCACCTCGTCGACCAGCGGGGCCTGCTGCACGAGGTCGTGCCGGAGGATCGCGACGATGTCGCCGACCGTCTCCTCCTCGTTCAGCGCGGGCAGGACGACGGACACCGTCAGGCCCGTGGCCCGTTTGGCGGCCAGGATCTGGTGCAGGGGGCGGTCGGCCACGGACCAGGAGCGGGTGCTCAGCCAGCGCTCGACTTCTTCAAGCACGGTCTGCGGCTCCTCACTGTCTCGATCACAGGCGGTGACCGTGTGATCCATCTCGCGCTTCGGACGACTATCTCAACTGTCGTGGCCTTCGGTTACAGTCTTGAACAACGCTGATGACCATCGCATGTCGGGGGTCGCCCGGCGTTCTCACAACCACATACCGCTCATCCAGAGGGGCAGAGGGACACGGCCCGATGAAGCCCCGGCAACCCCCCTGATCACCGGACTCGTTCACGCGAGGCTCCCGGCCAGGGAAGGTGCCAATTCCGTCTCACGGCGAGATGCGTCGTGAGGAAGATGAGGAGAAAGGGCCTCGCCTCACATGGCTGCGCAGACAGTTGCAAGCACCTCCACCGTCGATCTCGGTCCCGCCGCGGCGCTGAGCTGCCGCGAGTGCGGCCACCGCGTCCCGCTCGGCCCGGTCTTCGCGTGCGAGGAGTGTTTCGGCCCGCTCGAGATCGCCTACGACTTCTCCTCCTACGACACCGAGGAGCTGCGCAAGCGCATCGAGGCGGGTCCCGCAAACATCTGGCGTTACGCCCCCCTGCTGCCCGTCCCCGCGGACGTGGCGGACAAGCCGAACCTCAACCCGGGCTGGACCAAGCTCGTCCAGGCCGACCACCTGGCCGCCGAGCTCGGCGTCGACGCCGGCAAGCTCTTCGTCAAGGACGACTCCGGCAACCCCACGCACTCCTTCAAGGACCGCGTGGTCGCGCAGGCCCTGGAGGCGGCGCGCGCCTTCGGCTTCACCACCCTGTCCTGCTCCTCCACCGGCAACCTGGCCGGCGCCGTCGGCGCCGCCGCCGCCCGGGCCGGCTTCCGCTCCTGCGTGTTCATCCCGCACGACCTGGAGCAGGGCAAGGTCGTCATGGCCGCGATCTACGGCGGCGAGCTCGTCGGCATCGAGGGCAACTACGACGACGTGAACCGCTTCTGCTCGGAGCTGATCGGCGACCCGGCCGGCGAGGGCTGGGGCTTCGTCAACGTCAACCTGCGCCCCTACTACGCCGAGGGCTCCAAGACCCTGGCGTACGAGGTCTGCGAGCAGCTCGGCTGGCGGCTGCCCGACCAGATCGTGATCCCGATCGCCTCCGGCTCGCAGCTCACCAAGGTCGACAAGGGCCTGCAGGAGCTGATCAAGCTGGGCCTGGTCGAGGACAAGCCGTACAAGATCTTCGGCGCGCAGGCCGAGGGCTGCTCGCCGGTGTCCACCGCCTTCAAGGCCGGGCACGACGTGGTCCGCCCGCAGAAGCCGAACACGATCGCCAAGTCGCTCGCCATCGGCAACCCGGCCGACGGCCCGTACGTCCTCGACATCGCCCGCCGCACCGGCGGCGCGGTGGAGGACGTCACCGACGAGCAGGTCGTCGACGCGATCAAGCTGCTGGCCCGCACGGAGGGCATCTTCGCGGAGACCGCCGGCGGGGTGACCGTGGGAGTGACCCGCAAGCTGATCGAGAACGGTCTCCTGGACCCCACGAAGACCACGGTCGTCCTGAACACCGGCGACGGCCTGAAGACCCTGGACGCGGTGGCCGGCACGGGCCTGACCGCCACCATCCGCCCGACCCTGGACTCCTTCCGAGAGGCTGGCCTCGCATGAGCGTGACCGTTCGTATCCCGACCATCCTGCGCACCTACACCGGCGGCCAGGCCGAGGTGAAGGCCGAGGGCGCGACCCTCGCCGAGGTGATCGCCGACCTGGAGAAGAACCACACCGGCATCGCCGCCCGCGTGCTGGACGACCAGGGCAAGCTGCGCCGGTTCGTCAACGTGTACGTCAACGACGACGACGTCCGCTTCGAGCAGGGCCTGGACACGCCCACCCCGGACGGCGCCGGCGTGTCGATCATCCCGGCGGTCGCCGGCGGCTGCTGACACACGGAGTTCATCGCGATTGCCCCCTCCGTGAGAGAAGCGGAGGGGGCAATTCCATGTGATTAGACGCGGTAGAGTTGGGGAACGCGCCCCGGAATCAACGGGGTGCGATCTCAGGAACCTGCTGCACGGGCGACAAGAAGTAGCCAAAGTACGCGGGTTTTTTGTCTTTTTTGCCCCCCTTTGTGCGGCCCGACTTGCTCGGAATTCAGGCGAATTCACGTGAGATTCCGGACCGGTCCCGTCCAGAATTCTCGTCCGACTGACCTGTTGCAGAGGGCAGTTGGACAGATACATTCAGCCGCGGTCGACGCGTTCCGGCGCACGCCCCCACCCATCGGGGGGCGAGGTCTGACCCGGATCCGCGAAGTGTGGATCTGTGCAAGGGCCAGTAATAGGGGAGTTAGGCATGGCTCAGGGCACCGTCAAGTGGTTCAACGCGGAGAAGGGGTACGGCTTCATCGCGGTCGACGGTGGTGCGGACGTCTTCGTCCACTACAGCGCGATCCAGATGGACGGCTACCGCACCCTGGAAGAGGGCCAGCGGGTGGAGTTCGAGATCTCGCAGGGCCAGAAGGGCCCGCAGGCCGACATGGTCCGCGTCACCGCCTGAACGTTCATTCACGCCGAAGGGCCCGCACCTCGCACAGGGTGCGGGCCCTTCCGCATGCCCGGCCGCCCCGCGCCGCGCCCCGCCGGCCGTCCGCGCGGGCCGCCCCGGCCGCCGTACGCCGGTGTTCGCGGGGGGCTGATCCATCGGCCCGACCCCCGGGAGGCGCTTGCACTCACCATGCCCGAGTGCTAATCATTGGCGTTAGCACTCTGAAGGTGAGAGTGACAACGTAAGGACCGGGTCGGTGAGGCCAGGGCCGGTGGGGAAGGAACCTTCCGGTCGGGGCCGTCCGTCGCGGGCGCGGGCGCGGTCCGAAGTAATCACCCCCAGTCCTGGAGGGACCACTTCACATGGCCAAGATCATCGCGTTCGACGAGGAGGCGCGGCGCGGCCTCGAGCGCGGCATGAACCAGCTCGCGGACGCCGTGAAGGTGACGCTCGGCCCCAAGGGCCGCAACGTCGTCCTCGAGAAGAAGTGGGGCGCGCCCACGATCACCAACGATGGTGTCTCCATCGCCAAGGAGATCGAGCTCGAGGACCCGTACGAGAAGATCGGCGCCGAGCTGGTCAAGGAAGTCGCCAAGAAGACGGACGACGTCGCCGGTGACGGTACGACCACCGCGACCGTGCTCGCCCAGGCCCTGGTCAAGGAAGGCCTGCGCAACGTCGCCGCCGGCGCCAACCCGATGGCCCTGAAGCGCGGTATCGAGAAGGCCGTCGAGGCCGTCTCCGCCGCCCTGCTGGAGCAGGCGAAGGACGTCGAGACCAAGGAGCAGATCGCCTCCACCGCGTCCATCTCCGCCGCCGACACCCAGATCGGCGAGCTGATCGCCGAGGCGATGGACAAGGTCGGCAAGGAAGGCGTCATCACCGTCGAGGAGAGCAACACCTTCGGCCTGGAGCTCGAGCTCACCGAGGGCATGCGCTTCGACAAGGGCTACATCTCCGCCTACTTCGCGACCGACATGGAGCGCATGGAGGCGGTGCTCGAGGACCCGTACATCCTCATCGCCAACTCCAAGATCTCCTCGGTCAAGGACCTGCTCCCGCTGCTGGAGAAGGTCATGCAGTCGGGCAAGCCGCTGCTGATCATCGCCGAGGACGTCGAGGGCGAGGCCCTGTCGACCCTGGTCGTCAACAAGATCCGCGGCACCTTCAAGTCCGTGGCCGTCAAGGCTCCGGGCTTCGGCGACCGCCGCAAGGCCATGCTCGGCGACATCGCCATCCTCACGGGCGGCGAGGTCATCTCCGAGGAGGTCGGCCTCAAGCTGGAGAACGCGACCCTGGACCTCCTGGGCCGCGCCCGCAAGGTCGTCATCACCAAGGACGAGACCACCATCGTCGACGGTGCCGGCTCCTCGGACCAGGTCGCGGGCCGTGTGAACCAGATCCGCGCCGAGATCGAGAACAGCGACTCCGACTACGACCGCGAGAAGCTGCAGGAGCGCCTGGCGAAGCTCGCCGGCGGTGTCGCGGTCATCAAGGCCGGTGCCGCCACCGAGGTGGAGCTCAAGGAGCGCAAGCACCGCATCGAGGACGCCGTCCGCAACGCCAAGGCGGCCGTCGAGGAGGGCATCGTCGCCGGTGGTGGCGTGGCCCTGCTGCAGACCACCCACGTCTTCGACAAGCTCGAGCTCGACGGCGACGAGGCGACCGGCGCCCAGGCCGTGAAGCTCGCGCTGGAGGCCCCGCTCAAGCAGATCGCCGTGAACGCCGGCCTCGAGGGCGGCGTCGTGGTGGAGAAGGTGCGCAACCTGACCCCGGGCCACGGCCTGAACGCCGCGACCGGCGAGTACGTCGACCTGGTCGCCGAGGGCATCATCGACCCGGCCAAGGTGACGCGCTCCGCGCTGCAGAACGCCGCGTCGATCGCCGCGCTGTTCCTCACCACCGAGGCCGTCATCGCCGACAAGCCGGAGAAGGCCGCTGCCCCGGCCGGCGGCGGCATGCCGGGCGGTGACATGGACTTCTGATCCCTCGCGGATCACCTGTCCTTCCGGGCCTTCCCGAAGGCCTTCGCCGAGGGCGGCACTCCCTGTCTCGTGGCAGGGGGTGCCGCCCTCGGGCGTTTCCGGGGCCGTAGGGGTGCCGGGATCGTCCGCAGGCCGAGTCCGTACGCGTGCCGAGTCCGTACGCGTGCCGAATCCGTACGTGCCGAGTCCGTGGGCGTGCCGGGGACGCATGCGCGCCGGGGCGCGGGCGTGGCCGGGATCACAGCGCGCGGGGGCGCCGGGGCGGAATGTGGCGGCGGGCATGGAGAGTTGCTTCAGTTGTTGCAACAATGCGCGCGCACATACCTACCGGTACCCGAGGAGCCCCCGTATGAGCCTCACCGAGCCCGCCGCCTCCCGCGCGGCCGCACTGCTGTCCCGCCCGGTCACCATCAACGGCCTGACCGTCCCGAACCGCATCGCCATGGCGCCGATGACCCGTATGTTCTCGCCGGGCGGCGTTCCCGGTGAGGACGTGGTGTCGTACTACGCCCGCCGGGCCGGTGCCGGGGTCGGTCTGATCGTCACCGAGGGCACCTACGTCGGTCATGCCTCCGCCGGGCAGAGCGACCGCGTGCCGCGGTTCCACGGCGAGGAGCAGCTGGCGGGCTGGGCGAAGGTCGCCGAGGCCGTGCACGCGGCGGGCGGCACCATCGTGCCGCAGCTGTGGCACATCGGCATGGTCCGCAAGCAGGGCGAGCCGCCCTTCCCGGACGCCCCGGCCATGGGCCCCTCCGGCCTGGTCACCGCCGGCGCCGAGCCGACCGGAAAGGCCATGACGCAGGCGGACCTGGACGACGTCGTCGCCGCGTTCGCGCAGGCCGCCGCCGACGCCGAGCGCATCGGCTTCGACGGCGTGGAGATCCACGGCGCCCACGGCTACCTCGTCGACCAGTTCCTGTGGGAGGGCACCAACCGCCGTACCGACGCCTACGGCGGCGACCCGGTCTCCCGGACCCGGTTCGCGGCGGAGATCGTCGCGGCGGTGCGCGAGAAGGTGTCGGCCGAGTTCCCGGTCATCTTCCGCTACTCGCAGTGGAAGCAGCAGGACTACACCGCGCGCCTCGCCGAGACCCCCGAGGAGCTGGAGGCGATCCTCACGCCGCTGGCCGCCGCCGGTGTCGACGCCTTCCACGCCTCCACCCGCCGCTACTGGCTGCCGGAGTTCGACGGCTCGGACCTGAACCTCGCGGGCTGGACGAAGAAGCTGACCGGCAAGCAGGCCATCACCGTCGGCTCGGTCGGCCTCGACGGCGACTTCATCAACGCCTTCCAGGGGCAGGGCTCCCCGGTGAAGAGCATCGACAACCTCCTGGACCGCCTGGAGGCCGACGAGTTCGACCTCGTCGCCATCGGCCGGGCGCTGCTGCAGGACCCGGAGTGGGCGGCGAAGGTGCTGGCGGGCCGCTTCGACGAGCTGAAGCCGTACGACGCGGCGTCGCTGAAGACGCTGAGCTGAGCGAGGGGCGCGCACGCGCCCGGAGACGGCCGGGGTGCCAGGAAGGCGGCACCCCGGCCGTCCGTGTGCCGGGCGGCGGATCGCCTCTAGAGGTTGCCCATCGGCTCGATGTCCACCTTCACGGGCGTGCCCCACACCCGCAGCACCTCGTAGTCGGTGAACTCGTGGACGAGGCGGTACGCCATCGCCGGCCGGGGCCCGCGCCGCTGGGCGGCCAGATACAGCTCGGCCTCCCGGTGGTCGTGGCGGGGGGTGCCGCACAGCTGCCACTCCCGCCCGTTCCACGCCTCCGGCAGCCAGCGCTGCTGCGGCTGCGGCCGGTCGCCGCGCACGCCGTAGCGGGACTGGGTGCGCTCCACCGGCTCGGCGGCACGGGGCCGGCCGTAGCCGCCGGTGACCTCGGCGCGGCGGGCGGCCCGCCGCCGGGTCTCGCACAGCAGGCACAGGTCGGGGGCGCTCTCGTCGACGGGCCCGTTGGGATGCTCGGCGCAGCGCGTGGTGGGCGGCGCCGAGGTCACGCTCTCCTCCAGCAGGTCCAGGGCCCGCCGCAGATCCGCCTTCACCTCGTGCAGCCGGGCGTCCGGTGTGTCGGCGGTCAGGGCCTCACCGTGCTCGCCGAGGAGCCGGAGGGCACGACCTAGGGCGGTGAGCTGCGCGTGATTCATCAGTGACCTGGGGTTCCTGGGGCCGGGACTCGGGCCGGTGTGCCGGGGGTGTCGTGGGTGTCGTTCTCCAGGGTAGGCGGCCCGCCGCCGGCCGCCGCGGGGGAGAGGGCCGGGAACGGGACCGGGGTGGCCCGCGGAACGAGTCCGTGGGCCACCCCGGGCGTCCTGCGCGCGAGGGCCGAGCGGCCCCCGGCTCAGACGTGGATGTCGACCACCTTGAGGTCGGTCGGGTATCCGGAACCGCAGTTGAGCACGGCCGCCTTCTCCTGGCTGAGCTTCCGGTAGCCCGGGTCGCCCTTGTAGGGGCCGTGGGTGCTGCCGGGGCCGGCGCACTTGGCCTGGACGTTCCAGTAGCCGTTGCCCTTCGTGCACCAGGCCTCGGCGACGTGGCTGCTGTTCGGCTTCAGGAACGCGCTGCAGCCGGACGGGCCGCCCGGGACGGCCTGGGCCGTGGCGGTGGTGCCGAACACCATGCCCGCGGCCAGCAGCCCCGACGCCGACGCGGCGAGGGTGAACTTCTTGAGTGTGCTGGTCATGCACTCTCCCCGTTTCGAACGGATCTTCCAGCCCGCGAAGGTAGTCCGAACGGTGCCGCTCCCACGTCATGCCCGGGGATGATCGCCGGGGACGCCCGATGGTGTATGACGCGAACAGGTCACCCACGGGCCCGGCGCGTCCGGGCCGCCGAACGCCCGTGGAGCGTCGGCGCCGCCGGACGCCCGTGGAGCGCCGGCGCTCAGCCCCGGGCCGCCGCCAGGGCCTCCCGCAGGTGGCCGTCCGACTCCGCCAGCAGCCGGGCGGCGGTCGGGCCGTCGACCTCGGCGAGCAGGGTCAGGATGGCGTGCTTCACCTCGCCGTCGGTGGCCGCGAGTGCCGCCTCGACCTCCTCCTCGCCCGCCCCGGTGGCCAGGGCGACGATCCGGCGGGAGCGGGCGCGCAGCTTGGCGTTGGAGGCGCGCACGTCGACCATCAGGTTCCCGTAGGTCTTGCCCAGCCGGATCATCGTGATCGTCGAGATCATGTTCAGGACGAGTTTCTGGGCCGTGCCGGCCTTGAGCCGGGTCGAGCCGGTGATCAGCTCCGGGCCGGCGACGATCTCGATGCCGTGGTCGGCCGCCGCCGCCAGCGCGCTGCCCGCGTTGCAGGCGAGCCCGACGGTCAGCGCGCCGACGGAGCGGGCGTGCTCGACCGCGCCGATGGCGTACGGGGTGCGGCCGGAGGCGGAGATGCCGACCACCGTGTCGTCGGGCGTGAGCTTCAGCGCGTCCAGGTCGCCTTGGGCGAGTTCCTTGGAGTCCTCGGCGCCCTCGACCGAGGCGACCATGGCCTCGGGGCCGCCGGCGATCAGCCCGACGACCTGGCCCGGCGCGGTGTTGAAGGTGGGCGGGCACTCGGAGGCGTCGAGCACCCCGAGCCGCCCGGCGGTGCCCGCACCGGCGTAGACGAGCCGCCCGCCGCGGGCCATGCGCTCGGCGACGGCGTCGATGGCGGCGGCGATCTCGGGCAGCCGTTCGGCGACCGCGGCGGGCACGCGGGCGTCCTCCGCGTTCATCAGCCGGGCGATCTCCTCGGTGGGCAACTGGTCGATGTCGGCGAGCTCGGGCCGGAAGGCTTCGGTGGTGAGGGCGTCGAGCTGGGCACGGAGGTCGTGGGCGCGGGGGCTGGAGGCCATGGCGGGGCGGCTCTTTCGGATCGGGGGTGCGGTGTCCTACCGGAAAAGGGGCGCGGGGCTCTGTCTGACGTGCGGCTGTGCCGCGTGGGCGCGATCGGCCGCGACGGACCCGCGGTCACCCACGACAGCCGGTCCTGCGGTCCCTCTCACCTCCGGTGCCGGTGCGCCAGCGCCTCGTACGACGCCGCCAGCGCCGGGCCCGCCGTGTCGTACGTCCGCTGCGCCACGCCCACGAACAGGCAGTCGACGACGAGGAGTTGGCTGGTGCGGGAGGACATCGCGGCCGGGCGCAGCTCGCTCTCCCGGGAGGTGGAGGTGGTCAGCACGTGGTCGGCGTACTGGGTGACGGGGCTGTCCGGGCGTCCGGTGATCGCCACGGTGGTGGCGCCGTGCTCGAAGGCGACGCGCAGCGGCTCGATGACGTCACCGGTGGAACCGGAGTGGGTGATGGCGATCGCCACGTCCCCGGCGCGCAGTTGGACCGCGTTGGTCACGGCGAGGTGCGGGTCGCTGTGGGCGTGCGCGATCAGCCCTATGCGCAGGAGTTTCTGGGTGAGGTCCTGGGCGACCAGCCCGGAGGCGCCGATGCCGTAGACGTCGGTGCGGCGGGCGGCGGCGAGCGCGGTGACGGCGGCGCCGAGTTGCGCGGTGTCCAGGCCCGCGGCGGTGTCGGCGAGGGTCTGCTGCTCGTCGTAGGCGAGTTTGGCGACGACGTCGGCGATCGGGTCGTCGACCGCTATGTCGGTGGTGATGGCGGGGGCGCGGCCGGACTGCTGCTGCGCGGCGAGCCCGGCGAGGGCCAGGCGCAGGTCCCGGTAGCCGGGGTAGCCGAGCAGGCGGGCGGTGCGCACGACGGTGGCCTCGCTGGTGCCGGTGCGTTCGGCGAGGCCGGTGACCGTCAGGGCGGCGCAGCCGGCGGGGTCGCCGGCGACGGCCTCGGCGACGCGCTGCATCGAGCGGGTCATCGACGGGGCGAGCGTGCGCACTTTGGCGGCCAGCGCCCCACCGAAAATTTCCTTCACATCCTGGCTCACCCCTGAAAGATATTTCCGGCTCGGTGCTCGGGGCAAGAGTGCGCACAATGGGGACATGGATCCCATCAACCCCCTGGAGCAGGCGCTGCACGCGGCTCGCGCACGCGTGATGGCGGACCTGATCGCGCGTGAGGTCGCCGAGGCCGACGTGGTGTCCATGGTCGAGGACTCCATCGCCCAGCGGCGCTGGTGGGTGGAGCAGTGGCCGGACGGCGCGGCCTACCTGGCCGGACTGGTCGCGCAGGACGTGCAGGACGCGCTGCTGGAGCGCTACGGCCGCTGGCCGCTGTGCCCGGTCTGCGGCTCCGGCGACCCGCACGCCCTCGAGGTCGAGCCCGAACTGGGCCCCGACCCGTACTGGGTGTGCTCCCAGGCCGGAGTGAAGGTCGCCGCGGTGGGGTCCCTGGGGCGCGCCACGGGCGGGGCGTACTCCTCGTGACGGTGTACGTCGACCCGCCCGCCTGGCCCGGCCACGGGCGACTCTGGTCGCACCTGGTGAGCGACCAGTCGTACGACGAACTGCACGCGTTCGCCGAGCGGTTGGGCGTGCCGCGGCGCGCCTTCGAACGCGACCACTACGACCTGCCCTCGCACCGCTACGGGGACGCGGTGGCCGCCGGCGCGGTGGAGGTCAGCAGCCGCGAGGTGGTCCGCCTGCTGACGGCGTCTGGCCTGCGCCGCCGCAAGGGGAGGACATGGGCGTGAGCGGGACGGGCCGGCGGGGGAGGCAGGGGAAGCAAGGGCCTCCCGCCGGCGGCGGCGTCAGTGCTCCCGTCACTCCCCGCGGACGTCACTCTCCGCGGACGTACAGACGCAGGGCGCCCTCGCGGTCCGACACGCCGTCGTGTTCCTCCGCCAGGCCCGCGCGGGTGAAGCCGGCCCGCTCCACGACCCGCTGGGAGCCGGTGTTGTCCTCGTCGATCACCGCGCACAGCTGCCGGACGTCGTCCCGCTCCAGCGCCCAGTCGGCCAGCGCGCGCAGCGCCTCCGTGGCGTAGCCGTGGCCGCGGGCGGAGGCGGCGAGGTCGTAGCCGATCTCCGCGCGGCCCTCCTCGTCGGGGACGCCGTGGAAGCCCATGCCGCCCACCGCCCGCCCGTCCTCGGTGCGGACCAGCACGAACACCCCGAACTCCGGCCGGTGCACGCCCGCCTCGTACGCCTTCAGCAGCAGCCCGGCGGCCTGCCGGGTGCCCTCGTACGGGCCGTCCTCGACCCAGGCGAACCCGCCGTCGCCGCCCAGGGCGAGATCGCGGGCGGCGGCGGGCGTGACGCCCTGCAGGGTCAGCCGCCCGGCGGTCAGCACCAGGTTGTTGGACCAGCGCCAAGCGGTGACCGGCGGCCGGCCGGGCAGCTCGCCGCGGCCGGTGGCCCACAGCAGGGTCGGCCAGGGCGCCGGGCCGGGCCGCACCTGCGGGAAGAGCCGCTCCAGCACGGCCGTGCACAGCTCCTCCGGCGGCTCGTAGCCGAACCCGAGGCCCTCGGCGAGATCGTGGGTGTGCAGCAGGACCTCGGTGACGCCCATCGCGGCGAAGCCCTCGCGGTTCGCGCTGCGGAAGGGGTAGGGGTGGAAGGCGCGCGCCTCGCGCGGGGCCGTGCGGACCGCGGCGGACAGCAGCGCGCCGGTCGCCTCGATGACGTCCAGCACCCCGGAGTTGTCCGCGTCGTCGTCCAGGGCCAGCTCGACGGGCAGCGCGCCGCCCGTCACCCGGCCCGCCAGCCGCCCGGCGTAGGCGAAGAGGTCCTCGGCGATGTGGAACGCCGTGGTGCGGCAGTCCCACTCCAGGCGTCCCGCCCGCACCCCGGACCAGTCCCGGTCCGTCACCTGCCGCAGCGCCGCCACACAGCCCGCCACGGCCTCGTCCACCTGGTCCCCGCCCCATGCCTGCATGAGCGGCACCCTAGGGGGCGGGCGGGCGTCAGGTCGACAGCATTTCCAGCTCGGCGCGCACGTTGTACCGGGCGGTCGCCTCCCAGTGCTCCTGCCCATAGGGCGTGCGGAACAGGCGGGGGAGAGCCAGGAGTTGGCGCAGCACGTCCGAACGCCCCGCGCGGAAGGCGTCGTTGGGCACGAAGTGGTACTCCTCGCGGACGGCCACCGTGTACGCCGCGTACGCCGACGGGGGCGCCGCCAGGATCGCCAGGTCGGCGTCGCACAGCACCTGCCCGTTGCGGTCGCCGTCGGCGGGGTCGTGCCCGGTCGTGAGCTGGACCAGGCGGGCGACCTCGGCGGTCTTCTCCGCGGACAGACCCGCCTCGGGCAGCGCGCGTTCGGCCAGCCGGGCCGAGCGCTCCTCGTTCGTGGACCGCTCGGGCAGATAGACGGCGTCGTGGAACCAGGCCGCGAGACGCACGAGGTCGGGGTTGTCGGCGTACTCCTGAAGGACGTCGACGTGGTCCAGCACCGCGGTGAGGTGCGCGAGCGTGTGGTAGTGCCGCTGCGGCTCCTGCCAGCGGCGCAGCAGGGCGTCGGCGTAGTCGTACGGATTGCGGGTGCAGGAGTCGTCGTCGCGCGCCGCGAGGAAGGCGCGCAGCCAGCGGTTCCGCAGATCGTCGAGATCGGCCATGCGCTCATTCTCCCGCCGCACGGTCGCCGTTTCTCCCGCCGGGCGCGCCGCGGTGCTCCCGCCGGAGGGGGCGGGCGTCCTAGCGTGGGGGGCATGACTGCTGCTGACGTACGTGATGCGGAACTGCCCGGGCGGCTGCTGACCGCCGAGCGCGACCAGTTGATCCCCTTGCTGCGTTCCCGGCCCGACGCGGACTTCGCGCGGCCCGCGACCGCGTGTCCGGGCTGGACGGTGCGGGATGTGCTGGCGCACTGTTCGGCCGCGCTGATGCGGGTGGTGGACGGCCGTTTCGAGGAGGGCGTGTTCTCGCCCGAGGCCAACGACCGGGACATCGCCGAGCGGGCCGGGTGGACGAACGCGCAGGTCGTGGACGAGCTGGAGCGCGGGATGACCGAGGCCGGGCCGCTGATCGCCAAGGCGGGCGGGCCGCTGGACGGGATCGCGTTCGGCGAGTGGGTGCACGCCGGCGACGTGCGCGAGGCCCTCGGCGAGCCCGGGGCGTACGGCGGCGCCGGGCTGCCGTACGCGCTCGCGCTGCTGGCGCAGGTGACGCGGGAGCGGGGGCTGCTGCCGCTGCAGGCGGACCTGGACGACGTGGACGAGCCGCTGCGGCTCGGGGCGCTCGTGCAGGAGCGGCCGCCCGCGCGCTACATCGGCGACTCCGCGACGCTGGTCCGCCTCTACACGGGCCGACCGGTGCCACCCGGCGATGGTTGGGAGCTGGCGGGCGCGGAGCCGGAGGAGCTGAACCTCTACGGCGGCTGAGCGCGTCGCCGGCGGCCGGGCCGGGCGAAATTTTCGGTCCGGGCGGCGGAGGGCGCCGCGGGGTTCGGCGGGCGGTGCGGGGCGTATCCTAAATTGGACTAGACCTGTAGCAGCCCGTCCGAGCCGACGAATGGGGTCCCATGAGCAAGCGCGCAGTCCTGGAGGTGATCGCCCTCGACGCGGCGGACGCCGTCGCCGCCCAGGCCGGAGGCGCGGACCGCCTCGAGCTGGTCACCGACATGGCCGCCGACGGGCTGACCCCGTCCGTGGAGACCTTCACCGCGATCCGCTCCGCGGTCGACCTCGACCTGCGGGTCATGCTGCGGCTCGCGGACGGCTTCGCGGCGGGGGACCTCTCGCGGCTGGTGGACGTCGCCGGTGGGCTGCGCGCGGCGGGGGCCGATCAGTTCGTGCTCGGCTTCCTCGACGCGCACGGCAGCGTCGACCTGGCGGCCGTCGAGCGGGTGGTGTCGGTGCTCGACGGCTGCCCCTGGACCTTCCACCGCGCCATCGACCACTGCGCCGACCGGGACGCGCTGCGCAAGGCGCTGGACGGACTGCCGGGACTGGACGCCTTCCTCACGGCGGGGGCCGCCTCCGGCGTGGACGAGGGGCTGCCGACGCTGCTCGCGGAGGCGGGGCGGTACGAGCAGCGGATCCTGGTGGGCGGGGGGCTGCGGCTCGACCACGTGCCCGCGCTGCGGGCGGCGGGGATCGACGCGTTCCACATCGGCGGAGCGGCTCGCTCCGCGGGTTGGGCGGGGTCGGTGTCGGAGGGTGCTGTTCGTGAGTGGCGGAGGGTGTTGGACGGGGAGTAGCGCCGTGGGGGTTCGGCCGGGGGCGGGTGCGGGTTGTGTGTGGCTGGTCGCGCAGTTCCCCGCGCCCCTTTCGGGGCGCCTGCGCTCAGCCCAGTTGTCCAGGCAGCGGTGCCGCGTGTGTGACGATCAAGCCTGATACCGCCCTTGTCAGGGCCACGTACAGGCGGCGCAGGCCCGTCCGTTCGTCGGGTTCGCCGTCGACCACCGCCTGGGGCTCGTCCAGGACCACGTAGTCGTATTCGAGACCCTTCGCGAGGGATGCCGGGACCAGGGTCAGGCGGGTGTCGGGGGTCGTCTCCTCGCCCGGGGCGAGGTAGGTCAGGCCCGCCGCCGTCAGTGCCTCGGCCAGTGCCGGGACGCGCGCGTCGGCGGCGATCAGGCCGATGGAGCCCTCGTGGGCGAGGAGTTCGCGGCAGGCGGCGACGACGTCCGGGTCCCCGTCGACGGTACGGGTCTCGAAGAAGCCGGGGTTCTCGCGGACCGACGCCACCGGGGTCAGGCCCGGCGCGATGTGCGGCAGCAGCCGGGAGGCGTACGTGATGACGTCCGTCGGCACGCGGAAACCGGCCGTCAGCTCCTCCACGACCGCGTCGGACTTGCCGAGGTGGGCCAGTGCCTCGGCCCAGCTGCGGGTCGCCCAGGGTGTGGTGCCCTGCGCCAGGTCGCCCAGGACGGTCGCCGAGCCGGTGGTGCAGCGGCGGCCCACCGCCCGGTACTGCATGGGGGACAGGTCCTGCGCCTCGTCCAGGACCACGTGCCCGAGGGAGTGCGTGCGCTGGATCAGGTCGGCGGCCTCGTCGATCAGCACGGCGTCCGCGGGCGACCACTTCGCCGACTTCACGCTGCGGGCCGGCTTCGCCCACGTGATGGCCTTCTGCTCCTCGTCGGTGAGGATGCCCTCCGCGTGCTCGGCGAGGAATTCCGGCTCCGACAGCAGCCGCAGCACCAGCTTCGCCGGGTCGACGACCGGCCAGATCGTCTTCACCGCCGCCTTGACCGCGCTGTTGCGGGCCACGGCGTCCTGCACGCGGTCGTCGGGCGCCTCGCCGGAGCGCTCCATCTGCACCAGCACCGCGTGCGCGATCCGCTGCGGCAGTGCCTCGCGGGCGGCGCCGTACCGGATGCCGCGGTCCAGCAACTCGCGGACCAGTTCCTCCAGTTCGTACGCCGGGACGCGCCAACGGCGGGAGCCGCGCACCACGACGACCGGCTCGGTGGGCACGGTCACGTGGGAGTACAGGGCACGCCGGAGCACCTCGGCCATCCGGGCGTCGCCCTTGACCACCGCTGCGGCCGCGTCGTCGCCGCCGCGGACCTCCACGTGCGCCACCAGGTCGTCGACGGTGGCCTGCTGCACGGTCAGCTCGCCCAGCGCGGGCAGCACCTGCTCGATGTAGTGCAGGAAGCTCTTGTTCGGCCCGATGACGAGGGTGCCGGCGCGGGCCAGCCGCTCGCGGTGGGCGTACAGCAGGTAGGCGACGCGGTGCAGGCCGACGGCGGTCTTTCCGGTGCCGGGGCCGCCCTGCACGCACACGGTTCCGCTCAGCCCGCTGCGGACGATCTCGTCCTGCTCGGGCTGGATGGTCGCGACGATGTCCCGCATCGGGCCGACGCGCGGGCGCTCGATCTCCTGCTGGAGCAGGCGGCTGGTCTTCGCCGCCTCCGCCGGGTCCGACAGATGCTCGTCCTCGTACGCGGTCAGCTCGCCGCCGGTGTAGCCGAAGCGGCGGCGCAGCGCGACGTCCATCGGGTCCTTCTTGGAGGCCCGGTAGAACGGCTGGGAGACGGGCGCACGCCAGTCGATGACCATGGGGTCGCCCGCGGTGTCGTGCACATGCCGGCGCCCGATGTAGAACTGCTCGCCCTCCGCGCCCTCGGCCTGCTCGGCGCCGGGGGCGTGCAGGTAGTCGAGGCGGCCGAAGAACAGCGGGGTGTCGCTGAGGTCGGCGAGCGCCTTGATGCGTTCGTCGATCTGGCGGGCGAGGACCTGGGCGTTGACCCAGTTCGCGGCGACGTCGGTGATGTCGAGCGCCTCGACGTCCTCCCGCATCGCGCGCAGCGCGGCACGCGAGGCGGCGAGGTGATCGCGTTCCCGGGCCAGGGGGTCGTCGGCGGACAGGGACACGGACGTGGACAAGGGGGTGCCTCCGGAAGAACCTGCGCGGGGGTGACTCCAGTACTTCTCCGGCCGGTTTCCGACCGGCCGGCGGCACTCCGTGAAGGGAGGCGGGCAAGAGCGGAGATTCTAGGTGACGCCGCCTGCCCGGAGCCAATGCTTTTTCCGGTCCGCCGCCTGCCCGGGGCCAACGCTTTTTCCGGTCCGCCGCCTGCCCGGGGGCCAACGCTTTCTCCGCTCCCGGATCCCCCGGCACGACACCCGGCCCCCACCCCCTGGGGCCGTACCGCCCGGCCGCCGCCCCCTAGGGGCCGTGCCGCTCGTGGACTAGGGGAAACGGGGGACCGTGGACCGACGACACCCTTATGTCCGTAATCGCACTATGGAGGCATGACCACTGCCACGTTCAGCCCAGCCCCCGGCCGTCCCTCCGGTGCCAGTCCCGTGGAGGCCGGTCATCGTCACCTGGTCGGCGACGCTCTGCGCGCCGTGAAGGTCTACGTCCGTGCCGCGTTCGACGTCGTGATCCTCGGTGAGTACGGCGAGGAGGCCGGTGTACGGCGCCGGTACGGACCGCGGGTGAGTACGCGGACACCGCCCGACTGAGTACCGGGGCCGGTGTGCGGGCACCGGCCCCGCGGCTTGACTTCACCCCATGACCACACCGCACTTCGCGGCCCTCCCGGCCCCCGCGGCCGACCGGGACGGGCGCGCCTGGATCGCGCCGGCCCTCGCCACCGTCCTGCTGGCGCTCCTCGGGCCCCTCGCGCTGCTCTTCGGCGGGCTGTCGGGCATGGCCACCGACGCCTGCGGTCCCGACGACTGCTCGCAGGCGCTCGAGACCTCGCTGACGCTGATCTACGGCACCCTCTTCTTCGGCAGCCTCGTGAGCGTCGGCGCCCTGCTCGCCGCCTGGCTGCTGCCCTGGCGGCGCCGCTGGTCGCAGCCGCGGGCCTGGCTGGCGGCGGCGTCCCTGCTGCCGCCGCTGTTCGTCCTGCTGCTGGTCTTCACGCTGCCGAACGGCTGACCGGGCGCCTCGCCGCCGAACGGCTGACCGGGCGTCACGCTGCGGAACGGCTGACCGGGCGCCTCGCCGCCGAACGGCTGACCGCGCGTCACGCTGCCGAACGGCTGACCGGGCGCCTCGCTCAGCTCTCCGCGAGGAGTTCGTCGGCGTCGACGATCCGGTACGCGTACCCCTGCTCGGCCAGGAAGCGCTGGCGGTGCGCGGCGAAGTCCTGGTCGAGGGTGTCGCGGGCGACGACCGAGTAGAAGTGGGCCTGGTGGCCGTCCGCCTTGGGCCGCAGCACCCGGCCCAGCCGCTGCGCCTCCTCCTGCCGCGACCCGAACGTGCCGGACACCTGGATGGCGACCGTCGCCTCCGGCAGGTCGATGGAGAAGTTGGCGACCTTGGATACGACGAGCACGTTGATCTCGCCGGCCCGGAAGGCGTCGAAGAGTTTCTCGCGCTGCGCGTTGGACGTCTCGCCCTTGATCACGGGTGCGTTCAGATGCTCGCCCAGTTCGTCGAGCTGGTCGATGTACTGGCCGATGACGAGGATCTGCTGCCCGGCGAAGCGCCGCACGATCGCCTCGGTCACCTTCCGCTTGGTGTCCGTCGTCGCGCAGTACCGGTACTTCTCCTCCGCCTCCGCGGTCGCGTACGCGAGCCGCTCGGAGTCGGTGAGGTTCACCCGGACCTCGACGCAGTCGGCGGGCGCGATATAGCCCTGCGCCTCGATCTCCTTCCACGGCGCGTCGAACCGCTTGGGCCCGATGAGCGAGAAGACGTCCGACTCCCGGCCGTCCTCGCGCACCAGCGTCGCCGTCAGCCCGAGCCGCCGCCGCGCCTGCAGGTCGGCGGTGAACTTGAACACCGGCGCCGGCAGCAGATGCACCTCGTCGTAGACGATGAGGCCCCAGTCGCGGGAGTCGAACAGCTCCAGGTGCGGGTAGACGCCCTTCCGCTTCGTCGTCAGCACCTGGTACGTGGCGATCGTGACGGGCCGGATCTCCTTCCTCGTGCCGCTGTACTCGCCGACCTCGTCCTCGGTCAGCGAGGTCCGCTTCACCAGCTCGTGCTTCCACTGCCGCGCCGAGACGGTGTTGGTGACGAGGATCAGCGTCGTCGACTTGGCCTGGGACATCGCCCCGGCGCCGACCAGCGTCTTCCCGGCGCCGCACGGCAGCACGACGACGCCGCTGCCGCCGTGCCAGAAGTTCTCCACGGCCTGCTTCTGGTACGGCCGGAGCGCCCAGCCGTCCTCGTGCAGCTCGATGGGGTGCGCCTCACCGTCGACGTACCCGGCGAGGTCCTCGGCCGGCCAGCCCAGCTTCAGCAGCGTCTGCTTGATCTGCCCGCGCTCGGAGGGGTGCACGACGACCGTGTCCGGGTCGATGCGCGCGCCCACCAGCGGCGCGATCCGCTTCGACCGCAGCACCTCCTCCAGCACCGGCCGGTCGGTGGTGGTGAGCACGAGCCCGTGCGCCGGGTGCTTGCTGAGGGTGAGCCGCCCGTAGCGGTCCATGGTCTCGGCGATGTCGACGAGCAGCGCGTGCGGCACCGGGTAGCGGCTGTACTGCACCAGCGCGTCCACCACCTGCTCGGCGTCGTGCCCGGCGGCGCGCGCGTTCCACAGCCCGAGCGGGGTCACCCGGTAGGTGTGGATGTGCTCCGGCGCCCGCTCCAGCTCGGCGAACGGCGCGATGGCCCGACGGCACGCGTCGGCCTGCTCGTGGTCGACCTCCAGCAGGAGCGTCTTGTCGGACTGGACGATCAGCGGTCCGTTCACGCGCGGCACACACCCTTTCCACAACGGCCCAAACGTCCAGTGTGCCGCACGGGCCGCCCGACCGTCCGCGGGCTCGGCCACGCGGGGTCCCTCGCCTGTGCGCGCCGCAGTGGCCGACGGCCTACCGTCCGCGAGCTGCGGCGCCTGGGTCGCTCGTCGGCGCGAGCCGCAGCACCGGGCGGTCGCCCGTCCGTGGGGCACGGCCACGCGAGGTCCCTCGCAGCGCGCGCGCCGCCGTGGCCGGCGGCCGGTCGTCCGTGGGGCTCGGCCACTGTCCAGGCAGCCGTGGGCGGTCGGCCCGGGGGCGTTCCGCCGTACCCCGTCGTCAGTCGTCCGCGAGTTCCGCCACGCCTGTGATCCGGTGCAGGGGGAACGTGCGCACCTCGTCCGCGGTGTGGTCGTACGCCGTCACGAAGCCGCCCTCGACCCGTACCGGCGCGATGACCCGCTGGCTGGCGGCGCCCTCGGCGTTGACGAAGCCGATCCAGACCGCCTCGCCGGTCAGGCAGGCCGCCTGCATGGTGGCGAGGGTCTCCGCGGAACTGGTGCGCGGCAGTTCGCCCGGCGCCACCGAGCCGCCCTCGCTCGGCTTGCGCGGGGCCGTGGACGCCAGGTCACCGGCGCGGATGGCGCGGATCGCCGCCGCGAGCAGCGTGGCGTCGGGCACCGGCGGCCCGTCCGGCACCGGCTCGGGCGCGGTCCGCGGCGGGGTGCGGTGGGCGTCGGCCCGCGCGATGAGCACGTCGCCCTCCGCGGACTCGGCGGCCGGCGCGAACCCCATCGCCCGCAGCCCCTCCAGCAGCGCCGCCGGATCGGCCTGCGCGGCCAGCACGGTCGGCGCGAGGCGGCGCAGCCGCAGTCCGGCGGCCCGCCGGTCGGCGAGGATCTCGTTCAGCAGGGCGTCGTCGTCGCAGCGCACGTACGCCGACGCGGCCCCCACCCGCAGATGCCCGTGTCTGCGCGCCACGTCGTCGATCAGATAGGCGAGCGGCTGCGGCACGGGCGTGCGCGAGTGGGCGGCGAGGAAGGCGTGCAGGTCGGAGGCGGACCGCCCGGCGTCCAGGGCGCGGCGCACGGACGCGGGCGTGAACCGGTACACGGTCGCCCCGCCCTTGGACTCCACGTCCGCGAGCACCGCCAGCATGTCCGCGAGCGGCCGCTGCAGCGGGCCCGGCGCCACGGCGGTCAGGTCGGCCTGCAGCAGGACGTGGTCCAGCGGCTCGGGCAGCAGCGGTGCCAGCAGCCGGGCGGCCGCGGCCGTGGCGCCGGCCTGCTCGGCGGCGGTGAGGGGGGTGGCGGCCCGGTGGTGATGGTGGACGGGCAGCTTGTCCCCCGGACCCGCGGATTCCTCCCGGGCCCCCCGCGGCTCCCTCGCCCCACGGGCCCCTTCGGGCACGGGTACGCCGAGCAGCGCCCGCCCGGGCGCCGACAGCGCGCCCCGCCCGGTCACCCCGATCAGCTCGGCCTCGTGGAGTGTCCACTGCGCGAGCCGGGCCCGCAGATCGTCCTCCCGGCGCTGCGGACGCTCCCAGCGCAGCCGCTCCAGCACCGACTCGGCGACCGGCGCCGCGCCCTCCGGCAGGGCGGCGAGCAGCGTCAGCACCCGGTGCCGTACCTCGGGCGCAGCGGACCGGTCGAGCCCCGGCCCGAGTGCGGCCAGGGTCCGCTCCTTGGCGTCCCGCCCGCCCACAAGACCGGGCGTGCGCGTGGCCGCCAGCCATGCCTCGGCGAGCCGTCCCCACCGCTCGGCGGGCGGCAGCTCGCGCCACTCGTCGTACGCGGGTGTCGGCGCGTACCGCTCGTCGGCCTCCCCGTCGGAGGCGACCAGCCCCGCGGCGTACGCCAGCTCCACCCAGAACGCGGCCACCGGCTCCGCGACGTCCAGGGCGACGGCGGTCCGCTTGAGGTCCCGCACGCTCAGCCCGCCCGCCCGCAGCACGGCGGGCCCGCCCTCGTCCCACTCCTTCAGCAGCTCCTCGACGGTCGCGAGGGCGGTGAGCGCCTGGCCGGCCGCGGTGCTGTCCACAACCTGTGGACGGTGTACGGCGGCGACGGCGACCGGCGGCGGCACCGGCTCCGGCTCCCGGTGCGCCCGCCCGCCCCGCAGGTGCAGGGCCACCTCCCGGGGCAGTACGACGGTGCCGGGCGCCGTCGGCAGCAGCAGCCCCCGGTCGAGCAGCCACCGCAGGTGCGCCGCCGGATCGGCCGTGACCTGCCCGTACGGCGGGCCCCACACCAGCCGCTCCAGCACCTCCCGTGCCTCCGCCGGGGCCTTGGCGAGGAGCCGCGCCATCCGCTTGCGGTGCGTGAACAGGCCGGTCAGCGCGGCCACGGCGGACACCGAGTCGTGCGTGGACGGCAGCCCGGCCGTGGTGACGATCTCCTGGATGCGCCCCGGCGACATGCCGGCCGTCGCCTCCTGAACGGTCGGGCCCAGACCGGTCGGCGACGGGTGCTGCGGCGACGGCGACAGCAGTTCGCGCGCGGTGCGCACCAGGCGCAGGCGGTCGTCGCCGCCCCACACCAGCGCCTGCTCGCGCAGCACACCGAGGGCGTGCGGCAGCGCGGCGGCGACGGCCGCGTCCCGCTCGTCCCCGGCCATCAGCCCGAGCAGCTCCTCGTACCTCGCCGGGTCACCCGCGACGGCCAGCGCCTGCGCGGTCTGCAGCGCGAAACGGTCCAGCCGCTCCAGGGCCCGTACGACGCTCGCGCGGGTCCCGGCGCGGGTGGCGAGCTGCGTGAGGTCCGTGGGGACGGGGGTGATCAGGTCGGGACGGCTGCGCAGGAGGGCGGCGAGGGAGACGTCGTCCCGCGAGCGGAGCGCTTCCGCGAGGGAGCGGGGGGCCGGGGTGTCCTCGGTGCTCATCCGAACCACGGTAGCGGGTTGCCTGCGGCGGCTGACCCCACGAGACGGCAACCTGCGCCGGGGCTCCACCGCACCGACGTCCCGCTGAACGCCGTGGGGTGCGCGGCCCGGCGGTGCGTGGCGCCCGGGGGTGCGGTGAACGCCGGAGGTTTTCGCAGCCCGGCGGTGCGGGGTGCCGCTGCGCCCACCCGTGCCGCCCCAGCGGCACGATTGCCCGCAGCTGCGTAGGGAAGGGGGTGGTGGCAACCCCCTCAGGGGCGCGGGGAACTGCGCGACCAGCCACCCACTCACCCGCACCCGGCAATGATCAGGAACCCACCCGTTGAGGCGCCGCAGGCACCCGCGCCCGGCAATGATCAGGAACCCACCCGTTGAGGCGCCGCAGGCAGCCGCGCCTGGCAAAGCCCACCCCGGCGGGGCCGTATACCGCCTGTACCCCGCGGGACGCGATACCGTCATCCGACGGGGTTTCACCAGCGCGCCCCCCGGAGGGATTTCGTGGGGATCGAGAGCGACAAGGTCGTCTACGAGTACCTGAGCCGCGTCGGTGACGTGGCGCAGCAACGCCAGCTGCCGTCGGCCACCCGGATGCGGCTCGTCACCACGCTGCGCGACGAGATCGACAAGCGGCGCGCCAAGGCCGTGGTGGACAGTCCCGCCGCCGTACGCCGGATCATCGAGCGCCTCGGCTCGCCCGACGAGGTCGTCTCGGCCGCCGGCGGCACCGGCAGCCCCGAGCCGCCGCCCTCCGCCGTACCCGAGCAGCGCGAGCCCCGGACCGCACCCCAGCCGGCACCGCAGTCCAAGGGGCTCGGCCGTTTCGTCCCCCGGCCCCGGCCGACCGCGCCGCCCGCCCCCGCGCCGTCCGGCAACGCCGCCTCCCCGCCGCACCTGGCGAGCGCGGCCGAGTTGGGCGGTCCCGCCGTACCGCCCGACTGGTGGCGCGCGGACACCGGCGCCTTCGGGACCGCGGTCGACGAGGTGCCGGGTTTCACGGGCGGTGTGGAGATCCCGGAGCTGCTCAAGCCGCCGCCCCGGCCGCAGCCGAAGGCGGAGGGGCCCGCCGAGGACGTGCCCGAGGCGGACGAGGAGGAACCGGAGGAGGCCGCGCCGCCGCGCCGTCGCCGACTCGCGCTGCCCACCCGCCGCTGGAGCAACCCGCTGCTGGTGCTCGCGGCGGTCAGCCTGGTCGCGGGCGCGGTGCTCGGCAACTGGTTCGCGTTGCTGCTGGGCTGGGCCATCGCGTACGCGTCGCGCCGGCTGACCGAGGCGGAGACGAAGTGGGCGGTGATGGGGCTGCCGGGCGGGGCGCTGGCCGCGGGGCTGGTGTGGCTGTGGGGGCGTGGCGAGGGGCGGTGGGGGGAGCCGATCGCCGAGGGGCAGATGGGTGACGCGATCGCGCAGACGTGGCCGTGGGTGGTGCGGGGGGCGGCGGTGGCGTCGGCGCTGTTCCTGCTGTGGCGCTCGCAGCGGAAACGGTAGGCAACGGCGTCACGGTGACCACCGTGGGGTGCGGTGCCCGCGGCGGCGCGTCCTGGGCAGACGGCGACTGCAACCCCCTCAGGGGCGCGGGGAACTGCGCGACCGGCCACCCACTCACCCGCACCCAGGATTGAGCCCTTCACAATGGCTCTCATGACCTTCCCCGCCCCCGTCGTCGGCTTCGACCTGGACATGACGCTCATCGACTCCCGCCCCGGCATCCGCGCCTGCTACCAGGCGCTCTCCGCGCGGACGGGTACCTACGTCGACGCCGATCTCGCGGTGACCCGGCTGGGCCCGCCCCTGACCGAGGAGCTGGCGAACTGGTTCCCGCCGGAGGAGGTCGAGGAGATTGCCGACCTGTACCGGTCGATGTATCCCGCGTACGCCGTCGCGGCCACGCCCGCGATGCCCGGCGCCCGGGAGGCGATCGAGGCGGTGCGGCGGGCCGGTGGGCGCGCGATCGTCGTCACGGCGAAGTACGAGCCCAACGCCAAGCTGCACCTGGAGCACCTCGGCATCGAGCCCGACGCCGTGATCGGCAACCTGTGGGCGGAGCAGAAGGCGCAGGCGCTGCGCGAGCACGGCGCGACGGTGTACGTCGGCGACCACATCGGCGACGTGCGCGGGGCACGGCTCGCCCAGGCGCTGTCGGTGGCCGTGGCCACGGGCCCGTGCAGCGTGGCGGAGCTGACCGAGGCCGGCGCGGACGTCGTCCTCGACGACCTGACGCGGTTCGCGCAGTGGTTCGCCGACCACAGCGACCACCGCGACCACAGCGACGACCGCGACCACCGGAGCCGGGAGGACTACGAGGGCTGAGTTCCGGCCTTCGCCTGCCGTCGCCCCGCCGCGACGGACCGCAGCACCCCGGCGCCCGCGAGCACGAACCCGACGGCCATGAGCATGCTCAGTCCGAACATGAACGTCGGGAAAGGCGAGGTGCCGAAGAACAGCGGAGCCACCGTGACCAGTGTGGCCACGGCGCCGATGAAGAAGACGATCGCACCGGCGCGGATCAGCCGATCACCGGGCGCGGCGGAATTCGTTCGGGTTTTGTCACGCACCCGACCAGGGTAGTTCCCCGCGCGAAGGAACCAGCCGGGCGACGTCTTGTCACCCGCCCGCAGACCATTAGCCTTGGAACCGGCGGGTCAAGGTCGACCCGCCTGGGTTGTTCTTGAGCAGCTTTCCGACGAGTACGAGGACGAGGACAGACGTGCCTACCGGCAAGGTCAAGTGGTTCAACAGCGAGAAGGGCTTCGGCTTTCTCTCCCGCGACGACGGCGGTGACGTCTTCGTCCATTCCTCGGTCCTCCCCGCCGGAGTCGAGACGCTGAAGCCCGGCCAGCGCGTGGAGTTCGGTGTGGTCGCCGGTCAGCGCGGCGACCAGGCCCTGTCCTTGACGCTGCTGGACCCGACGCCGTCGGTGGCGGCCGCGCAGCGCAAGAAGCCGGACGAGCTGGCCTCCATCGTCCAGGACCTGACGACCCTGCTGGAGAACGTCACCCAGACCCTGGAGCGGGGCCGCTACCCGGAGAAGACGGCCGGCAAGAAGGTCGCCGGTCTCCTGCGCGCGGTGGCGGACCAGCTCGACGTCTGATCCTCCGGCAGCCGCCGCAGGAAGGACGGCCGGCCCCTGGCAGCCGTCAGGGGAAGTTCAGCGCGTCCGGGCCGAGGGGCGGTACCAGTCCCTCGGCCGCCGCACGCGTGAGCAGTCCGCGCACGGCCGCGTAGCCGTCGTCGCCGAGGTCGGCGGTGAACTCGTTGACGTACAGCCCGATGTGCTGGTCGGCGACGGCCGGGTCCATCTCCTGGGCGTGTTCCATGACGTACGGCCGGGACGCCTCCGGGTCGTCCCAGGCCATCGTGACGGACGTACGGATCGACTCGGCGATCAGCTTCAGCGCGTCCGCGCCCAGTGAGCGCCGCGCGATGATCGCGCCGAGCGGGATGGGCAGCCCGGTGGTGTCCTCCCAGTGCTCGCCCATGTCGGCGAGCTTGTGCAGCCCGTAGTTCTGGTACGTGAAGCGGGCCTCGTGGATGACGAGTCCGGCGTCCACCTTGCCGTCCCGCACGGCCGGCATGATCTCGTGGAACGGCATCACGACGATCTCACCGACCCCGCCGGGCACGACGTCCGCCGCCCACAGCCGGAACAGCAGGTAGGCGGTCGACTTCTCGCTGGGCACGGCGACGGTACGGCCGCCGAGGTCCAGCCCCGGCTCGCGGGTGAGGACCAGCGGACCGCAGCCGCGGCCCAGCGCGCCGCCGCACGGCAGCAGCGCGTAGTCGCCGAGGACGTACGGCAGGACGGCGTACGACACCTTCAGCACGTCGAACTCGCCGCGCTCGGCCATGCCGTTGGTGAGGTCGATGTCCGCGAACGTCACGTCGAGGGCGGGGGCGCCGGGGACCCGGCCGTGGGCCAGGGCGTCGAAGACGAACGTGTCGTTCGGGCAGGGGGAGTAGGCGATCTGCAGAGCCGTGGGCAGGGGCTCACCGGTCATGTGGGTTCCAACTCTCCAGGACGGGCGCCAGCTTCCCGAACCCCTCGGTCAGCGCGGTCAGCGCGTCGGCGATGCGCCAGGCGGCGCGGTCGCGCGGGCCGACGGGGTTGGAGACGGCGCGGATCTCCAGGACGGGCACGCCGTGCGCGGCGGCGGCCTCGGCGACGCCGAAGCCCTCCATGGCCTCGGCGAGGGCACGCGGGTGCCGGGCGCGCAGCGCGGCGGCGCGGGCGGCGGTGCCGGTGACGGTGGACACGGTCAGCACGGGCCCGGCGGGCACGCCGAGGGCGTCCGCGGCCTGCCGGACCAGGCCGGCGGGCGGGCGGTGGGTGACGGTGCCGAAGCCGAGCTCGGTGACCGGCAGGAAGCCGTCGGCGGTGTCGGCGCCGAGGTCGGCGGCGGTGATCTCGTCGGCGACGACGAGCGAGCCGACGGGGGCGTGCGGCAGGAAACCGCCGCCGATGCCGGCGGAGACGACCAGGCCGTACGGGGCGCCGGCGAGGGCGGCGGCGGTCAGCGCGGCGGCCGTGGAGGCCGCCGCGAGCGCGGGGCCGACACCGGCGGCGAGGAGGTCGAGACGGCCGGCGCGGTGCACGGTGGCGCCGGGCAGGCGCAGCTCATGGACCGGGCCGGGGTACGCCCGTGCCACCGCGTCCCGCTCGGCGGGGACGGCGGTGGCCACGAGCAGTCGTGCCGGGGCGGGCGAGGACGTGATCAGTCGCCCTTCTTGAGCTTGAAGGACCAGATCCCGTTCACGTCCTTCTCGCCTTCCTTGATGGAGACGAAGGTGGTGTTACCGCTGGCGCCGTACTGGGCGTTGAAGAACACGCTGCCGGGGATGGTGCGGTAGGTCTTCTTGCTGGAGTCGGTCAGCGGCTGACCGTTCATGAGGATCGTCCAGCCCTTGTCGGCGATGTCCGGGTCGACACCGAAGCGGACGGTCTCGTCCGGGTCGACGGTGATCGACTTGTCCGCCTTCAGGCACTTGGCGAGCTCGGAGGTCTTGATGGCGTTGCCGTCGTTGTAGCAGGTGGCCTCGGAGTTGACCGAGCTCCTGCCGACGGTGATCGTCGAGACAGGCGTCGGCTTGTCACAGGCGGACAGGACGAGCAGTCCGGCGGAAACGGCGCCGGCGGCGGCGACGGCGCGGCGGCGTCGCACGACGGAATGCAGCATGGTCATGGCCGAAGGCTATCGTCTGGCGGCGCCCGCGCCGTTTCTGGGGGTGGGAGGGGCGCCATGTCCCCTCCCGGGACGGACGGCCCTCGCCGGGAGCGGGTCTTCTGCTCACGCCACGCGGGCGCTCGCGGGGCGGCGGGCGGACGCCAGCAGGCCGCGCAGCGTCGTCAGCCAGCCGATCGCGACGATCGCCGCGCCCGTGCACAGCCCCGCCGTCCCGTTCAGCGGCATCACGATGCCGATCGCGCCGCCGAAGACCCACGCCACCTGCAGCAATGTCTCGGAGCGGGCGAACGCCGAGGTGCGGACCAGTTCCGGCACGTCCCGCTGGATCAGCGCGTCCAGCGACAGCTTCGCGAGCGCCTGCGCGCACCCGGCGACGGCCGCCAGGCACGCCACCAGGAACGCGCCGAAGAAGATCGCCGCGGTGATCGCCGTGCCGAGCACCACCGCCAGCACGGTGACGATGATGATCTCCGGGGAGCGGGACCGCAGCCAGGCCCCCAGCGCCGTGCCGAGCGCGTTGCCGGTGCCCGCCGCGACGGCCACCAGGCCCAGCGAGGCGGCGGCGCTCTGCCCGGTCATCGGGTGCTCGCGCAGCAGGAACGCCAGGAAGAAGATCAGGAAGCCGGTCAGGCAGCGGATGGCGGCGTTGGCGCCGAGGGCGTGGGTGACGGCCGGGCCGACGGTCCGCAGGCCGGGGCGCTTGAGGGGCTTGCGGTGCGGGCCGTGCAGGTGCTGTTCGTCGGCCGCCAGCAGCGCGGTGTCCTCGCCCTTGGCGGAGTCCACCTTCGGCGGCAGCGAGAACGACAGGAACGTTCCCGCGACGAAGATCAGGAAGGCCCCGTACAGCGGCCAGCGGG
Source organism: Streptomyces sp. NPDC014801 (assembly GCF_043082085.1). Lineage (NCBI taxonomy): Bacteria > Bacillati > Actinomycetota > Actinomycetes > Kitasatosporales > Streptomycetaceae > Streptomyces > Streptomyces sp. NPDC014801. Next base: position 344,878 of record NZ_JBIBXG010000012.1, on the reverse strand, counting down.
GGCCCAGCGCGTGCAGGCCGCCCGCGACGGGTGCCGCCACGCCGGTGGCGAGCAGCCCGCCCAGCGTGACCCGCGAGTTCGCCTTCACCAGCGACAGCTTCGGCGGCAGCAGCCGTGGCACCACCGCGCTTCTGACCACGCCGTACGCCTTGGAGGCGACCAGCACGCCGAGGGCCGCCGGGTACATTTCCAGGCTGCCGTGCACCACCGCCCCGCTCAGCACCAGCGCCAGCAGCGCCCGCGCCAGCATCGCGCCTGCCATCGCCGCGCGGCGTCCGTGCGGCAGCCGGTCCAGCAGCGGCCCGATCACCGGGGCGAGCACGGTGAACGGCGCCATGGTGATCGCCAGGTACAGCGCGACCCGGCCGCGGGCCTCGTCGGTCGGCACGGAGAAGAACACGGTGGACGCCAGCGCGACGGTGATCATGACGTCGCCGGCGCCGTTCACGGCGTGCAGCTCGATCAGCTTGCCCAGGCCCGACTCGCCGGCGCCCTGCGCGTGCGTGGCCTTGCGGATGCCGCGCGCCGCGCCGGTCACCGGGAAGTGCAGGGCACGCCCGACCGCGCGGACGGACCCTCCGAACCGGCCCGCACCGCTCACTTGGGACGTCCTCGCGGCTGCCACGTCGTCATAGTGCCCCGAGTACGGCGTGGATAGTGCCGTTACCGCACGTATGGGCCTGGATTTCCGGCGGTGCCGCGGGAGAGGGTGGGCGGGAAACAAATCGCCGCGAAGCGGCGAAAGAAATCGACCGGTGTAGGCCGAGCGCCGACGAACAGGCAGAATGGTCGAGGAGGTGCGCCCGAGCGTGAGCGCGCGCAGACGTCGAAGCGGTCCGGTTGTCCGCTCCGTCCGCGCCGCCGCCTCAAGGCGCCCGCACCCGGAAGACGGCGTACTGGAGAGAAGCGATACCTGTGAGCGCAGCGACAACGCGAAGCCGCACCCCCGACCGCCTGTGCGCCGAGGCCGTCGACCTCGCCCGTGGTGCCGCCGAGGAGGCCGCCGCACCCGGCGTCGTCGGTGAGCACGTGGGGCTGGTGTCCGAGGGCGACCGCGTTGTCACGCACTTCTTCGAGTGCCGGGAGCTCGGGTACCGGGGCTGGCGCTGGGCCGTGACCTTGGCCCGCGCCTCGCGCGCCAAGGTCGTCACGCTGGACGAGGTCGTGCTGCTGCCCGGCCCGGACGCCGTCCTCGCCCCCGAGTGGGTGCCGTGGAGCGAGCGGCTGCGCCCCGGCGACATGGGGCCGGGCGACCTGCTGCCCACCGACGCCGAGGACCTGCGCCTGGAGCCGGGCTACACCGGCGAGGACGCGCCGCCGCCGAACTCCGCCGTCTCCGAGGAGATGGCCGAGCTGGTCGAGGCGGAGGACGTCGAGGTCACCGAGGGCCCGTCGCGCAACCTGCCGGCCGCGCCCTCGCGCGGCTCCATCGCCGCCGTCGCCGACGAGCTCGGCATGCGGCGCGCCCGGGTGCTCTCGCGCTACGGCCTGCACACCGCCGCCGACCGCTGGGAGGAGGCGTACGGCGCGAAGACCCCGATGGCGCAGGCGGCGCCCGCGGCCTGCCTGAGCTGCGGTTTCCTCATGCCGATCGGCGGCTCCCTGGGCCAGGCGTTCGGGGTGTGCGCCAACGAGTTCTCCCCGGCCGACGGCCGCGTGGTCTCCCTGACCTACGGCTGCGGCGGCCACTCCGAGGCCGCGGTCATGCCGAAGACCCCGCGCCCGGCCCCTCCGGTCATCGACGAAACCCGCGTCGACCCCTTCCCCCTGCGCCCGTCCCCCGACTCCGGCTCGGTCCCCCCGGCCCCGGACGAGGAATCAGCAGAACTGGGCCACTCCTAGCCCCACGCCCTCCCCGGCCCCCAAGCCACCCAGGCGCAAAACCCCGCAGGGCCGCCGCAGGCGCGCCCTGGGGGCGCGGGGAACGGCGCGAGCACCCACGACGCACCGGCACGGGCCGCCGCAGGCGCCTGGGGGGCGCGGGGAACGGCGCGAGCACCCACGACGCACCGGCACGGGCCGCCGCAGGCGCCTGGGGGGCGCGGGGAACGGCGCGAGCAACCACGACGCACCCGCAGGGAACGCCGCAGGCGCCTGGGGGGCGCGGGGAACGGCGCGAGCACCCACCACGCACCCGCACCACCCGCACAGCCCGCCGCAGGCACCCCCGCAGGCAGGCCGCGACGCACCGGAAGACAAAAGCCGCCCCAAGCGCCGCAGGCACATCGCGGTACTTTCAGTCGTCGCCGATGAGGAGAGTGAACGTGAGCAAGTTCGTGCGGCCGGCTGCAGAAGGCGCGGACCCCTTCGGTACGGCGAGGCTCCGGCGGGGTGTGCTCGACGCCTGGGCGACCAGCCCCGCCCGCTTCCGCGAGGACGCCAACGCGGAGGAGGACCTCGTCCTCGGCGGCTACCGGGACCGTCTCGTCGTCGAGCTCGCCCAGAACGCCGCCGACGCCGCGGCCCGCGCCGGCGTCCCCGGCCGGCTGCGGCTGACGCTGCGCGACGGCGTGCTCGCCGCCGCCAACACCGGCGCCCCCCTGGACGCGGCCGGCGTGGAGTCGCTGGCCACCCTGCGCGCCTCCGCCAAGCGCGACACGCCGTCCATCGGCCGTTTCGGCGTGGGCTTCGCCGCCGTCCTCTCCGTCACCGACGAGCCCGCCGTGGTCGGCCGGCACGGCGGCGTGCGCTGGTCGCTCGCCGAGGCCCGGCACCTCGCGGAGGAGACCGCACGGCACAGCCCCGGCCTGGGCGACGAGATCCGCCGCCGCGACGGCCACGTGCCGCTGCTGCGCCTGCCGTTCGCCGCGGAGGGCTCCGCACCGGACGGCTACGACACGGTCGTCATCCTGCCGCTGCGGGACGCGGCCGCCGCCGACCTCGCCGAGCGCCTGCTGAACGCCGTCGACGACGCCCTGCTGCTCGCCCTGCCGGGCCTCGCGGAGGTCGTCGTGGAGACCGGCGAGACCACCCGCACCCTGCACCGCCGCACCGAGGGCGCCCTCACCGTCGTGGAGGACTCCCGGGAGGGCACCACCCGCTGGCGTACCGCGTCCGCGCACGGGGAGACGGCGGCCGAGCTGCTCGCCGACCGCCCGGTCGAGGAGCGGCTGCGTCCGCACTGGTCGGTCACCTGGGCCGTACCGGTGGACGGCGAGGGCCGCCCGGTCCGCCCCCGCACCAGCCCCGTCGTGCACGCCCCCACGCCCAGCGACGAACCGCTCGGCGTGCCCGCGCTGCTCCTCGCGTCGTTCCCGCTGGACACCACCCGCCGGCACGCCGCGCCCGGCCCGCTCACCGACTTCCTGATCCAGCGGGCCGCCGACGCCTACGCGGGGCTGCTCGCCGACTGGCGGCCGGTGACCGACGGGATCATCGACCTGGTGCCGGGCCCGCTCGGCAAGGGCGAGCTGGACGGGGCGCTGCGCCAGGCGATCCTGGAGCGGCTGCCCCGCACCGCGTTCCTGCCGCCCGCGGCCCGTCCCCGGCACGAGGAGGACGGCGACGACCTGCCCGAGGCGCTGCGGCCGCGGGACGCCGAGGTCGTCGAGGGCGCGGGCGCCGACACCGTCCGGGTGCTCGCCGAGGTGCTGCCCACGCTGCTGCCCGCCGGCCTGGAGCGCCGCGTGGAGCTGCGCACGCTGGGCGTGGCCCGGCTACCGCTGACCGACGCGATCGACCGGCTCGCGGGGCTGGAGAAGGACCCGGCCTGGTGGCACGAGCTGTACCAGTCGCTGGCCGGCGTCGACCCGGACCGGCTCACCGGTCTGCCGGTGCCGCTCGCCGACGGCCGGACGACGATCGGCCCGCGGCAGGTGCTGCTGCCCACTCCCGACGCGACCCGTATCGACCCGGAGGTGCTGGCCCGGCTCGGGCTGAAGGTCGCCCACGAGGACGCCGCCCACCCGCTGCTGGAGAAGCTGGGCGCGCTGCCCGCCGGTCCGCGGGCGGTGCTGACGACCCCTCAGGTGCGGGCGGCGGTCGCCGCCTCCCTCGACGACGACGGCGTGTCCTGGGACGAGGAGGGCCTGGACGCCGAGGAGCTCGCCGACACCGTGCTCGCGCTGGTCCGGGACGCGGGCCTGGAGCCCGGCGAGGAGCCGTGGCTGGGCGCGCTCGCCCTGCCCGACGAGGACGGCGAACTCGCCCCGGCCGGTGAGCTGGTGTTTCCCGGCAGCGCCTTCCACCGGGTGATGCGGGAGGGTGAACTCGCCACCGTGGACGCCGACGTGGCGCACAAGTGGGGCGAGCAGCCGCTCGCGGCCTGCGGGGTGCTCGCCGGTTTCGCCCTGGTCCGTGCCACCGACGTGGTCCTCGACCCGGACGAGCTGGAGCCCCGCGAGGGCGAGTACGCCGAACCCGACGACCCGGGCCTGCTGGACGCCGTCGACGTGTGGTGCGAGGACGTCCTCGACCGCTTCCCCGACACGCCCGTCCCGCCGGTCGCCACCGAGATCGTCGCCGTGCGCGACCTGGACCTGGTCGACGACGACGCCTGGCCGCAGGCGCTCGCGATGCTCGCGCGGCCGCCGCTGCGCGACGCGCTGGTGCAGCCGGTGCGGATCCTGCTGCCCGACGGCACCCACGAGGTCGTACGCCCCTACACGGCGTGGTGGCTGCGCGGGCACCCGGTGCTCGACGGCCGCCGCCCCGCCGGTCTGCTCGCCTCCGGCGGGGACCCGCTGCTGCGCGGCCTGTACGACGAGGCGGACGCGACCGGCTTCGACGACGAGCAGGTGCTGCGCGCGCTGGGCGTGCGCACGTCGGTGGCCGCCCTGCTGGACGAGCCGGGCGGCGCGGCGGAGCTGCTGGACCGCCTCACCGACCCGGACCGGCGGGTGTCCGCGGCCCAGCTGCACGGCCTGTACGGGGCGCTGGCCGAGCTGGACCCGGACCAGGTGACGCTGCCGGACGAGCTGCGCGCGGTGGTCGACGGAGAGGTGCGGGTGGTGGACGCCGCGGACGCGGTGGTCGTCGACTCGCCCGACCTGCTGCCGTTCACCGAGGGCGTGCCGCTGCTGCCGGTGCGGCCCTCCCGGGCGGCCGATCTGGCGGAGCTGTTCCAGGTGCGGCGGCTGAGCGAGTCCGTCACCGGCGAGGTCACCTCCGAGGGCACCGAGCACGACGTGGCGGAATCCGTGCGGGTGCTGCTGGGCCCGCGCACCCCGGACACGTACGTGGAGCACGACGAACTCGTCGTCGACGGCGTGGAGATCGACTGGCGCCTCACCGACGACGGCGTCCTGCACGCGTCCACCCTGGAGGGCGTGGCCGCGGGCCTGGCCTGGGCGGCGGGCCAGTGGCCACGCCGCTTCGAGGTGGCGGCCCTGCTGGAGGACCCGTCCCGCACGGCGGAGCTGGCCCGGGACCGCTGGTTCGACTGACCCCTGCCGCCCCCGCCGCCCCGCGGGGACGGCGAAGGCCCCGGCCGCACCGCGCGACCGGGGCCTTGCACACCAGCGACCCGAGGGTCGTACGGCGTCGCGAACGGTGGGGTCTCAAGCCGGGAAGCGTCGCCCCACCCACCGCCAGGCCAGCTCCAGCACCGCCGATCCGGCGGCCGCGACCGCGACCGCCGTCCACGGCATCTGCATGCCGACCAGCTTCAGCGCGAAGAAGCGCTGGAGCGAGGGCACGATCAGCACCAGCAGGAAGGCCGCCCCCATCGCCGCGACGAGCGCGATCCGCCACCAGGTGTAGGGGCGGGCGATGATCGCCAGCACCCACAGGGAGATCAGGAACAGCGTCAGCGTCGCCGCGCTGGTCTCCGCGTCCAGCGCGCCCGGCCCCGTGTAGTGGTGGCGGGCCAGCAGATACGTCACGAAGGTCGCCACCCCGGCCACCAGCCCGCCGGGGATCGCGTACCGCATCACGCGGCGCACGAAGTGCGGACGGGCCCGTTCCGTGTTGGGGGCGAGGGCGAGGAAGAACGCCGGCACGCCGATGGTCAGCGTGGACAGCAGCGTCAGATGGCGCGGCAGGAACGGGTACTCCACCTGCCAGCACACCACCAGGATCGCCAGCAGCACCGAGTAGACGGTCTTGACCAGGAACAGCGTCGCCACCCGTGTGATGTTGCCGATGACCCGCCGGCCCTCGGCGACCACCGACGGCAGGGTGGCGAAGCTGTTGTTCAGCAGCACGATCTGCGCGACCGCGCGCGTGGCCTCCGAGCCGGAGCCCATGGAGACGCCGATGTCGGCGTCCTTGAGCGCGAGGACGTCGTTGACGCCGTCCCCGGTCATCGCCACGGTGTGCCCGCGCGACTGCAGCGCCCCCACCATGTCCCGTTTCTGCTGCGGGGTGACCCGGCCGAAGACCGTGCCCTCGTCGAGCTCGCGGGCCATCTCCTCCCGCTCGGCGGGCAGCCGCCGCGCGTCCACCGCGGTGCCCTTCAGGCCGAGCTTCGCGGCGACCGCGCCGACGGAGACCGCGTTGTCCCCGGAGACGACCTTGGCGTGCACGTTCTGCTCGGCGAAGTAGCGCAGGGTGTCGGCGGCGTCGGGCCGCAGCCGCTGCTCCAGGACGACCAGGGCGGCCGGGTGGGCGCCCTCGACGGCGCGCGGGTCGTCCAGGCCGCGGGCGGCGCGGGCGAGCAGCAGCACCCGCAGCCCGTCCTCGTTGAGCCGCCCGGTCTCGGCGAGCGCCGGGTCGTCGTCGCCGAGCAGCACGTCGGGCGCGCCCAGCAGCCAGGTGCTGCTGCGGTCGCCGCCCTCGGTGAAGCGGGCGCCGCTGTACTTGCGGGCGGAGGAGAAGGGCAGCGACGCGGTGCACCGCCACTCCTCGCTCCCCGGGTAGGCGTCGATGATGGCCTGGAGGCTGGCGTTGGGGCGCGGGTCGGACGCGCCGAGCGTGCCGAGGACGGTGCGGACGTACGTCTCGTCGTAGCCGTTGAGCAGGCGCAGCTCGGTGACGTCCATGCCGCCCTCGGTGAGGGTGCCGGTCTTGTCGAGGCAGACCGTGTCGACGCGGGCGAGGCCCTCGATGGCGGGCAGCTCCTGCACCAGGCACTGCTTGCGGCCGAGCCGGATCACGCCGATCGCGAAGGCGACCGAGGTGAGCAGCACCAGCCCTTCGGGGATCATGGGCACGATCCCGCCGACCGTGCGGGCGACGGAGTCCTTGAAGCCGTGCTGCTTGACGACGAGCTGGCTGATCACCAGGCCGATCGCGGTCGGCACCATCATCCAGGTGACGTACTTCAGGATCGTGGAGATGCCGGTGCGCAGCTCGGAGTGGACGAGCGTGAACCGGGAGGCCTCCTCGGCGAGCTGCGCGGCGTAGGCCTCGCGCCCGACCCGGGTGGCCTGGAAGGCTCCGCCGCCGGCGACGACGAAGCTGCCGGACATCACGGGGTCGCCGCGCTGCTTGACGACGGGGTCGGCCTCGCCGGTGAGCAGCGACTCGTCGATCTCCAGCCCGTCGGCCTCGACGCACACCCCGTCGACGACGACCTTGTCGCCGGGCCCGATCTCCAGCAGGTCGTCCAGCACGATCTCGGAGGTGCCGACCCGGACGGCCGTGCCGTCGCGGCGGACGGCGGGCCGCACCTCGCCGATCACGGCGAGCGAGTCGAGCGTCTTCTTCGCCCGCCACTCCTGCACGATGCCGATGCCGGTGTTGGCGAGGATCACGAAGCCGAACAGGCTGTCCTGGATCGGCGCGACGAACAGCATGATCAGCCACAGCACACCGATGATCGCGTTGAACCGGGTGAAGACGTTGGCGCGGACGATCTCGGCGAGCGAGCGGCTGGAGCGCACCGGGACGTCGTTGACCTGACCGCGCGCCGTCCGCTCGGCGACCTGCGCACCGGTCAGCCCGGTCGGCGGGACGGACGGCACCGGCACGGGATGGACGGGGGCCGGTCCGGCGCCCGCGTCGATGTGCGTCATGCCTTCGACGGTACGTGGCGCCGGGGGCGTTCACCCCTCGGCATCGGCCGGACAGGGCGCTTTCCGGCCGGTGTGGAGGCCCGGGATGCGGTGACCCGCGTGGGTGGGCGCCGCCGGCGGTTCGGCGACGTCCCCGCGCCGGTGGGGTGCCGGGGTCAGCCGTCCAGGGCGTCCTCGCGCCGCGCGGCGGCCCGCTTGATCGCGGCGTCGCGCTTGCGGACGTACCAGACGCCGATCAGGCCGAGTCCGCCGCCGGCCAGGCAGGTCCACAGCCACCAGGTGTGGCCGTGGTCGTCGAACCAGCCGTAGAAGGGCAGCTGGGCCAGGAAGAGGACGAACCACAGGATGGTGCCGCCGGTGATGGTCGCTACTACCGGGCCTTCGAGGGGCTCCGGCGCCTCGTGCCTGGGGGTCCACTTCGCCATGACGCACAGCTTACGAGCCGTTCCGGTCTACGCGCGGAGATGGCAATCATGGAACTCATATGTTCATACTGAAACCGTTTGTCTGTGACCCTTTCTAGTCGTAGGAACCCACAAATGTCCACCTCGGCACCTGCCAAGGTCCCCGCGCCCGAGCAGCCGGGCAAGGCGCCCGCTTACGGCGCCCTCGACCGCTACTTCAAGATCTCGGAGCGTGGCAGCACCCTTGCGCGCGAGGTCCGCGGTGGTCTGGCCACCTTCTTCGCGATGGCGTACATCATCGTGCTCAACCCGATCATCCTGGGCAGCGCGAAGGACATGTACGGCCACCAGCTGGACAACGGCCAGCTGGTCACCGCGACCGCCCTCACCGCCGCCTTCACCACGCTGCTGATGGGCGTCATCGGCAACGTGCCGATCGCGCTCGCCGCCGGCCTCGGCGTGAACTCCGTCGTCGCCCTCCAGCTCGCCCCGCGCATGTCCTGGCCGGACGCGATGGGCATGGTCGTCCTCGCCGGCTTCGTGGTGATGCTCCTCGTCGCCACCGGTCTGCGCGAGCGCGTGATGACGGCCGTCCCCTACGGCCTGCGCAAGGCCATCTCCATCGGTATCGGCCTGTTCATCATGCTGATCGGCCTGGTCGACTCCGGTTTCGTCTCCCGCATCCCGGACGCCGCCCACACCACCGTCCCGCTCCAGCTGGGCGGCGACGGCCACCTCAACGGCTGGCCGGTGCTGGTCTTCATCCTCGGCGCGCTGCTCACGCTCGCGCTGATCGTGCGCAAGACGCCCGGCGCGATCCTGATCTCGATCGTCGTGATGACGGTCGTCGCCATGATCATCGAGGCCGTCGCCAAGGTGCCGAGCTGGGGTCTGACCACCCCGAAGTGGCCCGGCAACCCGGTCTCCACGCCCGACTTCGGGCTGGTCGGCAAGGTCAGCCTGTTCGGCGGCTTCGACAAGGTCGGTGTGCTGACGGGTGTCCTGTTCGTCTTCACCGTGCTGCTGTCGTGCTTCTTCGACGCGATGGGCACGATCATGGGCGTCTCCGACGAGGCCAAGCTGACCGACGCCAAGGGCCAGATGCCCGGCATCAACAAGGTCCTCTTCGTCGACGGCATCGCCGTCGCCGCGGGCGGCGCCAGCTCCTCCTCGGCCACCACCTGCTTCGTGGAGTCCACGGCCGGCGTCGGCGAGGGCGCGCGCACCGGCCTCGCGAACGTCGTCACCGGCGGTCTGTTCGCCGTCGCGCTGTTCCTCACGCCGATCGCCACGATGGTGCCGTCCCAGGCGGCCACCCCGGCGCTGGTCGCCGTCGGCTTCCTGATCCTGGCCAACTCGGTCAAGGAGATCGACTGGGCGGACTACACGATCGCCATCCCGGCGTTCGTGACGATGCTGATGATGCCGTTCACCTACTCGATCACCAACGGCATCGGCATGGGCTTCATCACCTTCACGGCCCTGCGCCTGGCGGCCGGCCGGGCCAAGGAGGTCCCGGTGGCGATGTACGTGGTCTCCGCCGTGTTCGCCTTCTACTACCTGATGCCGGCTCTGGGCCTGACCTGATCCCGGGGCCCGGTCCCGGCTTCCGACTCGGGGGCCGGGGCACGGTCCCGGTTCTCGGCCCGGGGTCGGGAGGCGGTCCCGCCGGATGGCCTACGTCAGCCCGTAGAACTTCTCCGTCTCCTCGACGGCGGCCTGGAACCGCTCGTCGAAGTCATCCCGAATGAGCGTCCGGACGACATAGTCCTGGACGCTCATTCCTCTTTTCGCCGCGTGGTGCCGGAGCCTTTCGAGCAGCTCCCCGTCTATCCGCAGGCTGAGCACGCTGGTCCCCATGCACACGAGGGTCGCCGCAGCATTCCGGCCGGTGCGTCACGTTCCGCTCCTGGATCACCCATATGAGTGATAGAGCGCATCAGTGACCGGAGTCACGGGCATATCTGAGCGCGTCCGGCAGTTGTTAGCCAGAGTAATGAGTTACGCTAAAGACATGCCGGACCTGACCCATGGCGACGACGTTGCCGCCGTGAACTCCCTGCGCTCCGCCGTGATGCGGTTGTCCCGTCGTCTCAAGCACCAGCGGGTCGACGAGTCCCTGAGCCCCACCGAGATGTCGGTGCTGGGCACCCTCTCCCTGTGCGGCAGCGCCACCCCGGGCGAACTGGCCCGCAAGGAGCACGTCCAGCCGCCGTCGATGACCCGCATCGTCGCGCTGCTGGAGGCCAAGGGCCTGGTCCGCCTCGAACCCCACCCCGAGGACCGGCGCCAGAAGGTCGTCACCAGGACCGAGCAGGCCGAGGCGATGCTCGCCGAGAGCCGCGCCAAGCGCAACGCCTTCCTGGCCGCCCTGGTCGACAACCTCGACGAGGACGAGTGGGCCAAGCTGCGCGCGGCGGCCCCCGTGCTGGAGAAGCTCGCACATCTGTAAGCAGTCGTATCAAGGAGGCGAACGCTTTTGAGTACGGGAACCGGAACACCTTCCGCACCCGCACCGAAGACCACCCACTACCCCCGTCGCTCCTCCTCGATGTTCAGCTCGCTGAAGATCAGGAACTACCGCCTCTTCTTCCTCGGCCAGGTCGTCTCCAACACCGGCACCTGGATGCAGCGCATCGCGCAGGACTGGCTGGTGCTCAGCCTCACCGGCTCCGCGACCGCCGTCGGTGTCACCACCGCCCTGCAGTTCCTGCCGATGCTGCTCTTCGGCCTCTACGGCGGTGTCCTCGTCGACCGGCTGCCCAAGCGCCGCACGCTGCTGTTCACGCAGGCCGGCATGGGCGTCACCGGCCTCGCGCTGGCCGCCCTCACCCTGAGCGGGCACGTCCAGGTCTGGCACGTCTACCTCGCCGCGTTCCTGGTCGGCCTCGCCACCGTCGTCGACAACCCGGCCCGCCAGTCCTTCGTCTCCGAGATGGTCGGCCCCGACCAGCTGCAGAACGCCGTCAGCCTCAACTCGGCGAACTTCCAGTCCGCCCGTCTGGTCGGCCCCGCCGTCGCCGGCCTGATGATCACTGGCGTCGGCACCGGCTACGCCTTCCTCTTCAACGGCCTGTCGTTCGCCTTCACCATCGGCTCCCTGCTCCTGATGCGCGCCCGTGAGCTGCACGTCGTCGAGCGCGCGCCGCGCGGCAAGGGACAGCTGCGCGAGGGCCTGCGCTATGTGGCCGGGCGGCCCGAGCTGATCTGGACGATCGCGCTGGTCGGTTTCATCGGCACCTTCGGCTTCAACTTCCCGGTGTACCTGTCGGCCTTCGCCGACGACGTCTTCCACGCCGGTGCCGGCTCCTACAGCCTCTTCAACACCGTAATGGCCGTCGGCTCCCTGGCCGGCGCCCTGCTCGCGGCCCGCCGCGGCACGTCCCGGATGCGGGTGCTGATCGGGGCGGCGCTCGCCTTCGGCCTGCTGGAGCTGATCGCCGCCGTGGCGCCCTCGCTGTGGCTGTTCGCGCTGCTGATGGCCCCCATCGGCATGTTCGGCATGACGGTCAACGTCACCGCCAACACCAGCGTCCAGATGTCCACCGACCCGGCCATGCGGGGCCGCGTCATGGCTCTGTACATGATGGTGTTCATGGGCGGCACGCCGATCGGCGCGCCCATCGCCGGCTGGGTCACCGACGCCTACGGTGTGCGCGCGGGCCTCGCGGTCGGCGGCGCGATCTCGGCCCTGGCGGCCGCGGGCATCGCCCTGGCCCTCGCCCGGGCGGGCGGCCTGCGCCTGTCGTTCGGCTGGAACGGCGGCCACCCGCACGTGCGCTTCGTGCCGCGCGAACGGCGGGAGGAACTGGCCACGGCGGCCTAGGGGCTCTCGTTCGGATCAGGCCGGGCTCGCCTGATCCAAACGAAAGACCCTGGCCCTCCGGGCGTGTCATGTGCAGCCGGGCAGGACGACGATACGCACGGTGACCGGGACACGCCCGGGGCATGCGGGTGCCCGGAGGCACACTGGCCCCATGAGACTCTTCGCCGCCGTGTTGCCGCCCGACGAGGTCACCCGGGGACTGGCCGCCGAAGTCGACGCGCTGAAGAAGCTCCCCGGGGCGGACGGGCTGCGCTGGACCGGCCGCCCCGGCTGGCACTTCACGCTCGCCTTCTACGGCGAGGTGGACGAGGAGGTCGTACCGGAGCTGTCGGAGCGGCTGGCGCGCGCCGCCCACCGCACCGCTCCCTTCGAGATCGCCCTGCGCGGCGGCGGCCAGTTCGGGCACGGCAAGGCGCTGTGGACCGGGGCGGACGGCGACGTGGAGGCCCTGCGGCTGCTCGCCGACCGGGCCGAGGCGGCCGGCCGCAAGGCGGGCGTGGCGATGGGGGAGCACCGCCGCTACAAGGCCCACCTGACCGTGGCCCGCAGCCGGGCCTCGGTCGACGTGCGGCCGTACGTGACGGCGCTCGGCGACTTCGCCTCCCCGCGCTGGACGGTCGGCGAGCTGGTCCTCGTGCGCAGCAATCTGCCGCGCTCGGGCGTGCCCGGCGAGCAGCCCCGCTATGAAACGGTCGAACGCTGGTCACTCGGCGTGTCCGGCTAGGCTCGACGCCGTGGACCCGAAGACCCGTAACCGGATCATGGCTGCCGTGCTCGTGCTGATGTTCGTGGTGGTGATCGTGGCGGCGGCGGTCGGAAAGTAGCCGACCCGCCGCCGCCACGACGACTGCGCTCCCGGCCGGTCGCCGGCCGGCAGGTCTACCAGGCGAACGCCTCGGGCGACGGGCCCGGACCGGGGAAGATCTCGTCCAGCCCGGACAGCAGCTCCTCGCTCAGCTTCAGCTCGACGGCCCGCAGCGCCGACTCGAGCTGCTCCGCCGTCCGCGGGCCGACGATCGGGCCGGTCACGCCGGGCCGGGTCAGCAGCCAGGCCAGCGCGACCTCGCCCGGCTCCAGGCCGTGCTTGTCGAGCAGGTCCTCGTACGCCTGGATCCGCGCCCGGGCGGCGGGGTCGGCGAGGGTGTCGGCCGCGCGCCCGGAGGCCCGGCGTCCGCCCTGGACCTCCTTCTTGATCACCCCGCCGAGCAGGCCGCCGTGCAGCGGCGACCAGGGGATGACCCCGAGGCCGTAGTCCTGCGCGGCCGGGATGACCTCCATCTCGGCGCGGCGCTCGAACAGGTTGTACAGGCACTGCTCGCTGACCAGGCCGATCGTCCCGCCGCGGCGGGCGGCGATCTCGTTGGCCTGGGCGATCTTGTAGCCGGGGAAGTTCGACGAGCCGACGTAGAGGATCTTGCCCTGCTGGATCAGGACGTCGATCGCCTGCCAGATCTCCTCGAACGGGGTGCTGCGGTCGACGTGGTGGAACTGGTAGAGGTCGATGTAGTCCGTCTGCAGCCGCTTCAGGCTCGCGTCCACGGCCCGGCGGATGTTCACCGCGGAGAGCTTGTCGTGGTTGGGCCAGGGCTGGGCGCCGTCGGCGGCCATGTTGCCGTACACCTTGGTGGCGATGACGGTCTTCTCGCGCCGCCCGCCCCCCTGGGCGAACCAGTTGCCGATGATCGACTCGGTACGGCCCTTGTTCTCACCCCAGCCGTAGACGTTGGCGGTGTCGAAGAAGTTGATCCCCGCGTCCAGCGCCGCGTCCATGATCGCGTGGCTGTCGGGTTCGTCGGTCTGGGGCCCGAAGTTCATCGTGCCGAGAACGAGACGGCTGACCTTGAGTCCGGTGCGTCCGAGCTGCGTGTACTTCATGACTCCTTAGCCAACGGCTTGGAGCGCGCTCGAAGCAAGGTCAGTCGCGGGGGAAGCCGTCGGTCTTGAGGACCAGATCGACGACGGTGCCGGTGAGGTCGATGTCCTCTCCGAAGTCGACGGGTGTCCGCGTCCGATAGTCGCCGTCCTTGGGGTCGGTGTAGACGTAACAGCGGCCCTGGTAGGGGTCGGCGACGAGATAGAGAGGGACCTCGGCGGCCGCGTACGCCCGCATCTTGGGTCCGTAGTCGTTCTGGGCTGTCCCGCCGGAGATGACCTCTGCGACGAAGTCGACGTCCTGGCAGTTCCAGCGACCTTTGTCGTCCTTCTTTGCCGACTCGCTGAGCAGGGCCACGTCCGGGCAGAAGCCGTTCTTGTAGCCCGGGAAGTCGATCCGGACGTCCGAGAGGACCTTCTCCATGCCGAACTTGGCCGCGACAGCCCCTGCGATCCGGAAGGTGATGTGCCAATGAGTGTCCCGTTGCGGCGTCATGAAAACGTTGCCCTCGACGATCTCGACCCTGTATCCCTCGGGGACGGGCATACGCTCGAGCCGCTCGAACCACTGGTCCAGACTGATGGTGTTGGCGTCGGCGTCGGCCATCTCGATCCTGTCTTCGACGACGGTCATCGTGGCGCTCCTCCCCGGCTGCGCCACGGACAGGCACAGCCGCGCAGGACCACGATACGCACGGTGACCGCGTCACGGGCGGTACGGGCCGCCGACCCCCCATGCCTGCCACATGGCCTCCGCGAACGCTCCCGCGATTCTGTGCTCGCCGCTCGCGCTCGGGTGCGTCCCGTCGTAGGTGTCGGTGCGGAGGTCGTAGCCGGCCGGGGGCGAGGCGAGCAGGAGGGGGGAGCCGGGGGTGTCGAGGTCGGCGACGGCCTTGCCCAGCAGCTCGTTGAAGCGGGCGACCTCCGCGGCGAAGGGCGCGTCCGCCGTGGCCCGCACATTGGGGATCACCGGCAGCACCACCATCCGCACCCGCCGGTTGGCGGCCCGCGCCCCCGCCACGAAGGCGGTCACGTTCTCGGCGGTCTGCTCGGCGTTGGTGTAGAAGCCGAGGTCGATCAATCCCAGCGCGACGAGCAGCACGTCGGCCCGGTGTTCGCGTACCGCGTCCTCGATCAGCGGGGCCATGTGCAGCCAGCCCTCACCCCAGCCGGCCAGGTGGGCGCGGGGGAACTCCGGGTCGGCGTAGGCGTACGACACGGGCGCGCCGGCCTGCTGGTCGTACAGCGTCTCGCGCGGGCCGACGATCTCGAACGGGCCGTCGTACGTCGCGGACAGGTGCTGCCACATGCGGTAACGCCAGGTGTGTTCACCGGCGCTGCCGATCGTCTGGGAGTCACCGACGGGCATGAACCTGAGCATCCGCTCATCATGGACGATCAGCACTCGGCCGAACCCTGGCGCGCAGTGTGAAACCGGCCACGGACCCCTGGTACCGGCCAGGATGCACCGGCTACGAAGCCCCGGTACCGGCCAGGATGCACCGGCTACGAAGCCCCGGTACCGGCCAGGATGCACCGGCTACGAAGCCCCGGTACCGGCCAGGATGCACCGGTCAAGGCCCCCGGTACCCGCCGCCGATCACCCGCCGCGCGAGCGGGATGGCAGGCTGGAGGGCATGCGCCGACCGTTCGCCCTGCTCGCCGGGGCCCTGCTCGTGGCCGCGCTCGCCGCGCCCGCCGCGCCTGCCTCCGCCGCCGACGGCGACCAGGGGTTCACCCTCCAGGACCCGCGCATCACCGAGTCCAGCGGGCTGGCCGCCTCCCGGCTGCACCCGGGCGTCTACTGGACGCACAACGACAGCGACGACGGCCCGTACCTGTACGCCGTCGACGGCTCCACCGGCCGCACGGTCGCCCGCCTCACCCTCAAGGGCATCGGCACGCCGAGGGACGTCGAGGCCATCTCCATCGGCCCCGGCAACGAGATCTACGTCGGCGACATCGGCGACAACTTCGGCGGCCGGTGGCCGTACGTGTGGATCTACAAGCTGCCCGAGCCCAAGGAGCTCAAGGACCAGACCGTCAAGGCCACGCAGTACATCGTCAAGTACGAGGGCGGGCCGCGCGACGCCGAGTCGCTGCTCGTCCACCCGAAGACCGGGCGCGTCTACATCGTCGACAAGCACGAGGACGGCGGGCACCTCTTCGAGGGCCCGGCCCGGCTCTCCGCGTCCGGCACCAACCTCTTCCGGCCCGTCGCCCCCGTCGACCTGTGGGCCACCGACGCCGCCTTCTCCCCGGACGGCGAACACCTCGCCGTCCGCGGCTACTTCGGCGGCATCGCCTACGACTGGAACGGCGGGAAGATCAAGAAGGCCGGGCGGCTGGACGTGCCCCTGCAACGCCAGGGCGAGGGCGTCACCTACTCCGCCGACGGCAAGAAGCTGCTCTACAGCAGCGAGGGCGCGGGGAGCGAGGTCGTCGTCCGGGACGCACCGGGCGGCGGCGCCGACTCCGGTGCGGGGCAGGGCCCTTCGGCGTCGGGGAAGGCCGGCGGGGGCGGGCACGACATCAGCCTGACGACCGGTGCCCTGGCGGTGGGTGCCGCCTGCCTCGCCCTGTTCGGGCTGCGGAGGCTGTTCCGGCGCGGCTGACGGGGCTCTCTCGACGTGGCTGACAGGGCTCCCGGCGGGCCGGCATGGGCTCGGCGCGCCTGACGGGGGCTCGGCTGCGGCTGACATGGGTTCGGCGCGGGTGGCAGGGGCTCGACGCGGCTGACATGGGTTCGGCGCGGGTGAGGGGGCTCGGCGCGCTGGGAGGGGCTGCCGCAGGGGTGGTTTTCG
This sequence comes from Streptomyces sp. NPDC014801, assembly GCF_043082085.1. NCBI lineage: Bacteria > Bacillati > Actinomycetota > Actinomycetes > Kitasatosporales > Streptomycetaceae > Streptomyces > Streptomyces sp. NPDC014801. Next base: position 328,077 of record NZ_JBIBXG010000012.1, on the reverse strand, counting down.
GCCATCCCTGCCGTGACTTCGGAGTTCGAACGCGAACACGTCCGCAGGGTTGACGCGTGCATGAAAGGCGCCCTTTCCTGTTCTCTGCATGGGAGCGCTCCCAACCGCGTTCGTTCCACTCCCCGTTCCGCTCACTCCGACAGCCCCGAGAGGAAGCAGCCCATGTTCCGCAGCTTACGAAGAGCGCTCTGCGCCGCGGCGGCCGCGCTTCTGCTGCCCCTGGCCGGCGCGCACACGGCGCACGCCGCCGACACCCCCGGCGCCGGGTACTGGCACACCAGCGGCCGTCAGATCCTGGACGCGGCCGGGCATCCCGTGCGGATCGCCGGCATCAACTGGTTCGGCTTCGAAACGAGCAACCACGTCGTCCACGGCCTCTGGTCCCGCGACTACAAGAGCGTGATCGACCAGATCAGGTCGCTGGGCTACAACACCCTGCGCATCCCCTACAGCGACGACATCCTCAAGCCCGGCACCATGCCGGACAGCATCAACGTCTCCGGCGGCATGAACGCCGACCTCCAGGGCCTGACCTCCCTCCAGGTCCTCGACAAGATCGTCACGTACGCCGGCCAGGACGGGCTCAAGGTCATCCTCGACCGGCACCGGCCCGACTCGGCCGGGCAGAGCGCGCTCTGGTACACGGCGTCGGTGCCGGAGTCGACCTGGATCACCAACCTCAAGGCGCTCGCCGCCCGTTACGACGGGCAGGACGCGGTCATCGGCATCGACCTGCACAACGAGCCGCACGACCCCGCCTGCTGGGGCTGCGGCGACACGACGAAGGACTGGCGGCTCGCCGCCCAGCGCGCCGGCAACGCGGTCCTCGCCGTCAATCCGGACCTGCTCGTCTTCGTCGAGGGCGTGCAGACCTACAACGGCGTCTCGGGCTGGTGGGGCGGCAACCTGATGGGCGCCGGGCAGTACCCGGTGCAGCTCGACGTGGCGAACCGGGTCGTGTACTCGGCCCACGACTACGCCACCAGCGTCGCCCAGCAGAGCTGGTTCAGCGATCCGTCCTTCCCGTCCAACATGCCCGGGATCTGGGACAAGTACTGGGGCTACCTGTTCAAGCAGAACATCGCCCCCGTGTGGGTCGGCGAGTTCGGCACCACCCTGCAGTCGACGGTCGACCAGAAGTGGCTGGCCGCCCTGGCGTCCTACCTGCGGCCCACCGCGACCTACGGCGCCGACTCCTTCCACTGGACCTTCTGGTCGCTGAACCCCAACTCCGGTGACACCGGCGGCATCCTCAACAGCGACTGGACCACCGTCGACACGGTCAAGGACGGCTACCTCACGGGCATCAAGGCGCCGCTCTTCCCGAGCACCGGCACCGGCACCGGCGGCGGTGGCGGCGACGGTGGCGGAGGCGGCGGCACGCACGCGTGCAGCGCCACCTACACGGTCACCAACGACTGGGGCAGCGGCTTCAACGCCGAGGTGAAGGTGAGCAACACGGGCACCGCCGCGCTGTCGTCGTGGAAGGTGACGTGGTCCTTCCCCGGATCGCAGAAGATCACCAACATCTGGAACGCCACCGCGACCCAGAGCGGCCAGACGGTGACCGCCGTCAACGCCGCCCACAACGGGTCGGTACCGGTGGGCGGTTCGGCCGGCTTCGGCTTCGGCGGCGCACCCGGGGGCGCGGGAACACCGAGCGTGAGCTGCACGGCGGCGTGAACCCTACGGCCGCGTGAGCTGTACGGCGACGTCAGCTGCATGGCGGCGTGCATCCCGAGGCCGCGTGAGCTGTACGGCCGCGTGAGCCGCTGCGGGGCCGGGTGGGCGTCGCCCGGTCCCGTGACACGCGCGAGGGGCGCCCGGTGTGGCACCGGGCGCCCCTCGTCGTCGGATCTACGTGATCAGAGCTTCTCGATCACGTAGTCGATGCACTTCGTCAGCGCCTCGACGTCCGCCGGGTCGATCGCCGGGAACATCGCGACGCGCAGCTGGTTGCGGCCGAGCTTGCGGTACGGCTCGGTGTCGACGATGCCGTTGGCGCGCAGCACCTTGGCGACGGCCGCGGCGTCGATGTCGTCCGAGAAGTCGATCGTGCCGATGACCTGCGAGCGCTTGGCCGGGTCCGTGACGAACGGCGTCGCGAACTTCACGTCCTCCGCCCAGCCGTACAGCGTGCGCGCGGAGGTCGCGGTGCGGCGCACGGCCCAGTCCAGGCCGCCTTGGCCGTTGATCCACTCCAGCTGCTGGTTGAGCAGGAAGAGGGTGGCGAGGGCGGGGGTGTTGTACGTCTGGTTCTTGCGGGAGTTGTCGATCGCCGTCGGCAGGGAGAAGAACTCCGGGACGTGCCGGCCGGAGGCGTGGATCCGCTCGGCGCGCTCGATCGCGGCCGGGGAGAAGACGCCGATCCACAGGCCGCCGTCGGAGGCGAAGGACTTCTGCGGGGCGAAGTAGTAGACGTCCGTCTCGCTGACGTCGACGGGCAGGCCGCCGGCGCCGGAGGTGGCGTCGACCAGGACCAGGGCGCCCTCGTCGGCGCCCTCCACCCGCTTGATGGGCATGGCGACACCGGTCGAGGTCTCGTTGTGGGTGAACGCGTAGACGTCCACACCGGCCTCGGCCCGCGCCTCCGGGTGGGTGCCCGGGTCGGCGGAGACGACGGTGGGCTCGGCCAGCCACGGGGCCAGCTTGGCCGCCTTGGCGAACTTCGAGCTGAACTCGCCGAAGGTGAGGTGCTGCGACTTGTTCTCGATCAGACCGTGGGTCGCGATGTCCCAGAACGCCGTGGAGCCGCCGTTGCCGAGGATCACCTCGTAGCCCTCGGGCAGCTGGAACAGCTCGGAGATGCCCTCGCGGACCTGGCCCACCAGGTTCTTCACGGGCGCCTGGCGGTGGGAGGTGCCCAGGAGGGAGGTGCCGGTGGCGGCGAGGGCGTCCAGCGCCTCGGTCCGCACCTTGGAGGGACCCGCGCCGAAACGTCCGTCGGCGGGCTTGATGTCAGCGGGAATCTGGATGTCGGCCACGAGTCGGAGGGTATCGGCTGGGCCAAACCGGACGGAAACGTGTCCGTCGGATGAGACAGGATCGCCGGGGGATGGACTGGTCGATTCGTACGACGATTCGTATGACGATAGGGCCGGGGCTGTGGAAAAGTCGCGGTGACTGTGCGTGAGCGGATGCATCCTGGACGCATGACGGATCACTCGGGTCTCGAAGCGGAGCTGCGCGCCGCCGTCCGGGGCGAGGTGGGTTTCGACACCGCCTCCCGGGCGCTGGTCACCATGGACGCGTCCAACTACCGGCGCGTCCCGCTGGGCGTGGTGGCGCCGAGAGACGCCGACGACGTGGCCGCCGTGCTGGAGGTCTGCCGGGCGCGCGGGGTGCCGGTGGTCGCGCGCGGCGGGGGCACGTCGATCGCCGGGCAGGCGACGGGCACGGGCGTGGTCCTGGACTTCACCCGGCACATGAACCGGCTGCTGCACCTCGACCCGGGCACGCGGACGGCCGTCGTCCAGCCCGGACTGGTCCTCGACCGGCTCCAGGAGGCCGCCGCCCCCCACGGTCTGCGCTTCGGCCCCGACCCCTCCACCCACAGCCGCTGCACGCTCGGCGGGATGATCGGCAACAACTCCTGCGGCTCCCACTCCGTGGCCTGGGGCACCACCGCCGACAGCGTGCGGGAGCTGTCCGTGATCACCGGGCGCGGCGCACGCCTGCGGCTCGGACAGGGCTGGGCGGGCGCCCCGGCGGGACTGCGGGACCTGGTCGACGGCGAACTGGCGCGGCTGCGCACCGGCTTCCCCGACCTGCCCCGCCGCATCTCCGGGTACGCGCTGGACGCGCTGCTGCCGGAGCGGGGCGCGGACGTGGCCCGCGCCTTCTGCGGCAGCGAGGGCACCTGGGGCGTGCTGACCGAGGCGGTCGTACGGCTCGTTCAGGCGCCGCGCGCCCGCGCCCTGGCCGTGCTCGGCTACGCCGACGAGAGCGCCGCCGCCGAGGCCGCCGCCGGACTGCTGGTCCACGGCCCGCTCACCGTCGAGGGCATGGCGGCCGACCTGGTGCCGCCGACCGCGGGCCTGCCCAGGGGCGGGGCATGGCTGTTCGTGGAGACCGGCGGGGCGACGCCGGCCGAGGCGAGGGCGGCGGCGGAAGCGGTCGTGGGCGCGGCCGACGTACTCGACGCGCTGGTCGTCACCGACCCGGCGGACCAGCGGGCCCTGTGGCGCATCCGCGAGGACGCGTCCGGCACGGCGACCCGGATGCCAGACGGCTCGGAGGCCTGGCCCGGCTGGGAGGACTGCGCGGTGCCGCCCGCCCGGCTCGGCGCCTATCTGCGGGACTTCCGCGCCCTGCTGTCCGCGCACGGGCTGCGCGGTACGCCCTACGGCCACTTCGGGGACGGCTGCATCCACGTCCGCGTCGACTTCGACCTGCTCACCGAGGCCGGCGTCGCCCGCTTCCGCCGTTTCTCCGAGGAGCTCGCCCACCTGGTCGTCGCCCACGGCGGCTCCCTGTCCGGGGAGCACGGCGACGGGCAGGCGCGGGCGGAGCTGCTGCCGGTGATGTACGGCGCGGGGATGGTCTCCCTCTTCGAGCGCGCCAAGGCGGTGTGGGACCCCGACGACCTGCTCAACCCCGGCATGCTGGTCCGCCCGGCCCCCTTGGACGCGGACCTGCGCTTCTCCGTGCTGCCCCGCGAGAAGGTGGACGTGGCGTTCGGCTACCCGGCCGACGGCGGCGACTTCTCCGCGGCGGTGCGCCGCTGCGTCGGCGTCGCCAAGTGCCGCACGACCACGGTGTCCGGCCCGGCGGTGATGTGCCCGTCGTTCCGGGCGACCGGCGAGGAGGAGCACTCCACGCGCGGGCGGGCCCGGCTGCTGCACGAGATGCTCGCCGGGGAGGTGGTCACCGACGGCTGGCGCTCGGCGGAGGTGCGGGACGCCCTGGACCTGTGCCTGTCCTGCAAGGGCTGCCGCTCCGACTGCCCGGTCGGCGTCGACATGGCCACGTACAAGGCGGAGTTCCTGCACCACCACTACGCGGGCCGCCGCCGCCCCGCGGCCCACTACACGATGGGCCGGCTGCCCGAGTGGCTGCGGTGGGTGGCGGTGCTGCGCGCGGCGGGCCTGGTGAACGCGGCGGCAGCGATCGGCCCGCTGGCCCGCCTGGCCAAGCGGTGGGGCGGGATCGCGGCCGAGCGGGAGATACCGCGGGTGGCCAGGGAGCCGTTCAGCCGGTGGTGGCGGGGGCGGGGGGCGACTGCGGTCGGCGGGTCGACGGGTGGCGGGGGGACTGGTGGTGGCCGGCGGATCGGTGGGGGCGGGCCGATGGGTGGTGGCCAGGCGAGCGGTCGTGGCCAAGTGGCCGGTGGGGGCCGGGCGCAGGGCGGTGGCGAGGTGCACGGCCGTGGCCGGGTGCAGGGCGGTGGTGAGGTGCAGGGCCGTGGCCAGGTGCAGGGCGGTGGGGGACGGCTGGTGGTGCTGTGGCCGGACACCTTCACCGAGCACCTCTCGCCCTCCGTCGGCCGCGCGGCGGTGCGGGTGCTGGAGGCGGCCGGGCTGCGGGTGACGTTGCCGCCGACGCTGCGGATGCGCGGCCGGCCCGTCGGGGACGCGAGGTCGAGAAGCGCGGCGGCGCTGCTCACGGCCCGCAGAGCGCGGGTGTGCTGCGGGCTGACGTACATCTCCACCGGCCAGCTCGACCGGGCGCGTGCGGTGCTGCGGCGGACGCTGGAGCTGATGGCGCCGGTGCTGGAGACGGACCTGCCGGTGGTGGTGCTGGAGCCGAGCTGTGCCGCCGCCCTGCGCGGCGACCTGCCCGAGCTGCTGCACGACGATCCGCGGGCGGCCCGGCTGGCGGAGCGGGTGGTGACCTTCGCGGAGGCACTGGAACGGTTCGCCCCCGACTGGAGCCCACCGGTCCTGGACCGCCCGGTGACCGGTCAGACCCACTGCCACCAGCACGCGGTGCTCGGCGACGCCGCCGACCGCCGGCTGCGCGCGGCCGCCGGGCTGACCGGCGAGCTGAGCGGCGGCTGCTGCGGCCTCGCGGGCAACTTCGGCTTCGAGCGCGGCCACTACGCGGTGTCGGCCGCGTGCGCGGAGGACCAGTTGCTGCCCTCGGTGCGCCAGGCACCGGCCGAGGCGGTGGTCCTGGCGGACGGCTACTCCTGCCGCACCCAGCTGGAGCAGCTGGGCGGCATCCGCGGCCGGCACCTGGCGGAGGTCCTGGCGGACGCGCTGGATGCGGCAGGTGAGGATGCCGAGGGGTGAGGCGGTGCGCCCGGGGTGCTCGCCCGGGCGCACGCCTCCTGCGGATCAGGCCCGGTCAGGCCCGGTCAGGCCCGGTCAGGCCCGTCAGGTCGGGTCCGGTCAGGTGCGGTACCGGTAGAGGATCCGGCCGCGGGTCAGGTCATACGGGCTCAGCTCCACGAGCACGCGGTCGAAGGGGAGGATCTTGATGTAGTTCTTCCGGATCTTCCCGCTGATGTGCGCGAGCACGTGGTGCCCGTTCTGCAACTCCACCTTGAAGGTGGCGTTGCGCAGGCACTCGAGGACGGTGCCCTCGATTTCCAGGCCGTTCGCTTTTCTCGCCAAGGTCTCCTGCTTTTCGATTCGGTGAGATGGATGGGGTGAGGGATGGAGCGGGTGGGTGAGTGGGCCTGCGTTCCGGCTCGGCCGGTCGGGCTCGGTTCGGCCGGTTGGGCCCTGCTCGGCCCGGTAGGGCTCGGCTCGGCTCGGCCCGGCGTGGGCGTGGCGTCAGGGGCGGACCAGTTCCAGGTAGCCGCCCGGTCGCCGGGCGCCGGCGCCCTCGACCAGCGCGATCGCCGCGGCGTTGGACTCGTCGACCTCGGCCCAGGCGGAGTCGATCCCGGCGTGGTGCAGCGCGCCCAGCGCGTGGGCGAGCAGCGCCCGCCCGATGCCCTGCCGGCGCTGGTCGGCGCGGATCGCGAGCAGCCCGATGCGCGCCCGGGTGCGGATCGGCACGACCCGGACCAGGCCGACGTACGCGCCGTCGCGGACGGCCACCGCGTACTTCGACGGGTCCACCAGGGTGTCGCCGGCCGGTCCGCGCAGCATCTCGGCCGGCATGGTGTGCCAGCCGACGGTGGCCTCGACCTCCTCGCGGATCGCGTGGTCCAGGGCGCGCAGGCGGCTCTCGTCCGCCTCGCCGGCGGGCAGGATCGTCACCCCGGCGGGGAGGTGGGAGGCGCCGAGCCCGTTCTCCCGCGGGTCGGTGGGCAGGACGTACTCCCGCTCACGGCGTCCTACGGTGAAGCCGAGCCGTGCCCAGCGCGCGGTGAGGGCGTGGTCGGTCTCGTCGACCAGAGTGTGCAGCGGCTTGGGCAGCTCCGCCAGCATGGCGGTGGCGAGCTGGTCGAAGACCGCGTCCTGCCAGACGTCGATGCTGAGGAAGAGCCGCCCGTCGGGCCGGTGGGAGACATCGCCCCGGCCGACGATCCGCTCGTCGGTCACGGCCTCCCACTGCGTCGTCGCGACCCGCGTGATCGTCACAGTGTTCATAGGTGTTCGCCTCTCAGGAGTGCCTCTGATGGGGCGCTCCGACGACACCTGAGTCAGTCGCACACCGTGACGGAAAGGGGGAGCACCCACCTCGATACAGCGTTCACGGGTGTCACCTCCTCCGGCAGAGCCACGGTCGACCTGGAAGCTATCAGCCCCTCCGCCGGTCCGCCCACTCCTTTTTCTCCGGGCCCGCCTGGACAGGAATCTCATCCTCCGGGACAGTGGCATGAGGGCTTCACGCCCCTGACGAAGTCCATTACTCTCGACTTCGCAGTGCATTACGATGAACAGTGCACCGTACGCGTCACCGATTGAGACCTCCGCACGCCACAAGCCCCTGGACCGCCCGTGACCCGCCCCGACACCGCCCCGTCCGCCTCGGCGACCCCCGGCCCGACGAACCCCGGTTCGGCGGCCTCCGCTGCTGCGGCCTCCGCGGCCGTGACCACGCCCGAGGCCGCCCGTGCCGCGACGGCGGCCGCCTCCCGCGCCGGCCGTCTCGGCTCGCTGGGCCCCGTCGGCCTGGTGCTCGCGGGCGGCACCTCGGTGCAGTTCGGCGGCGCGCTCGCGGTGACGCTGATGCCGCGGGCGGGTGCCCTCGGCGTGGTGTCGCTGCGGCTGCTGGTCGCCGCCGTGGTGCTGCTGCTGGTCTGCCGGCCGAGACTGCGCGGCCACTCGCGCGCCGACTGGGGCACGGTGATCGCCTTCGGTGTCGCGATGGCCGGCATGAACGGCCTGTTCTACGAGGCCGTCGCCCGCATCCCGCTCGGACCCGCGGTCACCCTGGAGGTGCTGGGCCCGCTGGCCCTGTCCGTGCTCACCTCCCGCCGCGCCCTCAACTTCGTCTGGGCCGGGCTGGCGCTGGCCGGGGTGTTCCTGCTCAGCGGCGGCGGATTCGGCGACCTCGACCCGGTCGGCGTCGCGTTCGCGCTCGGTGCGGGCGCGATGTGGGCGACGTACATCACCTTCAGCGCCCGCACCGGCCGCCGCTTCCCGCAGGCCGACGGGCTGGCGCTGGCGATGGCGGTCGGCGCGGTGCTGTTCCTGCCGCTCGGCATCGCGGAGGCCGGCTCCCGGCTGGTCGACCCGGTCACCGTCGGCCTCGGCGCGGCGGTCGCGCTGCTGTCGTCCGTCCTGCCGTACACCCTGGAACTGCTTGCCTTGCGCCGGCTGCCCGCGCCCACCTTCGCCATCATGATGAGCCTGGAGCCCGCCATCGCCGCGACGGCCGGTTTTCTGATCCTGGGCCAGGCCCTCTCCCCGGTCGAGGCGATCGCGATCGCCCTGGTCATCGCGGCGAGCATGGGCGCGGTCCGCACACAGGTGGGACGGCGCAGGCCGACCCGGGAGGCGTAACCCACCCGGCAACGCAAGCCCGCCCGAGAGGCGCAAGCCCGCTGCCGGGCCAGGCGGCCACCCGGGAGGCGCAGCCCCGCTGCCGGGCCAGGCGGCCAACCCGGGAAGTGCAGCCCCGCTGCCGGGCCCGCAGCGACCCAGGAGGCGCAGCCGCGCCGCCGGTCAGGCGCCCGGTTTCTCCCACACCGACACATGGCGCCGGCTCTCGTTCGTGAACGGTGAGCGGTCCCAGTCCTCCCAGCGGTGCCGCAGCCGCATCCCCGCGAGCCGGGCCATCAGGTCCAGTTCGGCGGGCCACACGTAGCGGAACGGGATCGAGACGTACGAGACGGTGCCGTCCTCCCGTACGGTCACGTGGTGCGAGCTCAGCGACTGCGTCGCCACGTCGTACAGGTCGAAGCCCAGCCGTGAGCCGTCCACGCGGAACGGCACCGCGGTCTGCCCCGGCGGCAGCCGCCGCAGGTCGGGCACGCCGACCTCCACGACGAAGCAGCCGCCGGGCTCCAGGTGGGCGGCGGCGTTGCGGAAGCAGTCCACCTGGGCGTCCTGCGTGGTCAGGTTGTTGATCGTGTTGAAGACCAGGTAGGCGAGCGAGAAGGTGCCGTCCACCCGCGTGGTGGCGAAGTCGCCGATCGTCACGCCGATCGCGTCGCCGCCCGGCTTGGCGCGCAGCCGGTCCGTCATCGCCCGGGACAGGTCGATGCCGTGCACCTCGACGCCGCGCCGTGCCAGCGGGAGCGCGATACGGCCGGTGCCGACGCCCAGTTCCAGCGCCCGGCCGCCGCTCGCCAGCTCCGCGAGGAGATCGACGGCGGGTTCGACGCGCTCGGGTTCGAACATCTCCGCGGACGACTCGTCGTAGGTGGCCGCGACCGATTCTCCGAAGTAACCGTCTGTGTCGTTTCCGTCCGTTGTATTCATCGGGATCGACGGTAGGGGCGGCGGGCGGGCCGGCGCGCGCGATTTTCGCGGGGCCGGCAGCGGCTCGCACCGGGTACACGGTGCCCTCAAAAAATCATGCAAGCATGCTTGATTGTTTTCGGGCCCGCTGCCATGCTCGCCGCATGTCAGATCCGACGCCCGTGATCGACGACCTCCGCGACGAGAGCTACGAACTCGACCGCCTGGTGGCCGGGTTGAGCCCCGCGCAGTGGGCCCTCGCCACCCCGGCGCCCCGCTGGACCATCGCCCACCAGATCGCCCACCTCGCCTGGACCGACCGCTCGGCTCTGCTCGCCGTCACGGACCAGGACGGGTTCCGCGCGCTGGTGGAGCAGGCCCTCGCCGCGCCGGACACCTTCGTCGACGAGGGAGCCGAGGAGGGGGCCGCCCTCCCGCCGGACGCCCTCCTGCACCGCTGGCGCGAGGGCCGGACCGCCCTCGACAAGGCGCTGCGCTCCGCCCCGCCCGGCGCCCGCTTCCCCTGGTACGGCCCGCCCATGGCGGCCGCCTCGATGGCCTCCGCACGCCTGATGGAGACCTGGGCGCACGGCCAGGACGTGGCGGACGCGCTCAGGGTGCGGCGGCCGCCCACGGACCGCATCCGGCACGTGGCACGGCTCGGCGTGCGCACCCGCGACTTCGCCTTCGGCGTGCGCGGGCTGCCCGTGCCGGCCGAGGAGTTCCGCGTCACCCTGCGCGCCCCCTCCGGCGACCTGTGGAGCTACGGCCCCGAGGACGCCCCGCAACGCGTCACCGGCCCCGCGCTCGACTTCTGCCTGCTGGTCACCCAGCGCGCGCACCGCGCCGACCTGGCCCTGCGCGCGGAAGGCCCCGACGCCGACCGGTGGCTCGACATCGCCCAGGCCTTCGCGGGCCCACCGGGCCCCGGCCGCCCGGCCACGGGGGAGGAGCGATGAGCGGGGACGGCGCCACGCGACAGGCCGGCGCCCCCCGGACGCCCACCGAAACGCATCCCCACGCCGTCCCCGGCCCCGACTCCGTCCTGCGCATCGGCAACGCCTCCGGTTTCTACGGCGACCGCTTCGACGCGATGCGCGAGATGCTCACCGGCGGTGAGCTGGACGTCCTCACCGGCGACTACCTCGCCGAGCTGACCATGCTGATCCTCGGCCGGGACCGGCTGAAGGACCCCGCCGCCGGATACGCCCGCACCTTCCTGCGCCAGCTGGAGGAGTGCCTGGGCCTCGCCCACGAGCGGGGCGTGAAGATCGTCGCCAACGCGGGCGGGCTGAACCCGGCCGGGCTCGCCGACGCCGTACGGCAGCTCGCCGGCCGGCTCGGCGTCCCGGTGCGGGTCGCGCACGTCGAGGGCGACGACCGCGCCGCGCACCACCCCGGCAGCCTCGCGGCGCACGCCTACCTCGGCGGTCACGGCATCGCCGCCTGCCTGCGCGCCGGCGCCGACGTCGTGGTCACCGGGCGGGTCACCGACGCGGCCCTGGTCACCGGCCCGGCCGCCGCCCACTTCGGCTGGCAGCCCGGCGACCACGACCGGCTCGCGGGCGCGGTCGTCGCCGGGCACGTCCTGGAGTGCGGGGCGCAGGCCACCGGCGGCAACTACGCCTTCTTCCGCGACGGCGGCCGCGACCTGCGCCGCCCCGGCTTCCCGCTCGCCGAGATCCACGCCGACGGCAGCAGCGTCATCACCAAGCATCCCGGCACCGGCGGTTTCGTCGACGTCGGCACGGTCACCGCGCAGCTGCTGTACGAGACGGCGGGCGCCCGGTACGCGGGACCGGACGTCACCGCCCGGCTGGACACGGTACGGCTGAGTCAGGACGGGCCGGACCGGGTGCGGATCGAGGGGGTGCGCGGGGAGGCGCCGCCGCCCACGCTCAAGGTCGGCGTCAACCGGCTCGGGGGCTTTCGCAACGAGGTCGTCTTCGTGCTGACCGGCCTGGACGTCGAGGCCAAGGCGGCGCTCGTGCGCGAGCAGCTCTCCGACGCGCTCGCCAAGTCGCCGCCCGCCGAGGTGCGCTGGGAGCTGGTGCGCACCGACCGGGCCGACGCGGACACCGAGGAGACGGCGAGCGCCCTGCTGCGGCTGGTCGTCCGCGACCCGGACCAGCGGCTCGTGGGGCGGGCGCTGAGCGGCGCGGCCGTCGAGCTGGCGCTGGCGAGCTACCCCGGCTTCCATGTGCTCGCGCCCCCCGGAAAGGGCTCTCCCTATGGGGTGTTCGAGGCCGCTCACGTCCCGCAGGACGCGGTGGAGCACGTCGCGGTGCTGGACGACGGGCGGCGCGTGCCGGTGCCCGCGCCGGCGGAGACGGCCGTCCTGTCACCGGTCGCGGAACCGGAGCTTCCCGAACCGTTGCCGGCGGGGCCGGTGCGCCGGGCCCCGCTGGGACTGGTCGCCGGCGCCCGCAGCGGGGACAAGGGCGGCGACGCGAACGTCGGGGTGTGGGCGCGCTCGGAGGAGGCCTGGCGCTGGCTGGCCCACGAGCTGACCGCCGAGCGGTTCCAGGAGTTGCTGCCCGAGACCCGCCCGCTGACCGTGGTCCGGCACGTCCTGCCGAACCTGCGCGCCCTCAACTTCGTCGTCGAGGGACTGCTCGGCGCCGGTGTCGCCGCACAAGCCCGATTCGACCCCCAGGCCAAGGCGCTCGGCGAATGGCTGCGCTCGCGCCGGCTCGACATCCCGGAGGCCCTGCTGTGACCGTGCTGACCTCGGCCCTGGACCCGGCCGCCCCCGACCACCGGGCGAACCGCGAGGCCATGCTCGCCAAGCTCGCCGACCTCGACGCCGAGCACGCCAAGGCGCTCGCGGGCGGCGGCCCGAAGTACGTCGAACGGCACCGGGGGCGGGGCAAGCTCCTCGCCCGCGAACGCATCGAGCTGCTGCTCGACCCGGACACGCCGTTCCTGGAGCTGTCCCCGCTGGCCGCCTGGGGCAGCGACTACACCGTCGGCGCGTCCCTGGTCACCGGGATCGGCGTGGTGGAGGGCGTGGAGTGCCTGATCACCGCCAACGACCCGACCGTGCGCGGCGGCGCGAGCAACCCGTGGTCGCTGAAGAAGGCGCTGCGCGCCAACGACATCGCGCTCGCCAACCGGCTGCCCTGCATCAGCCTGGTGGAGTCCGGCGGCGCCGACCTGCCCTCGCAGAAGGAGATCTTCATCCCGGGCGGGGCGATCTTCCGCGACCTGACACGGCTGTCGGCCGCCGGCATCCCGACGATCGCCGTCGTCTTCGGCAACTCCACGGCCGGGGGCGCCTACGTCCCCGGCATGTCCGACCACGTGATCATGGTCAAGGAGCGGGCGAAGGTGTTCCTCGGCGGCCCGCCGCTGGTGAAGATGGCCACCGGCGAGGAGAGCGACGACGAGTCCCTGGGCGGCGCGGAGATGCACGCGCGCGTGTCGGGCCTCGCCGACTACTTCGCCGTGGACGAGCCCGACGCGCTGCGGCAGGCCCGGCGCGTGGTGGCCCGGCTCAACCACCGCAAGGCGCACCCGGACCCGGGCCCGGCCGAGCCGCCCAAGTACGACGCCGAGGAACTGCTCGGCATCGTCCCCGGCGACCTCAAGACCCCCTTCGACCCGCGCGAGGTCATCGCGCGGATCGTGGACGGCTCCGACTTCGACGAGTTCAAGCCGCTGTACGGCACCAGCCTGGTCACCGGCTGGGCGGCCCTGCACGGCTACCCGGTCGGCATCCTCGCCAACGCCCAGGGCGTGCTGTTCAGCGCCGAGTCGCAGAAGGCCGCCCAGTTCATCCAGCTCGCCAACCAGCGCGACATCCCGCTGCTGTTCCTGCACAACACCACCGGCTACATGGTCGGCAAGGAGTACGAGCAGGGCGGCATCATCAAACACGGCGCGATGATGATCAACGCGGTGTCCAACTCGACGGTGCCGCACCTGTCCGTGCTGATGGGCGCCTCCTACGGCGCCGGGCACTACGGCATGTGCGGACGCGCCTACGACCCGCGCTTCCTGTTCGCCTGGCCCAGCGCCAAGTCCGCCGTCATGGGCCCGCAGCAGCTCGCCGGCGTGCTGTCGATCGTCGCCCGCCAGTCCGCCGCCGCCAAGGGACAGCCGTACGACGAGGACGCGGACGCCCAACTGCGGGCGCTGGTGGAGCAGCAGATCGAGTCCGAGTCGCTGCCGATGTTCCTGTCCGGCCGGCTCTACGACGACGGCGTCATCGACCCGCGCGACACCCGCACCGTCCTCGGCCTGTGCCTGTCCGCGATCCACACCGCCCCCTACGAGGGCGCACGCGGCGGCTTCGGCGTCTTCCGGATGTGAGGAACATGATCCAGACCCTGCTCGTCGCCAACCGGGGCGAGATCGCCTGCCGGATCGTCCGCACCTGCCGCCGGCTCGGCATCGGCACCGTCGCCGTGCACTCCGACGCCGACGCCCACGCGCTGCACGCGCGCGTGGCCGACACCGCCGTACGGCTGCCGGGAGCGGCGCCCGCCGAGACGTATCTGCGCGGCGACCTCATCGTGAAGGCCGCGCTCGCGGCCGGCGCGGACGCCGTGCACCCCGGCTACGGCTTCCTGTCGGAGAACGCCGACTTCGCCCGCGCCGTCCTCGACGCCGGCCTGACCTGGATCGGGCCGCCCCCGCAGGCCATCGAGGCCATGGCCTCCAAGACCCGGGCCAAGGAGCTGATGGGCATCGCACCGCTGGGGGAGGTCACCGAGGCCGACCTGCCGGTGCTGGTGAAGGCGGCCGCGGGCGGCGGCGGACGCGGCATGCGCGTGGTGCGCCGCCTGGAGGACCTGCCGTCCGCGCTGGAGGGCGCCCGCGCCGAGGCGGCGAGCGCCTTCGGCGACGGCGAGGTCTTCGTCGAGCCCTACCTGGAGAACGGCCGCCACGTCGAGGTGCAGATCCTCGCCGACACCCACGGCACGGTGTGGGCGCTCGGCACCCGCGACTGCTCCCTGCAGCGCCGCCACCAGAAGGTGATCGAGGAGGCACCGGCACCCGGCCTTCCCGCGCCGCTCACCCAGGAGCTGCACGCGCTCGCCGTGCGCGCCGCACGCGCCGTCTCCTACGTCGGCGCCGGCACCGTCGAGTTCCTGGTGGCCGGGGAGCGCGCGCACTTCCTGGAGATGAACACCCGCCTCCAGGTCGAACACCCCGTCACGGAGGCGGTCTTCGGGCTCGACCTGGTCGCCGAGCAGATCCGCGTCGCGGAGGGGCACGCCCTCGCCGGCGAGCCGCCACACGCGCGTGGCCACGCCGTCGAGGCCCGCCTGTACGCGGAGGACCCCGCCCGCGACTGGGCCCCGCAGACCGGCACCCTGCACCGCCTCGCCGTACCCGACGGCGTCCGCCTGGACACCGGCTACACCGACGGCGACGAGATCGGCGTCCACTACGACCCGATGATCGCCAAGGTCGTCGCCCACGCCCCCACGCGCGCGGAGGCCGTCCGCGCCCTCGCCGGCGCCCTGGAGCGGACGGTCCTGCACGGCCCGGTCACCAACCGCGACCTGCTCGTGCGCTCCCTGCGGCACGAGGAGTTCACCTCCGGCCGCATGGACACCGGCTTCTACGACCGCCACCTCGCCGCCCTCACCGAGCCGGCCGCCGACCCGCTGGCCCCGCTCGCCGCCGCCCTCGCCGACGCCTGCGGCCGCTCCCGCTTCGGCGGCTGGCGCAACCTGCCCTCCCAGCCCCAGGTCAAGCGGTACGCCCTGGCGAGGGAGGAGCACGAGGTCCGCTACCGGCACACCCGCGACGGCCTGGCCGCGGAGGCGGACGGGGTGCGGGTGGTGCGCGCCGAACCCGGCCGGGTCGTCCTCGAAGCGGACGGCGTGCGCCGCACCTTCGACGTGGCCCGCCACGGCGACCGGGTCTGGGTGAACGGCACCGCGCTGACCGTCCTGCCCCGCTTCCCCGACCCCACCGCCCAGCACGCCCCCGGCTCCCTGCTCGCGCCGATGCCCGGCACGGTCGTCAAGATCGCCGACGGTCTCATCACCGGATCGAGTGTCCAGGCGGGCGAACCGATCGTCTGGCTGGAAGCGATGAAGATGCAACACCGCATTTCCGCCCCGACCACGGGCACCTTGACGGCCCTGCCGGTGACGGAGGGCCAGCAAGTGGAGGTCGGCACCCTCCTGGCCGTGGTCGAAAGCAGCCGGCACCAGGGCGCGGGCCCGCACTGACATGCGGCCGGCGCCGCGTGAGCGCGCCCAGCCACCCACCACCGCACCCGGAGGACGACCGTGACCACCCTCATCGAATCCGAAGAGCACAAGGCCCTGCGCGAGGCCGTCGCGGCCTTCGCCACCAGCCACAAAGACCCCGCCACGGTGTGGCAGGACGCCGCCGAACTCGGCTACATCGGCGTCAACCTCCCCGAGGCCTACGGAGGAGGCGGCGGCGGTATCACCGAGCTCTCCCTCGTCCTCGAAGAGCTCGGCGCCGCCGGCAACCCCCTGCTCATGATGATCGTCTCCCCGGCGATCTGCGGCACCGTCATCGCCCGCTTCGGCACCGACGCCCAGAAACAGCAGTGGCTGCCCGCACTCGCGGACGGATCCCGCCTGATGGCCTTCGGCATCACCGAACCCGACGCCGGCTCCAACAGCCACCGCATCACCACCACCGCCCGCCGCGACGGCGACAGCGGCGACTGGCTGCTCACCGGCCGCAAGGTGTTCGTCTCCGGCGTGGACATCGCCGACGCCACCCTCATCGTCGGCCGCACCGAGGACTCCCGCACGGGACGCCTCAAGCCCTGCCTGTTCATCGTCCCGCGCGACGCCCCCGGCTTCCAGCGCCGCCCCATCGACATGGAACTGAACGCGGCGGAGAAGCAGTTCGAGCTCGTCCTCGACGACGTCCGGCTGCCCGCCGACGCGCTCGTCGGCGACGAGGACGCCGGGCTGCTGCAACTGTTCGCCGGGCTCAACCCCGAGCGGATCATGACCGCCGCGTTCGCGATCGGCATGGGCCGCCACGCCCTCGCCAAGGCGATCGCGTACGCCCGCGAGCGCACCGTGTGGAACACCCCCATCGGCGCCCACCAGGCCATCGCCCACCCCCTCGCCCAGGCCCACATCGACCTGGAACTGGCCCGGCTGATGATGCAGAAGGCCGCCCACCTCTACGACGCGGGCGACGACCTCGGTGCCGGCGAGGCCGCCAACATGGCCAAGTACGCGGCCGGGGAGGCCTGCGTGAAAGCCGTCGACCAGGCCGTGCACACCCTCGGCGGCAACGGCCTCACCCGCGAGTTCGGCCTCGCCCGGTTGATAACGGCCGCGCGTGTGGCTCGTATTGCCCCGGTGAGCCGGGAGATGATTCTCAACTACGTCTCCCATCAGACCCTGGGCCTGCCCAAGTCGTACTAGGCGACCGACTGGAGGAACCGTGTTCCGCAGTGCGTACGCAGACGTCCAGCCCGTAGACCTCCCCATCCACGAGGCCGTGCTCGGCCGGGCCGCCGAGTTCGCGGACACCCCCGCGCTC
This sequence comes from Streptomyces sp. NPDC014801, assembly GCF_043082085.1. Taxonomy (NCBI): domain Bacteria; kingdom Bacillati; phylum Actinomycetota; class Actinomycetes; order Kitasatosporales; family Streptomycetaceae; genus Streptomyces; species Streptomyces sp. NPDC014801. The sequence goes on along the minus strand of NZ_JBIBXG010000012.1, from coordinate 310,834 downwards.
GTCGACGGCACCGACGGCACCACCCTCACCTACGAGCAGGTGGACCGCTTCCACCGGCGCATCGCCGCGGCACTCGCCGAGGCCGGCGTGCGCAAGGGCGACGTGCTCGCCCTGCACAGCCCCAACACCGTGTTCTTCCCCGTCGCCTTCTACGCGGCCACCCGCGCCGGCGCCTCCGTCACCACCGCCCACCCCCTGGCCACCGCCGAGGAGTTCGCCAAACAGCTCGCCGACTGCGCCGCCCGCTGGATCATCACCGTCTCCCCGCTGCTGGGCATCGCCCAACGGGCCGCCGAACTCGCCGGCGGCGTCGTGGAGATCTTCGTCTGCGACCAGGCACCCGGCCACCGCTCCCTGATCGACATGCTGGGCTCCGCCGCCCCCGAACCGTCCGTCACGATCGACCCCGCCGAGGACGTGGCCGCCCTGCCGTACTCCTCGGGCACCACCGGCATCCCCAAGGGCGTGATGCTCACCCACCGGCAGATCGCCACCAACCTCGCCCAGCTGGAACCCGCCATCACCACGGGACCCGGCGAACACATCCTGGCCGTCCTGCCCTTCTTCCACATCTACGGCCTCACCGCGCTGATGAACGCGCCCCTGCGCAAGGGCGCCACCGTCGTCGTCCTCGCCCGCTTCGAACTGGAAAGCTTCCTCGCGGCGATCCAGACCCACCGCATCACCGGCCTGTACGTGGCACCGCCCATCGTGCTCGCCCTCGCCAAACACCCCCTCGTCGCCCAGTACGACCTGTCGTCGCTGAAATACCTCGTCAGCGCCGCCGCCCCCCTGGACGCCGCCCTCGCCGCGGCCTGCTCACAACGCCTCGGCCTGCCACCCGTCGGCCAGGCCTACGGCATGACCGAACTGTCCCCCGGCACCCACGTCGTCCCCCTCGACGCCATGGACGAGGCCCCCGCCGGCACCGTCGGCAAGCTCATCGCCGGCACCGAGATGCGGATCGTCTCCCTCGACGACCCCGACAAGGACCTCCCCGCCGGCGAGTCCGGCGAGATCCTCATCCGCGGCCCCCAGGTCATGAAGGGCTACCTCGGCCGCCCCGACGCCACCGCCGCCATGATCGACCCCGACGGCTGGCTGCACACCGGCGACGTCGGCCACGTCGACGAGAACGGCTGGCTCTTCGTCGTCGACCGCGTCAAGGAACTCATCAAGTACAAGGGCTTCCAGGTCGCCCCCGCCGAACTCGAAGCCCTCCTGCTCACCCACCCCGGCATCGCCGACGCCGCCGTCATCGGCGACCTCGACCCCGACGGCAACGAGTTCCCGCACGCCCACGTCGTCCGCCAGCCCACCGCCGCCGACCTCACCGACGCCGAGATCATGATGTACGTCGCCGAACGCGTCGCCCCCTACAAACGCATCCGCAAGATCACCTTCATCGACGCCGTGCCCCGCGCCGCCTCCGGCAAGATCCTGCGGCGCCGGCTCCGGGAGCGCCCATGACCACCCTCGTCGGCCGCAGCCGCACCCGCGGCATCGACACCCTCAGCCTCGACTCCCCGGACACCCGCAACGCCCTGTCCGCCGCCCTCGTCACCGCCCTCGCCGACGCCCTCACCGACAGCGCCAAGGACCCCGACGTCCGCGCCGTCGTCCTCACCCACACCGGCACCACCTTCTGCGCCGGCGCCGACCTGCGCGACCCGCCCCACCCCGACGCCCTCGTCGACCTGCTCCGGCAGATCCTCCACCTGCGCAAACCCGTCGTCGCCCGCATCACCGGACACGTCCGCGCCGGCGGCCTCGGGCTCCTCGCCGCCTGCGACATCGCCGCCGCCTCCCCCGAGGCCACCTTCGCCTTCACCGAGGTACGCATCGGCGTCGCCCCCGCCGTGATCTCCCTCCCGGTGATCCCCCGCACCGACCCCCGCGCCCTGGCCCGCTACTACCTCACCGGCGAACGCTTCGACGCCGCCGAAGCCGTACGCCTCGGCCTCCTCACCACCACCGCCGACGACGTAGACGAAGCCCTCGCCCCCGTCCTCGACGGACTGCGCCGCTCCTCACCCCAGGCCCTGGCCGAGACGAAACGGCTGCTCACGGCTAGGGTGCTGGAAACATTCGACCGGGACGCGGCCGGCCTGACCGCGCTCTCGGCCCGGCTGTTCTCCTCCGCCGAAGCACGCGAGGGAATGACGGCCTTCCTGGAGAAACGGGACCCCGCATGGGTGGTGTGAGCACATGAGCACGACGGCGGAACGCGACCGCGCGCCCAAACAGGACCGCAGCCGGGCCACCCGGCAGCGCCTCCTGGAAGCGGCCGTGGCCTGCCTCGCCGAACACGGCTGGGCCGGCTCCACGGTCACCGTCGTCGCCGAACGCGCCGGCGTCTCCCGCGGAGCCGCCCAGCACCACTTCCCCACCCGCGAGGACCTCTTCACCGCCGCCGTCGAATACGTCGCCGAGGAACGCTCCCTCGCCCTGCGCGCCCTCTTCCCCGACGGCGCGCAGGCCGCGGACCGCCGCGCCGTGGTCACCGCCCTCGTCGACCTCTACACCGGCCCCCTCTTCCGCGCCGCCCTCCAGCTGTGGGTCGCCGCCTCCAACGAGGACCAGCTGCGCGGACGCGTCACCGAACTCGAAGCCCGCGTCGGCCGCGAGACCCACCGCATAGCCGTGGACCTCCTGGGCGCCGACGAATCCCGCCCCGGCGTCCGCGAAACCGTCCAGGGCCTCCTCGACATGGCCCGCGGCCTCGGCCTCGCCAACCTCCTCACCGACGACACCCCCCGTCGCGAACGAGTGGTCGCCCAGTGGGCGGACCTGCTGGACACCGCGCTCGGCTGAGAGCGATGTCAGTGCCCGCCGCTACGGTCAGGGCATGGGTGATTACTTCCAGACGATCGTCGACCTCGACGCCTCCCCGCAGGACGCCCCCGCCCTCGCCCAGCGAGTCGTCGACTGGCTCGTGACCGAGGGCATCGTCCTCGCCGAACGCACCGACTGCGTCTTCGGCCCGCCGACCGGACATCCGCCCGGGCCGAACTGGCACCGGGCGGTCGCCGAGGACGACGCGGACTGGGAGCCGTATGACGGACTGGCCGTCTACACCGGCCGCACCGTGTTCCACGGCGGACAGGGCGGTCCCGAGGCGGTGACCTGCCCGCGCTGCGGCGTCACGACACCCCTGCTCACCGAGGACTACGACCACCTCCCCGACGAGGAGGGCGAGGAGGCGCCCGCAGCCGCCGGCGACGACGCCTGGGCGCGCTTCGCCGCCGCCATCAACCCCTGGCACGAGACAGGCGAGGCCGACGTCGTCTGCCCCGCCTGCACCACCGCCGTCCCCCTGCCGGCGTGGACCTGGGCCGACGACTACTTCGCCTTCGCCCACCTCGGCTTCGAGTTCTGGAACTGGCCCCTGTTCACCGACGCGTTCCACTCCCGCGTGGCCGACCTCCTCGGCGGCCACCGCACCGTCCGCGTTGGGGGCAAACTCTGACCACCCCGGCGGCCCTCAGGGACTGAGCCGCTCCACCCGCCACCCGCCGTCCGCCTTGGCGACATACCGCAGACGGTCGTGCATCCGGTTCTCCCGGCCCTGCCAGAACTCCACACTGCGCGGCACCACCCGGAAACCACCCCAGTGCGGCGGCACCGGCACCTGCTCGCCCTCCGGATACCGCGCCTCCAGCTCCGCATACGCCTCGTCCAGCTCCGCCCGGGAGGCGATCACCGAGGACTGCGCACTCGCCCACGCACCCAGCTGCGAGCCGTGCGGCCGGCTCCGGAAATACGCCGCCGTCTCGTCCCGGCCGGTACGCCGCGCCTCACCCAGCACGATCACCTGCCGGGCCATCGGATGCCATGGGAACAACAGCGACACATGGGGGTTCTCGGCCAGCTCCCGCGCCTTGCGCGAGTCGTAGTTCGTGTAGAAGACGAAACCCTGCTCGTCGAACCCCTTCAACAGCACCGTCCGCGCACTCGGCCGGCCCTCCGCGTCCGCCGTGGAGACGACCATCGCGTTCGGCTCGAACAGATGCGCCTCCTCCGCCGCCTGCCGGAACCAGCGCGCGAACTGCGCCACCGGCGTGGCGGCCAGACCGGCCTCGGACAGGCCCTCGGCACGGTACTGCTTGCGCATCGCGGCAGGATCGGGAGCGGGACCGAAGAAGGCGGCGTCGTGGTCGTTCACGCGAGCATCTTGCCGTATCGACCGTCCGCACCGAACCCCCGCGCAAGCTGTCGATGGCACTGAGTGCCGCGAGACCTCCCCAAAGGTGGCACTCGGAGATATGGTGGCGGAACCCGGTTGGGTGACCGCCGACCCCACGGGGCATCACCAGGGTGACCATCGAACACCACCACGAGGAGCCGCCTGATGTCCGACTTCGTACCCGGCCTCGAAGGAGTCGTCGCATTCGAGACGGAGATCGCCGAACCGGACAAGGAAGGCGGCGCCCTCCGCTACCGCGGCGTGGACATCGAAGACCTCGTCGGCCACGTCTCCTTCGGCAACGTCTGGGGCCTGCTCGTCGACGGCGCCTTCAACCCCGGCCTGCCGCCCGCCGAACCCTTCCCCATCCCCGTCCACTCCGGCGACATCCGCGTCGACGTCCAGTCCGCACTCGCCATGCTCGCCCCCGTCTGGGGCCTCAAACCCCTCCTCGACATCGACGCCGAACAGGCCCGCGAAGACCTCGCCCGCGCCGCCGTCATGGCCCTGTCCTACGTCGCCCAGTCCGCCCGCGGCCAGGGCCTGCCCATGGTCCCCCAGCGCGAGATCGACAAGGCCCAGTCCGTCGTCGAACGCTTCATGATCCGCTGGCGCGGCGAACCCGACCCCAAGCACGTCAAGGCCGTCGACGCCTACTGGACTTCCGCCGCCGAACACGGCATGAACGCCTCCACCTTCACCGCCCGCGTCATCGCCTCCACCGGCGCCGACGTCGCCGCCGCCCTCTCCGGAGCGGTCGGCGCCATGTCCGGCCCCCTCCACGGCGGCGCCCCCTCCCGCGTCCTCGGCATGATCGAGGAAATCGAGCGCACCGGCGACGCCGAGGCCTACGTCAAGAACGCCCTCGACCGCGGCGAACGCCTCATGGGCTTCGGCCACCGCGTCTACCGCGCCGAAGACCCCCGCGCCCGCGTGCTGCGCCGCACCGCGCGCGAACTCGGCGCCCCTCGCTTCGAAATCGCCGAAGCCCTCGAAAAGGCCGCCCTCGAAGAACTCCACAACCGCCGGCCCGACCGCGTCCTCGCCACCAACGTCGAGTTCTGGGCCGCCATCATCCTCGACTTCGCCGAGGTCCCGGCGCACATGTTCACGTCCATGTTCACCTGCGCCCGCACCGCCGGCTGGTCCGCCCACATCCTCGAGCAGAAGCGCACCGGCCGCCTGGTCCGCCCCTCCGCCCGCTACGTCGGCCCGGGCCCCCGCAGCCCCCGCGACATCGCCGGCTACGACGACATCGCCGGCATCCAGCACTGACCCGAAACGCAGACGACCCGCGAGTCTGGTTCCTCCAGAGGAGGAGCCGGCCGGACGTACCGGCGACTCGCGGGTCGGGTGACTGCTTGGGATTGGGCCGGCTGCACGCGTCTGTCACGCACGGGTCCGGCACCGCACTGGATGTGGTGACGGACCGCTAGCCCGCAGCCACCTCACGCGTCCGGGATTCATACATGTACCGGATCACCTCCTTTCAGTGTGCGCACCACCTTAAGAAGCCCTCTCCCGCACATCAACCGTTTTTTCGCGGGATTCGCCGCGAGCCTTCCGGACGGGTGTCGTAGCCGTATCCGTCGCCGCGCTGCAGAAGTCTCAGGTGCAGGTGGGAGACGTTGAACCGGCCGTCCGGAGTGCCGAGGCTGTGCTGCCCCCTGGCGCGGACGGAGATCCTGCCGGTCCACCTACCGGCCCACTTTCCCGTGGGTACGACGGCTCGTACGAGGTCCCCGGTGATGTAACCGAAGTGCTGCTTGGCGCGGCTGCGCAGGAGGCGCGGGAAGCCGTACCGGTCAGGCGTCGTCCGCGCGTAGGAGCCGCGCCCCGTGGCTCTGACGACGAGCACGTGGGACGGTAGCCGGACGATTCTGCCGCCGGCCTCGTGTTCGAGCGGTCCCACCGACAGGGCGTCGAGGGTGTGGGTCTTGGCCAGCCCCATGGCCTTGCGATTCTCTGCCGTGAGCCGGCTGGGCCAGGGGAGCACTGGCCTGTCGAGGGCGGCCAGGGCGCTCATGAGCTGCCAGCCGGTTGTGTTCATGACGGCGGCGTCCGTGAGGGGTGCTGTGACCTGGCGGAGGATCTTGGCGAGGAGTGTGGGTCGATCGGCCAGGAACGACTCGACAGGCATGCTGCCTTTGGCGTTGTTGCACGGTACGCAGGCGAGGACGAGGTTGGAGATGCGGTTCGATCCTCCGCGGCAGCGGGGGCGGAGGTGCTCGACGTTCAGCGGAACGCCGGTGGCGCCGCAGTAGGCGCAGGCGCTGTTCCACAGGGACCGGAGGTGGGCGCGGGCGCTGGTACCGGCAAGGGTGCCGCGTTCGTACGAGGCTCCCGTAAGGCGTTTGCCCGCGCTCAGGGAGTGGGTGTCGAAAGACGCGCGTTCCACGTGGATCTCGGTGACGGGTGCGTACCGGCACAGCCGCTTGGCGAGGGAGAACGTGGTGTCGACACGGTGGCGGAGGGACGGTGGCAGCCATCCCGGCGGGTGGGATCGGTTGAGCGAGCGGGGTGCTCGGTACCGGCGGTTGGCCGACCGGCGCCTGCGGCGGTAACCGGCGCGTTGATCCATGCAGGTGCGGATCTGGTCGCCTCGGTGCTGGAGTTCCAGGGAGATCAGCCCCCGTCGTGCGGGGCTGACACCGTGGCTGTCGGACTCTTCCTTCACGTCGGTGAGGGCGAGGCCGGTGCCCTTGGAGCCCGGATCGATGCGTAATTGGACTCCGTCGACGTCCGACTGGGCGCGCGTGCGGTCCTTCAACCGGATGGTGAACGGCGCGTGCCTGGCCACGACGGCTCGTCCCTTGCGGAGGAGTTCCCGGGCCCTGGCCGGGTGGCAGGGCATGAGCGGCTGCCCTTCCTTGGCCAGCACGAAGACCCTGCTCGCTCCGGTACCACCGGCGTACGAGGCGGTGGTCGGGGGAGCGTCACCGCTCCCGTTCTCTGCCGCGCGCGCCGCCGGAGCGGTGTGCTTGGCGTGACGCCGACGAGCTGTGGTGCCGCGCCCGTCGGTCTCCCCTCGCCCATGTTCCCTGCCGGTGCCCCGCACGGTGGCGGGGTGTCCGTGAGCCGTTTCGTCCCTGCTCCCGGGGGTGTCTGCGCTCTCGGATTCCAGAGCAGGCTGCTGAGGAAGTACAGCCTGGTGGGTCTGCTCGCCTGCAGGAAACGTAGTCATCGGGGCACCTCCCTGATCCCGGGGGATCGTGATGACTGGGGCTGGTCACTCGACGCCCTTGCGGCGGGGAGCGAGTGACCTCCCTTCTCGTGTCGGAATCGCACGCTAGCGGCATGGATCGCGCGCGTACGGCGAACGTCCCGACACCCGTCAATTCGTGCGAACCGCCCCCGTTCCCCGAACAACCGGTCGACCGAGCTGCTAGAGCGCCTCTCCCGGCGATCGGCAGTGCAGATGCCGGGGACTGGGAGACGTCCCCGGGCCCGGTGGCGTATTGACACCGGGATGGTCCAGACCGCACCGTGAGCGGCGGTATGGAGCCGCGTTTGCGAAGGAGCCCCGCGGATGAGCGACAAGTTGGCCGGTCAGTTCTTCGACGCCGCGATCGGGCTGTTGCAGCGCGTGCGGGACGAGGAGGCCGAGTCGATCGAGGCGGCCGGGGTGCTGCTCGCCGACACCGTCGCCGCCGGGGGGAATCTGTTCGCGTTCGGTGCGGGGCACTCCTCGCTGGCCGCGCAGGACGTCGTCTACCGGGCCGGTGGGCTCGCGTTGATGAATCTTCTGGCGGTGCCCGGTGTGGTCGGGGTGGACGTGATGCCGGCGACGCTGGGGTCGGCGCTGGAGCGGGTGGACGGGCTGGCGAGCGCGGTGCTGGACAGTTCGCCGGTCCGGGCCGGGGACGCGCTGGTGATCATCTCGCTGTCGGGGCGCAACGCGCTGCCCGTGGAGATGGCGATGAACGCCCGTGCGCTGGGCGTGAAGGTCATCGGGGTGACGTCGGTGGCGTACGCGTCGGAGACGAAGTCGCGGCATGTCTCGGGGACGTATCTGAAGGACCACTGCGATCTGGTCCTGGACTCGAAGATCGCGGTCGGGGACGCGGAGTTGACGCTGGACACGGTTCCCGCGCCCTTCGCGCCCGCGTCGACGGTCGTGACGACGGCGCTGATGCAGGCGGTGATGGCGGCCGCCGCCGGTGCGCTCGCCGCGCGCGGTGTCGAGCCGCCGCTGCTGCGCTCGGGGAACGTGGACGGCGGCCACGAGTGGAACGGGCGGGTCTTCGAGGAGTACGGGGAGCGGATCTTCTACCGGCGGTGAGTCGTCCACCGGCGGTGAGTCGTCCACCGGCGGGAGTCGTCTCCGGCTCTCTTCACCGGCGAGCTCACCTGCCGGCCCACCCGGTCACTTCTCCTTCGTCGCCTCCGCCAGGTCGAGGGCCATCGCGATGTGCGCGGCCACGTCCTCGGCGTACGCGGTGTCGAGGCGTTCGAAAGTGGTGCGGCCGCCGCCGCGCAGGAAGGTGACGACGCCGAGCGTGCGGCCCCGGCTGCGCAGGACGGCGCACAGGGCGTGCACGGTGTCCGCGGGCCACTGCCGTTCCTGTGCCCACGCGCGTGCCCGTTCGGCGGAGACGTTGCCGGCGGTGGCGCGGACGGATCCGGCGCGTTCCGCGCACTGCAGGGCGGGGTGGCCGTCGCCGTAGCGGACGGGCAGGCCGGCGGGTGTGTCGAGGCCGCTGGGGCCGGGCGCGCCGGAGGGGGTGGCGGCGACGCGGATCAGCCGGAGCGGTTCGCCGGCCTCGGCGTCGGTGACGGGGCCGCCGGCGAGGCGGTCGATGAGGGCGTGGTCGGCGAAGCCGGCGAGGGCGAAGTCGAGGTGGACGGTGGCGGCTTCGGCGGGGTCCTCGCACTCGGCGGCGGCGCGGGCGGCGCGGTGCAGCTGGTTGGAGCGGAAGCGCAGCAGTGAGGCTTCCTGTTCGGTCTGCTTGGCCTCGGTGACGTCCTGGAAGAGCCAGCCGACGCCGAGCGGTACGGGTTCTTCGGCGAGGGGGCTGGCGAGGCGGACGAAGCCGCTGCGCCAGCAGCGTCGCCGGTCGCCCTCGGGGGTGCGGACGGCGACCCAGATCTCGGCGGGGGCGGGTGGGGCGCCTTCGGCGAGGACGTGGGTGAGGGCGCTTTCGAGTTCTTCGACGCCTTGGGAGAGCAGGTCGCCGAGGGGCCGTCCGAGGGCGGAGGTGCGGCCGGTGCCGAGTGCGCGTGCGGCGTGGGCGTTGACGACGGCGGGGCGCAGGTCGGCGTCGACGAGGACGACGCCCCAGGAGGCGTCCTCGAAGAGGGCTTCGCTGAGGGCGATGGAGCGTTCGAGGTCGATCTGGGCGTGGACCTCGCTGAAGGCGCAGTAGACGCCGGCGGGTTTGCCGTCGGGGCCGCGGACGGCGGCGGACTGGGTGCGCACGAGAACGCGGCCGCCGTCCTTGGTGAGCAGGGCGAACTCGTGCACCTGCCGGCCGGGTGCGTTCATCGCGGAGAGCAGCCGGGCTTCGACCTCGGCGGCGTCGGCGCTGCGGACGGCCCAGCCGGCGAAGCCCTGGCGGCCGACGGCCTCGGCGGCGCTCCAGCCGAGGATGCGTTCGGCTTCGCGGTTCCAGTGTGTGACGACTCCGTGCGCGTCGAAGGCGCACAGGGCCGCGTCCATGCCGTCGAGGAGGGCGGCGAGCAGGTCCGCTCCGTCCCGCTCGGGCGGCTCGGGCTCGTCGGGCCCCAGCTCGTCGGTGGTCCCACTACGCCGGGAAGCACTCACCTGGACCCCCTGCTGCAGGCTGCGTCCGCACGTGGCGAGCGACGGTTCGCTCACTTGCCATCATTCAACTTGAACGTGACGCAGCACACACCGGGTTCCCCCAAGATTGAAGGAATCGTTGTACGGCGGGAAACCGGCGGAGAACGGCCGGAAGGCGGAGGTTACGGGAGCGTGGTCAGGCGCAGGTCGATCCACAGGTCGCTCTCGCCGTCCAGTACATAACGGTCGGTCTCCACGAAACCACGGTCCTCGGCGAACCGCAGTCCGTCGGTGTTGGCGGCGAGCACGCACGTCTCGACGGCGTGGGCGCCCCGCACGCGCGCGTGGGCGAGTCCGTCCTCGTACAGGGCGGTGCCGATGCCCTGGCGGCGGTAGGGCGGCAGCACGCGTGCGATGACGGTCGCGGTGCCGTCCTGCGGTGGCCGGACGGTGGAGCAGCCGACGAGGACGTCGCCGAGGTAGGCGTTGGCCAGCCGGTAGCGGTCCCGGCGCTCGCGGGCCTGGTCGGCGGTCATGGCGGCGGGCGGCACGATCACGTTGTGCACGTGGCGCCATTGTTCGAGCATGTCCTCGCCGGTCACGGGTGCGATGCGCAGGCCGGGTGCGGTGCGCGGTGCCGCGTGCCGTGTGTCGCTGGTCATGGCGGCACGCTAGGCGACGGGCATGGACACGTCCATCGGATACCGGGCCCTCAGCGGGCGTGGCACGGCTGTCGGGACCGGGCCTTCCTGCGGCGCGGCGCGGTGCCGTCGGACCGGGCCTTTCGGCGGCGCGGCACGGTTGTCAGTGGGATCCGGCAGAATTGAGACCAGGGCCAGCGCACGCGCCGAAAGAGCCGTCGAGCCTTCGGCAGATCTCATCGAGGGGCACGTATGTCCGGACTGATCGACACCACGGAGATGTATCTCCGCACCATCCTCGAGCTGGAGGAGGAAGGTGTGGTCCCCATGCGCGCCCGGATCGCCGAGCGGCTCGACCAGAGCGGGCCGACGGTCAGCCAGACGGTGGCCCGGATGGAGCGTGACGGCCTGGTGTCCGTCGCCAGTGACCGGCATCTGGAGCTCACCGACGAGGGCCGGCGGCTGGCGACGCGCGTGATGCGCAAGCACCGTCTGGCCGAGTGTCTGCTGGTGGACGTGATCGGTCTGGAGTGGGAGCAGGTCCACGCCGAGGCGTGCCGCTGGGAGCACGTGATGAGCGAGGCCGTGGAGCGCCGGGTGCTGGAGCTGCTGCGGCACCCGACCGAGTCGCCGTACGGCAACCCGATCCCGGGGCTCGAGGAGCTGGGCGAGAAGGACGGCGCGGACCCGTTCCTGGACGAGGGCATGGTGTCGCTGGCGGACCTGGACCCGGGTGCGGAGGGCAAGACGGTGGTCGTGCGCCGTATCGGTGAGCCGATCCAGACGGACGCGCAGCTGATGTACACGCTGCGCCGCGCGGGTGTGCAGCCCGGTTCGGTGGTGAGCGTGACGGAGTCGGCCGGCGGGGTGCTGGTGGGCAGCGGCGGCGAGGCGGCCGAGCTGGCGGCCGACGTGGCCTCGCACGTGTTCGTCGCCAAGCGCTGACCGTCGCCAAGCGCTGACCGTCGCCGAGCGCTGACCGCCGCCGAGAACTGACTGTCGCCGAGCACTGACCGGTCGCCGAGCGCTGACCGCGAGGGGCGCCGACCTCCAAGGGCGGCCGGAGCGCCCGCAAGCGAGCGGTCCACGGGGCGGGAGTGGCCCGCGAGGCAGGGCTTCCGCTTCCGTTTCCCCGGTGTCCGCCCAGTCGTCGCCGGGGGCTTCCCGGCGGCGGGTTTCACTGTGCCGGAATCGCAGCGCCGCGCAGCCGTCGCGTGCGAGGCTGTCGCGAGGACCGCAGTCGAGGGGGCGAAGGATGCGCCGCAGACAGCAGGAGGGCCCCGGCGCCCTGAGGCGCCGGGGCCTGTCCTCCCCTGTTCCGACCCGGAGCCCCGAGCTCTCAGGGTCGTCCCCCTCGGACCGTTTTCCCCGAGCGGTCCGCCTCCCGTTGAAGATCTCCCCTCGGCGGCGGCGATCATTCCTTGAGCGAGGTCACTCGAACGAGGGGTGTTGCCCGGCGACACGACTATTTTCGAATGCCCATTCGATAGTCTGCGGGTGACCGGGGCGCAACACACGGCACGTGCACCACGGAACCGACAGCGCGGAGCTTGGGGGGTGCCAGATCCAATGGCGCGGCGTATCGACGTGACCGGCGCGGGCGGCGTACGCCTCGCGGCCTGGGAGTTCGGCGATCCTCCCAAGGACGACCCGAACGCACCGGTGCCCGCGCCCGGTGTGCTCTTACTGCACGGTCTGATGGGCCGTGCCTCGCACTGGGCGTCCACCGCCCGCTGGCTGTCCGAGCGGCGCCGCGCCGTCGCCCTCGACCAGCGCGGCCACGGCCAGAGCGAGAAGCCCCCGCAGGCCGCCTACACCCGCGAGGCCTACGTCGAGGACGCCGAGGCCGCGCTGGAGCAGCTGGGCCTCGGTCCCGCCGTCGTGGTCGGCCACGCGATGGGCGCGCTGACCGGCTGGCAGCTCGCCGCCAAACGCCCGGACCTGGTCAGCGGTCTGGTCATCTGCGACATGCGGGCCTCCGCGCTGGGCGCGGCCTCGCAGCGCGAGTGGGCAGACTGGTTCCGCTCCTGGCCGCTGCCCTTCGCCACGCTCGCCGACGTCCGCAAGTGGTTCGGCGAGGACGACCCCTGGGTGGAGCGCCCCAGCCCGGCGCGCGGCGCGTTCTACGCCGAGGTCATGCACGAGTCCCCCGACGGCTGGCGCCCCGTCTTCGACCCGCAGCAGATGCTCCGCTCCCGCGAGACCTGGGTGTACGACGCGCACTGGGAGGAGCTGGCGCAGGTGCGCTGCCCCACGCTGGTGCTGCGCGGCCTGGACGGGGAGCTGGGCCGGGCCGAGGCACAGGAGATGGTCCGGGTGCTGCCCCGCGGCCAGTACGCCGAGGTCGCCGACGCGGGTCACCTGGTGCACTACGACCGGCCGGAGGCCTGGCGGGCGGCGGTGGAGCCGTTCGTCGACTCGGTGCTGGGCGTGTAGGAGCGCCCGCCGAGGGGATGGCCGGACAGGTCGGCGGCTGCCCCCCGTGGGGGTGGGGGCCGGCCGTGCGGTTTCCCGCGCCCCTGGTGGGGTGCGCTGCCCCGCGCCCCTGGTGGGGTGCGCTGCCCCGGGCTTCCGCGTGCCGTCAGCCCTTGCTCACCGCCGTCAGGATCTCCGGCAGGTGGGCCGCCGTTCTCGGGGCGGCCAGGCGCAGGCCCAGGGCGGTGATCGCGGTGCCGTACACGATGCCCGCCGGCAGCAGCAGCCAGCCGTACGCGGTGGCCTCGCCGGTGATGTTCAGCCAGATCACCGCCGCGATGACCGGGGCGCACAGCAGCGCGGCGGAGACCATGCCGCCGAAGATCGCGATCCAGGCCAGTCCGGCCTGGCCCGGGACGACGTTCTTGTGGCCCTCCTGCGGGATGGAGTAGGGGAAGCGGGCCGACGTCCACGCGCCCGTGGCGAGCATCGCGCCGAGCAGCGCCAGCGACAGGCCCAGCACCTCGGGCAGCCGCGGCCAGTCGCCGAGCAGGGCCGTCGTCACCACGGTCACCAGCGTGGCGTACGGCAGGGTCACCACCAGCAGTGCCAGGGCCCGGCCGCGCAGCTCGACGTAGGCGTCGCGCGGGGAGGAGATGGTCATCGCGACCATCCAGAACGCGGAGGTGTCCTGCCCGAACTGGTTGTACATCTGGATGCCGAGCATGCCCGCGGCGAAGCAGGCGAAGTAGATCGAGCCGGTGCCCTGCACGGCGTTGAACACCGGCACGATCAGCCCGATCGCCAGCGAGGTCACCCAGGCCGCCTTGGTCTTCGGGTCGCGCCAGATGTAGCGCAGGCTGCGCTCCATGACGGTGCCGGTGCGCCCGGCGGGCAGCAGCCGCGCGAGCCCCCGGGAGGAGCCGCGGGCGCGGCCGGACGGCTCGGCGGCCTGCAGGGTGGAGGCGTCGGGCGCGGTCATCACCTTGGTCAGGGTGCGCGCCCAGACGGCGATGAGGGCCGCCGGCGCGCCCGCGCTGACGAGCAGCTGCCCGGCCGCGAGGCCGTACGCGCCCGTGCTGACGGAGTCCACCGCGCCGATCGCGGACGCCGGCGGCAGCCAGCGCACCACGTCGGCCACCGGGTCGAGCTGCCCGAGCCCGGCCGTGCCCAGCCGCTGCGCACCGAAGTTGACCACCTGCGCGCCCACGGCGATCACCAGGCCGCTCAGCACCGCCAGATCGCGGCCCTTGCGGCTGGTCAGCAGCCGGACGTTGGCGGCGGCGACGGCCCGTGCCAGCGCCACGCACACCAGCAGCGCGAGCACGACGCCGACGACCCCGACCGCGACGGCGGCCGGCCCGTGCGCCAGCGCGATCACCGACCCGAGGAGCAGCAGCAGCGTGAACAGCGGCCCGATGCCGACCAGCGAGGCGGCGAGCAGCGCCCGCACCAGCGGCCGGGGCCGCAGCGGCAGCATCACCAGCCGGGAGGGGTCCAGCGTCTCGTCGCCGCTGGGGAAGAACAGCGGCATCACCGCCCAGCCCAGCCCCAGGACGGCGATCAGCAGCACCACCAGGGACACGGCGTGCGCGTGCCCGCGCAACGCGATCAATCCGAGCAGTTGCAGCGCCGCGAACAGCAGCACGAGGACGGCCGAGGCGATGTAGGCGGCCCGCCGCCCCCCGGACTGCCGCAGCCCGTTGCGCAGCAGCGACAGCTTCAGCCGTACGACGGTGGCGGTCACGTCGGTCATCGGCTGCCGCCGCCCAGCCAGTCGAGGTCGGTGCCGGCGTCCCGGCCGCTCGCGCCGACCAGGTCCAGGAACGCCTGGTGCAGGGTCGGTGCCGTACCGCGCACCTCGGCGAGGGTGCCCTGGGCGCGGATGCGGCCGGCGGCCATCACGGCCACCCAGTCGCACAGCGACTCCACGAGTTCCATGACGTGGGAGGAGAAGACGACGGTGGCGCCGGAGGCGGTGTAGCGCTCCAGGACGCCCCGGATGGTCTGCGCGGACACCGGGTCGACGCCCTCGAACGGCTCGTCCAGGAAAAGGACTTCGGGGTTGTGCAGCAGCGCGGCAGCGAGCCCGATCTTCTTGCGCATGCCGGTCGAGTAGTCGACGACCAGCTTGTGCTGACTGCCCGCCAGGTCCAGGACGTCCAGCAGCTGGCCGGCCCGCTTGTCGACCTCGGCGCCGGGCAGGCCGCGCAGCCTGCCCGTGTACGCCAGCAACTCCCGCCCCGACAGCCGCTCGAAGAGCCTCAGCCCCTCGGGCAGCACCCCGATCCGCGCCTTCACCTCGACCGGGTCGCGCCACACGTCGTGGCCGACGACCTCGACGGTGCCCTGGTCGGGGCGCAGCAGCCCGGTCACCATGGACAGCGTGGTGGTCTTGCCCGCCCCGTTCGGCCCGACGAGCCCGATGAACCGCCCGGCGGGCAGGTCCAGATCGATCCCGGCCACGGCGACCTGCTGCCCGAACCGCTTCCACAGCCCTTGCACCCGTACGGCACTGACACCCACCGCGTCTCCCTCCGTCACCGGGAAGCCTACGGTGGGGGACGACCGGTCGGGTCAGCCGGCGTTCAGCGGTCCCGCCCGCACGCGTAGGCCAGCGGCGACACCAGCTCCTCCGCGTCCGGCAGCCACCGGTTCGCGGGCGTCGGGCGGCGCGCCCACTGCACGGCACCGCGCGATCCGAACCGGGTCGGCGGCGCGGCGACGTACGACCCCTCGCCGAGCGCGACCAGGTCCAGCGAGGCCACCGACCAGCCGAGCTTGCGCACCAGGTCGGGAAGTTTCGCCACCGCGCCCGGCAGTACGAAGAAGTGCATCCGCCGGTTGGGGCTGAGGGTCACCGGCCCGAGCGTGAGCTCCATGCGCTCCATCCGGGCCAGCGCCAGGAACCCGGCGGTCTCCGGGACGGACAGCGCGTCGAAGGTGCGGCCCGTCGGCAGCAGAATGGACGCCGCCGGCTGCTTCTGCCACATCCGGCGGGCGACCGTGGCACTGCCCGTCGCCTGCGTCGCCCAGTCCTCGCGCGCCGGGTGCGCGCCGGGTACGGCGCACGCCGGGTCGCCGCAGGAGCAGACCTGCACCCCGTCGACGGCTTCCAGCCAGGTGCCGGGGAACACGTCCCAGTGGCGCTCCTCGGCGTAGCGAACTGCGGCTTCCAGCAGGGAGTCCCCGCGCTGCTTGGGAATCTGCGCGGCTTCGGTGCCCGGGATCGTCTCTTCCACGTGGAACTCAACTCCCGCACCCACCTCCGGTTACGGGCTGTATCGCGCGCTGGGGAGGAGCATCGATTCGGCGCGCGGGGCGCATGGGTGCACAGGTGGGGGCGCGCGGAAGGTTCGACGGAGTGAGCGGGTAGCCACGTGGGGGCGGCATCCGCCGTTACCCCGGCAATCCGCCCATGCCTCGCATTTTCGGTATGTCCGCTGGGCATTGATCTTCACGGCCGGATCCGCACGCCGCCCGGCGACTCGCTCGACGCGTGGAGAGGGCCATGGAAGACACGACAACTCGGTGCACGGGCAGGCACCGCAGCCACAGGGGGTAGTGCCAATGGCCGCAAGGCCGCTTGTCGCGCGGCAGCCGAACGAACGGCTGCAGGCGCTCATCCAGGAAGCGGGATGCTCGAACGCCGGGCTCGCCCGCCGGGTCAACATGTGCGGCGCCGAGCACGGACTCGATCTGCGCTACGACAAGACGTCGGTGGCGCGCTGGCTGCGCGGGCAGCAGCCGCGGGGGCGGGCGCCGGCGATCATCGCGGAGGCGCTGGGACGCAAGCTGGGCCGCACGGTCACGATCGACGAGATCGGCATGGCCAACGGCAAGAACCTCGCGTCCGGCGTCGGTCTCCAGTTCTCGCCGACGGTACTGGGGGCCATCGAGCAGGTCTGCGAGCTGTGGCGCAGCGACGTGGGGCGCCGCGACTTCCTGTCGGGCTCGTCCGTCGCCGCCTCGGCGCTGGTCGAGCCCAGCCGCGACTGGCTGATCTCCGCGCCCGACGCGCAGGTGGCGCGGCAGGCGGGCCCGCGGGTGGGCCTGTCCGACGTGGCCGCCGTGCGCGCGATGACGCAGGCGCTGGTGGGCCTCGACCACCAGTACGGCAGCGGGCATGTGCGGCCGGTGGTGGTGCACTACCTCAACAGCGTCGTCTCCGGGCTGCTCGCGGGCTCCTACCGGGAGGCGGTGGGCCGGGAACTGTTCGCGGCCGTGGCCCGCCTGACCGAACTCGCCGGGTACATGGCCGTCGACACCGGCCAACCCGGCCTCGCCCAGCGGTACTACATCCAGGCGCTGCGCCTCGCGCAGGCGGCCGGCGACCGCGGCTACGGCGGATACGTGCTCGCCGCCTCCATGAGTCACCTGGCCGCGCAGCTCGGAAACCCGCGCGAGATCGCGCAGTTGGCGCGGGCCGCGCAGGAGGGGGCGCGCGGGCGGGTCACCCCGCGCGCGGAGGCGATGTTCTTCGCGGCGGAGGCGCGCGGGCACGCGCTGATGGGCGATGTGCGCGCCGCGCACGCGGCGAGCGGGCGCGCGGTGAGCGCCATGGAGTCGGCCGACGCCGCCTCCGGCGACGACCCCGCGTGGATCGCGCACTTCGACGAGGCCTATCTCGCCGACGAGTTGGCGCACTGCCACCGCGACCTGGGGCAGGCGGACGCGGCCGCGCGGTACGCCGAGCAGTCGCTGGCCGGGCATCCCGAGTCGCGGGCGCGCCGCCGGGCCATCGGCTATGTGCTGCTCGCCACGGCGCAGGTGCAGCAGAGGGAGATCGAACTGGCCTGCAGCACCGGGCTGAAGGCCGTCGAGCTGCTGGAATCGCTGCGCTCCAACCGGGGCGCGGAGTATCTGGAGGACTTCCAGCAGCGGCTGGAGCCCTACCGGGAGGAGTCGGTGGTACGGGAGTTCGGGGCGCGCCTGGAGCTGCAGACCGCGGCGTGAACGGGACGGGTCCGGGCGTGGGGGACCTTGTACAGCGTGCCGGTGCGCGGGTTTGTTACTGCCGTCACAGGGAAGGAGGTGCCGTCCTCAGCTGCGTGGCATGGGCATCCGGGGACCCGGTAGCGTGAGCCGACGATTGACCAAGGTCCCCCATTCGTAGGAGTCCCGGTGACGCAGAGTGGACAGGGCGAGGAGCCCTCGGCGCAGCCCGCGCGCGAAGGCATCGTGCTGCCCTCCGACGGCGGCGATCCCGTACTGCCGGGCGGCCCCGCGCAGGGCCCGTACACTGGGGGACCGTACGGCGGGGGCCCGCAGCCCGGCGCCCACCACGGTCAGCAGCCCGGTACGCCGCAGTACGGCACGCCCGGTGCCGCGGCGCCGGCGGAGGGGCAGGCGTGGGGCGGTGCCTGGGGCCCCGGGCAGCAGCCCGGCGGCGCGCCCCAGGGGCAGCAGTGGTCCGGCGGCGGGCAGTGGCCCCCGGCGGCCGGTCAGTCCGGCGCGGGCCCGCTGCCCGCGGAGGGGACCCCGCAGCCGTACGGCGGGACACCCGCCCCGCACGACGCCTACGGCGCCCCGCAGACGCATTCCGGCGGCTACGGTCCCGCCGCCGGCGCCGGACACGCCGGACAGCAGCCCGGAGCCGGTCCGCTTCCGCAGACGGACGGCGGCGCGGGCGGTTACGGCTCCGCGACCCCCGGTGCCCCCACGGGGCACACGGCCGGTCCCGGCCCGCTCCCGCCGGCCGGTGGCGGTGCGCACGGCTACGGGCCCGGCGCTTTGGGCGGTCACCCGTCCGGCCCGGGGCCGCTGCCGCAGCCGACCGGGGCCGGTGCGGGCGGCTACGGATCCGCCGCGCCGACCGGGCACGGGACCGGTCCCGGCCCGCTCCCGCCCGCCGGAGCCCCGGCTCCCGGCCAGGGCGGTGCCCTGCCGCCCACCGGCGCCCCGTCCTACGGCGCGCCGCTTCCCCCGGCGGGCACCCCGGCCCCGACGCACGGAGGACAGGGGCACGGAGGCGCGGGACACGGAGGCCCGGCGCACGGCGCCCCGAACCACGCGGCCCCGGCGCACGGCGCCCCGAACCACGCGGCCCCGTCCCACTCCGCTCCCGCGCACGGCGCCCCGCTCCCTCCCGTAGGCGCTTCCGCCGACGACGGGGCCACCCAGTACCTGCCGCCCGTCGCCGCGCAGGCCGGCGGTGACGCGGCGACGCAGTACATACCCCCTATATCCGGCCAGACCGGCCAGGCCGGGCGGCCCGGGCAGGGCGGGGACGAAGCCGCGACGCGGTACATTCCGCCCGTCGCGCCGGGGGCGTTGCCGCCCGAGGCGTCCTCGGGGGAGGCCACCCAGTTCCTCGGCCGCGCCCCGCAGCGGCCGGGCGGTGGAGCGATGCCGCCCGCCGCCGACCCCGACGCGCAGGCCACCCAGTACATCCAGCCGGTCCCGGCGCAACCCGGCGCGCAGCCGGGGTTCGGCGACCGGCAGCCGCCGGCGGAGTTCGCGGGCCTGTTCCGCGACGAGCCGGCCGCCGCCCCCGCGGGGGCCACGCAGCAGCTGCCGCAGGTGGGCCCGGACCGGTCCGGCGCACCGCAGCCCGGGTACGTCCCGCCCGCCGGGGGCCGGCGCGGCGACCGGGAGGACGACGGCCGCGGCGGCGGGCGCCGCACCGGTTCGCGGGTGCCGCTGTTCGCGGCGGTCGGTGTCGTCATCGCCGTCGTCGGCATCGGCGCGGGCGCGCTGCTCGGCTCCACCGGCGGCTCCGACGACACCAAGGCCGACGCCCCGGCGAACGTGTCCGCGACGGCCCCGCCGACCGCGCAGTCCGCCTCCCCGTCCGCCGATCCGGCCAGGCAGCAGGCGGTGGCGCTGGACCAGCTGCTCGCCGACAGCGGCAACAGCCGGGCCGCGGTGATCGCGGCGGTCGCGGACATCAAGGGCTGCCGCAACCTCGGCCCGGCGGCGAAGAACCTGCGCGATGCGGCCCAGCAGCGCACCGCCCTGGTGACCCGGCTGGACGCGCTCGCGGTGGACCAGTTGCCCGACCACGACGCCCTGACCGGCGCGCTGAAGAGCGCCTGGCAGGCGTCCGCGTCGGCCGACGGCCACTACGCGGCGTGGGCGGACCAGGTCGCCGGCAACAAGAAGCTGTGCAAGAAGGGCAAGGCGTCCGGGACCGGGCAGACGCAGGCCGGCAACCGGGCGAGCGGCACGGCCAGCGCGCAGAAGCAGAAGGCCGCCCAGCTGTGGAACGCGATCGCGCAGCGGTACGGGCTCACCCAGCGGCAGGCCGGGCAGCTGTGACCCGTGCCCCGGGGCCTTCAGGCCCTGGGGCGCCGGGTTCAGTTCAGATCGGCGTTCTTCAGGGTGTCGGTGACGTCGACGAAGCCCTTGCGGGCGGCGACGAGCCGGCCGGAGCGGACGACCTGGAGGGTCACGTCGGTGTTGACCAGGCGCGGGAAGCCGACGGGGGCGAGCTTGCCCTCGAAGGCCCAGCGCAGGGTCGGGGTGAGCCCGCCCGTGCCGACGGACAGGCCGTCGTCGAGGGCGTGCCGGACGCTGTCGCGGGTCACCTCGCCGCCGCCGAGGGACTCCACGACCTTGCGGAAGACGGTGTAGGCGATCCACGTGGTCTGCACCCCGGCGTCCGCCGGGTCGATGCGGTTGTCGGTGAAGGCCTGCTGGCTGATCACCTGCTTCATGCCGTCCCAGCGCGGGTCGGTGGCCACCGGGTACCAGCCGGTGATGTACGCCCCCTCGTACGGCCCGGACTGGCCGCCGGAGGCGTCGACGGCGGTCTGGTCGACGCTGCCCATCACGGTGGCCGCGGCCACCTCGGGGTAGG
Source organism: Streptomyces sp. NPDC014801 (assembly GCF_043082085.1). Lineage (NCBI taxonomy): Bacteria > Bacillati > Actinomycetota > Actinomycetes > Kitasatosporales > Streptomycetaceae > Streptomyces > Streptomyces sp. NPDC014801. Next base: position 290,048 of record NZ_JBIBXG010000012.1, on the reverse strand, counting down.
AGTCGCGGGCGCGCCGGAAGGAGTCCATGAACGTGCCGGTGCGCTCGCCGAGGGCGGGCACCACGCACCCCTTCTTCCCGGAGCCGCGGGCGCTCTGCTCCAGGGCCCGGCGCGAGGGCGTCTCGTACTCGGTGGCGTCCTCGGCGGCCAGCAGGTCGGTGGCGTCCGGGTGGCCGCCCGCCTTCAGCCCGGCGTTCAGCAGCGAGGGCTGTTCGTCGCCGACGATGGAGTCGGGCCGGACGAGGGCGACGCGGCCGCAGCGGGCGGCGAGTTCCCGGCCGAGGCCCGCGAGCAGCACCGGCTGGCCGCCGTTGACCGGGTAGGACAGCGGGCTGGTGAACTCGGCGGTGGTGACGCCGTAGCCGCCGATGTAGGGGATGCCGGCGCTCTCCAGCGGCGGGAAGTAGGAGTCAGAGTACTGGCTGTAGGAGCCGACGACCGCGACGGCGTTCTCGTTGACCGCGCGCCGCGCGCACTTGGCGGCGCCCACGCTGTCGTTGCGGTCGTCGCAGGTCAGCACCTTCAGCTTGCGCCCGCCCAGGCCGCCGTGGTCGTTGATCCAGCGGGCGTAGGCCTGGGCGAAGGCGGGTATGCCGGGCTTGTTGGTCGCCGGGCTGTCGATCGGCGCCCACGTCATGACGGTGATGGGATCGCCCCCGGAGCCCCCCGTGGCACCGGGGATGATTCCGCAGCCGGCGACCAGCGACGCACATGCCACCGTGGCCGCCGCCGCGGTGGCGGCTCTGGTCAGGGGCCGGGTGGTGAGGGGGAGGACGGTGCTTCTCGTGCGTCGCCTGCCGGTCATGCGCACACACGATTCCGTCACATCACCAACCTGGGAGTGACCCAGGGTCAACGGGCGGTGACGTGCAGGTGAATTGCGGGGGGCCGGAGGGGCGGCCCGGAAAGGGAACGTACGATCGATGACCGTGCAAGGTTCGGAGAAGTCTTCCCGTCGTGGCCGTCGCTCCAGCACCATGGGCGGCATGCCACTGAACGACATGCCGTGGTGGCGCTGGCGCAGCAATGTGCGCTCCGCGCTGCACATGCTCTCCGACCCCGCCTTCCAGCGGGACGTCTGGCTGGCCGGCGCGGAGGGGTACGGCGACGTCACCGACGCCGTGTACCGCCTGGTCGAGGACACCTGGCTGGACCACTGGTCCGCCGAGAAGTACGTCGGCACGATCTTCCGTGACTCCCAGGAGGCGGCGCTCGTCGACACCGCGGTGCTGCGCGTGCTGCGGATCATGCACCAGGTCGGCCCGGACGCCCCGGTCGCCACGTACCTGGAGCACCCGGACTGGCCGGAGGCGGTACGGGCGGCGCGGGACGCGCACACACGCCTCGCGGCGAGCGACGGCGACGATCCCGACGCGCCCCCGCGGAGCCTGGAGGTCCTGCGGATCATGACGAGGTCCGCGTAGCGGACGGCGGTCCGTGCGCGGGGCGGGACATGAGATCCTGTGGTGATGAACGAGCAGTCCCCCCGAGACGCGGTCCCGGTCGACGACGTCGACCAGTACGTCCTCACCCTGTCCTGCCCGGACAAGCGGGGCATCGTGCACGCGGTGTCCAGCTACCTGTTCATGACCGGGTGCAACATCGAGGACAGCCAGCAGTTCGGCGACCACGACACGGGACTGTTCTTCATGCGCGTCCACTTCTCGGCCGAGGCGCCGGTGACCGTGGACAAGCTGCGCGCCAGCTTCGCGGCGGTCGGTGACTCCTTCCACATGGACTGGCAGATCCACCGGGCCGAGGACAAGATGCGCATCGTCCTGATGGTCAGCAAGTTCGGGCACTGCCTGAACGACCTGCTCTTCCGCACCCGGATCGGCGCGCTGCCGGTGGAGATCGCGGCGGTGGTCTCCAACCACACCGACTTCGCCGAGCTGGTGGCCTCCTACAACATCCCCTTCCACCACATCCCGGTGACGAAGGACACCAAGGCGGAGGCCGAGGCGCGGCTGCTGGAGATCGTGCGCGAGGAGAACGTCGAGCTGGTCGTCCTCGCCCGCTACATGCAGGTGCTCTCCGACGAGCTGTGCAAGCAGCTCGCCGGCCGGATCATCAACATCCACCACTCGTTCCTGCCGAGCTTCAAGGGCGCGAAGCCGTACCACCAGGCGCATGCGCGCGGTGTGAAGCTGATCGGCGCGACGGCGCACTACGTCACCGCCGACCTCGACGAGGGACCGATCATCGAGCAGGAGGTCGAGCGGGTGGGGCACGAGGTCAACCCGGACCAGCTGGTCGCGATCGGGCGGGACGTGGAGTGCCAGGCGCTGGCGCGGGCCGTGAAGTGGCACGCGGAGCGGCGCATCCTGCTCAACGGGCGGCGGACGGTCGTCTTCGCCTGACCGGGGCGTGCGCTCCACGGGCGACCGTGGATGGCTGCGGGCGGGTGGGCGACCGCGGGCGCCGCAGGCGGCCGTGGGTACCTGCGGGCGGCCGTGGGTCCCTGCGGGCGCGTGGGTGGCCGGTCGCGCAGTTCCCCGTGACCCTTTAAGGGTTGCAGTCCCCGCGGTGTTCGTCGCACTGCGGGGTGGGTCACAGGCGGCTCAGCGTGGCCACCGCGAACAGGACGTCTCTGATCGCCTCGCGGTCACCGGACTGCCCGGCCGCCGCCTCCGCCGGCGACACATGGCCCGCCGCCAGCTGACAGAACTCCACGTCGTCCAGAGCGACATGGGCCACCTCGTGGTCCGCGGAGCCGACCGCCGCCGGCGAGTCCAGCGGGATCAGCCACTCGCCGCCGCCCGAGCCCTCGATCTCCAGCCGCAGACTGCGGCCGGGCCGCCCGGCCCCCACCAGGTGGCGCGTCGCGCCGGGCGAGGTCAGCCCCGCCTGCCGGCGGGCCGCCAGCGCCCGCGGCAGCATCCGCGCCGCCAGGTCGATCATGCTGTTCAAGTAGCGGGGCGCGGGCGGGTCGTAGGGGTAGTCCACCGCCTCGGCGATGTCACCGGCGTGCACCCAGCACTCGAAGGCCCGGTCCAGCATCGCGTCCCGCAGCGCCAGTTCGCCCTCCCCGTACGGCACTCTCAGCAGGCCCGCGCTGCTGCCGGTGAACGACACCGTGCGCACCAGCTCATGGCTCTGCTCACGCCACGGCCCGCGCACCGAACGCGTCGGCGGGAAGTGCGAGGCGCGCCAGTACGCCTCCGTGCGCCCCGCCGGGGTCGGCGCCTTCGCGGGCACGTCCCCGAGCGGGTCGTCCAGCCCCAGCGCCACCGCGACCAGCCCGTCGACGGCCAGCAGATGCGCGATCACCCCGGCCACGGTCGTACGGCGGCTGGTGGCGGCGTCGGCCTCGAACCACCGCAGCCGCACGGGCGCGTGCCACTCGGCGTCGCCGAAGTCCTGCAGCAGCGCGTCCAGTCGCGCGGTCTCGGCGTCGTACGCGGTCGCCCACTCCGGCACCGGGATGCGCGGCGGGCGCCGGTCCAGGCAGCCCTGCAGCACCCGCGTGCGCAGACCGGGGTCGAGGTCGAGGCTCTCGGGGCGCTGCAGCAGGCCGACGGCCTCGCGCAGCCGCCGCGCCTCGACGGCGCACGCGCCGCACGCGCCCAGGTGCTCCTCGACGGCCGCGGTCTCCTCGGGCGAGCAGGCGGCCAGCGCCCACGCCCCGAGCAGCGACTTCAGCACCGGGTGCGGCAGATCGGGCGGCTGAGGGGCCGGCGGCGGATCGGGCAACGGCTGCCCGCTGTCCTCGACGGACACCCGGGGCAGCGGTATCCGGGGCGGCCGCGCGGGCTCGGCCGCCCCGGACACCCCGTCACCGGGCCGCCCGGTGCCGCCACCGCCACCGCCACCGCCGCTCCCGGACCCGGACCCGTCTACAGGCCCCGTCCCGGACGCGTTCCCGGAACCGTCCCCGGGACCCGTCCCGGACGCGTCCGCGGGACCCGCCCCGGACGCGTCCGCGGAACCGGACTCGGAACCGTCCCCGAACCCCGAACCCGACCGGGGCCCGGACTCGCCTCCCGACCCGGACCCGGAGCTGGACCTGGCTCCGGACTTGGCTCCCGGCCCGGACCCGGAGCTGGACCCGGGTCCGGACTCGCCTCCCGGCCCGGACCCGGCGCCGGGTCCCGATGCCCACGAGGACCCGGGTTCGGACCGCGACCCGGGCCCACCCCCGGAATCCCGTCCGTCGTGGGCCCCGTCGTCGGCGGCGGCCCCCTCGGAGCCGTACCCGTCGGGGTCTGCGGGCCGCGTGGTCTTCCCGTTCTCCCGGCCCCCGGCGCCACCCTGCATCGGAATGTCCCCCCAGACGTCCGCCTCACCTGCCCCCGGTCCGTCCCCAGGACCGGTGGACGCGCTCGCCGTGTCCGGCGCGTTTGTGCCGTGCCCCTCCTGGCCGTCGTACGCCGCGGAGCGGTTCGCGTCGGTCACGCCGCACCCCCGTACTCCGGTGGTGCGCCGGGCGTGCCGCTGTCGTGGGCCGTGGCCAGCAGTTGCAGGCCGAGGCGGAGCCGGCGGCGGGCCTCGTCCTCGGTGACGCCGAGGTCGGCCGCGGTCTGGCGGTAGTCGCGGCGCTGGAAGTAGGCCAGCTCCAGGGCGGCGCGCAGCGGGGCCGGCATGGACTGGACGATGTAGTCGGCGCGGGCGGCGACCGAGGCGTGCCGCACCTTGCGTTCCAGCTCCTCGGTGGAGCCGGGGCCGCCGAGGGCGAGGGCCGCGGTCTCGGTGGCCCGCAGCCGCTGCACGGCCATGCGGTGGGTGAGCGTGGCCACCCAGGTGCGCAGCGGGCCCTTCTTCGGGTCGTAGGTGTCCGGGTGCTCCCAGACGTGGGCGAACACCTCGCGGGTGACGCCGTCGGCGGCGCGCTCGTCGCCGAGCACGCGGTGCGCGAGCCCGTGCACGAGGGAGGCGAAGCGGTCGTAGAGCTCGCCGAGGGCGGCCGCCTCCCCGCGCGCCAGCCGCTGCTGCATCTTGCGGTCCCAGCGGGGCGGTGCGTCCTTCTTCGCCATGAGGCCCCCTCACCCTGCGCGTGCCCGTCTCCAGCGTGCGCCCACCGACTCCTCGAATGTAGTCGGCACGTCTGACAACGCACGCCCCTTTGTGCCAATGTGCGCCCCCCGCGCGGGCGTGCGTGCTAGGGCCCGTCTCCTCCCGGGCCCCGGGGTGGCCTACCCAGGAGACACCCCGCGGAACACCACCGGCCCTGATCGAACGGTATCGAAATGAGATTGAATCCGACTGAAACAAGCCGATTCTGAAAGGAACTCGTTTTCAGGGGGGCGTTTCAGGGAAACGCCGCTGGGCAGCCACGCTGCGAGGAAGCGTAGGAACTCCTTCCGTTTGGCGAGCGAGGGGCGTGGTGGTGACGTTCAACGTGACCGACTCGGAGCAGGGCCCGTGGGCCGTGCTCCAGGTGTCGGGTGAGCTGGACCTGGTGACGTCACCGGTGCTGCGGCAGCGCGTGCACGACGTCGTCGCCGAGGGCCGGCACAGCCTCGTCCTCGACCTGTCCCAGGTGCAGTTCTGCGACTCCAGCGGGGTCGGCGTACTGATCGCCGCCCGACGGCTGCTGCGCTCCTGCCAGGGCCGGCTGCGGCTGGTCCTGCCCGCTCAGGGGGCCGTGGACGGTTCGCACGTGAACCGGGTGCTCGGAGCGCTCGGGGTGCGCCGCCTCTTCGACGTGTACGCCGACCTCGAGGGTGCCCTCGGCGAGGAACCGCTCTCCGCCTGATCTGTGATCCGTTTCACGCGAACTGCCACAGTTTCGTCCCGGATCGCACGCGGTCCCGGTACAACCGCCGCCGCCTCACCGCTCCGCTCCCTCGCGCGTCGTACGCTCGCATGCCGGATGCACCCACTCGACGGAAGGCGGCCGAAGGACATGGTCAGCAGCGAGTACGAGCGTGAGATCGCCGCCCGGTTCGCCACCTTCGACCAGGACGGCAACGGCTGGATCGACCGCGCGGACTTCTGCGTCGCGGCGAAGGCGCTGCTCGCGGAGTTCGGCACGGCGGCCCGCTCCGACAAGGGCCAGGCGCTGTACGCCGGCGCCGAGGCGTTCTGGCAGGGCATGGCCGGCATGGCCGACCGCGACGGCGACCAGCGCATCACCCGCGAGGAGTTCGTCACCTGCGCGGTCAAGCGACTGCGCGACAACCCCGAGCGGTTCGCCGAGATCGCCCGTCCGTTCCTGCACGCGGCGCTCGCCGTGGCGGACACCGACGGCGACGGCCTCGCCACCGCCGCCGACACCGCGCGCGTGCTGCGCGCCCTCGGCGTCGCACCGGAGCGTGCGGAGGCCGCGGCCGCCGCCCTCGACACGGACGGCGACGGCAGGGTCGGCGAGGCGGAGAGCGTGGCGGCCTTCGCCCGCTACTTCACCGTTCCCGCATAAGTGATGAGCCGTGAGCGCTTGAGCCGTGAGCCGTGAGTCGTGAGTCGTGAGCCGTTGAACCGTGAGCCGTAAGTCCCAGCCATGGCCAAAGATGTCGCGGATCGTGGCATCACGGTGTCACGGAGCGTCGATACCGGGTTGTGTCCTCGGCCGGGGCCGTCACGGCCCGGAGTCGAGGGACGGCTCGGGTACCTTGTGTGGGATGCGAGTGGTTCCCGGTACGAGCCATGCCGGTGGTGCCTGTTCGACTCCCCCTGGCGAGCGTCGCACAGTATGCCGCACGGGTACTCCTTCGCGCTGGAATATGCCCGAAGCGCTTGTTGACGTGACGGTACGTCAACCAAGCTGGTCTGTAAGGGTTTCACGTTCCGTGACCCAGGCTCCGGCCATTGTCCTGGCCATGCAGAAAATGGCTACGATCGTGGCCCTCGTCGTCGTGGTGCTCGCGTGGCGCGCGGCCATGTGTCCGCCGGTTCGGATGGTGTGAGCGGTGCAGGTGCTTCAAGTGCAGCTGGAGATCCGACCCGACCCCGCGGAGGTGGGGCGGGCCAGGAGGTGGGCCCGCTCGCGGCTCGCCGGTTCGGGGATAGCGGCCGACGAACCCCTCGCCGAGACGCTGATCCTGCTCGTGTCCGAACTGGTCACCAACGCCGTGGTGCACACCGGCCGTCCGGCCGTGCTGCGACTGTCCCTGCCGGGGGCCGCCGCCGAAGACGCCACCGTGCGGCTGGAGGTGGCCGACTCCAGCGACCGCGCGCCCGTGCCGCGCTGTCTGGACGGCGACGCCACCGGGGGCCGCGGTCTCGCCCTCGTCGACGGCCTCGCCGACCGGTGGGGCTGGAGCCGGGAGGGCGGCGGCAAGCGCATCTGGTGCGAACTGGACCGCTGCGACGACGCCCACGCGTCCGCCTGCTCGGGCCTGGCGTCGCCGTACGAGGGGCTGGCCTTCGAGGCGGTCTGACCGGCGAGCGGCCACCGGCCGTGCCGTGAGCCGCGCGCCACGGTGCGACCCCGGTCCGCTGTGTGATCCCTGTGGAGTTGGTGTGCGCCTGGGGTGTGCTTCCGTGCGCGCCCGTACCAAAACGGAGGTAAGTAATATTTCGCCTCCTCGGTGTTGACGTCGGGTGTCCGTTTGATCACGCTTGTGGTCAGCGATCCGCCGCGAGGGGACGGCGAGGGCGTCGATGACGACAAGCCCTTGGCGAGTGCGGGTCGTTCGGTTCGGCGGTGGTTCCCCCGAGGGGGCTCAGGGCGAGGGAGCCGGGGCGGGTACGCCGGAGTCGGCCGGTGGTGCGTGGTGCCGTGCTCGGGGCGGACAGCCACGCGCCGCCGGCCGTTTGCGTGCGGACGGCCGCGTGCGATCGGCCGCTTACGTGCGGACAGCCGCCCGCGATCGGCCGCTTAGGTGCAGACAGCTGTGCACCATCGGCCGCTTAAGTGCGGACGGCTGTGCGTGATCGGTCCTTTGCGTGCGGCCGGCTGCTTGCGCGCGGCCGTTTGTCGGCTCCGTTGTCCACAGGCTGTGGACAACTTCTCACCCCGCGAGCGACTTGGCCGTCGTCGTGCGGAAGGTGCGCCGGTAGGCGGTCGGGGTGACACCGACCGCGGCCTGGAGGTGCTGCCGCATCGACTGCGCCGTGCCGAAGCCGGCGTCCCGGGCGATCTGGTCGATGGACAGATCCGTGGACTCCAGCAGGTGCCGGGCCCGCTCCACGCGCTGCTGGGTGAGCCACTGGCCGGGGCTGACACCGGTCTCCTCGCGGAACCGGCGGGTGAAGGTGCGCACCGACATGGACTCCTGCGCGGCCATGTCCCGCAGCTGGATCGGCTCGTGCAGCCGCCCGAGCGCCCAGGCCCGCGCGGCGGTCGTGGTGGCCTGCTGCGGATCGGGCACCGGCCGCGCGATGTACTGCGCCTGCCCGCCGTCCCGGTGCGGCGGTACGACGGTGTAGCGGGCCACCTCGTTGGCGACGGCCGTGCCGTGGTCGCGGCGCAGCATGTGCAGGCACAGGTCGATCCCGGCGGCCACCCCGGCGGAGGTGAGGACGTCGCCGTCGTCGATGAACAGCACGTCCGGGTCCAGCGCGACCCGGGGGAACATGCGCTGGAAGCGCTCGGCGTCGGCCCAGTGCGTGGTGGCCGGGCGCCCGTCCAGCCGGCCGGCGGCGGCCAGGACGTAGACGCCGGTGCAGATCGAGGCGAGCCGGGTGCCGGGCCGGATCAGGGCGAACGCGGCCTTCAACTCGTCGGTGAGCACGCCCTGCTCCCACACCGGGCCGAGTTCGTACGACGCCGGGACGATCACCGTGTCGGCCTGCGCGAGCGCCTCGGGGCCGTGCTCGACGTACAGGCTGAAGTCGGCGTCGGTCTGCACCGGGCCCGGCGGGCGCACCGAGCAGGTCACCACCTCGTACAGGGGGCGGCCCGCGGTGTCGCGGGGGCGGCCGAAGATGCGGTGCGGGATGCCGAGTTCGAAGGGGAGCAGACCGTCCAGGGCGAGGACGACGACGCGGTGCGGGCGCGGGCCGCCGGAGGGGGCGGCCGGCTCCCGGGTGGTGGCCGGTGCGGCTGAGTCCATGGCCCGATCCTAGCGAATGCTGTCCTTCGGGCCACTCGTTCGAGGAGCAACTTTCCGGGAGGCTCAGCCTGTGACGCAGACGACCGAAGCCCTCACCGCCCGCCAGGAACCCGCCGGGCGGCGACGCATCCACCGCGCGTGGTTCGTCGCCGCGGTCACGTTCGTGACGATCGTCGGCGCGGCCGCCTTCCGTTCCCTGCCGGGGCTGCTGATCGATCCGCTGCACCAGGAGTTCGGCTGGTCGCGCGGCACGATCGGCGCCGCGGTCTCCCTCAACCTCGCGCTGTACGGGCTCACCGCCCCCTTCGCCGCCGCGCTGATGGACCGCTTCGGCATCCGCCGGGTGGTCGCCGTCGCGCTGACGATCATCGCGCTCGGCTCCGGCCTGACCGTGTGGATGACCGCAGCCTGGCAGCTGTGGCTGTGCTGGGGCCTGCTGGTCGGCCTCGGCTCCGGCTCGATGGCGCTCGCCTTCGCGGCGACCGTCACCAACCGCTGGTTCACCGAGCGGCGCGGCCTGGTCAGCGGCATCCTCACGGCCGGCTCCGCCTCCGGCCAGCTGATCTTCCTGCCGCTGCTGTCCTGGATGCTGGAGCGCAACGGCGACTGGCGCCCGTCCGCCGTGACGGTCTCGCTCGCCGCCCTCGCCGTCGTCCCGTTCGTCTGGTTGCTGCTCCGCGACCACCCGGCCGACGTGGGCCTCAAGCCGTACGGCGCGGGGGAGTTCGTGCCCAAGCCGCCGCCCGTGACCGGCGCGGCGCGGCGCGCGCTGACGGTGCTGTTCAAGGCGGTGCGCACCGGGCCGTTCTGGCTGCTCGCGGGCACCTTCGCGATCTGCGGGGCCTCCACGAACGGGCTGATCCAGACGCACTTCGTGCCCGCGGCGCACGACCACGGCATGCCGGTGACCGCCGCCGCGTCCCTGCTCGCCGTGATCGGTGTCTTCGACGTCGTCGGCACGATCGCCTCCGGCTGGTTCACCGACCGCTTCGAGCCGCGCCGCCTGCTCGCCGTCTACTACGCGCTGCGCGGTGTGTCGCTGCTGTTCCTGCCCATGCTGCTGGCGCCGAGCGTGCACCCGCCGATGCTCTTCTTCATCGTCTTCTACGGCCTCGACTGGGTCGCCACCGTCCCGCCCACCCTGGCGCTGTGCCGGGAGCAGTACGGCGAGGACAGCGCGATCGTCTTCGGCTGGGTGCTGGCCTCGCACCAGGTCGGCGCGGCCGCGGTGGCCTGGCTCGGCGGTCTCGCGCGGGACGTCTTCGGGACGTACGACATGGTCTGGTACGCCTCGGGGGCGCTGTGCGCGGCGGCGGCGCTGATGGCCCTGGTGATCCGGCGGCAGCCGCGGGCGGTGACCCTGGCCGCGGCGTGAACGGCCGGGGGCGGCGGCACCGCCCCCGCCGGCCCGCCGCCGGGGCGGACGGTCAGTGCGGCAGCCGGGAGATGCCCGCGCCGCCCTTCCGGGTCACGGCCTTGGCGATCCGCACCGCGTCGAGCGCCAGTTCGCGGAGCATCCCGCTGATCGGGTTGGTGAAGCCGGTGAAGTACAGGCCCGGGGCGCCCTGCGGGCTGCGGGCACCGTGGACGACGGGGCGGCCGCGCGCGTCGAGGACGCCGAGGTGACCGACCAGGCCCTCCAGGGCGCGGACGTATCCGGTGGCGGCGACGACGGCGTCCGGTTCGACGCGGCTGCCGTCGGCGAGGACGACCTTGCCGCCCTCGAAGCCCTCGACGGCGGCCACCACCTCCACCCGGCCCGCGCGCACGGCGTCGATCAGGCCCACGTCCTGCACCGGGATCGCGCCCTCGGTGACCCTGCTGTACAGGCCGGTGTCCGGGCGGGGCAGGCCGTGCGCCGACAGGTCGGGCACGCTGAGCCGGGCCAGCGGCCGGGCGAGCGCGTCCACCAGCGGCACCGGCAGCCGCCGTACCAGGACACCCGTGTACTGGGCGGCCCAGCCCGCGGTCGAGCGGCGCACGATGTGCGGTGCCGTGCGCACCGCGAGCCGCACCCGGGCGGCGCCGCCCTCCACCAGGTCGACGGCGATCTCGGCACCGGTGTTGCCGACGCCGACGACCAGGACGTCCCGGCCGGCGAACGGCCCGGCGTCGCGGTAGTCGCAGGCGTGCAGGAACTCCCCGGTGTAGTCCTCGCGTCCGGGCCAGTCGGGGACGTACGGGGTGTGGTTGAAGCCGGTGGCGACGACCACCGCGGCGCCGGTCAGCTCCCGGCCGCCGGTGGCGTGCAGCAGCCAGCCCGTGCCGTCGGGCGTGCGGTCGATGCGGGAGACCTCGACGCCGGTGACGATCTCCAGGGCGTGGTGCTCGGCGTACTTCTCCAGGTAGCGCACCACGTCGTCGCGGGCCGGCCAGCGGCCGAACCGGCGGGGCATCGGCAGCCCCGGCAGCGCGGACAGCCGGCGGGTGGTGTGCAGGTGCAGCCGGTCGTAGTGGCGGCGCCAGGACGCGCCCACCCGGTCGGACCTCTCCAGCACGACGGCCCGGACGCCGCGGGCGCGCAACGCGTACGCGGTGGCCAGACCGCCGGGGCCGCCGCCGACGACGTACACGGGACGGTCCGCCGGGTTCGGCGGCGCCGGGTGCGCGGGGCTCGGGGACGTGGGGGAGTCGGCCATGAGCGCGAGCGTAATCACGCCCGCGCTTGATGGGTCTCGGTCAAGACCGGAATTGGTTGCGGATTGATCACGAGTGTGAAGGTCCTGACGCCGGGCGGGGGTTCGGAGGTCGCGTTTCATGGTCGGGGCGGGTGGCCGGGGCGGTGGCCGGAGGAGGGACGGGGACGTTCACGGCAGGGGCGGTGGCTGGAGGGCGGGGCGGGGACGCGTACACGGGGGGCGGGTGGCCGAAGGGCGGGGCGGGGACGCGTGGCCGAAGCGGGACGGGGGCGCGTACAAGGGGAGCGGATGGTCGGAGAGTGGGACGGGGACGCGTACAAAGGGGGTGGGTGGGCGGGCGGCGGCCGGTGGGCCGGCAGCCCGGCGGGCGAGACGTACGCCACCCGGCGGAGCCGGAAATTGGCCACCGGGCCCGGCCCTCCCTGTTGTTCAATGACCGGATGACGCCCGACAGCCCCCCTCTCCCGCCTGCCCTCAACACCCGTGGCCTGCGTCTGCGGCGCTGGGATCCCACTTCGGACGCCGACGTCGAGACGTTTCTGCGCGGCTGCTCCGACCCGGAGTTCCAGCGCTGGAACACCCCGTTGCGCCCCATCGCCACCCTGGCGGACGCCCGCGCCACCCTGCGCACCAAGGCCGAGGCCGCCGAGGCCGGGACCGGGGTCGCGTTCTGCGTGGAGGACGTCGACAGCGGTACGCCGCTGGGGCACATCGGCGTCAACCGGATCGACCGCGCCATGAGCCGGGCCATGGTCGGCTACTGGGTGCTGCCCGAGGCGCGCGGCCAGGGCGTCGCCACCCGCGCCCTGACCGTCGCCACCCGCTGGGCGTTCGGCGACCTCGGCCTGTACCGCCTGGAGCTCGACCACGCCGACGGCCACGAGGTGTCGTGCAAGGTCGCCGAGCGGTGCGGCTACCGCTACGAGGGCACCCTGCGCGGCGCGATGTGGGAGGCGGGCCGCCGGGACGCGTTCCGCGACTGCCATCTGCACGCCCGCCTGGCGACGGACCCGGAGCCGGCCGGGGCCTCCTCGTGAGCGACTGGTGGATCACCGGCGACCTGGAGGCGTTCCTCGGCCGCGCCGGCGCCTTCCTGCACTCCCGGCCCGCCGCGCACACCGTCCCGCTGACCGTGACCGACGCGCTGCGTCACCGCGGCCCGCACGCCTTCGGCCCCGCCGACCCCGTCTTCGGCGCCCTGGAGCGCGCGGGCCGGGTGGAGGCGGTCTTCGTGCGCACACCGCCGTGGGCGCTGAACCTCACCCCTCTCTCCGAGCCGGACGCCGACGCGCTCGCCGCGCACCTGGCCGAGCTGGGCCACGACCTGGCGGGGGTCTTCGCCGCCGAGGACACGGCCGCCGCGTTCGCCGGCGCCTGGCAGCGGCACACCGGCGCGGCGGTACGGGTGGAGCGCAGCCAACGGCTCTACCGGCTCGGCGAGTTGACCGCCCCGCACCCGGTGCCGCCGGGCCGCCCCCGGGTGGCGGGCGCCCAGGACCGGGAGCTGATCGCCCGCTGGTTCTGCGCGTTCGCCGAGGCCGTGGGGGACCGGGCGCCGGCGGACGCCGGGGCGGGCTGGGCCGACGCGCGGATCGCCTACGGCGGCGTCACCCTCTGGGAGGCCCCGGACGGCACCCCGCTCGCCATGGCCGGCGTGACCCGCCGGAGTGCCGGCCAGGTCCGGGTGGCGCCGGTCTACACCCCGGCCGAGCTGCGTGGCCGCGGCTACGGGGGCGCCGCCACCGCCGAGGTCAGCCGGGCCGCGCGCGCCGCCGGCGCCGACGAGGTGCTGCTCTTCACCGACCTGGCCAACCCCACCAGCAACGCCCTCTACCAGCGCCTCGGCTACCGCCCGGTCGGCGACTTCACGGTCTGGGCCTTCACGCCCCCGGCAACCGACTGAACCCACTCGCCGGGTGGCCCCGTCCGCCGGGTGGCCCCTCCAGGCCGGGCGGCCCTGCCCGCCGGTTGACCCGTCCGTCGGCTGGCTCCGTCCGCCGGGCGCCCCCGCCCGCCGGGTGACCCCACCCACTGGCGACCCGCCAGGGCCGGCTGATCTCGCCAGGGTCGGGTGGCCTGCTGCCGGGTGATCCCGCCCGCTGGGTGGCCCCGCCAACCGGCTGACCCCGCCCGTCGGCTGACCCCACCCGCCGGGCGCCCCCGTGGCCGTCACGGCCACAGCAGTCCGGTGGACCAGCTCCCGTCGGTCGTGCGGCGGTACACCAGGCGTACGTGGCGGCGGGTCTGCTCGCCCTGGAAGAACTCGACCTCCTCCGGGCGCAGGCGGTACAGCGTCCACGTCGGAGCCTCGGCGTCCGGCTCGTCGCGGGCGCGGTCCCAGGCGGCCTCGGAGGCGCGCCGCAGTTCCTCGACGGAGTCCAGCGGCGCGCTCTGCCGGCCGGTGAGCGCGGCCGCGAGCGCCCCGGTGGAGCGGGCGTGCAGGTCGGCCCGCGCCGCGTCCGGCGGGGCCACGGCGACCGGCCCGCGCACCCGGACCTGCCGGCCCAGCACCGGCCAGTAGAAGCAGAGCGCGGCGTATGGCCGGCCGGCGAGCTGGCGGCCCTTGCGGCTGACGGAGTGGGAGGCGAAGGCCCAGCCGTCGGCGTCGGCGCCGTGCAGCATCACGATCCGCGCGTCGGGGCGGCCCTCCTCGTCCGCGGTGGCCAGCGTCATGGTGTGCGGCTCCGGCTGCCCGGCCGCCACCACCTCCGCGAACCACTCCTCGAACAGCGTGACCGGGTCGGCGGGCGCGGCCGCCGGGTCCAGGGCCGGCAGCCGGGTCACCTCGGGGGCCCACACCCGAAGGGACCTCAGCAGCTCGTGCAGTGCGGTTGGCATGGGCCGAGTATCGCCGCAGCGGCCGCATCGCCGGGCAGTGACCCCGAGTGGCGCGGGCGCCCTGTTTCCCGCGGCGGCGACCCCCACCGCAGCCCCGTATCCCGCGGCGGCGACCGCCACCGCAGCCCCGTATCCCGCGGCGGCGACCCCCACCGCACCGCCGGAGCCGTGCCGTGGCGGTCGCCGCGCTGGACGGGTCAGTGCGAGGAGACCTGGAAGCAGGCCACGTCGTACTGCGAGACGGACTTGGGATTGACGGAATTCTGCGGCTGGGTGCCGGCGTACTTGGAGTCGGCGGTGCCGCCGGAGAAGGCGGAGCCGGGTGCGGTACCGGCGTGGCCCGGCGTGCTGGGCTGGTCCTCGCAGGACTGGCTCGGCTGGCCGGGGGTGCCGGTGGAGTCCGCGAAGGCGGGGGCGGCGGCGAAGCCCGCGGCACCGGTCAACAGGGCGACCGAGGCCGTGGCGAGGGCGGCCCGCTTCAGGAGGTTCATGATCGCCTCTCCTTTCGCGAGGCATACGCGGGGGAGTCTCCGCGGGGCGGCGGGGGTCTCCCCCGTGCGGGGGTGTCTCCCTCGTGTTGTACGGACGCCGGGCGCCCCGCGTTCAGAGCGTGGCCAGGCGCTCCACCA
The DNA here is from genome assembly GCF_043082085.1 of Streptomyces sp. NPDC014801. NCBI lineage: Bacteria > Bacillati > Actinomycetota > Actinomycetes > Kitasatosporales > Streptomycetaceae > Streptomyces > Streptomyces sp. NPDC014801. The sequence goes on along the minus strand of NZ_JBIBXG010000012.1, from coordinate 275,006 downwards.
GCAGGAACGCGCCGATGCCGAGCATGGCCGCGCCCGAGGTCCGGGTGACCGCGCGGGCCGCGGCGGGCCGGGCGCCCAGGACCGCGCGGGCCAGCAGGCCGACCCCGCAGTAGACGGCGGCGCAGCACGCCATGTGCAGCACGCCGAGCACGGCGGTCTGCGCCGGCACCGGCAGGCGGGCGCCGCGGACGGCGAGGAACTGCGGCAGCACGGAGAGGTAGAGCAGCAGCCCCTTGGGGTTGAGCCCACTGATCGCGGCCCCCCGCCCGAACACCCGCGCCCCGCTCGGCGCACCACCCCGTGCCCCGCTCGGCGCACCACCCCGTGCCCCGCTCGGCGCACCACTCCGCGCCCCGCCCGGCGCGCCACCCCGCGCCCCGTCCCCGTCGACGGCCGGCACCCCGTCCCCCGGCACCCCCGGTCGCCGTAGCACGGTCCAGCCCAGCCAGACCAGGTACCCCGCGCCCGCCACCGTCAGGGCGGTCAGCAGCGCGGGGGAGCCCGCGACCAGCACCGCGAGCCCCGCCGACGCCAGCGCCGTGTGCAGCGCGTACCCGGCGACCAGACCGGAGACCGCCAGCGTCACCGAGCGGCCGCCGAGCCCCGCGGCGATCGCGTACGCCCAGTCGGCGCCCGGCACGCAGACCAGCAGAAAGTCCAGAGCGAGGAAGGAGAGGAGGGTCGCGGAGTCCATACCGGGGACATTAGGCGCGATCCGGCCGAAAGTGTTTCCGAAGTTTGCCGCCTCTCTCGCACGTCGGGGCAAGATTTCCCCCATGGACGACGTGGACCGGAAAATCCTTGCCGAGCTGCAGCAGGACGGGCGGCTGACCGTGACCGAGCTGGCCGCGCGGGTGCGGCTCAGCGTCTCGCCGTGCCACCGGCGGCTGCGCGAACTGGAGCGGTCGGGCGCGATCAGCGGCTACCGCGCGGTGGTGGACCCGGCGGCGGTGGGCCTGAGCTTCGAGGCGCTGGTCTTCGTGTCGATGCGGCAGGAGGACCGGGAGACGGTCGCCGGCTTCGAGCGGGCGCTGGGCGAGGTGCCCGAGGTGGTGGAGGCGCAGCGCCTGTTCGGCGAGCCCGACTACCTGTTGCGGGTGGTCGCCGCCGATCTCGCCGCCTACCAGCGTGTCTACGACGACCGGCTGGCCACCCTGCCGGGCGTACAGCGCCTGACGTCGACGCTGGTGATGAAACACGTGGTGCGCGACCGCCCGCTGCCCGCGTGAGGGGCGAGGCGTCTTCCGGGGCGGCGAGGGCGGACAGAGGCACGCCCCCCAGCGCCCCAGGCGCCCCTGGCGGCCGGTGCGGACGAAGGCACCCCTTGGCACCCCTGGCGCCGCGGGGGCGGATATGCGACAGGCGGTGGTCCACTGGAGTGAACCACCGCCTGCCAGACAGGACTTGGAACCCGGATGAGACGGCCGGCGCCTACTTCGACGGCTTCTTGCCGGTGACGCCCAGATGCACCAACAGCGCCAGGGTCGGCTTCAGTTCGGCCTGCTTCACCCCCGAGGAGGTGAAGGCCTTCTGGTGGGAGGCGACCGCCGCGAGCATCGCGACGAGCGCGCCGGCGATCGCCGCCGGGTTCACGTCCTTGTCGATCCGGCCCTTGGCCTGCAGCTCGGAGATCGCCTCGGCGAGGGAGCCGTTGACCGTGTTGAGGATCTTCGTGCGGATCTTGTTGAACCGCTTGTCTCCCTCGGCGGCGCCGAGATCGATCACCCGCAGGATCGCGTCGTTCTTCCGCCAGAACTCCAGGAAGCCGTCGACGAGTTCCTGCGCGGTCTGCCAGCCCGCCTTGCCGGCCCACGACCGGCCCTGCACCAGCTCGGTCACGGCCGCGCCCTCGGTGGCCATGTGCTCGGCGAGCTCCAGGACCGCGCCTTCGACGTCCGGGAAGTACTGGTAGAACGTCGCGGGCGAGGTGCCCGCCTTCCGGGCGACGTCGATGACCTTGACATCCCGGTAGGGGGACGAGCTGAGCATCTCGCTGAGGCAGTCGAGCAGCTTCTGCCGGGTCGCCTGCCCACGTCGGCCGGCCACGCGGCCGTCGACGGTACGCACTTGTCCTGTCATGCCGTCAGCTTACCGAGGGGGTGTGGGAGCGCGATTCGGCCGACTGCAAATGGGGTGCACGGGGGTGCGGAGGCTGGTGTGCCTGGTCTGCGGGGTGCGTGAGGTCCCGTTACTTTGGCGGCATGGCCGAAAACAGGGCATCCGCGTACGCAGAGGGCGTCCCGTGCTGGGTGGACGCCCAGCTGCCGGACGTGGAGGCGGGCAAGCGGTTCTACGGTGAGCTCTTCGGGTGGTCCTTCGAGCCGGCGTACGGCGACTCGGTGTGGGCGCACCTGGATGGGGAACCCGTCGCCGCGCTCGCCCGCAAGGCCGACGGGCGGCTGCCCACGGTGTGGACCGTGCACTTCGCCACCCCGGACGCCGAGGCGCTGGCCCGCCGGGTGCAGGCGGCGGGCGGACAGGTGGTCACCGCCCCGACGAGGGTGGGTGGCCTCGGCGTCGCCGTGCTGGCCACCGACCGTGAGGGCGCCGTCTTCGGCCTGTGGCAGCCGGAGGGTCATCCCGGCTTCGGCCGCCGCCACGAGGAGGGCTCCTTCGCCTGGGTGGAGCTGTACACCCGGGACACCGCCGCCGCGAACACCTTCTACGGCGACCTCTTCCACGACGCCCTGTTCGGCGCGGACGCCGAGCCCGACTTCGGCCGCGCCCCGGTCTCCGACGTCTTCCCCGCCGAGATGCCGCCGCACTTCCTCGTGCACTTCCGGGTCGCGGACTGCGCGCAGGCCCTCGGCCGGGTGCAGCGGCTCGGCGGGCGGGTGCAGGCGGAGCCGTTCACCACTTCCTACGGCACGGTGGCGGTCGTCACCGACGACCAGGGGGCGTCGTTCGCACTGCTGGAGAGGGCGTGACGTCGTCCGGACTGCGGCTTGTGTCCTGAAATGATGCGCAACACCCTTCCTGTCACCGGGTTCGCAACCAGTGCCCGCGCCAGGAAGAATCGGGGTGCGTGCCGCCATGGCGGTGCGGTGGTGAGACGCTGCACTTCGGCCGCGGACACAAGCAGGTGGCGCGCGGCTCGAACGGGGAGGTGGCAGGCAAGTGGTGGATCAGCTGACGCAGCACGATCCTCGGCGGATCGGGCCGTTCGAGGTGCTGGGACGGCTGGGTGCCGGCGGCATGGGGCTGGTCTATCTGGCGCGCTCGGCGTCCGGCCGGCGCGTGGCGATCAAGACGGTGCGCACCGAGCTGGCCGAGGACCAGCTGTTCCGGGTCCGCTTCACGCGGGAGGTGGAGGCCGCCCGGGCGGTCTCCGGCTTCTACACGGCGGCCGTGGTCGACGCCGACCCGCGCGCCGCGGTGCCCTGGCTGGCCACCGCGTACGTGCCCGCGCCCTCCCTCGAGGAGATAGTGAACGAGTGCGGGCCGCTGCCGGCCCAGGCCGTGCGCTGGCTGGCGGCCGGTGTGGCCGAGGCGCTGCAGTCCATCCACGGGGCCGGGCTGGTCCACCGTGACCTGAAGCCGTCCAATGTGCTCGTCGTGGAGGACGGCCCGCGGGTGATCGACTTCGGCATCGCCTCCGGCGTGTCGAACACACGTTTGACGATGACCAACGTCGCCGTCGGCACCCCCGCCTACATGTCGCCCGAGCAGGCCAAGGACTCCCGCAGCGTCACCGGCGCCAGCGACGTCTTCTCCCTCGGCTCCACCCTCGTCTTCGCCGCCACCGGCCACCCGCCCTTCCACGGCGCCAACCCGGTCGAGACCGTCTTCATGCTGCTGCGCGAGGGCCCCGACCTGGAGGGCCTGCCCGACGAGCTGCGCCCGCTGATCGAGTCCTGTATGCAGATGGAGGCCTCCGCCCGGCCCACCCCGGCCGATCTGCAGGCCCAGCTCGCCCCGCACCTGTTCGGCTCCGGCTCCGACGACAGCGGTACGGCCTCGGCGTGGCTGCCCGAGAAGGCGGTCGCCCTGATCGAGACCCGCCGCGGCGGCCGTCCCGCCGCCCAGCCGGCCACGACCGGCCCGCGCAGCGGCGGCCGCGGCGGATCGGGCGCGGGCGGCCAGGGCGCCGGCCCCGCCCTGCCCCCGCCGCCCCCGCACGCTCCCGCCGTCCCGGCCCCGCCGGCCACCGCCCCCGTGGGCGCGCCCGACACCGGCCCGGTCCGCCTCGCCGGCGCCCCCGTGCCCATCGGGCCCGGCCCGCGCGTGGCCGACCTGCGCGCCGCCGCGCTCAAGGCGCCGGCGCCCGAGGCCGCGCTCGCCGCCTCCTGGTCCCGGCCCCGCCCGGGCCTCGGCGGCGCCGACCCGGCCGTACCCCATCCGCAGCCGGTGGCCCCCGAGCAGCCGCAGACCGGCTGGCGGCCGTGGCGTTTCCGCATGTCGAACGACGTCTGGGGGACCCCGGCCGTCGACGGCGACCTGGTGTACGTCACCTCCTTCGAGGTGCACGCCCTGGACGTGGCCACCGGCCGGCGCCGCTTCAAGACCCGGGACGTCGCCTGGTCGATGGCGGTGGCCGACGGCCGCGTCCACGCCTCCGACGGCCCCACCCTGTTCGCCCTGGACGCCCGCACCGGCACCGACCTGTGGCGGCTGCAGACGGACGCCTGGGTGTACTCCCTCAAGGCCGAGCGCGGCACCGTCGTCACCGGCACCCGGGGCGGCGGCGTCCAGGCCTGGGAGGCCTCCAGCGGGCAGAAGCTGTGGGAGATCACCGGCGCCCAGACCGACTTCGAGTCCCCGGAGGCCGGGCCCGCCCTGCACGAGGGCACCGTCTACGTCTGGCAGGACGCCCGGCTGCGCGCCCTGGACGCCCGCACCGGCGACGAGCGCTGGTCGTACCCCATCGGCGACGCGGCCTCCTGCGGCGGCGTCCCGCTGCGCCTCACCCAGGCCCCCGACGGCTATGTCTACGTCAGCGCCGGCACCCGCGTGCTCGCCTTCGACGTGGCGAGCGGCATGGTGCGCTGGCACTTCGAGGCACCGGCGGTCTTCCTCTCCCCGCCCGCCTTCGTCCCGGGCCCCGCGGTGACCGGCGGCGGCGTGTACCTGGCCGACTACCTCGGCACGGTGTACGCCCTCGACGCCACCGACGGCCGCGACCGCTGGCGCATCGCCACCGAGTCCCGCGCCTCCGTCGAACCGGTCCTGGTGGTCGCCGGGCACGTCCACGTCGGCAGCGGCAAGGGCCTGTACACCCTCGACGCGGTGACCGGCACGCCCAAGTGGCGCTTCCAGGCGGGCGGGGACATCGTGGGCGCGCCCGCGGTGGCCGAGGGCCGCATCCACTTCGGCTCCACCGACCACCTGCTCTACACGCTGAAGGCCGACGACGGCCGGCTGCGCTGGAAGCTCGCCACGGGCGGCGAGATCACCGGCTCGCCGCTGGTGCGCGACGGCGTGGTGTACGCGTGCAGCAAGGACCGCTGCGTGTACGCCCTGGACGCGGAGAAGGGGACGGGCACGGCGCGCACGGCGTGAGCGCGCGTCCGGCGTGAGCGCGCGTCCGGCGAGGGCGCGCGTCCGGTGAGGTGCGCGTCCCCGGCGAGGGCGCGCGGCCCGGGGACGGCCGTCGTGCGGGCGCACGGAAGGGGTGCCGGACGGCGGCCGCCGCATCGGGGAGCGGCCGTCGGCCGCTCTCACCGCAGACGCTACGCCGGGGACGCGACGGTCGCCACGCGGTGACATGTCCGTGACCAGCCGGCCCTAGGGTGTCGGCCATGCAGCATTGGGGACGAGGCATCAAGCTCACGGCGGTCTGCGGCCTGGTGGTCCTGGCGCTCACCGGGTTCTCCGACGGAGGCCACCGCGGCAGCTCGGGCAGCAGCAGTGGCGGCAGCGGCAAGGTGAGCAAGAGCGGGTCGGGCAAGAGCCGCAGCGGCAGCGGGTCCCGTCACGGCTCGGGCGGCGGCGGGTGCAGCAGCTCCAGCCAGGACCACGACGACTACGACGACGATGACGACACCGCGTACGACGACACCTCGGGCGACGACACCCCCGCCGGTGACGACGCGACCACCATGCCGCCGAGGGACGGGATCGTCACCCTGGTGAGCTGCGCGACGAAGAAGCAGCCGTACGCCACGGTCCAGGTGCACAACCCCAACGACCAGGACGGCACCTTCTCGTTCAGGATCCGCTTCCTCGACGCCAAGGGCCGCCTGCTCCACGTGCAGCTCGACCAGCTGGACGTGCCCGCGAACCGGACGGTGACCGCGAAGGAGTACGTCGGCGCCGGCGACGCGGGCAAGGTCCGCCGCTGCGACCCCGACGCCCTGGCGGACGTGGTGACCCCCACCCCGTCCGCGACGCCCTGACCCGGCGGTTCAGACCCCCACCGCGCCGTCGATGCGTTCGCGCAGGAGGTCGGCGTGGCCGTTGTGGCGGGCGTACTCCTCGACCATGTGGATCAGCACCCAGCGCAGGGAGACCGTGCCCCGCCAGCCGTCGTGCCCCTCGACGTCCAGGTGCGGCGCCTTCGCGGTGAACTCCCGCGCGAACGCGACCTCTTCGCGCCACGCGGCCCACGACTGAGCCAGGGTGCCGGGCGTGGCGCCGTCGAAGTCGCCCTCGGGCCGGTCCGGGGTGGAAAAACGCAGTTCGACGTCCTGGCCGGCGAGCACGGCACGGAACCAGCGGCGCTCGACGTCGGCGAGATGCCGGACCAGGCCGAGCAGGGACAGCGAGGAGGGCGCCACGGACCGCTCGGCCAACTCCGCCTCCAGCCCGGCGCACTTCAGCTCCAGGGTGGCGCGCTGGGCGTCCAGCACGGCCACCAGCATCGCGCGCTCGTCCCCCGTGGCGGGCCCGGCGAACCGCTGCTCGCTGCCTGCCCCGGTGAACAACTCGATCCGGCGATCGGGAATCCTCATGCGCCCCATGATGACGGCCGCCCCCCGCTCCCCGTAACTCCCTTTCGCCCCACGGCCGCCGTCCACCGCTGCCGGAAACGACTCCGGCCGCGACGGCTCCCCCTCCGCGCCGCCGCGGCCGGCCCCCCCCGGGGCGTGAAGGCTTACTTCGCCGGCTTGAAGGGCTCCGACGTGGCGTGCATGTCCATCGTGGTCAGGGGCTCGCTCGTGGCGTGCATGTCCTGCGTGGTCACCTCGCCGTCGGTCGCCGTGGCCGCGGCCTCGGTGTCCGTCGTGCCGGTGGCGTGCATGTCCTGCGGCTTGATGACCGGCTCGTCGCTCATGGTGCTGGCTCCACTCGGTGTGCTCGTCGTTGGGTCGGCACGACCCGTCCGGTCACTCCCCCGAGGGTGGCCGGACGGGTCTGTCGGGCCGCTCACACTAGTGCGTGCGTGCGAGGGCCTTCGCTGCGACCCGTCTGCCCCCCGACGCGACGGATCGACTGCTTCGAGAATGGCGGAGCGGGATAAACGAACGATGAACGTCCGGCCGTTCAGGCCGCCTGCGGGGTGCTCAGCAGAGCGCGCACCGCACCGGCCTCGGGCGAACCGAGCTCCTCGTAGATCCGCAGGGACTCGCGCCAGCACGCCTGCGCCCGCCCCGTCTGGCCGATGCCGGTGAGCGCGTGACCCAGGACCGTGAGCACGCCGCCGCGGCGCCACTCGCCGCCAATGCCGCGCAGCACGGTCAGCGCCAGCTCGGCGTTGGTGGCGGCCTGGGCCGAGCGGCCGGCGGCCAGGTCGACCTCCGCCATACGGAACAACGTCATGCCCTCCCACAGGCGTTGACGGCTCTCGCGGAAGACGTCCAGCGCCTCCGTCAGCCGTGCCGTGGCCTCGTCGAGCTGTCCGGTGCTGGTGAGCGCCAGGCCGAGCGCGTAGCGGCCGTTCGCGCCGCGCATCGAGTTGCCCATGGCGTCGTAGATCTCCATGCCCTGCTGTGCCAGCGCCACCGCGCTCTGCGTCCGCCCGGTGGCCAGGTGGATGCGGGACAGGTTGCACAGCGCGCTCGCCTCGCCGGGACGGTCGCCCAGGGTGCGGAAGTGCTGGATGGCCCGGGAGAGATGCTCCTCGCCGTCCGTGTTGCGGCCCTGGTAGAGCGCGATGATGCCGCGGGCGTTGCGCGCCCAGCACACCGGCAGCAGATCGTCGGCCGCCTGGGCCAGGCGGATCACCTGCGCCGCCTCCTGGTCGGCCTCGTCGAAACGGCCGCCGTCGACGTGCGCGTGGGCCAGCGTCATCAGCGCCCGGGCCTCGACCCGCTCCACGCCGACCTTGCGGGCCGCCTCCAGCAGCGCCTGCGCCGTGGCCTCGTACTCCCGCGAGTTGGCCCCCGACTCGGACAGGTCGAGCGCGGCCCACAGCAGGTCGATCGCCCGGCCGAGCGTGCCGGGCCGGGCGGCGGACAGGCGGGCGGTGGCCAGCAGGCAGTTCGCCTCGGCGTAGAGCCAGTCGCGCGCGGCGGTGGGGTCCGCGAACGTCAGGCCCGGGTACTGCGTTTGCTCCAGGTGGTCCACCAGCCGGTCGCCGGGGCGTTCCGTGGCGTAGACGCCCGCCGCGGTGGCCAGGTAGAAGTCCAGCAGCCGGGACAGGGCCGCCTCGCGCTCCGTCGGCGGCCACTCGTCGCGCTCCGCGCAGGCGCGGGCGTAGAGGCGGACCAGGTCGTGGAAGCGGTAGCGGCCCGGCGCCGCCGATTCCAGCAGCGACGTGTCGACCAGGGACTCCAGCAGGTCCTCGGTGTCCTCGACCGCGAGGTCCAGCATCGCGGCCGCCGCGGCGAGGGAGAAGTCCGGGCCGTCCGCCAGGCCCAGCAGCCGGAAGGCGCGCGCCTGGGCCGGCTCCAGCTGGCCGTAGCCCAGCTCGAAGGTCGCCTTGACGGCGAGGTCGCCGGCCTGGAGCTCGTCGAGGCGGCGGCGCTCGTCGGCGAGCTTCGCCGCGAGCACGGACACCGTCCAGGTGCGGCGGGCCGCGAGCCGGGAGGCGGCGATACGGATCGCGAGCGGCAGGAAGCCGCACGCGGCGACCACGTCCAGCGCCGCCTCGCGCTCCGCGGCCACCCGCTCCTCGCCCACGATCTTCGTGAACAGGGCCAGCGCCTCGTCCGGCGCCATCACGTCCAGGTCGACCAGGTGCGCCCCGGCCAGGTCCAGCATCCGCACCCGGGAGGTCACCAGCGCCGCGCACCCCTCCGTGCCGGGCAGCAGCGGCCGGACCTGGGCGGCGTCGCGGGCGTTGTCCAGCAGGACCAGCACCCGGCGGCCGTCGAGCACCGTCCGGTAGAGGGCCGCGCGCTCCTCCAGGGAGTCCGGGATCGCGCCCTCGGCCGTGCCGAGAGCGCGCAGGAAGGAGCCGAGGACGGTCTCGGGTTCGGCGGGGCGCGGGCCGGCGCCCTGGAGGTCGACGTAGAGCTGGCCGTCGGGGAAGGCCGCCCGCGCCTGGTGGGCGACGTGCACGGCCAGCGTGGTCTTGCCGACGCCGCCGATGCCGGCCAGCGCGGACACGGCCATCACACGGGCCTCGGCGGAGGCCAGGATCTCGCCCAGCTCGCGCACGAAGGACGCCCGGCCGGTGAAGTCGGGCACGGTCGCGGGCAGCTGGGCGGGGCGCGGGTGGTGCACCACCGGCTGCGGCTGCGGGGCGGAGGGCTGCGCGAGACCCGGGTCGGCCCGCAGGATCCGCTCCTGCAGGGCGCGCAGGTCGGGGCGCGGGTCGACGCCGAGTTCCTCGGCGAGCAGGCGGCGGGTGTCGGCGTACACGGCGAGGGCCTCGGCCTGGCGGCCGCTGCGGTAGAGGGCCAGCATCAGCAGTTCGCGCAGGCGTTCGCGCAGCGGGTGGGCGGCGGTGAGGGCGGTCAGCTCGGAGACCGCCTCCGCGTGGCAGCCCTGCTCCAGGTCCATGTCCAGGCGCGATTCCAGCAGTTGCAGCCGCCACTCCTCCAGGCGGACCCGCTGCGCCTCCGCGTACGGGCCGGGTACGCCCGCCAGCGCCTCCCCGTCCCACAGGGCGAGCGCCCGGCGCAGCACCTCGCGGGCGTGGCACAGGTCCCCGGCGGCCCGCGCCTTGTCGGCCTCGGCGGCCAGGTCCTGCGCGACCGCCAGGTCCAGCGCTCCCTCGGCCAGCCCGCGCACCGCGTAGCCGCCGGACTCGCTGACCAGGACGCCCGCGTCGAGCACCTTGCGCAGCCGGGAGGCGTAGGTGCGCACCGCCGCGAGGGCCTGGGACGGGGGTTCCTCGCCCCACAGGGCGTCGATCAGCTCCGCGGCGGTGGCGGTACGGCCCTCGCGCAGCAGCAGCGCGGCGAGCAGGGCGCGCTGCTGGGGGGAGCCGGTGGGCAGCGGGTCGTCGCCGCGCCAGGCCCGCACCGGGCCGAGCACGCCGAAGCGCAAGCCCGCCGACTCCGCCGCGGAGTCAGGGCGCCTTGGCTCCGGCACCCGCGGAACACCGTCCATCGCCGTCCCCCCTGGAGATCCCGAGCAACCCCGTCAGTTTGCCTTGTTCATGGCGGATGCGTCAGCCGTGGGAGACGCCGATCACAAGGCGCGGGGCGGGCGGTCACAGGACCCACACAACAGCTCCGCACGAAGAATGCGGCGCGTTCCTGCCGTCGTGCCGTCAAGTGGCCCTGCCCGTGGGGGACATGGCGTGCCGCGGGTGCCGTCCCCGCTCAGCGGCGCCCGAGGAGGATCGGGTTGGTGAACGCCGCGAGCGCGCCCGGCAGGGGGCCGGCCGCCGCCTCGTGGCGCAGTTCGGCGCGGACGTACGCGGCGTAGGAGGGGGTCGTCCGCCACTCCACCACGCCCGACCCGGTCACCGGCAGCGGCGCGCTGGTGAACAGCACCCCCTGGTCGGTGACGAACCGGACGGTGCAGCGCGGCGCGCCCGTGACTTCCAGGCGCACGGTCACCGGCGTGTCCCGGTCCACCTCCAGCCGCTCGCCGATGCCCGCGTGCCGTCCGCGTCCGCCGCTCGCCCCGAACGACAGGGCGACCCTCGCGGACTCGGCGGCATAGGAGCGGCCGGCGCGGATGCCCTCCTGGATGGCGTCGCGGGTCAGGTCGTCGGCGAGGACGACGGTCTGCGGCATGCCCACCGGGTCCGGGTCACGGTGGGCGTCGCTGTTGCCCATCGCCGGGATCCAGTCCCGTCCCTCGCGCACGGAGGCGACCAGCATGGAGTCCCAGTCGGCGAGCGCGACCTCGTCGTCGGGGGTGTACGGCCCGTTCCACACCTCGATCGCGTCGGCCTCGCTGAAGCCGAACTTCCAGTTGCAGCCGACGCAGGTGGCGTGCGGGTGCGCCGGGACGACGAGACCGCCGGCCTGGCGGACGCGGCGGGCGAACCTCCCGAACCGGTTGTCGCGGGCCCGGTAGCGCCAGTCGACGAAGGTGCCGGGGTCGGTGCCGAGGGCCAGCACATGGCCGTTGCGGGTGGTGATCTCCTCGCCCAGCATCACCAGCAGGTCGTCGCCGGCCACGTCCGCCCAGTGCGGGTGGGAGGTGTGGGTGTTGTGGTCGGAGGTGTTGATGAAGTCCAGGCCGGCCGCGCGGGCGAGGGCGCCGATCTCGGCGGGGGTGCGGCGGCCGTCGGAGTGCCAGGAGTGCAGGTGGCAGTCGCCGCGGTACCAGGCCCGCCCGCGCCCCTTGGCCCGCTCCGGCGGATACACCGGCCGCGGTGTCTCACCGCTGTCCCCGTAGGTGAGCGTGACGGTCAGCTCGTACGCCAGGCCCTGCGGGGCGACCGTGTACGGGCCGAGCGCGATGTGCCAGGTGCCCTCGCGGACCGGGCCGGGGACGTATCCGGGGGTGGCGTCGTCGGCCCGCACGAAGAACTCCGTGCGGGCGCCGCCCGACCAGCCGCGAAAGCCCCGGCCGCCGAGGTCGGTGCCGCGCTCGTCGAAGAGGCCGATGTCGAGGGCGTTGCCCGGGGTGCCCGCCGGGGTGGCGGGCCGGTCGTAGGTGTAGGAGACCCTGATCTCGCGGACCCCGGCGGGCACTTCGACCGGGACGTACACGAAGTCGGGGGCACCGGGAGGCAGCGTGCCGCGCACGGTCCGCGTCTCCTGGCCACCCGCGCCCGCGTCGGCCGCTGAAGCGAAGCTCACGCTTCCCAACGTAAGCGCGGCGGCGGCTCCCGTCACGAACAGGGCGCGTCTGCCGAGGGCGTTTCCGTCTGCTCTGTCGTCACACATGCCGGCCACTGTGCCGGTCGGGCGTGAACTCCGGTAGACGGCAAGGGAATCGGGGGACGGCGGAGGCCCTGGCGGGCGGCGGGGCGGCGGGTCGGGGCGTGTTCTGTGGTGGGGTGCCGTGGCCTGTCGTGCGTGCCGGAGGCGTTGGCGTGGCGTGCTGTGGCGTGCTGTGGCCGGCCTGGACCGACCAGCCGGTATGGACGGTCGTCGTCCCGCGCGGTACAGATGCCCCATGCGCATCTCCGTCACGGTGTTCCTCACCGACGAGACCATCACCCCCACCCGCCTCGCCCGCGAGCTGGAGCAGCGCGGCTATGCCGGGCTCTACCTGCCCGAACACACCCACATCCCCGTCGAGCGCACCACGCCCTATCCGGCCGGTGGCGACCTGCCGCGCGAGTACGGCCGTACCCTCGACCCCTTCGTGGCGCTGGCCCAGGCCGCGGCGGTCACCGAGCGGCTGGGTCTGGGGACCGGCATCACCCTGGTCGCCCAGCACGACCCGATCGATCTGGCCAAGCAGATCGCGACGCTCGACCACCTCTCCGCGGGCCGCCTCACCCTCGGCGTCGGCTTCGGCTGGAACGTCGAGGAGGCCGCCGACCACGGGGTGGAGTGGCGCACCCGGCGCGCGCTCGTGCGCGACCGGATGGCCCTGATGCGGGCCCTGTGGGCGCCGGAACCAACGGGATACGACGGCGAGTTCGGCGGCGTACGGCCCAGCCTCGCCCACCCGAAGCCGGTGCGGAAGCCGCGCGGCCCCGTGCTCGGCCCGCGCACGCTCGTCGGCGGGGCGGCGGGCCCGAGACTCTTCGCGGACATCTGCGCGTACGCCGACGGCTGGATGCCGATCGGCGGACGGGGGCTGTCGGAGTCGGTGCCCCGGCTGCGCTCGGCATGGGCGGACGCGGGCCGCGACCCGCACACGCTTCAGGTGGTCCCGTACGCCGTCCACCCGAACCCGGGCAAGCTGGCGCACTACGCGGACCTGGGCATCGAAGAGGTGGTCGTCCAACTGCCACCGGCAGGCGAGAACGAGGTACTGCGCACCCTGGACGCCTACGCGGCGTACCTCCAGACGTAGGAGAGCGGACCGCATCCGCCGCGACGGCGCACCCCTGGACGGCACCCGGGCCCTGCGACCGGGGACGACACCCGGGGCTTGCGACCGGGGGCGACAGTTGGGGCCTGCCACCGGCGCGGCGCCGGGGTTTCGCGGCCGGGCAACGCCAATGCGGCTTTGCGGCCGAGCGCGGCATGCTGCTCCGCCGCCCGTGCGGCATGCCGGCTCCGCCGCCGAGCGGAGCGGCCCGTTTCCGGGGCACGCCGCGGCACGCTGCTCCGCGGCCGGTACGGCTTCCAGGCTCTGTGGCCGGGAAAGACACGCGGCATCGCAACCGGGTGCGGCCACCGGCGCTGCGGCCCGCCGCGACACGCGACTCTGCGACCCGGGCCCGGCCACCTGGCTCTGTGGCCACGCGCCCAGGAGTCGCCTCGGGTCGCCGCACGCAGGCTCCGCCGCCCCGCGCGGCTTCCGCGGGCCAATGGCCCCCCCCGCGCCGCGACAACCCCCGTTGCAAGGCCCGCGACCAGGGTGAACCGGTGGAGCCTATGCTCGGAGGATGACGACCTCCGCGACCTCAGGAACCGGACATCCCACCGAGAACTCCATGCGTCGCGCTCTCAAACGCGCCCGGGACGGTGTCGCCCTCGACGTCAGCGAGGCGGCGGTGCTGCTCCAGGCGCGCGGTGAGGCCCTGACCGATCTCGCCGCCTCAGCCGCCCGGGTGCGCGACGCGGGCCTGGAGCAGGCGGGGCGGCCCGGCGTCATCACGTACTCCAAGAGCGTCTTCATCCCGCTGACCCGCCTGTGCCGGGACAAGTGCCACTACTGCACCTTCGTCACCGTGCCCGGCAAGCTGCGCCGCGCCGGGCACGGGATGTTCCTGTCCCCGGACGAGGTGCTGGACATCGCCCGCAAGGGCGCCGCCCTCGGCTGCAAGGAAGCCCTCATCACCCTCGGCGACAAGCCGGAGGACCGCTGGCCCGAGGCACGCGAGTGGCTCGACGCGCACGGCTACGACGACACCCTCGCCTACGTCCGCGCCGTCTCGATCCGCATCCTGGAGGAGACGGGCCTGCTGCCCCACCTCAACCCGGGCGTGATGTCGTGGACGGATTTCCAGCGCCTGAAGCCGGTCGCCCCCTCGATGGGCATGATGCTGGAGACCACCGCGACCCGCCTGTGGTCCGAGCCCGGCGGTCCGCACTACGGCTCCCCGGACAAGGAACCGGCCGTGCGGCTGCGGGTGCTGGAGGACGCGGGCCGCTCCTCGGTCCCGTTCACCTCCGGCCTGCTGATCGGCATCGGCGAGACGTACGAGGAGCGCGCGGAGTCCCTGTTCGCGCTGCGGAAGGTCGCCCGCGCCTACCACGGCATCCAGGAACTGATCATCCAGAACTTCCGCGCCAAGCCGGACACCGCGATGCGCGGCATGCCCGACGCCGAACTGGACGAACTGGTCGCCACCGTGGCCGTCGCCCGCCTTCTGCTGGGCCCGAGCGCCTGCCTGCAGGCCCCGCCCAACCTGGTCGAGGGCGAGTACGAGCGCCTCATCGGCGCCGGCATCGACGACTGGGGCGGGGTGTCCCCGCTGACCATCGACCACGTCAACCCCGAACGCCCCTGGCCGCAGATCGAGGAACTCGCCGCACGCTCCCGCGCGGCCGGCTTCGAGCTGCGCGAACGGCTCTGCGTCTACCCGGAGTTCGTGCGGCGCGGCGAGCCCTGGCTGGACCCGCGCCTGCTGCCGCACGTGCGCGCGCTGGCCGACCCGGAGACCGGCCTGGCCCGGGAGGACGCCGTCGTCCAGGGCCGCCCGTGGCAGGAGCCGGAGGAGGTCTTCACCCCCACCGGCCGCACCGACCTCCACGCGTCCATCGACACCGAGGGCCGCACCTCCGACCGCCGCGACGACTTCGACGAGGTCTACGGCGACTGGGACGCCCTGCGCGAGGCCGCCGCCCCCGGCATGGCGCCCGAGCGCATCGACACCGACGTCCGCCAGGCGCTGCGCACGGCGGCCGACGACCCCACCGCGCTCACCGACGCCGAGGCGCTGGCCCTGCTGCACGCGGACGGTCCCGCGCTGGACGCGCTGTGCCGGGTCGCGGACGACGTCCGCAAGTCGGCCGTCGGCGACGACGTGACGTACATCGTCACCCGGAACATCAACTTCACCAACGTCTGCTACACCGGCTGCCGTTTCTGCGCCTTCGCCCAGCGCCGCACCGACGCCGACGCCTACACGCTCTCCCTGGAGCAGGTCGCCGACCGCGCCCAGCAGGCGTGGGACGTGGGCGCGGTGGAGGTGTGCATGCAGGGCGGCATCCACCCGGACCTGCCCGGCTCGGCGTACTTCGACATCGCGAAGGCGGTGAAGGCCCGCGTTCCCGGCATGCATGTGCACGCCTTCTCCCCGATGGAGGTCGTCAACGGCGCGACCCGCACCGGCCTGTCGATCCGCGAGTGGCTGACGGCGGCCAAGGAGGCCGGCCTGGACACGATCCCCGGCACCGCGGCGGAGATCCTGGACGACGAGGTCCGCTGGATCCTCACCAAGGGCAAGCTGCCCACGGCCACCTGGATCGAGGTGATCGAGACGGCCCACGAGCTGGGCATCCGCTCCTCCTCGACGATGATGTACGGCCACGTCGACCAGCCCCGCCACTGGCTCGGCCACCTGCGCACGCTGGCCGGCATCCAGCAGCGCACGGGCGGCTTCACCGAGTTCGTCACGCTGCCCTTCGTGCACACCAACGCCCCCGTCTACCTGGCCGGCATCGCCCGCCCCGGCCCGACGATGCGCGACAACCGCGCGGTCACGGCGATGGCCCGCCTCCTCCTCCACCCGTACATCCCGAACATCCAGACCAGCTGGGTCAAGCTCGGCACGGAGGGCGCCGCGGAGATGCTCCGCTCCGGCGCGAACGACCTGGGCGGCACCCTGATGGAGGAGACCATCTCCCGCATGGCGGGCTCCTCCTACGGCTCCTACAAGTCGGTCAAGGACCTCACCGCGGTGGCCCGGGCCGCGGGCCGCCCGGCCAAACCCCGCACCACCCTCTACGGCGAGGTCCCCGAGGAACGGCAGCGAGCGGCCGAAACCTCCGACGGCCACCTCCCGGCGCTGCTCCCGGTACTGGACTGACCACGCCGGACGGAGCCGGCCGTCCCGGCCGCCGGCGGTGCGTCCGGGGCGGGCCGGGCTCCCGCCCCGGGACTCCCGTCGGAGCCCGGCCGGGCGCCCGCCCCGGGGCCCCCGCCGGCGCCGGAGGCCCCCGCGGGCGGCGGGACGGGTGGTCCGGGGGGCGCAGTACGATGATCCGGCCTCCGGGATCGTGGGGGCCGGAGACTGAGGAGATGCGTAGCGGTGCCTGCCCGACGGCTGCCCTCGTGGGTCTGGGTCACCACGCTGACCGTGGGCGCGGTCGCCGCGGTCTCGGTGCTGGCGGTGCAGGCCGACCAGGGGGCCAAGCCCACGGCGGCGGCCCGGCCGAGCGCGTCGGCGTCGGCGCGTCCGCACCCGGCGCCGGCGGCCCCGCCCGCCGTGCCGGGCGGCTCGGGCACCGGACGCCGTGTCGTCTACTCGCTCGCGCAGCACCGCCTGTGGCTGGTGGACGCGAGCGACTCCCCGCGCCGTACGTTCCCGGTGTGGGCGGGCACCGTCAGCCCGGACCCGGGGACGTACAAGGTGTCGACCCGGCGGGAGACCACGACGGGCTCCGACGGCGTGCCCATCGAGCACATCGTGTACTTCGCGGCCAAGTCCGGCGTCTCGATCGCGTTCTCCAACGCGGTCGACGGCTCCTCGCCGCCGCCGGCCGCCGCGGGAAGCCGTACGGGCGGCATCCGGATGCGGGCGGCCGACGGGGCGGCGCTGTGGACGTTCGCGACGCCGGGGACGACGGTCGCGGTGGTCGGCTAGCGGTCTTCTTCCGCGGTGGTCAGCCGGCGGTCTTCTCCGTGGCGGGCACCTCGGCGGGCGCGGGCTCGCCGGCCGCGAGATGGTTGACGATCAGCACCACACCGCTGATCAGGAAGATCCGGGTGGCCGCGTCGAGGCCGTTCCAGTTCTTCGACTGCCACATGGCGAACCACTCGCCGCCGATCGCGATGAAGCCGGCGCCGAACAGCAGCATCAGCATCAGCAGGCCGTACGTGGACAGCCGCCGGGCCAGGGCGTGGTCGCGGCGGGCCCAGCAGACGGTGCCGGCTATCAGCACCAGCGCGGCGAGCGTCTCCCAGACGATGATGGCGACGTAGGCGGCGTTCTGCAGGCCCTTGCCGGTGATCGCGCGCCACATCAGGTCGTCGTCCTTGAACGTGGTGTCCATCGCCAGCACATGCTGGACGAACGCCTGGTTCGTCCCGAAATCAGTAATGTTGCCGAAGGCGACGAGGGCGATGTAGAGCGCGAGCACACCGGTGAGCACACCGGCGGCGAGCGGAAGCACGCGTGAAGTGGGGGTGGTCATGCCGATCATTCTGCCCAACCGCGCCCCCCGTCCGTGCACCGCTCAACTTCCGCCTCTCCTTTCGGCCTTGACGGCCGCGCGCCACCTGCCCTGGAATGGACCGACACACCGTCAGGACACCGCGGGGGAAGCATGTCCGTCCGGATCGACGTCGTCGGCGACGACGACGCGCTCGAGGAACTCTGGGACTGGCTGAGCGACGAGCGCGCGCTGCGCGGCCGGATGCGGCTGCAGTCCGCGCCCCCGGCGCCCGGCACCATGGGCTCCGGCCTCGAGATCGCGGTGGACCTGTCCAACCTGGGCATGTCCTTCGTCGCCACCCTCACCTCGGTGATCGGCACCTGGCTCACCCACCGCGGCCGCACCCGCAGGTCCGGCGGCACGGTCGTCGTCACCGCCCCCGACGGCACGCGCTACGAGATCAGCCACCCGGACGCCGACGAGCTGCGCCGTCTGACCGAGGCGCTCACCCGCCTCCACGACCGGGACGATGACCCGGCTGCCTGACCGCGCACGCTCCCGAGCGTTCCTGTTCGGCGTCGCCTCCTACACCCACCCCGAGACACCCGACCTGCCGGCCGTCGGCAACAACCTCAGGGACCTGCGCCGCCTCCTCACCTCCCCGGACGGCGCCTTCGCGCCCGAGCACTGGTGATGGCCGATCCCGCCACCCCGCAGGCCGTCTACAACGCCCTGCGGCACGAGGCGGCGCAGGCCGAGGACACCCTGCTCGTCTACTTCGCCGGCCACGGCGAACGGCTGCGGGGCGGCGGCCTCGGGCTGGTCCTGAAGGACACCACGCCCGACGACGTCGACGTCAGCTGCCTGGAATACGACAAGATGCACGCCCTGCTGCGGGAGCGCACGCCGGCCGCCCACCGGATCGTGATCCTCGACTGCTGCTACAGCGGCCGGGCGGTGCCCGCGATGAGCGGGGGCCGGCGGGCCGCCGCGCTGAAGGCGCAGCTGGAGATCGAGGGCGCCTGCGTGCTCACCTCCAGCGCCGCCACCCGGGAGTCGCTGGCGCCGCACGGGGCGACATACACCTCGTTCACGGGGGAGCTGCTGCGCCTGCTCGGCGAGGGGGTTCCCGGCGCGGAGAGCCTGCTGTCGCTGGAACTGCTGTCCGAGCGGCTCGCCCGCGCGACCCGGCTGCGGGGACTGCCGGAGCCGGTGGACGTCTTCCAGGGCAGTACCCGGCACATCGCGCTGGTCCGCAACCGTGCGCGGCCCGCCGCCGGGCGCACCGGACCGGCCGCCGCCGCTCGCACCGGATCGGCCCCCGCCCGGTGCACCGGACCGGCCCCCGCCCGGCGCGCCGGATCGGCCGCCGTCGCGCCGCCGGCCGTCGTGCCGACCCACGTGTCCCGGCCGCTGGTGTTCGCGGGCGAGTTCCACGCGACCAAGAAGGACCTCGCGCGGACGGTGCGCGCCCACTGGGCCGACGCCGCCCGGCGGTTCTTCGAGGACATGGGCACCCGCGAGGAGCCGTCCGAGAACTGGCGCGAACTGCGGGCCTGGCTGCGCGAGTTCACCGACCCGCTGACCGACGACGTCGAGGGCCGTATCGCGCTCGTCGACCGGTACCTGACCGATCCCGGCCTCACCCCGGACCACAAGCTGCTGCACCTGCTGCGCTGGCTGGACCCCGACGGCCCGGTCGTCCTCCGCGGCACCCCGCTCACCTACCGCACGCTGACGCGGGCCTGCCTGGCCCGGTACGGCGGGGACGGCGAGGCGGGCCTGCCGGCGGAGCTGGAGGAGCAGCGGCTGCTGCCCACCCTGGCCGGCTTCCGGTCCCTGCGCCGCCTGGCCGGTGTGCAGGAGGCGTGGGAGGAGGCGCTGCGGGCCTGGCGGGTGGGCACCGCCGTGGCCGGGCTGCCCGACGACGTCCGCGCCTGGGCCGCCGCCACCGGCCCCGGGGCCCTGCTCGCCGCCCTGCTGCCGCCGAAGGAACTCGACCGCATCCGCGACACCCTCCCGGCGGCCCCGCACCGCCCCGAGCGGACCACGCAGTGGTACGACCGTCTGCTCAAGGCCGCCGGCGGGCGGCAGTCCCTGCTGGGCGGGCTGGTGGAGGCCGAGTTCGCCGAGCGGGCCGGGACCGAGGCGCGCCTGAGAGCCGAGGAGAAGGCGCGGCGCGCGGCCGAGGCCGCCCGCCGCCAGGCCGAGGCGGACGAACGGCGGCGCCGCGCGGAGGAAGAGCAGCGCGAGCGCGAGGCCGCCGCCCTCGCCGCGCCGCCGCAGCAGCCCGGCACCGGGCCGGGGCCCGCCCAGGCCCCGGCGGCCGGCGCACGCGGGTTGCGTGCGCCCGGCACGGCCGCGCGCACCGCCGCCCCCACCCGGTCGTACACCCGCGACCGGACCACGGCCGTCCTGGCGGCGCTGGCGATCGGCACCGGCTGGGCCCTCGTCCCGGCCGTCGTCGTCTGGGTGACCTGGTGGTTCACCAGCTACGACGTCGACGCCGCCGAGACGCTGTCCCTGGCCGCCGGCCTCACCGGCGCCGCCGTACTGGGCGCGCTGCTCCCGTGTGCGGTACGGCTCGGTTCCGGCCACCGCCCCCGGCTGGGGGCGCCCTCTTCCTGGGTGCCGCCCGTGAAGCCGGCACTGACCGCCTCCGCCCTGCTGGTCCTGTACTGGCTGCTCGGGCGCAACAGCTCCGCGCGGGCCGACCACATCAAGGCCGACTCCGACCTGCTGCGCGGCATCGGCTGGGGCCCCTTCTGGGACTACGCCGGCCAGAACGCCTTCCGCCCGTCCGGCGGCGACATCCTCGTGTCGCTGCTGCTCCTGCCGGTCATGGCGGGATGCGGGGCGGCCGGGTACCGGGCGGGCCGGGAGCTCGCCCGCCGCTGGGAGCGGCGTCACACCGGCCGCTGACCGGCCCGCCTGCGGTCGTGCACAGTTTCCGACCGTTTCCGCCCTGAACCTGTCCTCCCCGTTCGATTACAGTGCTCGCGTCGTACGTCCGGACGGTGCCGGGGAGGTCAAGGTGGGCGCGACGTCCGGTGCCGTCTGGGGCCGTGCCGAACAGCAGGACTTCCGCAGCCGGGTGCGCGGCACGCTCCTCGGGACGGCCGTCGGGGACGCGCTGGGCTCCCCCGTGGACGGCCTGGACCTGACCGCGATCCGCGCGGCGCACGGCCCGGAGGGCGTCGTCGACCTGCTGCCCGCGCACGGCCGGCGCGGCGCCGTCACCCACCTCACCCAGCTCACCCTGTTCACCGTGGACGGCCTGATCCGCGCCCAGGTCCGCCGCGACACCGGCGCCTGGCACCCGCCGACCGACCTGCACCGGGCCTACCGGCGCTGGCTGGCTACCCAGCGCGACTGGGGGCCCGACGAGCGGCGCGAGGACGACGGCTGGCTGGCCCGCGAGGAGTGGCTGTACGCCCGGCGGGACCCGGCGCGGGCGCTGCTGCTGGGGCTCGGCGACGCGGCCATGGGCACGGTGGAGGCGCCGAAGAACCCCACCGAGGACGGGCCGGAGGCCGCCGCCCGCTCGGCTCCCTTCGGGCTGCTGGTCGGCTGGGAGCCGCAGCTGGTCGTACAGCTGGCGGTGGAGTGCGCCGCGCACACCCACGGGCACCCGGTGGCCGGGCTGTCGGCGGGGGCGTACGCGGTGATCGTGCACGGGCTGGCGCGCGGCCAGAGCCTGGACGGGGCCGTGCAGCAGGCGCTGGCCCTGCTCGCCGCCCGGCCCGGCCACCCGCCGGTGTCGGACGCCCTCCAGCACGCCCTCGGCGCGGTACGGCAGGGCCTGCCCACACCGGTGCGGGTGACGGAGCTGCTGGGGGAGGGCACCGCCGCCGGGGCGCTCGGCGCCGCCGTCTACTGCGCGCTGGTCGGTGAGGACGTACGGCACGGGCTGCGGCTCGCCGTGAACCACGACGGACCCTCGGGTGCGGTGGGCGCGCTGGCCGGCGGGCTGCTCGGCGCGCTGCACGGCGAGACGGCCCTCCCGCCGGCCTGGCTGGCCGAGCTGGAGGGCCGCCCCACGATCCTGGAACTGGCCGACGACTTCGCGATGGAGATGACCCAGGGCCCGGCCCTGCACAGCCCCGCGGGAGCGTCCCCGGGCTGGCTGGCCCGGTACCCGAGGGCCTGATCCGGCGTCCCTACGGCGCTCCCACGGCCCCCGGCACCGGCGCCGCGACCGCCGCGTCGTCGTCCGAGTTGACACGCTCGATGACGGCGAGCCGCTCCGGGGTGTCCTCCGGCCTGATCCAGCCGACGACGACGTACAGCACGAGGGAGACGGCGAGCGGGATCGACACCTGGTACTGCAGCGGCACCCCGCCGTCGATCCGCCAGCTGATCGGGTAGTTGACCAGCCAGAAGGCCAGCAGGCCGAATCCCCAGCTGGTGAGCGCCGCGGTCGGGCCGGAGCGGCGGAAGGGCCGCAGCAGCCCCAGCATCATCGGGATGGCGATCGGTCCCATGAGACCGGCGACCCACTTGATGACGACGGTGATGATGTCCTTGAACGTGGGGGAGTTGACCTGGGTCGCCACCGCCATGGACAGGCCGAGGAAGACGACGGTCGTCACGCGCGCCGCGATCAGCCCGGACCGCTGCCCCCACGCCCGCGCCCGGGCGGACAGCGCCGGGGCCACGTCCCGGGTGAACACGGCGGCGATCGCGTTGGCGTCGGAGGAGCACATGGCCATGGTGTGCGAGAAGAAGCCGACGATGACGAGCCCCAGCACGCCGTGCGGCAGGAGCTGTTCGGTCATCAGGGCGTAGGCGTCGGAGCCGTCCGGCTTCTGCGCGTGGACCAGCAGCGGCGACATCCACATCGGGAAGAACAGCACCAGCGGCCAGACCAGCCACAGCACGGCCGACAGCCGCGCCGAGCGCTCGGCCTCGCGCGCGCTGCCGGTGGCCATGTAGCGCTGGGCCTGGTTGAGCATGCCGCCGTTGTACTCGAAGAGCTTGATGAACAGGAACGCGAGCAGGAACACCGTGCCGTAGGGGCCGACGAGCGGCTTGCCGTGTCCGTGCAGCGCGGGTTCGTCCCAGGCGCCGAGGAAGCCGACGCCCTTGTCGTTCAGCTTCAGCACCACCGCGACGAACATGGCGACGCCGGCCAGCAACTGGATGACGAACTGCCCGAGTTCCGTCAGCGCGTCCGCCCACAGCCCGCCGATCGTGCAGTACACGGCGGTGATGGCGCCGGTGATGAGGATGCCCTGGTGGAGCGAGATCCCGGTGAACACCGACAGCAGGGTGGCGATGGCCGCCCACTTGGCCCCCACGTCGACGATCTTCAGCAGCATCCCGGACCAGGCCAGCGCCTGCTGGGTGGGGAGGTTGTAACGGTTCTTCAGGTACTCCAGCGGGGAGGCCACATGGAGCCGGGAGCGCAGCCGGTTGATGCGGGGCGCGAACAGCCGCGAGCCGATGGCGATGCCCAGCGCGATGGGGAAGGACCAGGTCACGAAGGAGGTGACGCCGTAGGTGTAGGCGATGCCCGCGTACCCGGTGAACATCACCGCGCTGTAGCCCGACATGTGGTGCGAGATGCCGGACAGCCACCAGGGCATCTTCCCGCCGGCGGTGAAGAAGTCGCTGACGTCGTCCACCCGCTTGTGCGACCAGACGCCGATGGCGACCATCACACCGAAGTAGCCGATGAGTACGGCCCAGTCGAGACTGTTCATGGGGCCGATCGTGGGGTCCGTCACATGAACGCGACAAGCAAGCGTAAGGTCAAGTCACGGTAAAAACGTTCGACTTGATGGCTCAGGTTCACCCATGTGAACGCGACGGGCGGGAAGGGGGGCACGCAAAAGCCCCTGCCGGCGGTCACCGGCAGGGGCCTCGACCTCACGCGAGTCCGACGGCTACGGCGTCTGCGCGCTCTCCTTCAGCTCGTCCGGGCAGGGCGTCCCGCGCGGCAGCTGGTAGGGCGCCGCCAGCCGGTAGGTGCCCGCCTTCGGCGCCAGCAGCACCGTCCAGCGGTCGCCGTCGGCGTCCTCCTCCGTCCGCGTCAGACAGCCGTTGACGTTGTCGTACGTCTTCGGCGTGCCCTCCGGGCGGTGCTTGGAGGCCTGCGTCTCCTGCGGCGCCTTCAGGCTCTTGCCCTGGGCGTCGACGATGCTCAGCCACGGCGAGTACGGGATGCGCACCAGGATCCGGCCCGGCCGGCTCACCTGGATCGTCCACTCGCCCTGCTCGGCGCGCTGCACCACCGCGTTCGGCTCGGCCAGCGGCGTCGGGTCGGTGACCTCGAACAGCTGCCAGTTCGCGTCGCCCCACACCTGCCGCAGATACGGCAGCCCGCGCTGCACCAGCGCCCGCTCGCGCTGCCCGCCGTCGCCGTCCGGCTCGTCCTTCGGCACGACCACGTAGTGCACCGCCCAGCGCTGCAGCCACTCGTGGTAGTTCGCCGAGTTGAGGGTGTCGTCGTAGAAGAGCGGGTTGCGCTCCATGTCGGCCTGGCGGTTCCAGCCGCGCGCCAGGTTCACGTACGGCGCGAGCGCGGACGCCTCGCGGTGCGAGCGCGCCGGGACGACCTCCACCCGGCCCTTCTCCGCGCCGATCTGCTGCAGCTCGTTCACCAGCGGCGCCAGCTCGCGCGACCAGGACGCGGCCGGGGCGGTGTGGATGATGTCGTCGACCGTCTTGAAGCCGATCCAGCCGACGAAACCGCAGAAGGCCACCACCACCGCGTACCACTTGCGGGACTTCGGCACGGTGAACGGCAGCGCCGCCACCAGCGCCACCCCCGCGAACAGCATCGCCAGCCGCGTGATGTTCGAGCCGATCTGCGAGCTGATCAGCCACACCAGCAGCACGGAGAGCCCGTACACGGCCGCCGTCAGCCGGACCGTCTTCCAGGTGCGCGGCACGGCGGCGTAGACGATCCCCGAGAACACCAGCGGCAGCGACGCCGAGCCGAACGACATCGGCTGCGTGCCCGAGAACGGGAACAGCCACGCCGAGACCGCCACCACCGCCGACGGGGCCAGCCCCAGCGCCCAGGCGCCCGGCCGCCGCTTCTGCAGGAACAGCGCGACCGCCACCAGGCCCACGAACAGCCCCGCCACCGGCGAGGCCATCGTCGCGAGCGCCGCCAGCGGCGCCGCGCACAGCGCCTTCGCCCACCGCTTGTAGCGCCAGCGGTACGGCCAGCAGAAGACCGCCGCGACCGCGCCCAGCGCGAACATCGTGCCCAGCCCGAAGGTGACCCGCCCGGAGATCGCGTTGCACAGGAAGGCGAACACCCCGGCCAGCGCCGCCCACAGCGGATTGCGCACCGCGCGGCTGCGGATCAGGATCAGCGTCAGCAGGCCCGCCGAGACCGTGCCGGCGATCATCATCGTCGTCCGGACCCCGAGCACCGACATCAGATACGGCGACACCACGCTGTACGACACCGGGTGCATCCCGCCGTACCAGGCGAGGTTGTACGCCGAGTCCGGGTGCCGGCCGACGAACTCCGCCCACGCGTCCTGCGCCGCCAGGTCGCCGCCACTGTTCGCGAAGGTGAAGAACCAGACGATGTGCAGGACGCCCGCGAGCGCGGTGACGGACAGCACCGGATGGCGCAGCATCCGTTCCCGCAGCGCGAGGAAGGCGGCCCGGACACGCTCGCGGCGGTCCCCGCCGCCGGACGGGCCGGTCTCAGGCAGCGCTATTCGAGGGCCGGTACTCGATGTCGTACCGGCGTCGTCGGCGCGTGTCGGCTCCGCAGTGGCCACCTGAAGGCACTCCCAGTTCCCGTCTTCTGTTCTCGGCCGCGACCGGCGACC
The DNA here is from genome assembly GCF_043082085.1 of Streptomyces sp. NPDC014801. Lineage (NCBI taxonomy): Bacteria > Bacillati > Actinomycetota > Actinomycetes > Kitasatosporales > Streptomycetaceae > Streptomyces > Streptomyces sp. NPDC014801. The sequence goes on along the minus strand of NZ_JBIBXG010000012.1, from coordinate 249,592 downwards.
TGTCCCGTTTCGCGACGCTAGCACGCACCCCGCCGGGGAGCTCTGCCGTGGTGCTCCACCGCCGGGGTGCGCGGGCGGTGACGGGAGGGGCCGGGCCGGCCGTCGCGACCGGCCCGGCCCGGCCGGGTCAGCCCGGCCCTGAGGACGTGCCGGCCCGGCCCGCAGGACGTGCCGGCCCGGCCCGCAGGACGTGCCGGCCCAGCCGGTCAGCCCAGCCGGGTCGGTCCTGTCAGGTCAGCCCAGCCGGGTCAGCTTGTCGGCGAAGCCCGGCTCGGTCAGGTCCCGCTCCAGGGCGACCGGCACCTTCACCGCACCGCTGGTGCCGTCACCGACGGTGAGCGTGCCCACCTTCGCCCCGGCCTTCGCCGTGTGCGGCAGCTCGTCCGCCGCAAACGACAGCGTCACCTTCAGCCCGGCCCAGCCGACCGCCGTGACGTCCTGCGTGAGCACGACGGGGGTGTGGCCGCCCAGCTGGTCGTCCACGTAGCCGACGACGTCGCCCTTCTTCAGGATCTTCGCCGAGGTCAGCGCGTCCTGCGCGGCGAGCAGCGCGGTCTTGCTGACCGCGTTGACCGTCTTGAGGATCGTCGGCTTCTGCTGGCCGAGGACCGCGCCGACGAGGGTGACGGTCTTGCCCCCGACCGTCTTGCGGGACGCGAAGAGCAGGTTGCCGCCGGCGGCGGTGGTGCTGCCGGTCTTGATGCCGATCGCCCCCATCTTGTACGGCAGCTCGTTGTAGTTGTTGTGGTACGTGCCCGACGGGTCGGTCCAGCTGGCCTTGCTGGTGATGTCCACCAGCGCCGGGTTCTTCACGACCGCGCGGCCGAGCGTGACCTGGTCGTGGGCCGTGGAGACGGTGGTCTCCTTCAGCCCCGAGGGGTCCGTGTACGTCGTGTTCGTCATCCCGAGCTCCTTGGCGGTGGCGTTCATCTTCTTCACGAACGCCGCCTCGGAACCCGCGTCCCAGCGCGCGAGCAGCCGGGCGATGTTGTTGGCGGAGGGGATCATGATGGCCGACAGGGCCTGCTGCTCGGTGAGGAACTGACCGGCCTTGACGGTGTTCAGCGTCGACTCCCCGTCGTCGCTGTAGCCGCCCTCCTTCTCCGCCAGCGCGTCGATCTGGATCTTCGGGCCGCCCTCGCCGACCTTCAGCGGGTGGTCGCGCAGGATGATGTACGCCGTCATCGTCTTGGCGACCGAGCCGATGGGCACCGGCGTCTGGTTGCCGAAGCTGTCCATCGTGCCGACGCCGTCGACGTCCATCCAGCCCTGGCCCTCGCCGGGCCACGGCAGCCGCACCTTGTCGCCGGCGAACGTGTGGCTGTCCGCCGCGGTCAGCACGAGCGTGGGCGTCGGCAGCGGCCGCACGGCCTGCACGATCGCAAAGACGATCACCAGCAGCAGGACCAGCGGCGTCCAGATCTTCACCCGGCGCACCGCCGTGCGCAGCGGGGTCTGCGGGGGCGGCGGGGTGTTCGTCAGCTCCGCCAGCAGATCCAGCGGCGGCTTCGGCGGCAGCGGCTGCTGCGTCGTCCGCTCGGGGCCGACCTGCGGGATCGCGGCGGTGGCCTCCGCGGGGGCGGGCTTGGCGGCGGCCGGTCCGGCGGGGGCGGGCTTGGCGTCGCCGGGCGTCGTGGGCTTGGCCGTCCCGGGGGCGGTGGGCTTGGCGCCCGGGGTGACCTTGCGCAGGGCGGTGGTCGCCTCGCTCACGGGCGGCCCGCCGGCCGGGCTGGGGCGCGGGGGCCTGCGGGTCGAGGGGTCGTCGAGCGGCTTGAGCGCGACGAACTTGCTGGTCCGCTCGGCTTCGGACTCGCCGCCGTCCTTGCCGGGCTTGTCGTTCTCGCCGTCCTTGCCGGGCTTCGGCTCGGCGTCGGTCTTCGGGGCCGACTCGGCGTCGGCCGTGGGCGCGGCCTTCGCATCGGGCTCGGCGTCCGCCGTGCCGTCGGGCTTGCCGCCCGGCTTGGCGTCCGTGACCGGCTTGGGCGCGGCGTCGCCCAGCTTCAGCATGGTGGTCGGCTGGTCGACCGGGCCCTTGCCGGCCCGCGCCTTGGCCAGATCACCGATCTTGAGCATGGTGGTGGGCTGATCGGCGGCCTTCCGGGTGCCCGAGGGGGCGTCGTCCGCCGTGGCGTCGTCGGCCTTGTCGGCGGAAGCGTCCGAGGCGTCCGAGGCATCCGCGTCGTCGGTGGCGTCGGTCTCGTCCGCCTCGCCGGCGGAGGCGTCCGAGGCGTCCGAGGCATCCGCGTCGTCGGTGGCGTCGGTCTCGTCCGCCTCGCCGGCGGAGGCGTCCGCCTCGGCCGCCGTACCGGACGCACCGGCCTTCCCTTCGGCGGCGGAGGACCCGCCGTCTCGGTCGCCGTCCCGGTCGTCCTCGTCGCCCGCGTCGTCCGAGGCCTCCACGGCCCGCTCCGGCGTCCCGGAGGCCGCCGGGGCGTCCTTCCCGCCGTCGCCGTCCGCCGACCGCACCCAGGCCGCCACGGCGTTCCGCAGGCGCGCGTCACCCTCGGCACCCGGCACGTCGCCGTCGGCGTCCGAGGAGGCGGCGTCCGGCGCGTCGCCGTCGGCCCCGGCGGAGTCCCTGTCCGAGGTGCCGTCCGAGGTGTCACCGTCCGCGGCGGAGGCGTCATCGTCCGCGTCCGGCGTCTCGCGGTCGGACTCGCCGTCCTCGTCGGGGGCCTCGCCGGAGGCGTCCGCGCCGTCCCCGTCCGCCGTGACGTTTTCGCTGGGGTCGCCGTCCGCCCGGTCGCCGGCGTCCTTGCCGCCGTCGCCGTCGGTCTCGTCCTCCCCGGCCTCCGCCAGGTCGCGCACCGACAGCACCCGGGTCGCCGTGTCCACGCCCCCGCCGGACGCCTTCCGCGTCATCGCCAGCCGAGGGTCGTGACTCCCCGCGGCCACGTCGTCGGAGCGTTCGCCCCGGGCCTCGGGAACCGGCGCCGCGCTCCCCGGCGTCGGTTCTGCCGACGACTCGCGCTGCTTCGACCTGTCGGGGGACTCGCCCGCCACCGATGCCTCCTCATACGCCGCCGCACGCCCTGACGTGCGCCTGCCGAAACGTGAACCGCCGCCCGGGACACCGCCTCACGGCACTGTCCGAACCATGTACCAGTGTCCTGTGTGAGGGCCCGGCTCCTGCGTAGGACGAGAACGACATACCTGCCGGTTCCCTCACAAACAGGTCACGCACCCTCGACAGACCAATGTGAGAGGGGTCACCCTGTCATTCATCCACGCGGGGAGGCATGGATGGGCAGGAGCCGCAGAACACTTCCGGAGGAGCTTCTGCTGCTGGCACTGGACCCGGCCACGGGTACCACTGCACAGCCGCAGTCGCTCGACCTCGGTCTGGCCGGAGCACAGCTAGTGGAGCTGGCGCTGGCCGGACGGATAGCCCCAGACGGGGATCGTATCGCCGTGGTGGTACCACGGCCGACAGGAGATCCGACTCTGGACTGCGCGTTGGAGTTGCTGCGAAGGCGCGGCGCTCCGGTGCGTGCCGTCCACTGGATCGGCGGGCCGCGTCTCGGGCTCCGCCAGACCTACCTCTCGCATCTGGAGCGGTGCGGCATGGTGCATGCCGTCGAGGGCCAGATGTGCGGGGTGCTGCCGACGACGCGCTATCAGGCGACGGACAACGAGATCAGCCGGGAGATCAGGGCCCGGCTGGATTCGGCGATCCGCACCGGCGTGCCGCCGGACCCGCGGACCGCGGCGCTCGCCGCCCTGGCCCACGCGGTCGGACTCGGCAAGCACCTGTACCCGGGCAACGAGGGCCGCTCGTCCCGTTCCCGGCTGCGCGACCTGATCCGGCACGACCCCATGGGCGGCCTGGTCGCGCACGCCGTGATGGACGTGCAGAACGGCGTGGCGGCACAGCCCCGCCGCGGCGCGGCCCCCGGCGGCCGGCAGCCCGGCGGTGCCCGGCCGGCACCGGAACCCGCTCGCGGGGTTCCGGTCCAGCCGCACCGCGGAAACATGGCGCGTGCCGTGGCGCACTGAGCCGCGCACCACGACACCCACGCCGTGACCGGCGCCGTTCACCGGCGCCACCACGAGGACCCGTCCGGGAGCCGCGCGTCCGCGCGGGACGGACCGGCCGTACACGCCACGGGGCCACGCCCCGGGGCGTGGCCCTTCAGGGGCAGGCCGGACCGTCCCGCGCGGACGCATGTCCATACACGTGTGCGAGGCGCCGTACGCATCTTCGCCGCATATCCACCGTTCGGCAGCGGTAGGAAGCACCTTGGTGGCAGTCTGCTCAACAGCAGATACGCAAAGTTGCAAGCAACAGGCACGCAGCCGGAGGTGCACGTCCCGTGGCGTCCAATGTCAATCCCACTGTCAGGCGGCGCCGGCTGGGCCAGGAGCTGCGCAGGCTCCGTGAGCTCAAGGGCATGACGGCCGAGGAGGTCGCCGAGCGGCTGCTGGTCTCGCAGTCGAAGATCAGCCGCCTGGAGAACGGCCGCCGCAGCATCAGCCAGCGCGACGTGCGCGACCTGTGCAGTGTCTACGAGGTCGAGGACCAGCGGGTCGTCGACTCGCTGATGCAGATGGCCAAGGACTCCCGCCAGCAGGGCTGGTGGCACACCTTCGGCGACATCCCGTACAGCGTCTACATCGGGCTGGAGACCGACGCGGCGAGCCTTCGGGTGTACGACCCGCAGGTGGTGCCCGGTCTGCTGCAGACCCGGCAGTACGCGGAGGCGCTCATCGCGGGCGCGCTGCCGGAGACCGCGCAGGCCGACATCGAGAAGCGGGTGCAGGTGCGGATGCGCCGGCAGGAACGAATCACCGCGCCGGAGAACCCGCTGCGGCTGTGGGCGGTGCTCGACGAGGCCGCGCTGCGCCGGGTCGTCGGCAACAAGTCGGTGATGCGCGACCAACTCGACCACCTGGTCGAGCAGTCGCAGCTGCCGCACGTCACCGTGCAGGTCATCCCGTTCGACATGGGCGCCCACCCCGGCCTCAACGGCCAGTACGCGATCCTGGAGTTCCCGGACGCGGCGGACTCCAGCGTCGTCTACATCGAGGGCGTCACCAGCGACCTGTACCTGGAGAAGCCGAACGACGTCCACAAGTACGCCGTGATGTACGAGCACTTGCGCGCGCAGGCGCTGAACGTGGACCAGTCGCTGCAGTTCATCTCGCGGATCGCCAAGGAATACACCCGCTGACCGGCCGCCGGGCGCGGCCCGGTCGCGGAAAGTGCCGCACGGTACACCAGTCAACGGCCGGGATGGAAGTCTCCTCTGGAATATGCCATCCAACGAGTGAATAGTCGCTTCGTCAGCCGATGGGGGCGAGTAGCGTCGATCACGCCAAGCAAGCACCAAGGTTGGCGCAAATCGAGCAACGTTCCTCAGGCACTACGGAGCAGAAATGGCAATTCGTCAGGGCGCCACGGACACCTGGACCAAGTCCTCGTACTCCACGGGCAACGGCGCGTGCGTCGAGATCAAGTCGCCGGTCGTGGCCGCCATGGCCGTACGGGACTCCAAGGTCCCCCAGGGGCCGATCCTGTCCTTCCCGGCCGAGGCATGGTCCGCCTTCGTCGCCTCGGTCAAGTCCTGAGGGGAGGGTCTTCCTGAGACCAGCGGTTCCCGCAGCACGCAAGCACCACGTACAGGGCCCTCTCGACGAGCTCGCCGTCCTTGCCGAGAGGGCTCGGCTTTCCCCGCCGGCCGACGGAGGCAGCGCCCCCGCCGGCCCCGGACGTCACCGCACGGGGAACGCCACGTCGCACACCGGGTCGTCCGGCCCGGCAGCGTCCCAGTCGGCGAAGTAGACCTCCCGGCACGGGCCGTCGTACTCCAGCCCCCGCTCCTTCATCCACGCCTCCACCGCTTCGAAGGCGGCGAGGATCTGCGGGTGCGCGACCTGCGCCTTCGTGATCCGCGTGTACGCCAGCCGGCGCGCCGGCTCCATCCGTACCGCCGTCTCCCAGGCCCGCCCCCGCTCCGCCGCCCACGCCCGGGCCGCGCTCTCGTCGGCGACGGGCACACAGGACTCGGCGGGACCGTCGCTCTCCATCGACACCTCGGAGTGGTAGACGACGAACGGCGCCCCGGTGACGCCACCGCACTCCCGGGCCGCCGCCTCCAGCCTCCCCAGCGACGCCCCGATCCAGGCGGGCAGCTCGTCCGCCAGCGTGTGCCGCTTCTCGGTGAGCACCAGCTGCGCCGGCACCTCCACCGTCTCCACCTCGAACCTGCCGTACATCTCGACGCCCCTTCCGGACAGCCGTCCACGGAGGAACTCGGCGAGCGTGCGCTGCTGCGCGATCCGCGCCTCCACACCGGCCCAGTACGCGCCGAGCCGCTCGGCCGCCGCGCCGCCGTCCCGCTCGGCCGCAGCGACCACCTCGGCGACCACCGCGAGCGGCATGTCCAGCTGCCGCAGCAGCGCCACCGTGCGGGCGCGGCCGATCTGACCGGCGCGGTAGTAGCGGTAGCCGCTGACCTCGTCGACATGCGCCGGGCGCAGCAGGCCGAGGCGGTCGTACAGCCGCAGCGCCTTCGGCGAGAGCCGGGCCCGCGCGGCGAACGCCCCGATCGTGAGCAGGTCGTCGTCCACCTGAGCATCCTCCGTCACCGGGCGAGGTTCGCCCGGTGACGGGAACGCTGCTCCTTGCCCCAAGGGCAAGGTCAACGCCCGGACGCGGGACTGTCGAGTGTCCGCCTCGCGCCGATCACGAGGGAGACGCCCCTAGCCGAGCGCCTTCTCGACGGCGGCGACGACCTCGTCCGCCTCCGGCTCGGTCTGCGGCGAGAAACGGGCGACGACCGTGCCGTCCCGCCCGATCAGGAACTTCTCGAAGTTCCAGCGGATGTCCCCGCTGTGCCCCTCGGCGTCCGCGAAGCCGACCAGACGCTCGTACAGCGGGTGCCGGCCCTCCCCGTTCACCTCCACCTTCTCGGTCATCGGGAAGGTCACGCCGTACGTCGCCGAGCAGAACTCGGCGATCTCCTCGGCGCTGCCCGGCTCCTGCCCGAGGAACTGGTTGCACGGCACGCCCAGCACCGTGAAGCCGCGCTCGGCGTACCGCTCGTGCAGCTTCTCCAGACCGGTGTACTGCGGGGTCAGCCCGCACTTGGAGGCGACGTTCACGACGAGGACGACCTGACCGGCGTACCGCTTCAGGTCGGCGGAACCACCGGTGAGCGCACCGATCTCGACGTCGAGGGGGGAGGAGGCGTCAGTAGTCATGAGGGGGAGCCTAACCGGGCGGGGGGAACGGGGGGAGGGCGCCGGGCGGGGGCCCGTCGGGCGGCCGGGTTCGACCCGGCGGGGGGGGGGCCGCCGGGTGGCCGGCTTCAGGTCGGGTGGGGTGCTCCCGGGGCGCCGTTCCCCGACGCCTCCACCAGGACGTCCCCCGCCGCCGTCCGCGTGTACAGCACCGAGCGCCCCGCCCGCCGTCCCCGCACCAGCCCGGCCTCCCGCAGCACCCGCAGGTGCCGTCCGACCGAGCCGAGGGGCTGCCCGGTGACGGCGACCAGCTGCGTCGTGCTCATCGGCGTGCCGAGCAGCACCAGCACCGCGGCCCGCCCCGCCCCCAGCAGGGCCCCGAGCCCGGCCGGCACCCGCCGCCCGCCGTCCCCGGCCAGCACCCCGTCGCACGGGTACACGAGGGCGTACCGCCGCCCGTCCTCCCAGCTCACCCACCCGAACCGCGAAGTGACCGGCACGAACACCAGCTGCGCGCCGGTGATCTCGCGCGGCGGGTACTCGTGCGCGTTCACCTGGAACCGGTTCTCGCCCAGCCACCGCGTCCCCGGCCGCAACGAGTCCAGTACCGACGCCCAGCCACCGCGGCCGGCCTGCGCCGTCCGCGCGAGCACATCGGCCTCCAGCACCCGCCGGCGCCGCTCCCAGGACGGCCGTACGGTCTCCTCCCACACCCACTCCAGCAGCGCGGCGGCCCGCTCCGGCAGATCGTCCCGCACCAGCTCGCCCGGCAGGTCCCCGGCGAGGGACATCCGCAGATGGGCGCGTGCCCGCGCCCCGTCCACCTGCCGCACCCGCGCGACGGCATCGGCGAACCCCTCCCCGTCGTACGGCACCGGGGTGAGGAAGTCGGCGATCCACTCCCGCCCCAGGCCCGCCCGCACGAGCAGCGCGGTGGCGGGATCGCGGGCCAGCAGCGCGCGGTAGGCGGGCAGATGCGCCCGCAGCCACTCCTGCTCCCCGGGGTGCGCCCCGCTCGCCGCGTGCAGCAGCTTCAGCGAGGAGAACACCTCCGCGAACGGCGAGATCACGAACCGGCTCCGCGCCAGCGTGTCCGCGTTGACCTGCCACCACCCCATGCTCCACCGGCCTTCCGCGCGAGCTCTTGTCCGTGCGTGACCTTTCGCGTGTGCGCGAAAGAGTACGGGCCGCCGCCCGGCAGGGCCGACGGTGTGGGGCATGCGCAGCTACGGCGACCTGTTCCGCACCCCCGAGTTCACCCCGCTGTTCCTCTCCTCCGCCGCCCACACCGCCGCCCAGACGACGGGCGGCCTGGCCCTCGGCACCCTGGTGTACCGGGCGACGGACTCCCCGCTGCTGTCGGCGGTCAGCATGTTCGGCCCGTCCCTGGCCCAGGTGGCGGGCGCCACCCTGCTGCTGTCCGGCGCGGACCGCCTGCCCCCGCGAAGGGCCCTGACCGCGATCGCGCTGGCCTTCGCGGTGTGCACGGCGGCCCTGGCGGCACTGCCCCTGGCCGCGGTCTTCGCGGTGATCCTCGTCCAGGGCCTGGTGGCGTCGCTCGGCGGCGGCGTCCGCTGGGGCCTGCTGAACCAGATCCTGGCCCGGGACGGCTACCTCCTGGGCCGCTCGCTGTTCACCATGCTGACCGGCCTGATGCAGATCACCGGCTACGGCCTCGGCGGCGCCCTGCTGACCTGGCTGAGCCCCCGCAGCACGCTGCTGCTCTCGGCGGCGCTGTACGTCCTGGCCGCCGCGATCACCCGCCGGGGCCTGACCGAACGGCCCCCGCGCGCGGCCGGCCGCCCCTCGGTCGGCGCGACCTGGCGGACCAACGCCACCCTGTGGCGGTCCCGCCCCCGCCGCCTGACGTATCTGGGCCTGTGGATCCCGAACGGCCTGATCGTCGGCTGCGAGTCCCTGTACGTGCCGTACACCCCCCGGTCGGCGGGCACCCTGTTCGCGTGCGCGGCCCTCGGCATGCTGCTCGGCGACCTGCTGGCGGGCCGTGTCGTACCGCCCGCCCTCCGCCCCCGTCTGATCACCCCCGCACTGGTCCTGCTGGCCGCCCCTTACGCGGCGTTCGCCCTGCACCCGCCGCTGTGGCTCGCGGCCGTACTGGTCACGACGGCGTCGACGGGCTTCGGCGCGAGCCTGCTGCAGCAGGAACGCCTGATGCGGCTGACCCCCGACGAGCTGAGCGGTCACGCCCTCGGCCTGCACTCGGCGGGCATGCTCACCCTCCAGGGAGTCAGCGCGACACTGGCCGGCGCGGTGGCCCAACTGACCTCCACCGCCGCGGCGATGACCCTGCTGGCCCTGTCCTCCCTGACGGTGACGGCGCTGCTGGCGCGGGCAGCGGCGGCGGATGTGACACACGGGCCGAAGATCGGTGAGGATCGGACGGACATCTCAGCCACGACAACGGGGAACGACGCATGCGCAAGGCCATCACCACGGCAACAACCCTCCTGACGGCGGCCGTTCTGCTCACCGGCTGCGGCAGCGGCGGCGACGGCTCCACGTCGTCTGAGTCGAAGGCCCCGTCGGCCTCGTCCGCGTCGGGCGCCCCGGACCCGTCCGCGTCCGGCGCCGCCGGCTCGGCGGCGGGGGAGACCCACCAGGTGACCCTGGAGGTCAAGGGGTCCGGCAAGGGCCAGGTGCTGTGGACCGCCGGGGACAACGGCATGGACCAGGTGGACCTGCCGTGGAAGAAGCAGACGACGGTGACGCTGAAGGGCGCGGAACTGAAGCTGGGCGCGCCGCTGTCGGTCGTCCCGCAGGCGGTCCAGGACGCCAACGCCCGCTTCGTCTTCCCGGCCTGCACGATCACGGTGGACGGCAAGCAGGTGGCCCACAACGAGGACGAGGAGAACGCGAAGGGCTGCACGTACCTGCTGAAGTCCACGAGCTGACCGTGAGGATGAGGCGCGACCCTGCCAACCGTCAGGGTCGGCCCGGGGGTTGATCGGGGGCGTTCCCTGATGGGCCGGACCGGTGGTGCGACACAGACTCGTGGCCGGGCAGTCGATCACCTGCCCGACCACCACGCTCCTGGAGGGCACCGACGTGAACAGTTCGGCCCGTCGCACCCGTTGGCTCACCCTGGCCGCCTGCGGCACCCTGACGATGACGCTGGCCGCCGGGGTGGCCGCACCCGCCATGGCCGCCGCGCCCGCCGCCGCCACGACCCCCTTCGTCGCCCCGCCCGTTCCCGCCGCCCCGTCGGGGCAGGCCGCCCCGACCGCGCCGCTGCCGCGCCTGGACCCGGCGGCGCTGAGGGCGGCCATGTCCGGCCTGCCCGACGCGGACGTCACCGGCGCGCTGCTGCGGGTCACCGGCCGGGCGGGTCACTGGTCCGGCACGTCCGGGGTGGGCGACCTGGAGACGGGGGAGGGCGTACCGCTCGACGGGTACCTCCGCATCGGCAGCATCTCCAAGATCTTCACCGCCACGATCGTCCTGCAACTCGCCGCCGAGCACCGGATCGACCTGGACCAGCCCGTCCAGCGCTACCTGCCGGGCGTCCTGCCCGCCGGTCTGCCGGCCGTCACGGTCGGCCAGCTGCTCAACCACACCAGCGGCCTGCCGCGCGGGGGCGCCACCGCGGAATTCGGCGACGGCAGCCCCGAGTGGTTCGCCGCCAACCGTCTGAAGAGCTTCACCCCGCAGCAGGTGATCGACACGATGGCCGGCCGGCCGATGGAGTTCGCGCCGGGCACGGCCCAGCAGTACAGCGGCATGAACTACTTCGTCGCCGGCCTGCTGATCGAGAAGATCACCGGGCACAGCTACGCCCACGAGGTGCGGACCCGCCTCACCCGCCCGCTCGGGCTGCACCACACCTACGCCCCCGACGCCGACGACGCGCGCCTGCCCGGCCCGCACGCCCACGGCTACCTGACGGTCACGTCCCCGGACGGCACCACCCACCCCGTGGACGTCACCGAGCAGAGCCCCTGGCCCGGGGCCGAGGGCGGCATGATCTCCACCGCCGCCGACCTGGACCGCTTCGTCACGGCCCTCTTCCGCGGCCGCCTGCTCCCGCCGGCCCAGCAGGCGAAGCTCTTCGAGGTCCCCGACGTCCCCAGCTTCCACAGCAGCCAGTGTCGCACCGAGACCGACCACGGCCGGGCCTGCATGACCATGGGCATGATGCGGGTCGAGGCGTCCAACGGCGTGGTGGTCTGGGGCAAGACGGGCTCCCGCCCCGGCTGGACGAGCGGCGTGTTCGCCACCAAGGACCTCTCCCGCAAGGTCGTCTACTCGGTCAACCCGACCCAGCTCAAGGGCACGGAGATGAACGTGATCCAGCGCATGGCCGCCGCGACGATCGGCCCCCTGGTCCCGGCGAGCAGCTGATTGACGTAAGGGAGCCGGAACGGACGGGGCCGGCACGGAGGACGAACGACCGACGTCACGGGGCCGGGAGGGACGAAGAACCGATCGACGTCACGGGGCCGGGACGGAGGACGGGGCCCAACCGGCCGACGCCGTCGGCGCGTTCCAGGCGCGCAGCTTCTCCGGATTGCGGACGACCCAGATCCGCACGATCCGGTCCGCGGCGAGCTCGAACGCGGCCACGGTCACGGTGACGCCGTCGTGTCGGGCGACCAGGCCGGGCAGGCCGTTGACGCTCCGCTCCAGGAGCGTCAGCCCGGGCGCCCGTTCGGCGAAGTGCACGAGGAACCGGGCGATGCGCTCGCCGCCCTCCACCGGCCGGAGGGCGGCACCGGCCAGCCCGCCTCCGTCGGCGGTCATCGCGGCACCGGGATCGAGGAGACCGACGAGGGCCGCGATGTCCTTGGCCTCCCACGCCTCCTTGAAGTCCCGTACCACGGCGGCCTGCCCGGCGGTGGCGGCCACCGGAGCCCGCGCCGCGCGGACGCGCCGACGGGCGGAGGAGGCCAGTTGCCGGCAGGCCGCGGGGGTACGTCCGACGACGTCGGCGACCTCGGCGAACGGGTACCGGAAGACGTCGTGCAGCACGAAGGCGACCCGCTCGGCGGGCGTCATCGACTCCAGCACGACGAGGAAGGCCATGCCGACCGACTCGTCGAGGGTGATCCGGTCGGCGGGATCGTCCGGCTCGCCCTGCTCCCGCCCCGCCACCCACTCGGAACGGTCCGGCAAGGGCTCCGGCAGCCACTCACCGACGTACCGCTCACGCCGTACCCGCGCCGAGGTGAGCAGATCGAGGCAGATGCGCCCGGCCACGGTCGTCAGCCAGGCCCCGGGCGACACGACGGCCGCACGCCGCGCCGGAGTCATGGCGTACCAGCGGGCGTAGGTCTCCTGCACGGCGTCCTCGGCCTCGGCGAGCGAACCGAGCAGCCGATACGCCAGATTGGTCAACTGCCGCCGCTCCCCGACGACCGAGTCGACGTCCCCCACGCCGCTTCCCCCCATCAACCGAAGCCCAGGTCAAGCGGCTTCTCCTGGAACCGACCTGACAATCCCCTGCCCTACGCCGTCGAAGGACTGACAACCCACCGACGTACCACGGCAAGGCAGAAGGGAACCCCCACCATGCCCACGCACCGCACCCGCACGTTCCTGCGCCTGGCGCTGGCGGCACAAACCCTGGCCATCTTCTTCCAGGCGGCAACAGCGGGCCTGCTCCTGTCGTCCCCTTCCACCGAAACCCTGCACAGCGTAGGCGCACGGGTGATGTACGGCGCGACGATGCTCTACGTCCTGGCGGCGATCCTGGCGTGGCGCCCCGGCGGAGCCTCCGCCCGCCCGATCCTCCACGCGTCCCTGTTCCTGACCTTGGCCTCCCTCCAGGTAATCCTGGGCATAGCCCACGTCCCGTCGCTCCACGTCCCCCTGGGCGTCTCGATGTTCGCCCTGAGCTGCCTGGCACTGGCACAAGAGCTGACGGCGAACCGGGACGACGGCGCGCGGGACGCCCAGGGCGCGCCGGAGGCATCGAGCTCACGAAGGTAGCCGGACAGTGGACCGGCATCCGGCCACGAACCGGACAGGAGGAGTGCTCAGATCACCCCGGGAGTGTCAGAGCAAGCCCGACGAAGAGGAGGAACAACCCGCCGAGGAAGACGATGCCGCCCACGAGCCGAACCGCGACGGTTCCGTGAGCCGGAGATCCAACGTGCGGGCACCGGTAACGGCCCGCTCGACAACCTTGCCCGTGGCCCCGCCCACATCGAAGAGAAACCTGGCTCCCCAGGCCGCCCCCGCGACCCCGATCACCAGCACAAGAATTCCCCCACCCATCACACCCTCCCCAGGACCGGCCGCTCGCCGACCGCCCCGGGACTCTGTCACCCGCATAGGAGGAGATCAAGGTCAGCGGCGGCCTGCGTTCGCAGACACCCATCAGCCACCGCAGGAACCACGCAGCGTGCGTACGCTGTCGTGCCCTGACGTGAACAAAGCCAAGCCACCGGCCGACTCCTGCCTCCCCTGGGCAGCCTCCGCGTTGTTCGGCGCCGCGATGGGCTGCGTCGCCTGGTCTCTGACGGTCTGGGCACGCGCGTACTGCGACGCGGGCTACGACGCCGGGGGACGCTTCGAACTCAACATCCTGCTCCCTCTGGTCGTAATCATCGAAGCATTCGTAGGACTCGCAGCAAGGGCCATCGCCCACCGGTTGGTGCATGCCGCACCAGCGACGGTCCGCATGTCACTACCGCCGCTGCTGGTGGTTGCCGCGACGGCCGGCCTGGCCTGGTGGCTCTTCGCGACCCGAGGAACACTGGACGGCTACCCCGGCGACTCCGGCCTCTGCCCAGCGACCAACGTCCCACCCCAGTGGCCCGCCTGGATCCCCGCCTGATCAACCAAACGGGGCATAGCGTCTGACATGCCGCTCGTCAGGGCACCGCGGCTGTGCTCTGGCAGTCGTAGCGATGGGCGTAGGGATGGTCGGGGCATGCGCGGCAGCGGGAGCCTAGGCCGGGGGGCCTTGGGGGACGCAGGTAAGAGGAATGGCGAGGAACGCACCGTCTGCCTGAACGCACCTCGTCGACCTCCAGCGAGCGGCAGACGTGGCCCTCTGGCGCCCAGGTGGGGCGTGCCGCCCGATGGCAGAAGGGGGTCGCCTCCGAATGTCGGAGGCGACCCCCTTCTGTATGGGTGCCCGCGGTCGGATCCGAACCAGCGGCACCCGCGTTGCGTGGATGTCAGAAGCCCGCTGTTCCGTGGCCCTGGGGAGATCCGGAAGCGGAAGGGTCGTGGCCGGCTGTCGAATCTGCCTGGTCCTCCCCGAAGTCCGGAGCCTGGAAGGGATCCGTCGCCGGAGGCGGCGATGCGGTGGCAGAGCTGCGAGGCGCCCCTTCCGGAGCGGAGAAAAGCGAGGTCAGGTCGATGAGACGGCTCCCTTTGCGCTACAGACCCTCGTGGGACCTGGCGTTCCTTCAGTGGACACGGAGGTCCTACAACTTGGTCATCTTGGCGTACGGACTCAGGATCCGCTCCTGCGTCGAGCCGAAATCCACGAGTGCCGCGATCCCGTCCTCGACGCCGATCACCCGGCCGAGGCCGTACATGTCGTGCGTCACCTGGTCGCCGACCGCGAAGTGCTGGGGAGTCGGCGTGACCCGGGCCTTGAAGGGGCTGGTGGGCAAATGACGCTTCAGTGCAGGAGGCTTTGTCATTGCCCCTAGTATGCGCCCGCGGGTGCCCCCTGCGCAGCGGCCGTCCACGTCGGGTTGGACACACCGGGTGCGGATGGCCCGGCCACGGCGGGGAGGCGGATGCCGTGGAATGCGTGTGGCGCGGTGCCGGAAACGGAAAAGGACCAGCTGCGGAGGGAAACCTTCCTGAGCTGGACCTTTTCTCTGTGCCCCCAGCAGGATCGAACCTGCGACACCCGCTTTAGGAGTTCGATCCCCCCTCGGCCTGGTCGCGGCTCGCCTCATGAACTGGTGCCGTACGTGGCTGCTGTGTGCTGCCGCCGTCCGGGGTCGTTGATGTCAGCGTTGGATGTCAGCGGAACAGCTCGGGCATCGGGCAAGTCTCCAACGGCTCCTCCGGACGGTCGGCCCAGCGCCACCAGACATGCCAACCGGTACACCTCCACAGCGCCTGGCAGGTCCGCCGGCCATCGTCCTCCCGATCGACGAGGACGAAGCCGCCGAACTTCATGGGCTGGCTGCACTCGGGACAGTCCGGGGCGTCGGTCATGCAGCGCACCCTAACGGAGCGACCGCTTCGTCCCGAAGCAACTTGGGCGGGCGCCTGACCTTGGCCTGGTGTGCCGTCCACCTGCGCCGATGGTCCGCCGACGTCCGCGCTCGTCCGCCGACGTACGTCGGCGTTGTCACGCAGTTAGGCACTCATCGCGCACCTCTGCTCTCCGCTGAACGACTGTGAACCAGACTGGATGAGACGGAAACTGAGACGGTGGCGATCTGGCTGAGTGCTTGCTCCTGCCCAGGTGGGCGTCTCCGGGAGGAAATCTTTAGTTGATCACTGCGGGGCAAGCCTTAGTCCGCCCGTCGCAACCTCTCCAGTTTCGCTTCCCACAGCTTAGATGACGACTTCGACTCGTTCAGCTGTGACCGCTTCTCGTCGTAAGGCACGTTCAAGTGCGCATAGTAAGCGATGATCTGAGCAGCCCGCCCAAAATCCCGCGCAAAATTACGTTTAGCATTCTTACGCGATTCGGCTGACAAGAATTCTCTCAGCTTCTCATCTTGCTGCAGTTTGATCACTTCCCTTGTCGAAGCAAAAGGAAGTCGCCAGATGCACCACGCTGCAACCCTTTTTGCTTCTTCAATCTCGCTATTGCGCCACACATCGAGACATCCGGACAATGTGAATTGGAGCTCATTATCCGACCACGGAACTTGCTCGCCCATCCAGGCAAGCGCCCAGTAAGCCATTACGTAGACCTGACGGGTGAGGTCATAGCGTTTAAGTGCGGCCAGTGTTAGAGACTTATATTCAGCGATCACCGAAATCGGAGGGATCATCTCCTCGCGGATGATATCAGGGACATCATCCGCATTTTCCCCTTCCGGCCTATCTTCGTGTTGTGCGCGTGAGTAGCACAGCAGCATTACACAGGCGAGGCCATTCACTACGTCCCGGTCGGATTCAGAGTCCAGCAGCTGTGAAACCTTCTGCGCGAAACCTTCCTCCTTCAGGATTGTCAAATGGGCTAGGTTGGCGATCGCCGACGCATAGTTCAAGAGGTACTTGTTCTGCGCCACGTAACCGGACCATGCGACGTCAGGGATCTCAGATGAGAACCGCGATTGGTGAATCTCCTCGATCACGACCGCATCACTCGCTTCAGCCGTGCGGATCAAGCAGTCAATGGCCTGGCGAACTTGTTGGGGAGAAATTTGCACTTCATCAACCAAGCACTGGAGCAGGGTTTGATGAACCAGCGACTCATCTTCATCTTGCGAAGAACTTTCGGACGCCGTCGGACTGTCAATCGTATGAATGAGCAGATCAATCATGCGCTTGGCGCCACGACTACCCGACAGGACCGTAGCGAGTGGAATTACCTCAGACCAGGATTCATCTTCTAGATATGGTGAGAGGACCTCTGTGTAGTCCTCTGTTTCATTGCGCCGTGGATTCCATGACTCCACACAGGCCCGGGCCGCAAGGTATTCTTGAAATGTCAGGTGCTTGAATTCGTAGAGTGGGCGTAGCTGGCCATCCTCAATGACATGGCCACTCTGTACTAGCAGGCTACTCCGATCCTCCACTCTTTCGATTAGTTCACTCGATGACATTCGAGCATACCCCAGCACTTCGGGCATTTGGATACGGGACTTTTCGAATAGGTCCCTGAGCCCCTTCGCGCTGATACTCTGCCGCTTCGATGTCATCATCGAAAAGGCTGCATACGCGAGCTGAGGGAGGGCTTCATCTTGATCGATGGGCGTATGACCTTCTGTGTTCCAGGTCATCAGCAGAACTTCGATTGCCTTGTCGTAGAGGACACTCCTCTTTGGCGGCAACTCACCCAGCCATCGTTGAACAAGCAGGAGGGTTGTCAGAAGGAGTGGGTTGATCGCCAAGTCGCGAACTCTTGGTTGGCTGACAATCGATTGAGCGATCTTGTTTGCTGCTTCTGTAGTACCTCCAACCACTTCATGCTGCCATGCGCGACATAGCGTGAAGACGTCCTGTACCGAAAGATCGGAAATCCGGAAAAGGGAGCAGACTGATGACATTGCACCAGAAACCGCCCGGAAGCCGGCTTCACGGCACGTAATTACCACACGCACGGCTGGATAAGTGCCTATAAAAGTGCGCAGTTGTGCTGCGAAAGCCGCGCGATCTCCAGGATCGCTGATTTCGTCCAACCCGTCTACGAGCAGGATAGCTTCACCCTGCTTGAGCGCATCCGAGGCGCGCCGAGAAAATGCTTCCCTAAGATGCGGCAATTCGGCAAAGCGGGGAAGTTCTTGGATAAGCTCCGTGACGGGATTTCTTACTTGGCTGCCCAGTTGGCGACAGCGGATGAATAGAGGGAACCACTCAGCTGCAGGGAGCTCATCTCCCACTTCGTCACGGCGCTCGGTAGCAGCATAAGCAACGGCAAGACGCTTGAGGAGCGTCGTCTTTCCGGCTCCAGGGGCTCCTAGCACTGCCACATGTTTGTGAGATGCCAACACCTCGCTTACTGTAATTCTGGGAGTAGTTGACTTAGTCGTCGATAGAGCACTCCCCTTCTCTGCTTCGTTTTTGTCGCTCTTGGGAATGGCTGATAGGTGTAGCGGAACATAAATAGACTCAAGGCGGATGGTCTTAGCTCCGACTTCCTGGTCGGCAGGCAGTCCTTCTAGAGTGATTCCCCCACATTCACGTTCCAAATAGTCGAAGTATGAAGATGTTGCTTGGTCCCGCTTTAGCGTAGAATCAGGAACATCGATTGGCGCTACATACTTGAGTCCAGCGAGAACCTTAGCTGAATCGGCGTCGGATGCGGTAATGGTGGAAGCGAGATCGTCGTCTAGTCCGTATCCGTCGGCATGGACTAGGGTGTAGAAAGCATAACGGGCTCCGACTTTGAAGTAGAATGCCCAGATCCAACCGATTTCGTGAACAAGTAGAGAACAGCGTTGGCCCAAGATTGCGCGGTCCGGCAGACCCTGACATGTCGCTGCCACAGTGGCCGCCTTTTCTCGGCTTACGATAACGCGCCCTCTGACCAGCTCGTCCACAATCTTCGGGGCGTCAAGCAATACCAAGCGCTTTCCCGCATCTTCTTCTTGTTCGCGCGCCGGTGCGGTAAATCCACCAAGCGAAACGAAGTACGGCACAATTGCCAAGTCGCCGACCTTGGAGCGCTCAACTTGGACTGCGCCGGCGAACTTATTTATGTCACTGCCACCAGTCGGGCTCTTGGTGGCCTTGCACTCGGCGATGAGAACGCGTGACTCAGTCCGATGCCTTCCTTTGATGTCGATTTCTCTTCCTGCCTTGTGGACATTCAGATGGAAGTCCTCGTATCCAAGCGCATGGAAGAGATCTTGCACTGCCCTTCCGAAGAGGTCCCCCTTTTTGTTCTTATCGGACTCAAGAACGCTGACAACGATTCTCTCCTGACGGTCCGACATGCAGGCTCCTACCTCGCCAGATTAGTAACGCAGGTTCAGTCTGCCCGAGCGGGGAGGACGGCGTATGGCAAACACGGGAAGTGAGCCCACACCGCAGCACGCAGTTCATACCTGTAGGTCGGTGGAACGGGTTTGGCCGGTGGCCTGCCCGGTCTGGGGTCGAGCATGATCAGGGGGCCGTACGCTGGTTGGCAACTCGGGCAGGCTTTGGGCCTGACCGCAATGTGCACGAGTGGCCCCCTGGTCTTGCTCGACGCGGGACCCGGACCGGGGAGGTGGCTAAAGCCGTGGAGCCGACCGGCCCCAGCCACGACGGACCCCTTCTGTGACGTCAGGTGGCTGATTGCTGTGCGCGCGGTGCGGGCGCCGGCCGGGCTGGAGCGGGGCGGAGACAGGAGCGCAGGCCCGGCCGGGGGCCGGGCCGCGCGCGGTGAGCGGAGCGAGCCAGCTTGAACCAGTAGAGAAAGTTGTAACTCAGTCGTTGGGGCTGGTGCTTTGATCAGTCTCCGGCTTGCGGGCTTCCGCGATGCGCCGGCCGTGTTCGGCAGCTCGTAGCAGTGACTGGGCTACCCGTTCGGCGTCGTCGGGGCGCAGGTAGATCTCCTGGGTCCACAGCACGGACAAGCGGACTGTGCCGTTGAGAAGGTTCGTTGCCACGTCCACCTCGACGCCGTTGCCGGTGGCGTCGGTGACGTTCAGGTCCAGGTCGCTGCTGTAGGCGCTCATGCCGCCGAGCATGACTGAGGCCCGGCTTCACGTACGAGAGCAGGCCTTCGGTGTCAGCTGGGAGGGGGCACCCTGGGTCTGGGTTTGAACTCGTAGGCGCAGGCGGGAGCTCTGTTCGGTGAGCTGTCAGTCACACACGCCGGCACCCGCGTCACTTGGACCGGTCGCGCCCCGCATCGTGATGGAGATCCTGGGCGACTCCCAGATGAGCATCATCATGGACGCGTACACCTACGTCGTCCAGGCCACGCAGCGCGAGGCCATGAGCCACATGGACCGGCTGCTCAGGAGGCGTCGCGGGGTCGTCAGTGACGCCCCGTGGATGTCAGAAGTAGATGTCAAAGGCCCCGGACCATGATTGGTCCGAGGCCTTTTGGCTGGTGCCCCCGGCAGGATTCGAACCTGCGACACCCGCTTTAGGAGAGCGGTGCTCTATCCCCTGAGCTACGAAGGCGTGCACCGCCGGATGTCCGGCTGGCACATGACAGGGTAGCGGATGCGGCTGCTGGGGGGAGGGAGCAAGTCCTCTGCCTTCAGGCGGACGGGTCCTCGGGCAGTCGGTCGGCGACGAACGTGCCGAGGCCCACCTCGCCTCGGGTCCAGCCCTGTTCCCGCACGTGGCGCATGGCCTTGGCCGCCGTGGCGTTCACGACGCCGAACTCTTGGGCGATCTCCAGTGTGGACGGCACGCGGCTGCCCGGGGGATACGTGCCGTCCTTGATGCGGCGGATGATCTCCGCTGCGATCTGTCGCCAGAGGGGGCGGGTGCGATCCAGTTCCATGACTGGCCAGCGTGGCGTACCGGGCCGCGACGCGCCCCTGATTGTCACGATCAGGCACGCGCTCGGGTCGGTCCATCGCGTGCGCCTCAGGTGACAGAGGAGCGGGGCATAGCAGCTCTCAGTCCGCCGGCAGTGGGTCGGAGACGAACCAGCCCCGCTGGGGGACCGCGTACACCCAGCCCTCGTCGGCCAGAAGGCCGAGGCCTCGGCGGACGGTCGTCCGGGCGATGCCGTAGCGCTGTACGAGCTGGGCCTCGCTGGGCAGCATGCGTCCCGGCTGCCAGTCGCCGCGTCGGATCTGCGCACGCAGGATCTCCGCCAGCTGCCGGTACGGGGTGAGCGGCGCGCCGTGATCGATCTCAGCGTCAGGGTTCATGAGAACGACGCTAGGCAAGCTCAGAGGAGCATGCTCTTTGGGATACGTCTCGCTACGTATCGATACAAGGCGATACTATGCGGCGGACAGAAACGCCCCGGCCGGAAGGGTGAGAGCTTCCATGCCGGGGCTCAGCCGACTGACCAGGAGTCGACCTATGCGCAGCCTACTGGCCGCCCTTTTGCAGTTACTGCTGCCTTCCCGCGGGCTTCATCGTGCTGGGCCTGGGGTGCCGAGCCGCGGAAGGCATCCGGGCCTTCCTTCCGTTCGGGCCGTACCTCCCCGGCCGGCGCGGCCGCCCCTCGACGTCGTCCTCGCCGACGGGCTGCCGCTCGTGCGGCCCTACGTCGTTCTCGCTGAGCGGGAGCGGGAAGCGCAGGAGCGGTGGTGGGTTCAGCGAGAGCGGCGGCGGGCCGCCGTGCTGGCCACGCTCGGGCAGGACTACCTCCCCCGGGAGGTCGCCGTATGAGTGCCTCGTCACGTCCCCGCAGCCTCGGTGTCGACCCGGCCACCGGGAAGGAGGCCTTCGTCGTCGCGGAATCCGGTGGGTTTCTGGAGGCCCTGGCCGATCGGTATGCCCTTGAGACGGCCGCAGTCCTCGTCGCCGTCGTCGGGGCTGTCTTGGAGGAGGGGCGCGCCTCGGACATCGAACTCGCCGCGTTCGTACGGCCTTTGCATGCGGCGCTTGAGGAATGCGTCGATGTCATGGCCGAGCGCATGACCAGCGGGGTGTCGGAGGACTGACCTGACGCCCCTCCGTCACGTCAGCGGCACCCTCGTGAAGCGGGCCGCCGTGTGCAGGTCTGCTTCGATGGTGGCTGCCGTGGTGAGGAGTTCTGGGAGGAGGGTTTCCTCGCACTCTTCTCTGGTGCGGCGGGCCGCGTGCGTGGCCGTCGTCAGGGCTGCGATGACCTCGCCGCGGGCGTCATAGAGCGGGACGGACAGGGTGCGCAGGCCCGCTTCCAGTTCCGCGTCGAGGAGGGCGTGGGGGGCCGCGGCGAGCAGCGCGCGGCCCGCCGAGGTCTCCGCCGACGGGAGCGGGCGGCCCAGGGGGATGGTCGCGCTCATCACGCGGTGGTGCGTGGCCCGCGCGACGTACACGATCTCCCCGGGGGACGGCGCGCGGACCGCCAGCGCCGTCGACTCCTGGATGCGGGCGGTCAGCTCCTCCAGGTGGGGTGTCGCGATCTCGGGGAGGGTCGTGCGGGACAGGGACGGGAAGCCCAGGGACAGGACCCTGGGGGTCAGGGAGAACACCCCGTCGACCACTTCCACCAGGCCCAGGTGCTCGTACGTGATCAGCGCCCTGCGGGCCGTCGCCCTCGCCAGGCCCGTCGCCTTTGCCACCTCGGTGAGGGTCAGCCGGTCCCTGCCCTCGCTGAACGCCGTCAGGACCGTCAGGCCCCTTGCCAGGGATTCGACGAAGTCGCGGCCCAGTTCGTGTTTCGTCGCCGCCGTCCAGGTGGCGAGGCCGCTGCCCGGGAGGACCGGGTCGGGCGTGGGGGCCGTGCGCAGGGCCTCCTCCATCTCTGCCACCGCCTCCCGCAGGCGGGGCAGCAGCGTGGCCGCCAGGTCGTCGGCCGGATGCCTGCTCGTGTGGCTCACCACGCTCGCCACGCACTCCACGCGGCCGGTCCCTGGGTCCCGTACCGGCACCGAGACCGCCACCAGGCCCGGTTCGATCAGCTGGTCGTCGACGGCCCAGCCCTCCCGCGCCGCTTCCCGGCTGCGCCGCACGAACTCCTCGTCCGAATACGGACGTTCACGCGGCGGTACAGCCGTGAAGGCGCGGTCCTGCGGGTCCGCCGCCCGGCGTTCGCGCCAGCGGCGCCAGTCCGCCTCGGTCCACTCGGTGGCGAAGAGCGGGCCGGGCGCGGTGCGTTCGGCGGGGAGCAGGTCGCCGATGCGGAAGCTCAGCGACATCGCGCGGCGGCGGGTCGCCTGGTGGATGAAACGGATGCCGTCCCGGTCGGCGACGGCCAGCGACACCGACTCGTCCAGTGCGTCGGCCAGTTCGTCCGCCCGCGCCGACAGCAGCGAGGGCAGGCGCAGGGCCGCCAGGTAGGCGTTGCCCAGTTCCATCACGCGCGGGGTGAGGACCGCGTCGCGGCCGTCGAGGCGGACGTATCCCATGCGGGCCAGCGTGGAGGTGATCCGGTCCACCGTGGAGCGGGCCAGGCCCGTCGCCTTCTCCAGCGCGCTCGGGCTGAGCCGGCCGCCCGCCTCCGTCAGCCGGTGCAGTACGGCGATCCCGCGGATCAGCGGCGTGACGGCCTCCTCCGGGGGCGCGGCGGCCCCCGGGGCGGTGCGGGCGGCGTCGGGCGGATGCATGACCGTGCGCTCTCCGGGGCTGACGGGACGGGGCCGGCGGCTACGAGGGGGCCGGCGGGCGGATCTCGCTCACACCGTATCCGGAGCATCACCGGAGTCGGTCGCCGCAAGCCGTCTGCGTAGGAAGGCGTCCACGTCCGTGGGCGGACCAGGTGGTACCGGGGCGCCTCCTGACCCGGGGCCCCTGGAACACCAGGCGGCCGTCGCCCCGCGCCCTACCTCCGCGTGACCCGCACCACCACCCCGTCCTCCCCCGCACCGCTCTCGTCGTCCGGTTCCGTCACCGTGATGCGGATGCCGTGGCGGGTGTCCTCGAAGGACTGGCCGGGGACGAACGTGGCGTCGGAGAGTTCGGCGTGGACGTTCGGGCTGCGGGTGCAGCCGCCGCTGTCGCGCCGGGAGTCGTACACCCGGACCGGGCCGAGGCCGGTGTCGACGTCGGCGTCCACCCGGTAGATCAGCACCCCCGGCCGGCACACCGCCTCGTCGTTGCCCTCCCGGGTGCGCAGTTCCAGCGCGTATCCGGAACGGCCGTCCAGAGGGACGAAGACCAGTTTGGGCCCGCCGGACCGGGCCAGCGGGGTCAGCGGGAACTCGGCCGTGCCGGGAGAGGCGGCGCAGCGGATCTGGGCGGCGTCCAGCCAGCCGAGCTTCCACTTGTGCCAGCCGAGCAGGTCGTTGTTGGCGCCCCAGTCCTCGCTCATGATGTCCCAGTGGCCGACCGCGCCCCCACCGTCCGCGGTGTAGAGGTCGGGCAGCCCGAAGACGTGGCCGTTCTCGTGCGGCAGGACGCGGTAGCCGGTGCGGGCGTAGGAGCCGGAGCCGTCGTCCTGGCGGGAGTAGACGAAGGAGGCGTTGGCGACCGGGACGCCGTCGGCCACCGGGGCCTCGGCGTTGCCGGCGAACGTCACCGACAGCACGGTGTCCAGCGCGGAGGGGCCCGCGTTCGGCGTGACCAGCACGTTGAGCAGGTCGTAGTCGCGGAAGTCCACCCGTCCGTCGGCGGTGGCCACGATGTCCTGGACCAGTTCGCGGTAGCCCGGGTCGAAGGGGGCGCCGCGCTCTATGCCGTACGCCTTGAAGGTCTTCGGCATGCGCAGCCAGCCCTCGATCGGGGTGGCCGGCTCGTAGTCGAGGCGGCCGTAGGAGCTGGTGCGGAACCAGCGCTGGGTCTGCGGGAAGAACTCGTGGAAGCGGTCCATGGCCTTGCCCTGGCCGCGTGCGTCCGGGAAGTCGATCATCAGGGTGAGCGCGCGGACCCTGCCGGTGGAGTGCGCGTAGCCGCCGGGGGTGGGGACGCCCTCGGACATCTGGACGGCCGGGCCGCCGCTGATCATGCAGGGGCCCAGGGTGGTGGAACGGGACAGCGCCGCGACGGGGCCCGCCCCGGCCGGGCTGGCTCCCGGCAGCAGGTGCCCGGTGCCGGCCGAGGTGCTGACGGCGAGGGTCAGCAGCGTCACGGAGGCGAGGGCGGCCACGCGGCGCGGGCGTATCCGGCGGTGGTCTCCCGTCCGGGATCGCTGCGGCTGCATGCAGGGCCCTTCGCTCCAGGCAGCCCCCGGTTCCCGGCTGCACCCATGCGATCACCCTGAGTCGCGGCCGCGGCCCACGCTCGCTGAAGCGGGCCGATCGGGGGGTTGCACGCAGTAGCCGGTAGTCGATCGGGGGTGCAGGCAGTAGCCGGTAGCCGATCGGCGGTTCGCAGACAGTGGCCGGTAGCCGGTCGGCGGTTCGCAGACAGTGGCCGGTAGCCGGTCGGGAGTTGCGGGGGAGTGGCCGATCGGGGGTTGATGGGGGAGTGGCCGATCGCAGGTGGCGGTGAGTAGTCGGGTGGGAGCCGCGAGCAGCCTGAGGCATGTGTGACCCAGGTCACCGAAAACTTTCCCGGCGGCGGGAAATAACCGGGGATCCCTTCCCCGTTTAGTCAGGTGTCCGCGCGAAACGGGGAGCCGATCCCCGGATCGCGGCCACAGATGTCACACCGACCGAGGAGTGCACCGTGACGATCACCGCAACCGCGCCGCGCAAGGCGACCCGGCCCCGCGCCGACGCCCTGCGCAACCGCGAGCGCATCGTCACCGCCGCCCGCGAGATGTTCGTCGAGCACGGCCCGGACGTGCCGCTCGACGAGGTCGCCCGCCGGGCCGGCGTCGGCAACGCCACGGTGTACCGCAACTTCCCCGACCGCGACGCCCTCGTCCGCGAGGTCGTCTGCTCCGTGATGGACCGTACGGCGCAGGCGGCCGAGGAGGCGCTGGCCGAGACCGGGGACGCCTTCGAGGCGCTGGAGCGCTTCGCGCACACCGCTGCCGACGAACGGATCAGCGCGCTGTGCCCGATGGTCGCCAGCACCTTCGACAAGAACCACGCCGACCTGGAAGCGGCACGGCAGCGCTGCGAGGACCTGATCGAGGTGATCATGGACCGCGCCAAGGCGGCCGGTCAGCTCCGCACCGACGTCGAGATCGGTGACCTGATGATCGCCGTGGCGCAGCTCAGCCGGCCCCCGGCCGGCACCGGCTGCGGCAGCCTCGACCGCTTCGTCCACCGCCATCTGCAGCTGTTCCTGGACGGGTTGCGGGCCCCGGCCCGCTCCGCCCTGCCGGGCACGGCCGCGACCATGGAGGACCTCCGCAACGCCTGAGCACCGACGCCCGAGCGACCCGAGCGACCCGAACGACCCGAACCACCTGATCGATCCGAGCGGTCAGAGCGCTTCCGAATGATCCCGGGGATCCCAGTGGTCCCGGCGATCCGACGGATGCACGCGATCCGAGCGATCCGACGACGAGCGATTAGTTCCGCACCCACCGTCCGTCTGCACAACGGACGGTGACCTCACCGGCTCCCGCCGCACACCGCGGACGAGCCGTTTACGCAGCCACCGATTTTTCGTCTCACCGCACGTTTTTTCCGTCACGAAGTCCCGAAGTGGGTACACCCATGTCCGAAACAGCCCTGAAGGCTCCCGGCACCGTCCGCAGCGGCGGTGACGCCAACCGCTGGAAGGCGCTCGTCTTCATCGCGCTCGCCCAGCTGATGGTGGTCCTCGACGCCACCATCGTGAACATCGCCCTGCCCTCCGCCCAGACCGACCTCGGCATCTCCGACGGCAACCGGCAGTGGGTGGTCACCGCCTACGCCCTGGCCTTCGGCGGACTGCTGCTCTTCGGCGGCCGGATAGCCGACCTGTGGGGCCGCAAGCGCGCCTTCGTCCTCGGCCTCGGCGGTTTCGCCGCCGCGTCCGCGCTCGGCGGTGCCGCGACCACCGGCGCGATGATGTTCGGCGCCCGCGCGCTGCAGGGTGCCTTCGGCGCGCTGCTCGCGCCCGCAGCCCTGTCCCTGCTCGCGGTGATGTTCACCGACGCCAAGGAGCGCGCCAAGGCGTTCGGCATCTACGGCGCGATCGCCGGCGGTGGCGGCGCGGTCGGCCTGATCCTCGGCGGTTTCCTCACCGAGTACCTGGACTGGCGCTGGACCTTCTTCGTCAACATCCCGTTCGCCGTCGTCGCCGCGCTCGGCGCCTACTTCGTCATCCGTGAGCCGGAGGGCGGCCGCAACCGCTCGCCGCTCGACATCCCCGGCGTGGTGCTCTCGACGCTGGGTCTGGTCGCGCTGGTGTACGGCTTCACCCGCGCCGAGTCCGACGGCTGGAGCGACACTGTCACCATCGCGATGTTCGTGATCTCCGTCGTGTCGCTGCTGGCGTTCGCGCTGGTCGAGGCCCGGGTGAAGGCCCCGCTGCTGCCGCTGCGCGTGGTGACCGACCGCAACCGCGGCGGCATCTACCTCTCGCTCGGTCTCGCGATCATCGGCATGTTCGGCCTGTTCCTCTTCCTCACCTACTACCTGCAGGTCGTGAAGGGCTACTCGCCGGTCAAGACCGGCTTCGCGTTCCTGCCGATGGTGGCGGGCATGATCACCGGTTCCACGCAGATCGGCACCCGGCTGATGACCCGTCTGCCGGCCCGCTTCCTGATGGGCCCCGGCTTCCTGGTCGCCGCGCTCGGCATGCTGCTGCTCACCCAGATGAAGATCGACTCCTCCTACGGCACGCAGCTGCTGCCCGCGATGGTGCTGCTCGGCCTCGGCATGGGTACGGCGTTCATGCCGGCGATGTCCCTGGCCACCCAGGGCGTCCAGCCCCGGGACGCCGGTGTCGCCTCCGCGATGGTGAACACCTCCCAGCAGGTGGGCGGCGCGATCGGCACCGCCCTGCTGAACACCATCGCCGCGTCCGCGACCACGTCGTACGTCAAGGACCACATCGCGTCCGCCGCGACCAAGCCGCAGCAGCAGCTGGTCGGGCTGCAGGGCATGGTGCACGGCTACAGCACGGCGATCTGGTTCGCCGTCGGCATCCTCGCGGTGGCCGCGCTGATCGCGTTCACCTTCGTCAACGCCGGCCGCCCGGGCTCCACCACGGTGGCCTCCGGCGAGGGCGTCGAGGACGAGGTGCCGGTCCCGGTGGTCGCCCACTGAGCCGCCGTACGGTGAAACCGAGCCGCCGTACGGTGAATTAGCGGAGCCAGGGCAGGTCCGCACCCGCTTCGTTGGGCTGGAGGCCCTCGGCGACGATCTCCATGATCTCGCCGAGGGCCTTCTGCTGTGCCGGGCTGAGCCGCTCGAACAGCGCCTGGCGTACGGCGGCCACATGGCCGGGCGCGGTGCGCCGCAGCACGTCCAGGCCCTCGTCGGTGAGCACCGCGAACTGGCCGCGCTTGTCGGAGGGGCAGTCCTCGCGGCGTACCCAGCCGTTCTTCTCCAGCCGGGCGATCGCGTGCGACAGCCGGGAGCGCGTGATCTTGGCCTGCATGGCCAGTTCGGTCATCCGCAGCCGGCGGCGCGGGGCCTCGGCCAGGCCCACGAGCAGGCCGTAATAGATGTGCGGCATGCCCGCGTCGCGCTGCAGCTGCCGGTCGAGGTGGTCCTCGAGCAGGGTGGTGGCGTGCAGATAGGCGCGCCAGACGCGCTGTTCCTCCTCGGTCAGCCAGCGGGGCTCCGCCGTGTCGGGGGAGGAGGAGGGGGATGCGGGTGCCGTGGTCATGTCTCCACTGTACGGCCGCTGTCCTTGAATCTTAAACAAGTCGGGCGTACCCTGAGAAACAGGAAAGCTTTAGATTTAAAGCATCTGTCGTTGGGAGTACCGCCGATGTCCGCAGCCACCCGGGAGCGCATGCCCGCCCTGTACCTCAGCCACGGCGCCCCGCCGCTCGCGGACGACCCCGTCTGGCCCGGTGAGCTCGCCGCCTGGTCCGCCACCCTGCCGCGGCCCAAGGCGATCCTGATCGTCTCCGCGCACTGGGAGGAGGCCCCGCTCGCCCTCGGCGCCACCACCACCGTGCCGCTCGTCTACGACTTCTGGGGCTTCCCCGAGCACTACTACCGCGTCCGCTACGACGCGCCCGGCGCCCCGCAGCTCGCCGAGAGCGTGCGCAAGCTGCTGCGCGCCCCCGGGATGCCGGTCCAGGACATCCCCGACCGGGGCCTCGACCACGGCGCGTACGTGCCGCTCGTCGAGATGTACCCCGGCGCCGACATCCCCGTCCTGCAGATCTCCATGCCCACCCTGGACCCGGTGCGGCTGATGGAGATCGGCCGCCGCCTCGCGCCGCTGCGCGACGAGGGCGTCCTGATCGTCGGCTCCGGCTTCTTCACCCACAACCTGGCCGCGCTGCGCCATGCCGGCGGCGTCCCCGCCTGGTCGGCGGAGTTCGACGACTGGGGGCGGCGCGCCCTGGAGGGCGGAGACGTGGACGCGCTGCTGGACTTCCTGCACACCTCGCCGGCCGGGCAGCTCGCGCACCCGCGCACCGAGCACTTCGCCCCGCTGTTCGTGACCATGGGCGCGGCGGACGCGGCCGGCGAGCTCGGGGAACAGAAGTCCGTGATCGACGGGTTCTGGATGGGGCTGGCCAAGCGGTCGGTGCAGTTCGGCTGACGGCCCGCACCGGGGCGTGGCCGTCGGGGCCGGTCGCTCAGAGTTCCTTCTCGTACCAGGCCACGTCCCACCAGCGGCCGAACTTGCGCCCGACCTCCCGGTACGTGCCCACGTGCCGGAAGCCGAAGCGCTCGTGCAGCCGGACGGACGGCTCGTTCGGCTGGGCGATGCCCGCGTAGGCGCGGTGCAGGTCCTCACCGGCCAGCGCCGCGAACAGGGCCTCGTACAGCAGGGTGCCCACGCCGCGGCCGCCGGCCCCGGGGGCGACGTACACCGTCGTCTCCACGGAGGTCGAGTACGCGGGCTTGGCGCGATAAGGACTGGATGTGGCGTACCCCAGAATTTCCTGTGTGTCCGCGTCTGCGGCAACCTTCAGGCGGTACGGGCCGTCTTCAGGGTGGGAGAGCAGCCAGGGGCGGCGCTCCTCGGGGGTGAAAACGGCGGTGTCGAATGTGATGGGCGTCTCACGTACGTAGTGGTTGTAGAGGTCCGTGAGGGCCTTCAGGTCGGCCTCCACCCCCGGCCTGACCTGCACCTCTCGACGTTCGGTCGGCATCGCGCCTCCTCGTGTGGCCGCACAGGGTACTGCATGATCAGAAAAATCGGGGGTCGGGTTGGGAATTCTGTCCGGATTCCAGTCGTTGTTTCCATCGGATGCAGGGCACCCGAGGAGAGTCCGAGGAGTCCGGAGGAGGGTCCGGAAGACCTCGGTGGCGTCCCTCGCCGTGCCGAGTGTCCGACGGACCACCCGCTGACCCACCATCGCAAGGGAGCACGCATGGCAACCCGTGCCGTCGCCCGTCGTCAGTCCGCCAACGGCGAGACGGCCGACGCGGCAAGCAGTGTTCGCGCCACCGGCGACATCGCCGACCGCGATCTGGTCGGCATGTACCTGGACGAGATCGCGCGGACACCGCTGCTCGACGCCGCCAAGGAGGTCGAGCTGTCCCAGCAGATCGAAGCGGGTGTCTTCGCGCGGCAGATCCTCGACGGGTACGAGGAGGCCGAGGTGGACGCGAGCCGGGAGGAGCTGCAGGCCCTGGTCGACCAGGGCGAGCGGGCCAAGGACATTTTCATCCGCTCCAACCTCCGTCTGGTCGTCGCCGTGGCCCGCCGCTACCCGCGCTCCGGTCTGCCCCTGCTGGACCTGATCCAGGAGGGCAACGCCGGTCTGGTCCGTGCGGTCGAGAAGTTCGACTACCGCAAGGGCTTCAAGTTCTCCACGTACGCCACGTGGTGGATCCGCCAGGCGATCACCCGTTCGATAGCGGACCAGTCGCGCACCATCCGGCTGCCCGTCCACCTCGTGGAGGAGCTGGGCCGCATCCGCCGGGTGCAGCGCGAGTTCAACCGTGAGCACGGGCGCGAGCCGGAGCCCACGGAGATCGCCGCCGAGCTCGGCTCCACGCCGGAGCGCGTCACCGACGTGCTGGACTGGGCCCGCGACCCGGTCTCGCTGAACATGTCGGTGGACGACGAGGGCGAGACCCAGTTCGGCGACCTGCTGGAGGACACCTCCGCGGTGAGCCCCGAGCAGTCGGTCCTCACCCTGCTGCGCAGCGAGGAGCTGGACGACCTGATCGGCCGCCTCGACCAGCGCACGGCGTCCATCATCAAGATGCGGTACGGCATCGAGGACGGCCGTGAGCGCACGCTGACCGAGGTCGGCAAGGAGCACGGCCTGACGCGCGAGCGCATCCGCCAGATCGAGAAGCACGCGCTGCTGGAGCTGAAGAAGCTGGCCCGCGACACCGGCTTCGACGCGGCGGCCTGACGGCCTCCCGCTGCCTGCCGGCGGCTTGGGTGACCGCCCGGGCCGGCGGTAGGGTCCGGTGTGCTTCCGGCGGATGCCGGCGGGTGGTGTGCGCGGGCGCGTACGCCGGGTGGCGAAAGAGCGCGCAAACATGGCGCTGTTCCGCCGCTTCAACCGCCGGGGCCGGGGAAAAAGACTTCACGACACGGGAGTTCGGGGCCTTGGGCCCAGGGCTCCCCGCCCGAGGCAAACCGTTTCAGCGCAATCTGTTTCGGCAGCGATCCTCCGGGCAAGCGAACCACGTCCCGACGCAATCCCCCCCCCGGCGCCGGGACTTCCCCGAGCCGGACTCTCGGCGCCCTCCCCCCCTGGGCGCCGGGGTCCGGCTCCTTTGCGTTCCCCCGCGGCGCACAGAGGAGCGGGCCACCCCGTACCTGAACCACGGGGTGACCCGCCCGGACGGAAGATTCTGTCACACGGGGATCAACGCGGGCGGGGGCCAACGCGGGCTCCCGTACGTCGATTTCCGGCTGCGGCCCGGCGCCCGGTCGCGCACACGGTTCCCCGCGCCCCTGGAGGTCTCGCGGTCCCCGCCGGTCAGCGGCTCGCGCGACTCGCACGGCCGAGACGGGACGCCAGCTCGTGGACGGCGTCCGCCAGTTCCCGTGGCTCGTGGACCGTGAAGTCGAAGCCCAGCATCGCCAGTCGCGCCGCCAGCCACTCTGGCGGGCCGCCGCCGTGGCCGCGCAGGACGCAGCCCCCGTCCGCAGCCGGCTCCGGCGCCCCCAGCCAGCCCGGGACCTTCGCCGCGACCTCCGCCGCCGGCGCGGCGAAGGCGACCACGAAGCCGTACGACTCCTGCCCCCGCTGCATCGACCGCCGCAGATACGCCGCCGCGTCCCCTTCCGGCAGCTCGCGCGGGGTGAACCGGGCCCCGGTCGCGAACGGCTCGCTCACCCGGTCGACGCGGAAGGTCCGCCAGTCCTCGCGCTCGAGGTCGTAGGCGACGAGGTACCAGCGCCGGCCCGTCGACACCAGCCGGTACGGCTCGGTCAGCCGCCGCGAGCGCGTCCCGTCGGCGGCGCGGTAGGCGAACCGCAGCCGTTCCCGCCCGGCCACCGTGGACGCCATCACGGTGAGCGTCTCCGGTGCGATGCTCGGCCCGTCCCCGCTGGTCAGCGCGGTCGTCGCGGCCTGCAGGGTGGTCACCCGGTGACGCAGCCGGGCCGGCAGCACCTGCTCCAGTTTGGCCAGCGCCCGCACGGACGCCTCCTCCACGCCCTCCACCGCGTGCCCGGCGCCCGCCCGCAGCCCCACCGCGATGGCCACGGCCTCCTCGTCGTCGAGGACCAGCGGCGGCATGGCCTTGCCGGCGACGAGCCGGTAGCCGCCGTCGGCGCCCATCGTGGCCTGCACCGGATACCCCAGCTCGCGCAGCCGGTCGATGTCGCGGCGGATCGTGCGCCGTGAGACGCCGAGCCGTTCGGCGAGCTCGCCGCCGGGCCACTCGCGGGGCGTCTGGAGGAGGGAGAGCAGCTGCAGGAGCCGGGCCGGAGTATCGGTCGTCATGGACTCGAGAATGCCGCAGAAGTAGGACCTGATCTGACCTACTGCGGTCCTACTTTCTTCTCATGACCTCCACCGAGACCCACCTCGCACCACCCGCCACCGGCGACCGCCGCCGCTGGTTCGCGCTGGCGATCGTGATGACCGCGGCCTTCATGGACCTCGTCGACGTGACGATCGTGAACATCGCCATCCCGTCCATCCAGCGGGACGCGGGCGCCTCGTTCAGCCAGATCCAGTGGATCACCGCCGGCTACGCGCTCGCCTTCGCCGCCGGCCTCGTCACCGGTGGCCGGCTCGGTGACATCCACGGCCGCAAGCGGATCTTCCTGCTCGGCATCTTCGGCTTCACGCTCGCCTCCGCCCTGTGCGGCTTCGCCGCGAACCCCGAGATGCTGGTCGCGTCCCGGATCCTGCAGGGCGGCATGGCGGCGCTGATGGTGCCCCAGGTGCTGTCGATCGTGCACGCCACCTTCCCCGCGCACGAACGCGGCAAGGTCTTCGGCCTGTTCGGCGCGATCGTCGGCCTGGGCGCGGTGTCCGGACCGCTGCTGGGCGCCCTGCTGACCGAGTGGGACCTCTTCGGCCTCCAGTGGCGGCCCATCTTCCTGATCAACCTGCCGGTCGGCGTGGCCGCCTTCTTGCTGGGCCGCCGTTTCATCACCGAGTCGCGCGCCCCGCGGGCGCTCAAGCTCGACCTGGTGGGCGTCGCCCTGGTGACGCTGGGTCTGCTGATGCTGCTCTACCCGCTCACCCGCGGCCGCGAGCTGGGCTGGCCGCTGTGGGGGTACGGCTCGATGGCGGGCGCGGTCGTGGTGTTCGCCGCGCTGGTCGCCTACGAGCGCCGCAAGAGCGCCCGGGACGGCTCGCCGCTGGTGGAGCTGTCGCTGTTCCGGGTGAAGAGCTTCGCGGCGGGCATCGCCGTGCAGACGGTGTTCGGGGTGGCGCTCGGGGTCTTCTTCCTGGTGTGGACGCTGTACATGCAGATCGGTCTGGGCTGGAGCCCGCTCAAGGCCGGCCTGACCGGCGTGCCGTTCTCCATCGCGGTGTCCACGGCGGCCGGGCTGAGCGTGCAGAAGCTGGTCCCGCGGTTCGGGCGCGGGGTGCTGCAGGCGGGAGCGCTGGTGATGGCGCTGGGCGTCCTGCTGTACCTGGTGGAGGCCGGCCACTACGGCTCGTCGATCGCGCCGTGGCAGATGGCGCTGCCGCTGGTCGTGATGGGCCTCGGCATGGGGCTGATCGTCGCCCCGCTGACCGACGCGGTGCTCTCCGACGTGCCGCGTGAGCACGCCGGTTCGGCGTCCGGGCTGATCAACACGGTGCAGCAGATGGGCAACGCGCTCGGTCTGGGCCTGGTGTCCGTGGTCTTCTTCGGCGAGATCGGCGACCGGCTCGCCCCGGCGGAGGTCGGCCCCGCGTTCGTCCATGCCTTCCAGCACGCGCTGGGCTGGGTGGCGGGCGTGATGGCCGTGATCTTCCTGCTGATGTTCGCCCTGCCCAGGTGCCCGGCGCAGCACGTGGAGGGCGCGCCGGCGGACGAGGTCGTGACACCGGAGCAGGAGCGCGAGCTGGTGCACTGAGCGCCACGGCGACGGCATACGGGCCCGGCCCCTCGGGGGGCCGGGCCCTTGGCGTGCCGGGACGATGTCCCGTGCGGACTTCGTGCCCGGGACGTCTCCCGCGCGGACCGCGCCGCCCCCGGACATCGGCCCCGCAGGGGCTGTGACCTGCCAGGACGCCTCACCGTGCCGATCCCGACGCGCGCCGGACGCCGACCCCCGGACGCCCGATCATGCCCGTTTCATTTTTGCTTGCTCCCGGATGACGCCCGAACCTGTTTACTTTCCGGAAATCCAGGCTTAGCCTCTGAGTGAAACCACACGTTCGGGTATGACTCGGAGGCGAACGGACATGTACGCACCGGAGCGGCAGCAGGAGATCCTCCGGCTCGCCCGGGACGGCGGCCGGGTCGACGTCGTGTCGCTCGCCGAGGAGTTCCAGGTGACGGCGGAGACCATCCGCCGCGACCTGAAGGCCCTCGACCGCGCCGGGCTGGTGCGCCGCGTGCACGGCGGGGCCATCCCCGTCGGACGCCTCGACTTCGAGCCCGACCTCACCGAGCGCGAGTCCACCGCCGCCGACGAGAAGGACCGCATCGCCAAGGCGGCCCTGGCCGAACTGCCCACCGAGGGCACGATGATCCTCGACGCCGGCACCACGGTCGCCCGCCTCGCCGCGGCGCTGCCGCTGGAGTCCGCGCTCACCGTCGTCACACACTCGCTGCCCATCGCGGCCCGCCTCGCCGACCACCCCGGCATCCAGCTCCACCTCGTCGGCGGGCGCGTGAGGCACCGCACGCGCGCCGCCGTCGACGCCTGGGCGCTGCGGGCGTACGGCGAGATCCGCGCGGACGTGCTGTTCGTGGCCGCCAACGGCTACTCCGCCGAGCACGGCCTGACCACCCCCGACCTCGCCGAGGCCGCCGTCAAGCGGGCCGCGGTCGCCGCCGCGCGCCGCGTGGTGCTGCTCGCCGACTCCTCCAAGCACGGCCAGGAGCACTTCGCCCGCTTCGGCGACCTCGGCGACGTGGACCTGCTGATCACCGACAGCGGGCTGAGCAACGAAGACGCCGCCGGCATCGAGCGCGGCGGCACGGAAGTAGTACGCGCATGATCCTCACCGTCACCCCGAACCCGTCCCTCGACCGCACCTACGAGGTCACGGCGCTCAAGCGCGGAGAGGTCATCCGCGCCGAGACCGAGCGCATGGACCCGGGCGGCAAGGGCGTGAACGTCTCCCGGGCCGTCGCGGCCGCCGGACGGCGCACGGTCGCCGTCCTGCCCCTGGGCGGTGCGCCCGGCGCGCTCGTCCAGAACCTGCTGGACGCGCAGGGCATCGAGGTCGCGCCCGTACCCGTCGCCGGGGACACCCGCTCCAACATCGCCCTGGCCGAGGCGGACGGCGTCCTGACGAAGATCAACGCCCCGGGCCCGCAGCTGACGGCCGCCGAGCAGGAACTGCTGCTGGAGACCGTCCGCGAGGTCTCCCGCGGCGCCGACTGGATCGCGTGCTGCGGCAGCCTGCCCCGGGGCCTGGCCCCTTCCTGGTACGCCGATGTCGTCGCCCGGGCGCACGCCGGGGGCGCGCGGATCGCGCTGGACACCTCCGGGCGCGCCCTGCTGGAGGCGCTGCGCGCCGGCCCCGACGTGGTGAAGCCCAACGCCGAGGAGCTCGCGGAGGCCGTCGGCCGCCCGCTGGCCACCGTGGGCGACGCGCTCAAGGCGGCCGAGGAGCTGCGCGCGATGGGCGCGGGCGCGGTGCTGGCGAGCCTGGGCGCCGACGGGCAGCTGCTCGTGGACGCCTCGGGCGCCTGGTTCGGCAGCGCCCGCGTGGACGCCGTACGCAGCAATGTCGGCGCCGGTGACTCCTCGCTGGCCGGCTTCCTCGTCGCCGGCGGCAGCGGCCCCGACGCCCTCGCCTCCGCCGTCGCCCACGGCGCCGCCGCCGTCCAGCTGCCCGGCAGCGTGATGCCGACCCCGGACGACCTGGACCCGGCGGCCGTGACGGTCACGGCGGACGTACCGGTCGACCGCATGCTGAAGGAGCCGGTGTCATGACGTCCCCCTCCGCGGCCCTGCATCTCCCGGCCTCCGCGCCGCCTCATCCCGCCCGACGGGGAACCCGGTTACCGGCCGCCGCACCGTCCCTGAGGCGGGATCTCCCCACCCCCGCCTCCGCGTTCTTGCTCTCTCCCCACCCCACCACCCCCGTCCCCCTCCCCGCCCACCCCACCCACCGGGCGATACGCGAGCTAAGGAGCCCGCGATGAGCGACATGATCACCGCGGAACTGGTCGACCTCGACCTGTCCGCCACGACCAAGGAAGCGGCGGCACGCGCCCTCGCCGAGCGCATGGTGGCGCTGGGCCGGGTGACCGACCTGGAGGGCTTCCTCGCCGACGTGGCCGCACGCGAGGCGCAGATGCCCACCGGCCTCGACGGCGGCATCGGCATTCCGCACTGCCGCAGCGCCCATGTCACCGAGCCGACGCTCGCCTTCGGGCGCAGCGCCGCCGGCATCGACTTCGGCGCCGCGGACGGCCCCGCCGACCTGATCTTCCTGATCGCCGCACCGGCCGGCGCGGACGACGCCCATCTGACGATCCTGTCGTCGCTGGCCCGGCAGCTGATGAACGCCGAGTTCACGGGCGCGCTGCGGTCCGTGGGCGGCGCGGGCACGGCGGCCGCGCTGATCCGCGGGGACGTCACCCCGGGGGACGTCGAGGCCGGCGAGGCCTCCTCGGACTCCGCGGACTCCGCGCAGCCCACCGCAGACTCCGTGGCGGCGCCGGTGGCGGCCTCCGCCGACGCCGCCACGGACACCACCGCACCGGACGCGGGTGCGCGCCCGTTCCGGATCGTCGCGGTGACGTCCTGCCCGACCGGCATCGCCCACACCTACATGGCGGCCGAGTCGCTGGAGAACGCCGGACGCGAGGCGGGCGTCGAACTCGTCGTGGAGACGCAGGGCTCGGCCGGCTTCACCCGGCTCGACCCGGCCGTCGTCGCGGCCGCCGACGGCGTGATCTTCGCCCATGACGTGCCGGTGCGCGACAAGGACCGGTTCGCCGGGAAGCCCACCGTCGACGTCGGCGTGAAGGCCGGCATCAACCGGCCCGCCGAACTCATCGCCGAGGTCCGCGAGAAGGCGGCGCGCGGCGAGGTCACCGCGGCGGCGCCCGCGTCCGGCTCCACGCCGGTGGAGCGGTCCGGCGACTCCACGGAGGGCTACGGCACCAAGCTGCGCAAGTGGCTGATGAGCGGCGTGAGCTACATGGTGCCGTTCGTCGCCGCGGGCGGTCTGCTCATCGCGCTCGGCTTCGCGATCGGCGGCTACAAGATCAACAAGGCACCGTCGGTGATGGACCACTTCATCTGGACCCAGGCCGACAGCTGGGGCGCCCTGCTGTTCCAGATCGGCGGCGTGGCGTTCGGCTTCCTCGTCCCGGTCCTCGCCGGGTACATCGCCTACGGCATGGCGGACCGGCCGGGCCTGGTCCCCGGCTTCGTCGGCGGCGCGATCTCCCTCACCATCAACGCCGGCTTCCTCGGCGGCCTGGCCGCGGGCCTGATCGCGGGCGGGGTGGTGCTCGGCATCCAGAAGGTGCGGATCCCGGCGGCCCTGCGCGGCATCATGCCGGTGGTGGTGATCCCGCTGATCTCCTCGGCGATCGTCGGGTTCCTGATGTTCGTCGTCATCGGCAAACCCATCGCCTCCGCGCAGAAGGGGCTCACGGACTGGCTCAACGGCCTCACCGGCACCAACGCCATCCTGCTCGGCGCGCTGCTCGGCCTGATGATGTGCTTCGACCTCGGCGGTCCGGTCAACAAGGTCGCCTACACCTTCGCCACCGCCGGGATCGCGGTGTCCAACCCCAGCGACTCCGCGATGAAGATCATGGCCGCGGTGATGGCCGCCGGCATGGTCCCGCCGCTGGCGATGGCCCTGGCCACGACCGTGCGCGGCAAGCTCTTCACGCCGACCGAGCGGGAGAACGGCAAGGCCGCCTGGGTGCTGGGCATCTCCTTCATCTCCGAGGGCGCCATCCCGTTCGCCGCGGCCGACCCGCTGCGGGTCATCCCCTCCGCGATGGTCGGCGGCGCCATCACCGGCTCCCTGTCGATGACGTTCGACGCGACCCTGCGCGCCCCGCACGGCGGCATCTTCGTGGTCCCGCTGATCGGCAACCCGCTGCTCTACCTGGTCGCGATCGCCGCGGGCGTCTGCGTCAGCACCGCGATGGTGGTCGTCCTCAAGGGCCTGCGCAAGCCGGCCGCGGGCACCCCGGCCTCCAAGCCGGGCGAGACGGCGGCGGCACCGGGCGCCAAGCAGCCGGTGGCCGCGTAAGGCAACCGATGTCCCTTTCAGGTGCTGTGAGTTGTTCACGGCACCTGCCGGGGATGCGAGATTCGTCACGGTCCGGGGTCAAAGCCCCGGACCGTGGTGTTCACTGGAACACATGCCCGAGCCCTACTCGATCCTCCAGGCGGCAGGGATGGCCGTCCTCGCCCTGGCCGGTGTGGCCTGGCTGATCGGCATCACCCGCATGCTGCGCCGCGCCCGCGCCGAGGCGATCGCCTGGCACGCCGCACAGGACACCGCCCTGTCCGCCCTCCCGGGCCCGCGCGAGGTCGGCCCCCGCCTGGAGGCCGTGGAACTCACCCCGGCCGAACGCGACGCCTTCGCCGGCCTGGTACGCCGCCTCAACAACGGTCACTGACGCGCACCGGGCCCACCGGGCGCGGCGAGGGAGGACCCTCGGGTGGCCGCCGATGCCGGCTGCGAGGAGGGCGGCACGCCGATGTCGGCCGCCCTCGTCCGGCGGTCAGGACACCTGAGTCGCCCGTCGCTCCATCGCGTCCCGGGCCGCCTCCTCGCTCGGGTACACCTCGCACATGTGCCGGCCGTCCGGGGTCGCCGTGTGCTCGACCTCCCACAGCGCGACCTCCCGGCCGTCGGGCAGCAGGAAGGCGTGCTCGTAGAGCGAGAAGGACAGGCCGATCCGGCCCGCCCGGCAGGGACGGCCGAAGGCCTGGGTGATGCGGTGCCCCCGCGCCGTGGCCAGCAGGGCCGCCGTCTCCACACCGGGACGGTCGGCGTTCTCCGCGCGGCGCAGCAGCCGGCGGGCGTGGTCGGCCGTGCCCTCCGCGACGTACGTCTGCCGCGGCCCGGGCACCGGGGCCGGATACGCCGGCAGCGGCAGCTCGAACTCCGTGCCGTCCGGCGGCAGCGGCAGCCGGGCCGTGGCCGCGCGCAGCTCCTCCTCCTCGACGTACACCTCGTGCTGCGGGTCGCTGCCCGGGGCCGTGTTGTGGACGAGCTCCCATAGCGTCATCGCCTGGCCGTCCGCGAGGAGCCAGGTGTGCCGGTAGGTCTCCCGGTGCAGCCCCGCGCTGTGGTGCGCGGAGTGCAGCGAGCTGTCGTACGCCAGCGCGCAGTCCAGCCGGCGTATCGCCTCGTCCGGCAGCTCGAAGGAGTTCAGGGCGCGGCCGAGGAGCCGCGCCAGGTGGTCCTCCGGAGACTCCGGCGACTCGGGTGGTTCGTACGCTGCGGTCTCGTACGGAACGCTCAAGGCTTCTCCCGGCGCTTGCTGCATGTCACCTAGTGGGTGCATACCGTAGCCCCTCGGTCGGACATCGTGTCCGCGAACCGAGAAAACGTACGTCCGGAAAACGCACGCGGCCGTGCGGGAAGTTCCCACACGGCCCGGCGAACGTCAACGCCCTTGCACGCCGCGTTGGTTGACGCCTCAGACGGCGCTTCCGGCGACCCATTCGCTCCACGGCATGTTCCAGCCGTTGAGGCCGTTGTCGGGGGCGACGGTCTTGTCCGGCGAGTTCTTGACGACCACCACGTCACCGATGAGCGAGTGGTCGTAGAACCACTTCGCCTGGGTGTCCCCCTGCGCGCCCCGCACATCCGCCAGGCCGACGCAGCCGTGGCTGGTGCCCTCCCGGCCGAAGGGCGGATTGCCCTTGTTGTACCAGTAGTTGCCGTGGATGAACGTGCCCGACTGCGTCAGCCGCATCGCGTGCGGCACGTCCGCGATGTCGTACTCCCCGCCGAGACCGACCGTCCGGCTGTTCATGCGGGTCTGCGTGAACTTCTCGGAGATCACCATCGTGCCGTTGTAGGTGGTGTGCTCCGGGCTGCCGGACGAGATCGGGATCGTCTTCACGGTCTGGCCGTCCCGCACGACCGTCATGGTCTGCGTGTTCACGTCCACCGTGGAGACCTGCGAGCGGCCTACGGTGAAGGTGACGACCTTCTTCTGCACACCGAAGACCCCGTTGGCGCCCTGGACCCCGTCGAGGTCGATCTTCATGGTGACCTTGGAGCCGGCCTTCCAGTAGTCGTCGGGCCGGAAGTCGAGGCGCTGCGCCCCGAACCAGTGCCCGACCACCTTCTGCCCGCTGCTGGAGGTGACCGTGATGTGCGACTGCACGGCCTTCTTGTCGCTGATCGCCTTGTCGAAGGTGAACGACACCGGCATGCCGACGCCGACCGTCGTGCCGTTGTCCGGCGTGTACGTGCCGATGAAGCTGTTCGACGACGAGACGGTGGTGAAGATGGAGTTCGCGGCGGCGGTACGGCCGGCGGAGTCCTTCGCGGTCGCGGAGAGCTGGTACTTCGTGCCGCGCTCCAGCTGCTCCTTGGGCTTCCAGGTGCTGCCGTCGGCGGATATCTCACCGGCGACCGTCTGCCCGGTGCCGGCCACCGTCATCTTCACCTCCGTCAGCTTGCCGTCGCTGACCTTCACTCCCGTGCTGTTGATCGAGGCGCCGGTCGAACCGTCCGCGGCCGAGATGGCGATCTTCGCGACGGAGGTCTTGGTGTCGTCGCCACCGCGCTTGTTG
Organism: Streptomyces sp. NPDC014801; assembly: GCF_043082085.1. Classification (NCBI taxonomy): domain Bacteria; kingdom Bacillati; phylum Actinomycetota; class Actinomycetes; order Kitasatosporales; family Streptomycetaceae; genus Streptomyces; species Streptomyces sp. NPDC014801. The sequence continues at coordinate 208,972 of NZ_JBIBXG010000012.1, read as the reverse complement.
TCGTCGTTGTCGGCGTTGGCGTTCCCGCCGCAGGCGGTGAGGGTCAGGGCGCCGACCATCAGGGCGGCACAGGCCCCCAGTACGCGCCGCGCTGCTGTGTTCGGCGTTGTCACGGGCTGCTCCAGTTCTTGTGAGGTAGGTGATCCACTCCGTATCCGTGAAGAAAGAGTGATCAGACGACCGCAAAAGTTCCCGGCGGCGGTTGCTGAAGCCCTGACGTGACAGAACTGCGACAATCCGCGGCGCCACGCCAGCAATTCACCCCACGTCAGCTGCACCGGGGGGCGCGGTGCCCTGCGGTGCGGTCCGCCCGGGGGTGAGGTGAACGCCGTGGGGCACGGTGCCCTTGGGTGCGCTGTGCCCGGCGTTTCGGTGGCCGCCGGGGTTGCGCGGCCCGGCGGTGCGGGGTGCCGCTGCGCCCACCCGTGCCGCCCCAGCGGCACGACTGCCCGCAGCTACGTGGGGTGGGCGACGGCCCGGCGGCACGACTGCCCGCAGCTGCGTGGGGTGGGCCGCCCCCAGCGACGCGGCCCGCAGCTACGGCGGGTAGCGGCGACGGCCTGTAGTCGCCGACGGCGGGGAGGGGACGTGGTGGGGGGTGTCCGCCCGCAGCGGACGGCATTGCCTTCGGGTGCCGTCTTGAAGAAACGTAAGGCCGTACCGAGGACGGACACCCCCCACCGCGGCCCCGACCCACCCACATGCAGATGGCGCTACCGCAACCGACCACCGGACAGGAACGGGCCGCCGCAGGCATTCAGGGGCGCGGGGAACTGCGCGACAAGCCACGACGAAACCCGCACCCGGCAACGATCCGCACCCACCCGCACAGCCGCCGCAGGCAACTGCGCGACAAGCCACGACGAACCCGCAACCGTACGACGGCCCGTCACCCACCACCCCCGTACAGCTCCCCGTACGACGGCCACACACCCCCCGCCCCCTCCACCGTCTCCGCCGCCCGTACCGCCCGGACGATCGCTCGCGTCACCACGTCCGCCCCCGCCGCCAGCACCTCGTTCAGCGCAAGCGCATCCGCCGGCAACTCCCGCACCCCCGTGGACAACGCGAACACACTGTCCCCGTCATGGAGCAGATGCACCGGCCGCACCGCCCGCGCGATCCCGTCGTGCGCCGTCCCCGCCAGCTTCTGCGCCTGTGCCTTCGACAGCTCCGCGTCCGTCGCGACCACCGCCAGCGTCGTGTTCAGCGGCGGCGCCACCGCCTGCTCCGCCAACTGCGCCAGCCGCGCACGCGCAGCGTCCCGCACCTCGTCCTCCGGCGGCGCCACCCGCCGCCCGCCGAACAACTCCGCGTACAGCTCCCCGTACAGCACCCCCGTCGTCGGATCCACCACCGACCCCGCCGCGTTCGCCACGACCAGCGCCCCCACGGTCACCCCCGACGCCAGCACCACGCTCGCCGTCCCGACGCCGCCCTTCAGCAGCCCGACGGCCGCCCCGGTCCCGGCGCCCACGCACCCCTCGGCGATCGGCGCCCCGAGCGCGCTGCCCGCGGCCGCCTCCACCGCCTCCCGCCCCAGCGCCGCGTCCGGCCGCGCCCGGAAGTCACCGCCCCGCCCGAGGTCGAAGACGCACGCGGCCGGAACGACCGGCACCACATGCGCGGGATCCGGCCCCACCCGAACGCCCCGGCCCCGCTCCTCCAGCCACGCCATGACCCCGGACGCCGCGTCCAGCCCGTACGCGCTGCCCCCGGTGAGGACGACCGCCTCGACCTTCTGCACGAGGTTGCGCGGATCGAGCGCGTCGGTCTCCTTCGTCCCCGGTCCGCCGCCGCGCACGTCCACGGCGGCCACGGCCCCGCCCTCGGGAGCGAGGACGACGGTGGTCCCGGTCAGCCATCCGTCACCGCGGCGCGTCGCGTGCCCGACCCGCAACCCGGCGACATCCGTCAGGGCGTCAACTGTCATGCGCCCCAGTGTGACGGGAACCGGGGCCCGGACACCCCGTCACGCCCCCGCCGGCCGCCGCCCCCCGCCCTGCCGGGCGAGCGTCCGCGCCGTCAGCGTCACCCCGACCACCACCGCCAGGCCCGAGACGATGCCCGCCGCGAGGACCGCCCAGTCGCCGAGGAACGTGCAGCAGATGACGAGCAGCGCGGTGACCGGCAGCACCAGCTGCTGCGCGATGCCCACCTTGAAGTGCCGGGCGTGCAGCACCCACACGGCGAGCAGATACAGCGCCGTCGGCAGGGTCACCGCCGCCGCCGCGGCCGTCGCGGAGATGTGTGCGGAGCCGACCGCCTGCTCGACGGCCACCTCCAGCCCGGCCCCGATCGCCGCCGCCGAGGCGAAGACGACGTAGTGCCCGTAGCCCCACAGGAAGGCTTGCGCGCTGGAGCGCAGATGCCCGTGGATCGGCACCACGAAGTAGATCCACCAGGCGGCGAACACGATGAGCAGTCCGCCCGCCGCGATCGGCAGCAGTTCGCCGAGCGCGTCGTGCTCGTCCACGGCCGACTTCACGGCGACCGTGGCCGCGGCGACCGTCTCGCCGAGGACGATGATCGTGAACAGCCCGTACCGCTCGGCGATGTGGTGCGGATGCCAGGACGTCATGAAGTTCCGTTCGGCGATCATCGGCACCGCCAGTTCGGCGATCACCATCACCAGGAACACCCAGGGCCGCGCCGGCTCCGGCAGGACGACCAGTCCCAGCCAGCCGACCTGGCACAGCAGTACCCCGACGGCGTACCGCACCGCCGCGGTCCGCTCCGGGCCCTCCGCCGACCGCGCGGCGCGCAGCCACTGCGCCACCATCGCCAGCCGCATGATCACGTAGCCCAGCCAGACGACCAGGAAGTCGTGGTCGTCGAAGGCGCGCGAGACGCCCGCGGCCAGCACCAGGACGCCGGCGATCTGCACGAGCGTGACGACCCGGTACAGCGCGTCGTCGTTGTCGTACGCGGAGGCGAACCAGGAGAAGTTCATCCACGCCCACCAGATGGCGAAGAACACCATCGCGTAGTTGAGGATGCCCTGGCCCGCCCGCCCCTCGGCGAGGAAGTGCACCAGCTGCATCCCGGCCTGGGCGACCGCCACCACGAAACACAGGTCGAACAGGAGCTCCAACGGCGAGGCGACACGATGGGCCTCGTCCCGCCCGCGGGCGGTGAGCCTGCGCAGGGGCCGGTGACGGGCGGGCGCCCCGGGGGGCGCGGGGGACTGGCTGGAACTCGACGTCATGAGGCCCAGCACATCAGATAACGGAGCAAAAATCCTCGGACCGGTGCCGCCGCGTAACCTGGAGGCATGACCACCGCCTCCGCCCCCGAACCCCGCGACCCCAAGGCCGCGCTGATCTTCGACGACCCGCTCCAGCTGCAGTCCTCGGACGACACCGACCGGGGATGGGGCGAGCGCCCGGGGACGACCGGCGACAGCGCGGCCGACCTGAAGCGCTTCCTCGACGAGAAGCCGCCCCACCACATCTGAGCCGGCGCGCGGCCGATCAGGCCCCGCGAGGCCGGCCCGGCCGTCCGTTCGGCGTCCTACTCGCCGCGCCCGGCGGTCCGCTGCGCGACCAGCGTGTCGCGGATCTCCTTGAGGACCTCCAGCTCGGTCACCTCCATGACCTCCTTCGTGCCCTCCCGGGCCGCCTCGCGGTCCGCCCGGCGGGCCAGGTACTTCGCCATCGGCAGCACCATCAGGAAGTACACGACCGCGGCGGTGATCACGAAGTTCAGCGTGGCGCCGAGGACGGAACCCCACAGGATCCGGATGCCCTCGTCCTTCGTGCAGCTCCCGGTCAGGCAGGAGCTGTAGTTGTCCAGGCTCTGCGTGCCGATCGCCCCGACCACCGGGTTGATGACGCCCTTCACCACCGAGTTCACGATGTTGGTGAAGGCGGCGCCGATGACCACCGCCACTGCCAGATCGACGACGTTCCCGCGCATCAGGAAGGCCTTGAAGCCCTCCCAGATACCCGTGTCCTTCTTCTCGCTCACCTCGGAGCCTTTCCTCGTCCTTACGGCATGTGGAGTAAAACGCTCCGCAACCTACGGCAGGCCAAGGGAGGCATGTCCAATCCGGTAACTCGATCGAGCTACTTGACAAACAGTCGCGCAAGCGGCCGATCATGCGTCGGACCAGGCGGTTCAGCACCACGTCACCGCCAGCCGTGCCGTCGCGCTCGCCCCGACCAGCCGCGCCGCCGTGGCACGCGGCACCGCCAGCACGACCAGCGCACCGCCGCCCGCCACGTCGTCCACGTCCTCGGGCAGCCGCGCCACCCGCGCACCGCGAGCCACGACCTGCGCGCCATCGGCCGCGCCGGCCGCACCGCGCTCGCCACCCGCACCGCCCGCACCGTCCTCGACGGCGATGACGTCGACCCGGTCGCCCGGCCGCAGCAGACGGACCGTACCGGCATCGGCGATCCGCACCGGCGCCGCCACCGTCTCGCCAGCCGCACCAGCCGCACCAGCCGCACCAGCCGCACCAGCCGCACGCCCCGACGAGGCGTCCGCCGGAGCCACGGCCGGAGCGGAGGAGGGCCGCGCCTGCGGATGTCCCCGCACCCGGTCCGGCGTCTCCCGCGGTCCCGCCGCCACCAGCGCGGCCGCCGTCACGGCAAGTCCCGCGGCCACGGCCCGCCGCCGGTGCCGGGCCAGCCGGTGTGCCAGGTACCGCACACCACGCACCCGTACCGGCGCGAACGGCGGCACCTCCCACGTCGGCGGCACGTCGTCACCGGCCGGGCGCGGAAAGGAAGGGGGCGGGGGAGTACCGGAACCAACGGAAGCACCAGAAGCAGGCGAAACAGGGAACAAGGACGCGGACACGGGACCACCACCTGAGGCGAGAGCTACTGCTTGCGCCACCCACGATGAGGTTTCGCCCCGCAGCCCGCAGACACCCGTGGACTACCCACCGGTTGTGGAAAACCCGCTCACCCGAACGAGCCGCTCCCCACCCCCGAAGCGCCACCGGCCCCCGGCCCCCTACGCCCCCGGCCCCCTACGCCCCCCGGCCCCCTACGCCCCCCGACCCCCACACCCCGTCACGGCAGGGCGAACCCCGGATCCATCCCCCCGAGCGCCGTCGTGCACAGGCAGTCCCGCTCCTCGTTCCCCGGCAGGGCCGCCACCGCGTCGAAGAGAACCCCTCGCAGCCGGTCCACGTTCGCCGCGAACACCCGCAGCACCTCGTCGTGGGAGACGCCCTCGCCGGTCTCGGCGCCGGCGTCCAGGTCGGTGACCAGGGTCAGGGAGGTGTAGCAGAGCTCCAGCTCACGGGCGAGCGCCGCCTCCGGGTGACCGGTCATGCCGACCACCGACCAGCCCTGCGCCTGGTGCCACAACGATTCCGCACGCGTCGAGAAGCGCGGGCCCTCGACGACGACGAGCGTCCCGCCGTCCACCGGCTCCCAGTCGCGCCCCCGGGCCGCCTTCAGCGCGGCCGCGCGCCCGGTGGGGCAGTAGGGGTCGGCCAGGGACACGTGCACGACGTTCGGGACGGTGCCGTCCGGCAGCGGCAGCCCGTCGAAGTACGTGCCCACCCGGGACTTCGTACGGTCGACGAGCTGGTCCGGGACCAGCAGGGTGCCCGGCCCGTACTCGGGGCGCAGGCCGCCCACCGCGCACGGCCCGAGGACCTGGCGCACCCCGACGGAGCGCAGGGCCCACAGGTTGGCGCGGTAGTTGATGCGGTGCGGCGGCAGATGGTGGCCGCGGCCGTGCCGGGGCAGGAACGCGACCCGGCGGCCGGCGATCTCACCGACGAAGAGGGAGTCGCTGGGCGGACCGTAGGGGGTGTCCACCCGGACCTCGGTCACGTCGTCGAGGAAGGAGTAGAAACCGGAGCCGCCGATCACGCCGATCTCGGCGTTCGCCTTGTTCACCATGCCCGCACCCTAACCGCGCGGGGGAACGCCGAGGACCCTGCCGTCGGGTCGACGACAGGGTCCGTACGCGTCAGGTCTCAGGCGGCGGTGCTGGCGGAGCTGCCGCTGCCCGAGGAGGAGCCGCCGTCCGAGGAGGACGACGAAGAAGACGAAGAGGTCGAGGTGGAGGACGACGACTTCGACGACGAGGCCGGCGAGCTGCTCGACGAGGAGCCGCGGCTGTCGTTGCGGTAGAAGCCGGAGCCCTTGAAGACGATGCCGACCGCGGAGAACACCTTCTTGAGGCGGCCCTTGCAGTTGGGGCACTCGGTCAGGGCGTCGTCGGTGAACTTCTGCACCGCCTCGAGGCCCTCGCCGCACTCGGTGCACTGGTACTGGTAGGTGGGCACTGTCTTCCTCCTGGCACTCTCACTCAATGAGTGCTAACGACGAACCATAGTGACGCATTCCCCGGCGTCAGTCCACTGTCACCGGCACGCGGTGACCCACGCCACGCGCGACGGTACGGCCGCGCGGGTGTGTCGCCAGGCGGGAGCGCAGCGCCAGGAGGGTCACCAGCGCGAGGACGGTACCGCCCATCGGCACCAGGAATCCGGCGCCGCCCCAGAAGCGGTCCTCCAGCTGTCCGGCCACCGTGACGGCGGCGGCCTGGCCGAGCGCGACCGCGCCCGTCAGCCAGGTGAACGCCTCGGTGCGGGCTCCCGCCGGCACCAGGCCCTCGACGAGGGTGTAGCCGGTGATCAGGGCGGGCGCGATGCACATGCCGACGAGCAGGCCGAGCCCGGCGAGCAGCAGCGCCGAGTGCGCGGTCCACAGGGCGGACGCGGTGAGCGCGAGGCCGGCGTAGCCGACGAGCAGGCGGCGCTGCGGGGTCACCTTCCAGGCGATGGCGCCGCAGACGAGGCCGGAGATCATGTTGCCGGCCGCGAAGACGCCGTAGAGGACGCCGTTCAGGCCGGGCCGGCCGATCGACTCGGTGAACGCGGCCAGGGACACCTGCATGCCGCCGAAGACGGAGCCGATGCCGAGGAACGTCACGATCAGCACGCGCACGCCGGGCACGCGCAGCGCGGAGGCGTGCCGCACGCGCGCGTGCTCGCCGTCGGCGTGGACGGCGGGCTGGGTGCTCTTCTGGGCCGCGAAGAGCAGACCGCCGATCAGGGTCAGGGCGGCCTCCGTCATCAGGCCGGCGGCGGGCGCGACGGCGGTGCACAGCGCGGTCGCCAGCAGCGGGCCGACGACGAAGGTCAGCTCGTCGGTGACGGACTCGAAGGCGGCGGCGGTGCTCATCAGAGGGGAGTCCTTGAGCTTCACGCCCCAGCGGGCGCGCACCATGGGGCCGATCTGCGGCACCGAGGCGCCGGTCGGCACGGCCGCCACGAACAGCGCCCACAGGGGCGCGTGCGCGAGGGCGAGCGCGGTGAGGGTGAGGCCGGCCAGGGCGTGCACGAGGACGCCGGGCAGCAGGACGGCCCGCTGGCCGTACCGGTCCGCGAGGCGGCCGCTGTAGGGCGCGAACAGGGCCATCGACACGCCGGTGACCGCCGCGGCGGCGCCGGCCGCGCCGTAGGAGCCGGTGGTGTGCTGCACGAGCAGCACGATGGAGAGGGTGAGCATCGCGAACGGCTGACGTGCCGCGAAGCCGGGGAGCAGGAAGGTCCAGGCGCCGCGGGTGCGCAGCAGCCGGCCGTATCCCGGGCGGGCCTGTGTCGCCGCCTTGTTCTTCTCCGAGGTGACCGTGGATGCCACGGCCCGTGCCTTTCCGCCGCCTGGTAGCGCGGCGCCCTGGTGAGGGGCCGTGCGCCGAGAGCTGTCCTCTTGCGCGGACTGCGGTAGATGCCGGCGCCCACATCGGGGGGCTGCTGGCCGCCATACGGTCGCGCCAGCTCTGCGTCAGGCAGAGTTGGTTCGATCTAGGGGTGCGCCTTCATGATACAGGGCCGGGCAGCCGGCCCCCTGTGAAACTGCCCACCGTCGCGCTCGTGACCTGCGATTGAACGGCACTCAAACCGAGGCCGACCGACACGCGCCCGGCAGACGCCGCTCAACGCAAGGCCGGCCGGCCGGAGCGTGTCAGCGTTCCCCGTCCCCGGTCCCCAGCCAGTCGGCCAGCTTGCCGCCGCGGGCGACCGCGCGCAGGCGGCGTTCGGCGGCGTCGCGCACCGGGTCGGTGGTGACGACGAGGAGTTCGTCGCCGCGGCGCAGCACCGTTGTGGGCAGCGGCACGAAGGACGTGCCGTCGCGCACCACGAGGGTGACGGCGGCCCCCGGCGGCAGCCGCAGCTCGTTGACCTCGACGCCGTGCATGCGCGAGCCCTCCGGGACGTCCACCGACAGCAGGTGGCCGCGCAGCCGCTCCAGGGGGGCGGACTCGATGCCGAGGTCGGCGGTCTCGGTGTCCTCGCCCAGGCGCAGGGTGCGGGCGAGCCACGGCAGGGTCGGGCCCTGGATCAGGGTGTAGACGACGACCAGCACGAAGACGATGTTGAAGACGCGGCGGCTGCCGTCGACGCCGTTCACCATGGGGATGGTGGCCAGGATGATGGGGACGGCGCCGCGCAGGCCGGCCCAGGACATCAGGGCCTGCTCCCGCCAGGGCACGCGGAAGGGCAGCAGGCACAGCACCACGCCGAGCGGGCGCGCCAGCATGGTCAGCACGAGCCCGATGATCAGGGCGGGCAGGATGTCGTCGCCCAGTTCGTGCGGGGTGACCAGCAGGCCGAGCAGCACGAACATGCCGATCTGCGCGATCCAGCCGACGCCGTCGGCGAAGCCGCGGGTGGCGGGCCAGTGCGGCAGCTTGGCGTTGCCCATCACCATCGAGGCGAGGTACACCGCGAGGAAGCCGCTGCCGTGGGCGAGCGCGCCCGCCGCGTAGGCCGTGACGGAGATCGCCATGACGGCGATCGGGTAGAGGCCGGAGGCCGGCAGCGCGATGTGCCTCAGGCCCCAGGCGCCGGCCCAGCCGACCGCGAGTCCGAGGGCCGCGCCGATGGCCAGCTCAAGCGCTATCTCGCCGATCAGGACGTACCAGTGCTCGACGGGTCCGGCGGTGGAGAAGGCGACGACGAGGATGACGACGGGGGCGTCGTTGAATCCGGACTCCGCCTCCAGCGTGCCCGTCACGCGCGCGGGCAGCGGGATCCTGCGCAGCACGGAGAAGACCGCCGCCGCGTCCGTCGAGGACACCACCGCACCGATGATCAGTGCCTGCCGCCACTCCAGGCCGACCAGGTAGTGCGCGCCCGCGGCCGTCACGCCCACGCTCACCGCGACTCCGGCCAGGGCCAGCGCGGTGGCCGCCGGCAGGACCGGTTTGATCTCCTTCCACTTCGTGCCGAGACCGCCTTCGGCCAGGATCACGACCAGGGCGGCGTAGCCGATGACCTGGGTCATCTCGGCGTTGCTGAAGTGGATGTGCCCGATGCCGTCCTGGCCCATGAGGATGCCGATGGCCAGGTAGACGAGCAGGCTGGGCAGGCCGCTGCGCGAGGAGATCCGGACCGCCGCCACGGCGACGAGCAGGACGAGCGAGCAGACGAGCAGGAGCTGGTTGAGGTGGTGGACAGTCAGCGGCCGGTCCTCTCTGCGATGGTCGGATTACTTCGTTACCTTACCTAACTCTTGACGATTTCTTGACACTCTTCGAGGCAAGATCGAACGCCTGCCCCGGCTGGTTGCAGACTCCGCGTCAAGTGCCATCGGGCCCTGCGCCTATGGTTGCTCCAGCGCTCAGTTAAAAGCACAGCCGAACCTGCCGCTCGCGTTAGGACAGCAAGGACAGCGATGCCCCCCAACACCACCGCCACAACGGGTCACAAGCCCGGCAAGTCCGGCAGGAAGAAGGGGCGCAAAGCCCGACTGATCGTGCTCCTCCTGGTGCTGGCGGTCATCGGCGGCATCGGCTGGGGCGGCTACTGGTCCGTCAGCACCGTCCGGGCGTCCTTCCCGCAGACCAAGGGATCGATCACCCTCAAGGGACTGTCGGGCCCCGTCGACGTCAAGCGCGACGGCTACGGCATCCCGCAGATCTACGCGTCCTCCGCCGAGGACCTGTTCATGGCGCAGGGCTTCGTCCAGGCGCAGGACCGGTTCTACGAGATGGACGTGCGCCGGCACATGACCTCCGGCCGGCTGTCGGAGATGTTCGGCAAGAGCCAGATCGACAACGACGCCTTCCTGCGCACCCTCGGCTGGGACCGCGTCGCCCGGCAGGAGTACGAGACCAAGCTGTCGGCCTCGACCAAGACGTACCTCCAGGCGTACGCCAAGGGGGTCAACGCCTACCTGGCGGGCAAGGACGGCGAGGACATCTCGCTGGAGTACGCGGCGCTCGGCTTCAGCAACGACTACAAGCCGGCCGCGTGGACGCCCGTCGACTCCGTCGCCTGGCTCAAGGCCATGGCCTGGGACCTGCGCGGCAACATGCAGGACGAGATCGACCGCGCCCTGATGACCAGCCGGCTGGGCCCGCAGCAGATCGCCGACCTCTACCCGCAGTACCCCTACGACCGCCACCGGGCGATCGTCCAGGAGGGCACGTACAACGAGCTGACCGGCTCCTTCGGGCCGGGCGGCGGCTCCTCGGGCTCGGGCTCGGGCTCCGGCAGCGGCACGGGCGGCGGCTCGGGCTCCTCGCCGGCCGGCTCCGGCACGGGCAGCGGCACCGGGACCGGCAGTGGCACGGGCACCGGCACGGGCTCCGGTGGCTCCGCGTCCGGCGCGGGCCTGCAGAGCCAGCTGGCCGGCCTGTACAAGGTCCTCGACAACGTCCCCACGGCCGTCGGCGTGAACGGCAACGGCATCGGCTCCAACTCCTGGGTCGTCGCCGGCGACCACACCATCACCGGCAAGCCGCTGCTCGCCAACGACCCGCACCTGTCGGCCTCGCTGCCGTCCGTCTGGTACCAGATGGGCCTGCACTGCCGCAGCGTCTCCGCCGCCTGCCCGTACGACGTCACCGGCTACACCTTCGCCGGCATGCCCGGTGTGGTCATCGGCCACAACCAGGACATCGCCTGGGGCATGACCAACTCCGGCGTGGACGTCACCGACCTGTACCTGGAGAAGGTCACCGGCGACGGCTACCTGTACGACGGCAAGATCAGGCCGTTCGTCACCCGCGAGGAGACCATCAAGGTCGCCGGCGGCGAGACCAAGAAGATCGTCGTCCGGCAGACCCAGGACGGCATGCCGCTGCTGTCCGACCGCGACGACGAACTCGTCCAGGTCGGCAAGAAGGCCACCGTCGACACCGCCGCCCCCGACCGGGGCGACGGGTACGCCATCGCCCTGAAGTGGACCGCCCTGCAGCCCGGCACCTCCATGGACGCCGTGTTCGCGATGGACCGGGCCACCGGCTGGAACGACTTCCGCGCCGCGGCGAAGCTGTTCGACGTGCCGTCGCAGAACCTGGTCTACGCCGACAGCAAGGGCGCCAAGGGCAACATCGGCTACCAGCTGCCCGGCAAGATCCCCACGCGCGGCAAGGGCGACGGCTCGATCCCCTCCCCGGGCTGGGACCCGAAGTACCGCTGGACCGGCTACATCGACTTCGACAAGCTGCCCTACGAGCGCAACCCCGAGCGCGGCTACGTCGTCACCGCCAACCAGGCCGTCGTCGACCAGGACAAGTACCCCTACACGCTCACCACGGACTGGGGCTACGGCACCCGCAGCCAGCGCATCGCCGACCTGATCGAGTCCAAGATCAAGGGCGGCGGCAAGATCTCCACCGACGACATGCGCCAGATGCAGCTCGACAACAGCAGCGAGATCGCCAAGCTGCTCGTGCCGACGCTGCTGAAGATCGACGTCGGCGACAAGGACGTCCGCCGGGCGCAGGAGCTGCTGGAGGGCTGGGACTACACCCAGGACGCCGACTCGGCCGCCGCCGCGTACTTCAACTCCGTGTGGCGCAACGTCCTCAAGCTCGCCTTCGGCAACAAGCTGCCCAAGGAGCTGCGCGTCGAGGGCCAGTGCCTGTGGGTGGACCCGGTCAACACCACCGGGCCCGTCGACGAGACCAACAAGGTCCGCGAGTGCGGGCAGCGCGACCCCGACCAGGCGCAGCCCGACGGCGGCGACCGCTGGTTCGAGGTGGTCCGCACGCTGATGGACAAGCCGGACAGCGACTGGTGGACGGCCCCGAGGTCGGGCACGCGCCCCGCGGCGCACAACCGCGACGAGCTGCTCAAGCGGGCCATGATCGACGCCCGCTGGGAGCTGACCGCCAAGCTCGGCAAGGACATCGACACCTGGAGCTGGGGCCGGCTGCACCGCCTGTTCCTGAAGAACCAGACGCTCGGCACCGAGGGCCCCGGCATCCTCAAGTACGTCCTCAACCGCGGGCCCTGGAAGCTCAGCGGCGGCGAGGCGGCGGTCAACGCCACCGGCTGGAACGCCGCCGGCGGCTACGGCGTCGTGTGGGTGCCGTCGATGCGGATGGTGGTCAACCTCGACAACCTCGACAAGTCGAAGTGGATCAACCTCTCCGGCGCGTCCGGCCACGCCTACAGCGCCCACTACACCGACCAGACGGACAAGTGGGCCAAGGGCGAGCTGCTGCCGTGGTCGTTCTCGCGGGACGCGGTCGACCAGAGCACCAGCGACTCGCTCGTGCTGAAGCCGTGACCGGCTGAACCACGGCGAAGGGCCCCCACGCACGCGTGGGGGCCCTTCGCCGTTCGCGGCGGACGCCGCCCGGTCAGGGCGCGGAGAAGCGCCGCACCCCGGACGGGGTGACCACCGCGTGCACCGGCCGGTCGTGCTCCTCCACCGGCACGCGCGCGACGACCTCCGTGTCGTACAGCAGCACCACGCGCGCGGGATGCGCGCCCGCGCGCTCCAGCCGCGCGAGGACCCGGTCGTAGGACCCGCCGCCGCGCCCGAGGCGCATCCCGCGCGCGTCGACCGCGACGCCCGGCAGGAGCACGACGTCCGCACCGGTCACCGCCTCCGGACCGAGCCGCTCGCCGGCGGGCTCGAACAGCGCCATCTTTCCGCCGTGTTGCACCCGGGCCAGCGAGTCCTCGCCGTGGTACTCGCCCCAGTCCAGGTCGTTGTCGTCGAGCAGCGCGGGCAGCAGGACGCGCACGCCCCGCGCGCGCAGCGCGTCCAGCAGCGCCAGGGTGCCGGGTTCACCGCCGACGGAGACGTACGCCGCCACCGTGCGCGCGTGCGCCAGCTCCGGCAGATCCAGGGCGCGTTCGGCGAGGGCCGCCGCGGCGTGCGTCACCTCGGCCGGGGTGAGCGCCGCGCGGGCGGCCAGGAACCTCCGTCGTACCGCCCTTTTGTCCGGCTCTGCCCCTGGCCCCATACCCGGCCCGTTTCCGCCCACTTGTCGCTCCCGTACCGTTCTCTTGTGCTCATATGAGCGCCAATGTCCCGGAGCTGAATGTTCCGCCCCGGACACCGGTTAAGGTGGCGGGCATGACCCAGTCGCACCCCAGGATCAGCAAGGCTGTCATCCCCGCAGCAGGCCTCGGTACCCGGTTCCTGCCGGCCACCAAAGCCACGCCCAAGGAGATGCTGCCGGTGGTCGACAAGCCGGCGATCCAGTACGTGGTCGAGGAGGCCGTCTCCGCGGGCCTCGACGACGTCCTCATGATCACGGGCCGCAACAAGCGCCCGCTCGAGGACCACTTCGACCGCAACTACGAGCTCGAGTCCGCCCTGGAGAAGAAGGGCGACGCCGAGCGGCTCGCCAAGGTGCAGGAGTCCAGCGACCTCGCGACCATGCACTACGTCCGCCAGGGCGACCCCAGGGGTCTGGGTCACGCCGTTCTGTGCGCCGCCCCGCACGTCGGCCACGAGCCGTTCGCCGTGCTCCTCGGCGACGACCTGATCGACCCGCGCGACCCGCTGCTGCAGCGGATGATCGAGGTCCAGGAGCAGCACGGCGGCAGCGTCGTCGCGCTCATGGAGGTCGCGCCCGAGCAGATCCACCTCTACGGCTGCGCGGCGGTCGAGGCCACCGAGGACGGCGACGTCGTCAAGGTGACCGGCCTGGTCGAGAAGCCGGACCCGGCCGACGCCCCGTCGAACTACGCGATCATCGGCCGCTATGTGCTCGACCCCGGCGTCTTCGACATACTGCGCAAGACCGAGCCGGGCCGCGGCGGCGAGATCCAGCTCACCGACGCCCTCCAGCAGCTCGCGGAGGACGAGAAGGTCGGCGGCCCCGTGCACGGCGTCGTCTTCAAGGGCCGCCGCTATGACACCGGCGACCGCGGCGACTACCTGCGGGCCATCGTCCGGCTCGCGTGCGAGCGTGAGGACCTGGGCCCGGACTTCCGGACCTGGCTCCGCAGTTACGTCACCGAGGAGATGTAGCCACCTTGAGCAGCGCCGCGTCCCGCACCCCGGGCCCCGACCATCTGTGGTCGGTGGACGAGCACCTGGAGGACGTCCTCACCACCGTCCGCCCTCTGGAACCGATCGAGCTGCAGCTCCTCGACGCCCAGGGCTGCGTCCTGGTCGAGGACGTCACCGTGCCGGTGTCCCTGCCGCCGTTCGACAACAGCTCCATGGACGGCTACGCGGTGCGGGTCGCGGACGTCGCGGGCGCGAGCGAGGAGTTCCCGGCGGTCCTGGAGGTCGTCGGGGACGTCGCGGCCGGCCAGTCCGGCCTGCTGCACGTGGGACCCGGCCAGACCGCCCGCATCATGACCGGCGCGCCGCTGCCCCCCGGCGCCGAGGCGGTCGTCCCGGTCGAGTGGACCGACGGCGGGCTCGGCGAGGGCCCCGTGACCGGCATGCGCGCCCGCGCGCTCGCCCCGGAGGGCGCCGAGGGGCACGTACGCGTGTACCGGCCCGCCGAGGCACGCGCGCACGTGCGCGCGGCGGGCAGCGACGTCAAGGCCGGCGACCGCGCCCTGGCGGCCGGCACCGTGCTCGGCCCGCCGCAGATCGCCCTGCTCGCCGCGATCGGCCGCGCCACGGTGCGCGTCCGCCCGCGCCCGCGCGTGGTCGTGCTCTCCACCGGCAGCGAACTGGTCCAGCCCGGCGAGCAACTGGCGACGGGCCAGATCTACGACTCCAACAGCTTCGCCCTCACCGCCGCCGCGCGCGACGCCGGCGCCATCGCCTACCGGGTGGGCGCCGTCGCCGACGACGCCGAGACGCTGCGCTCCACCATCGAGGACCAGCTCGTGCGGGCCGACCTGATGGTCACCACGGGCGGCGTGAGTGTCGGCGCGTACGACGTCGTCAAGGAGGCCCTGTCGCACGTCGGCGACGAGGACGAGGCGGGCGGCGGCGTGGAGTTCCGCAAGCTCGCCATGCAGCCCGGCAAGCCGCAGGGCTTCGGCTCCATCGGCCCCGACCACACCCCGCTGCTCGCGCTCCCGGGCAACCCGGTGTCGTCGTACGTCTCCTTCGAGCTGTTCGTCCGCCCCGCCATCCGTACCCTGATGGGCCTTCAGGACGTGCACCGGCCGACGGCCACCGCGACCCTGTCCGCCGACCGTCCGCTCACCTCGCCGAAGGGGCGCAGGCAGTTCCTGCGCGGCTCCTACGCCGACGGCACGGTCACCCCCGTGGGCGGCGCCGGCTCCCACCTGATCGCGGCCCTCGCGCACGCCGACGCGCTGATCGTGGTGCCCGAGGACACCGAGTCCGTCGCTCCCGGCGACGAGGTCGAGGTCGTCCTGCTCGGCTGAGCGCTCCCGCCCCGAGGTACCGTGTCGCGCACAACACAGGCCCACGCGCCGCACCGCGCGGGCCCGGACCGGGAGCGCCACACCATGACAGTGCCCAACCGGGGGGAGACCCCCGGCACCCCCGTGCAGGACCACCTGACGCATCTCGACGACGCGGGCGCCGCCCGCATGGTCGACGTGTCCGGCAAGGACGTCACCGCGCGCACCGCCCGCGCCAGCGGCCGTGTCCTCGTCTCGCCCCGCGTGGTCGAGCTGCTGCGTGGCGAGGGCGTCCCCAAGGGCGACGCGCTCGCCACCGCGCGGATCGCGGGCATCATGGGCGCCAAGCGCACCCCCGACCTGATCCCGCTGTGCCACCCGCTGTCGGTGTCCGGTGTGACACTGGACCTGTCGGTCGCGGACGACGCCGTGGAGATCACCGCGACGGTGAAGACGACGGACCGCACGGGCGTCGAGATGGAGGCCCTCACCGCGGTCTCCGTCGCCGCGCTCACCGTGATCGACATGGTGAAGGCGGTCGACAAGGGAGCGGTCATCACGGACGTGCGCGTGGAGGAGAAGACGGGCGGCAAGTCGGGCGACTGGAGCCGGGCATGACCTACCGCGCCCTGGTGATCACCGCCTCCAACCGGGCCGCCGCGGGGGTCTACGAGGACCGGGGCGGCCCGCTGATCGCCGACGGCCTGGGGCGGTTCGGCTTCGAGGTCGACGGCCCGCGCGTGGTGCCCGACGGCGACCCGGTGCGCGATGCGCTGCGCTCGGCCGCCGAGGACGGCTACGACGTCGTCGTCACCACCGGCGGCACGGGCATCTCGCCCACCGACCGCACGCCGGAGGCCACGCGCGCGGTGATCGACTACGAGGTGCCGGGCATCGCGGAGGCGATCCGGGCGTTCGGCCGGGACAAGGTGCCCACCGCGTCGCTCTCCCGGGGGCTGGCCGGCGTCGCCGGGCGGACCCTGATCGTCAACC
Source organism: Streptomyces sp. NPDC014801 (assembly GCF_043082085.1). Classification (NCBI taxonomy): domain Bacteria; kingdom Bacillati; phylum Actinomycetota; class Actinomycetes; order Kitasatosporales; family Streptomycetaceae; genus Streptomyces; species Streptomyces sp. NPDC014801. The sequence continues at coordinate 192,471 of NZ_JBIBXG010000012.1, read as the reverse complement.
TGCCGGGTTCGACGGGCGGTGTGAAGGACGGCCTGGCCGTCCTGGAGCCGCTGCTGGCGCACGCCGTCGACCAGATCCGCGGCGGCGACCACCCGAGACCCGGCACCGGCAGTGGGGGTGCGAGCTGAACGGTTCATCCTGGCCCGTGGTGCTGACCGAGGGCGATGTGGTCCTGCGGCCCATAAGGATGCGCGACCAGCGGGCCTGGCGCGAGGTCAACCGGCGCAACCGGGACTGGCTGCGGCCGTGGGAGGCGACGATCCCGCCGCCCACGCCGACCGGCCCGATCGCGCACCGGCCGACCTACCGCCAGATGGTGCGCCATCTGCGCCGGGAGGCGCGCGCGGGCCGGATGCTGCCGTTCGTCGTGGAGTACCAGGGGCGGCTCGTCGGGCAGTTGACGGTCGCCGGGATCACCTGGGGCTCGATGTGCTCGGGCCATGTCGGCTACTGGGTGGACGAGGCGGTGGCCGGGCGCGGGGTGATGCCGACGGCCGTGGCGCTGGCGGTGGACCACTGTTTCCGCGCCGTGGGCCTGCACCGCATCGAGGTGTGCATTCGCCCCGAGAACACGCCGAGCCGCCGGGTGGTGGAGAAACTCGGATTCCGCGAGGAGGGGCTGCGCCCCCGCTATCTGCACATCGACGGCGCCTGGCGCGACCATCTCGTCTTCGCGCTCACCGCCGAGGAAGTCCCCGAAGGGCTGCTCGCGCGCTGGCGGCGGACCCGCACGCGCAACGGCTCGTCGGCCGGCCCGCGGAACACGCGGGAGAATCACGGCTAGCCGGGGCGTCACGGCCAGTCGGAGCGGTTCACCTGCGGAAATTGAATAAGTGTTCGAAATTGATCGGCTGTTGACCGTCTCGGGGCGCGAAATTCCGGCGTGAAGTGGCCCGCTGATCGCATCGGTCACAAAAAAAGCTCGAAATATCAGCCAGATCGTGCGACACACCGGCTCAATTGGCGGATGGCCTCACGCAAACCCCTCTACCGTGTGAGACGTGAGCAGCAGCGGCCTCATCTACGCAGTCATTGTCGGGGCCTGGGCCGCCTACCTGGTGCCCATGTGGCTCCGTAGGCAGGACGAGCTGAACGAGGCCCGTCCGACGGAACGCTTCAGCACCGCCATCCGGTTGCTGTCCGGACGAGCGGGCATGGAGCGCCGGTACGCCAAGGACCTGCGGGCGCGCTCCACCGACGACGGGGAGCCCGACCTCGCCGACCCGGACGCCGTCACCGACTCGGTGGACGTCCGGGCCTTCGCCGTACCCCCGACCCGCCCGCACACCCACGCGGCGGCCCGGGTACAGGCCCACGAGCCGGAACCCGAGCCCGAGTACGAGCCCGAGTACGACGGGGCGGAGCCCGCCCGGGAGAGCGAGCCGGCGCACGAGCCCGCACCGGCGCGCGCCCGCGTGCCGCAGGCCCGGCGCGCACCGTCCGCGTCCCCCGCGCCCTCCGCGCAGGCGGCCGAGGCGCGGGCCCGGCGCTCGAAGGTCCTCGCCCGGCGCCGGCGCACCACCGTGATGCTCTTCCTCGCCTTCACCCTGGGCGCGATCGTCGCCGCGGTCGGCGGGCTGGCGTTCCTGTGGGCGCCCGGCGTGCCCGCCGTGATGCTCAGCACCTACATCGCCTACCTGCGCCGGCAGGAGCGCCGCCGCTTCGCCTACCAGATGGACCGCCGCCGGGCCGAGGTCGCCGCCCAGCGGCTGCGCGAGCGCCAGCCGCGCCGGCGCACGCCCGTCGACACCGGCGCGCACGCCGGCGCCGAGGAGCCCGACGAGGCCCACGACTCCGCCACCGACACCGGACTGTCCGCGCTCGCCGCGGACCGGCGGGCCCTGGTGGAGCAGACCGACCACGCCGAGTGGGTCGACCAGCAGCGCGAGCGGCAGCGGCGGCCCGGCCAGGGCGACAGCTGGGACCCGGTCCCGGTCCCCCTGCCGACGTACGTCACCGCGCCGGTCGCCCCGCGCGCCACGGCCGACGTCGACCTCGGCGCCCCGGACGCCTGGAGCTCGGCACGCTCCAGCGCGGTGGCCCCGGAGCACCGCGAGGACCAGCCGGCCGCCGCGCACGACGGTTCGCTCGACGCCGGCGCGCAGGCCGCGCACCCCGGCGCCGACGACAAGCCCGCGGCCGACGGCCGCACCGACGCACGGCGCGCGGCCTCCGCGCGCCGGGCGCGCGAGCGGGGCCGCACCCCCCTCTTCGACCAGTACGAGGACGGCGACCGGCCGCGCGCGGCCAACGAGTGACCCCGCTCCCGGCCGTCCCGGAGCGGATTTCCGAGCACGCCGTGGGGGATGCTAAAGTTTCACTCGTTGCAAGGGCCTGTGGCGCAGTCCGGTAGCGCACCTCGTTCGCATCGAGGGGGCCAGGGGTTCAAATCCCCTCAGGTCCACGCAATGAGAGCCCCGGCGATCATCACGATCGCCGGGGCTCTCGCCTTTTCCCCCGCGGACGTTCCCTCAACGCCGCAGCGCCACCGCCGTCGTGACCGTCGCCGCGGCCACCGCCAGTGCCGCGCACGCCCCCGTCGCCGCGCCGAGCGCTCCCCACGGCACGGCCACCGCCGGCGCCGCGAGCAGCCGCAGGGCGACACCCGTACCGGCCGGCGTGACGACGGTCACCAGCAGGCCGAGCAGGGCGCCCGCCGCCACCACCGTCAGCGCCTCCACCGCCGCCAGCCGCAGAACCTGCGCGCGCGTGGCACCCGCCGGCCGCAGCGCCGTGAACTCCGCCACCCGGCCTGCCGCCACCACCGCGGGGTCCGTGCCGGCCCGCACCCGCACGTCGATCCGCTCCACCGGGGCGCCCGGCGCATTGGCCGGGGTGACGTACACGCCGTTGCCGCCGGTGCCGATGGCCAGGACGGCGGCGCTCCGCAGGGACCGGCGGGTGCCTCGGCAGCATCCTCACCACGCTGGACCTGCCGCCCGCGCAGGACGTGCACCGGCGCGTCCTGGCGGTGCTGGCGTTCCTGCGCGAGTGAGCGGCGACGGCGGCGCCCCGGGGAAGCGCCGTCCGACCCGTCCCCGCTGCGGACCGCTTGATCCGAACTACAGCGCCTTCGCGTAGCAGCGGCTCTCCGGGTAGTGCCGGTAGTAGCCGAACTTCTCGCAGGGCTCGTAGCCGCTGGAGGTGTACAGGGCGATCGCCTCGGGCTGCTTGGTGCCGGTCTCCAGGACCATGCGGATGCGGCCCGCCGCGCGGGCGTCCTCCTCCAGGGCGGCCAGCATGCGCCGGGCGAGCCCGCGGCCGCGCATGTCCGCGACCACGAACATCCGCTTCAGCTCGGCGTCGCCGTCCTGGTTGCCCTCGCCGTTCGCGTCCTGCCGGCGCCAGCCGCCGGTGGCGACGGGCCGCTCGAAGGCGTCGTACGCGATCAGGTACACGCCGTTCGGCGGCTCGAAGTCCGACGGGTGGAGGAAGGTGGCGTCGCCGCCGTCGCCGTAGCGCTCGTGGTACTCGGCCTGGACCTCGTCGTTGAGCTTGACGGCGTCGGGGTGGTCGAAGGGGACGCGACGTATAAACATGCTGGGCATCGTACTTCTATGCGGTCGGCGAGGTCGCGGGCTTTTCCGGACGGCAACCAGTGTGCCGGTATCGTGCCGGGGTGCTGACTGTGACCAGTGTGAACGTGAACGGGTTGCGGGCCGCCGCGAAGAAGGGCTTCGTGGAGTGGCTCGCCGGGACGGACGCGGACGTCGTCTGCCTCCAGGAGGTGCGGGCCGAACCGCACCAGCTGCCCGAGGAGGTCCGGCAGCCCGAGGGCTGGCACGTCGTGCACGCCCCGGCCGCCGCCAAGGGGCGCGCCGGCGTCTCCCTGTACACCCGGCGCGAGCCCGACCGGGTCCGCGTCGGCTTCGGCTCCGCGGAGTTCGACGGCAGCGGCCGCTACGTCGAGGCCGACCTGCCCGGTGTCACGGTCGCCTCCCTCTACCTGCCCTCCGGCGAGGTCGGCACCGAGCGGCAGGACGAGAAGGTCCGCTTCATGGGCGAGTTCCTCGCCTATCTGAAGGACCTGCGCGAGCGCGCCGCCGCCGACGGCCGCGAGGTGGTCGTCTGCGGCGACTGGAACATCGCCCACCAGCAGGCCGACCTGAAGAACTGGCGCGCCAACCAGAAGAACGCCGGCTTCCTGCCGGAGGAGCGCGAGTGGCTGACCCGCGTCCTCACCCCGGCCGACGGCGGCTACGTCGACGTGATCCGCGCCCTGCACCCGGACACCGAGGGCCCGTACACCTGGTGGTCCTACCGGGGCCGGGCCTTCGACAACGACAGCGGTTGGCGCATCGACTACCACGTCTCCACGCCGGGGCTCGCGGACCGGGCGGTCAAGGGGTACGTCGAGCGGGCGGCCACGCACGCCGAGCGCTGGTCGGACCACGCACCGGTGACGGTGGTGTACGACCTCTGACGCGCCGCGCCGGCCGGCGCCCACCCCCGCATGCTGAAGCCGCCGCGCCCTGACGCCCCTAGTCCCGCTTGCTGATCCTGCGGTCCAGGGCCAGGGACAGTTCCGCTTCCACCACGCTGCGGGCCAGGGGGCGGAGGCGGTGGAGGTCGGATTCCGTGGTGTGGCGGAGGATCAGGTCCGTGAAGAGGTCGGCGAGGGCGTCGGCGTGTTCGCGGACGCGGGCGCCGGCGGCGAGGACCTCGGCGAGGGGGATGCCCTCGCGGACGAGGGCCGAGGAGACGTCGAGCAGGCGGCGGCTGATGTGGACGATCTCGTCGCCGTCGGTGCCGAGGTAGCCGAGTTCGAGGGCGGCGGCGAGGTTCTCGGCGGTGACCTCGCCCTCGAAGCGGGCGGCGAGCTCCTCGGGGGTGAGGCGGACCGGTTCCTCCTCGGTGGGGGTGTCGACGCCGATCAGGTCGGCGACATTGCGGCCCTGGTCGAGGGCCTCGGCGAGTTCCGCGATGCCGTTCAGGGTGTGGCCGCGCTCCAGCAGCGCGGCGATCGTGCGCAGCCGGGCCAGGTGGTGGTCGTCGTACCAGGCGATGCGGCCTTCGCGGCGGGGCGGGGCGAGGAGTTTGCGCTCGCGGTAGAAGCGCAGGGTGCGCACCGTGATGCCGGCTTCCCTGGCCAGCTCCTCCATGCGGTATTCACGCTTCTCTGCCACAGGTCGAAGCCTATGGCGTACCGCCGGTAACTTTCCTCGCCCGCCCCCTACCCATCGGTACGGAGCTCCTCTACTCTCCCCATTGCGCCAGTGTTCACTGGCAGAGTCTGGCAGGGACCGGCAGAGTCCAAGAGCGAACGCGCGGAGGCTTCGGGATGGCCCAGGAACACGAGCATGTGCGGGTGGCGGTGATCGGGTCCGGGTTCGGCGGGCTCGGCGCCGCCGTGCGGCTGCGCCGCGAGGGGATCACGGACTTCGTCGTCCTGGAGCGGGCGAGCAGCGTCGGCGGCACCTGGCGGGACAACAGCTACCCCGGCTGCGCCTGCGACGTCCCCTCCCACCTGTACTCCTTCTCCTTCGCGCCCAACCCCGACTGGCCGCGCACCTTCTCCGGTCAGGAGCACATCCGCGCCTACCTGGAGCACGTCACCGACACCTTCCGGCTGCGCCCGCACCTCCGCTTCGACTCCGAGGTGAAGCGGATGACCTGGGACGCCGAGCGGCTGCACTGGCACATCGAGACCAGTTCGGGGGAGCTGACAGCCGACGTCGTCGTCTCCGCCACCGGTCCGCTGTCGGACCCGAAGATCCCCGACATCCCGGGGCTGGACACCTTCCCGGGCAAGGTCTTCCACTCCGCCCGCTGGGATCACGACTACGACCTGACCGGCAAGCGCGTCGCCATGATCGGCACCGGCGCCTCCGCGATCCAGATCGTGCCGTCGATCCAGCCGAAGGTCGGCCGGCTCACCCTCTTCCAGCGCACCCCGGCCTGGGTGATGCCGCGTGTCGACCGGGCGATCACCGGTGCCGAGCGCTGGCTGCACCAGCAGCTGCCGTTCACCACCAAGGCCCGCCGCGGTCTGCTGTGGGGCATCCGCGAGCTGCAGGTGCAGGCGTTCACCAAGCACCCCGACGAACTCGGCTTCGTCGAGCAGCTCGCCAAGCGCAACATGGCCCGCGCCATCAAGGACCCGGCCCTGCGGGCCAAGCTCACCCCCGACTACCGCATCGGGTGCAAGCGGATCCTGCTGTCCAGCACCTACTACCCGGCGCTCGCGCAGCCCAATGTCGACGTGGTGGCCAGTGGGCTGAGCGAGGTGCGCGGGTCCACCGTGGTCGCCGCGGACGGCACCGAGGCCGAGGTCGACGCGATCATCTTCGGCACCGGCTTCCACGTCACGGACATGCCGATCGCCGAGCGGGTGGTGGGCGCCGACGGGCGCACGCTCGCCGAGCACTGGAGCGGCGGCATGGAGGCGCTGCGGGGTGCGGCGGCCGCCGGGTTCCCGAACTGGATGACGATCATCGGGCCGAACACCGGCCTCGGGAACTCCTCGATGATCCTGATGATCGAGTCCCAGCTGAACTACATGGCCGACTATCTGCGCCAGCTGAACGTCCTCGGCGGCCGGGCGGCCCTCGACGCCCGCCCGAGCGCCGTGCACGCCTGGAACCGCCGGGTGCAGGAGCGGATGAAGCGCACGGTGTGGAACACGGGCGGGTGCACCAGCTGGTACCTGGACGCGAGCGGCCGCAACACGACCATCTGGCCGGGCACGACGAGCGAGTTCCGGCGGGCGACCCGGCGGGTGGACCTCGCCGAGTACGTCGTCCTGCGGCCACCGGCGGCGACGGCGGCAAAGTCGGCGAAGGCGGCGGAGCCCGCGCGGGAGACCGAGAGCGCCGGCACCGCGGAGGTGACCGCGTGAGCCGCCCCGCCCACGTCACCTCCGGCCCGTACGCGCCGCCGGACCCCGCCCGCACGCTCACCGTCACCTCCGCCGACGGCGCCCGCCTGCACGTGGAGGTGCACGGCCCGGTGGACGACCCGGACGCGCCGGCCGTCGTCCTCGCGCACGGCTGGACCTGCTCGACCGCCTTCTGGGCGGCGCAGATCCGCGCGCTGTCCGCCGACCACCGGGTCATCGCCTACGACCAGCGCGGCCACGGCCGCAGCCCGGCGAGCGCGGCCTGCAGCACCGACGCCCTCGCCGACGACCTCGAGGCCGTACTGGAGGCGACCCTCGCGCCCGGTGAGCGGGCGGTGATCGCCGGGCACTCCATGGGCGGCATGACGGTCATGGCGGCGGCGGAGCGGAAGGCGTTCCGCGAGCACGCGGCGGCCGTCCTGCTGTGCAGCACCGGCAGTTCGCGGCTGGTCGCCCAGTCCACCGTCGTGCCGATCCGGGCGGGGCGGCTGCGGACCTGGCTGACCCGGCACATCCTCGGCTCGCGCGCCCCGCTCGGGCCGGTCACGCCGCTCGCGCTGCGGATCCTCAAGTACGGGACGATGGGCCCGGGTTCGGCACCGCACATGGTCGAGGCGTGCGCGCGGATCGTGCACGGCTGCCCGCGCACCGCCCGGTACACCTGGTCGCAGGTGCTGGACGCGCTCGACCTGGACCACGGTGTCCGGGAGTTGAGGGTGCCCACGGCGATCGTCGCCGGCACCGCCGACCGGCTCACCCCGCCGGCGCACGCCCGCGCGCTGGCCGCCGCGCTGCCGGACTGCGTGGGCCTGACCGAGCTGCCGGGCATCGGCCACATGACGCCGGTCGAGGCGCCCGAGCTGGTCACCGGCAGGATCCGCGAGCTGGTCGCCGCACATGTACACGCACACGCCGAGGTCGAGGAGAGCGCATGAGCAAGGTGAGCCTGGAGGGGCAGGTCGCGGTCGTCACCGGCGCCGCGCGCGGGGTCGGTGAACTGCTCGCCCGCAAGCTGTCCGTGCGCGGCGCGAAGGTCGCGCTGGTCGGGCTGGAGCCGGAGGCGCTCAAGGAGGTCTCCGAGCGGCTGCACAGCGACAGCGCGTACTGGCACGCCGACGTCACCGACCACGAGGCGATGGCGCGGGTCGCGCAGGAGGTCAAGGAGCGGTTCGGCAAGGTCGACATCGTGGTCGCCAACGCCGGTGTGGCGACGGGCGGTCCGTTCGTCGACTCCGACCCCGACGCCTGGCGGCGGGTGATCGAGGTCAATCTGATCGGCTCGGCGGTGACCGCCCGCGCCTTCCTGCCGGTGCTGATGGAGAGCCGCGGCTACCTGCTGCAGGTCGCCTCGCTCGCCGCGATGACGCCGGCGCCCATGATGACGGCGTACTGCGCGTCCAAGTCGGGCGTGGAGGCGTACGCGCACAGCCTGCGCGCCGAAGTCGGCTACAAGGGCGTGCGGGTGGGGGTGGCGTATCTGTCGTGGACCGACACGGACATGGTGCGCGGCGCCGACCAGGACGAGGTGATGCGGGAGCTGCGGCAGCGGCTGCCCTGGCCGTCGAACAAGACGTATCCGCTGGGCCCGGCCGTGGACCGGATCGTCGCGGGCATCGAGCGCCGCTCCAGCCATGTGTACGGGCAGTGGTGGCTGCGCGGGATGCAGGGCGTGCGGGGGTATCTGCCGGGCGTCATCGGCACGGTGGGGCAGCGGGAGATGCGGCGGTTCGCGGACCGGCTCCAGGGCATGCGCACGGGGCTCGTCGGCGCGGGCGGCGCGGCCGATGAGCAGGAGCGCACCACGCTGCGTAACTGATCGACATGCGCAGGGTCACCGCCCGTGTGAATCTGGTCGAGGCCCCTTCGGGGGTCACCGACTCACCCACCACAGGAGTGAACCCACATGGGCATGAAGGACAAGTTCCAGGACCAGGCCGAGCAGTGGCAGAACCAGGCGCGCCAGAAGGGCGAGCAGGCTCGGGAGAAGCTGGGCAACCGCGGCTCGCAGCAGCCGCCGCAGCACCAGCAGCCGCGTGAGCGGGGCCGCCAGGAGGCGGACGACATGGAGCGCGAGATGGACGAGCGCTTCGACCGCGACGAGGACATGATCTGACCTCGGCCTGACTGGTACGGCGTGGGGTGCCCGGGTTTCCCGGGCACCCCACGTCCGTGTGCGCGCCCGCGCGCACGTCGGTGCGCTCCTGGTGTGCGCCCGCGCGAAACGCCTCGCGCCCCTGGTCCACGCCCGCGCGAACGGCGGCGCACGCCCGGGGGGTTACTGCCGGGGCGGCAGCTTGGGCCGTGCCCGGTTGGGCACGTTGCGGTAGTCCGGGGGAGAGGCCGGGGGGTTGGTCTCCAGCAGTTCCAGCGCGAGCCGTACGGCGTCGTCGAGCTGGGCGTAGCGGCCCTCGGCCCAGTCCAGCGGGGTGCGCAGCGCCTCGACGTCGGGGACGACCCCGTGGTTCTCGATGGACCAGCCGTAGGCGTCGAACCAGGCCGCGTTCATCGGCACCGTGATCACCGTGCCGTCGCCGAGGCGGTGCCGTCCGGTCATGCCGACCACGCCGCCCCAGGTGCGCTGGCCGACCACCGGCCCCAGCTTGAGCAGTTTGAACGCGGCCGTGATCATGTCGCCGTCCGAGGAGGTCGCCTCGTCGGCGAGCGCGACGACGGGCCCGCGCGGGGCGTTGGAGGCGTACGACACGGGCTGGGCGTTGCGGGTGAGGTCCCAGCCGAGGATGGTGCGGGTCAGCTTCTCCACGACGAGTTCGCTGATGTGGCCGCCGGCGTTGCCGCGTACGTCGACGATGAGCGCGGGCCGGGACATCTCCATGCGCAGGTCGCGGTTGAACTGGGCCCAGCCGGAGCCGCCCATGTCGGGGATGTGCAGGTACCCGCACCGGCCGCCGCTCAACTCGCGGACGACCTCGCGGCGTTTGGCCACCCAGTCCTGGTAGCGCAGGGGCCGTTCGTCGATGAGGGGGACGACGGCCACGCGCCGGGCGTGCGCCTCCTCGCCCTCCGCGACGGAGAACGTCAGCTCCACCGTGGTGCCGCCCGCGCCGGCGAGCAGCGGGTAGGGCCCCGCGACCGGGTCGACGGGGCGGCCGTCGACGTGGGTGAGGACCGCGCCCTCGCGGATGCCGGTGCCGGCGAGCGGGGAGCGGGCCTTGGAGTCGGAGGAGTCGCCGGGCAGGATCCGTTTGATCATCCAGGAGCCGTCGCGGCAGACGAAGTTGGCGCCGAGCAGGCCCTGCCAGCGCTGGTAGTGGGGCGGGCCCTCGTTGCGGCGGGCGGCGGTGACGTAGGCGTGCGAGGTGCCGAGTTCGCCGAGCACCTCGCGCAGCAGGTCGGCGAACTCGTCGGGGGAGGCGACCTGGTCGACCAGGGGCCGGTACTGCGCGAGCACCCCGTCCCAGTCGATGCCGCTCATGCCGGGGTCCCAGAAGTAGGCGCGGATGAGCCGGCCGGCCTCGTCGAAGGACTGGCGCCACTCGGCGGGCGGGTCGACCTCGTGCAGGATGCGCCGGAGGTCGATCCACACGGTGGAGTCGCTGTCGCCGGGTTCGGTGGCGGGTACCGCGCGCAGGTCGCCCTCGTCGGCGACGACCAGGCGGGTGCCGTCGCCGCTGACGGCGAAGTGGTCGAGGTGGCCGACGAGTTCGGTCTTCTTGGCCTTGGTGAGGTTGAAGTACTCCAGGGTGGGGCGGCCGGTGGTGTCGTCGGGGTTGACGAAGGTCTCGCCGAGCGCGCCGGAGATCGGCCAGCGCAGCCAGACCAGGCCGCCGCCGGCGACGGGGTACAGCGCCGAGTACTTGGAGGCGATGACGGGGAAGGGCACGACCCGGTTCGCCAGGCCCTCCACCTCGACGGTGACCTGCCCGTCGCCGCCCTCGTCCTCCAGCGGGTCCAGGCCGCCGGCGGCGGGCCGGCCCTCGGGGTTCAGGGCGAACGGGGAGGGGGTGGCCGAGGACAGCGGGACGAGGTAGGGGCGGCAGCCGAGCGGGAAGGACAGGTCGCCGGTGTGCACGTCGTACACGGGGTCGAAGCCGCGCCAGGACAGGAAGGCGAGGTAGCGGCCGTCGCGGGTGAAGACGGGGTTCTCGTCCTCGAAGCGGCCGTTGGTGACGTCGACGACGAGGTGGTCCGCCTGTCCCCGCCCGGAGATGCGGGCCATCTTGATCTGCCGCAGTGACCGCCCGATGCCCGGGTGGGACCAGGTCAGCCACGCCCCGTCCGGGGAGAACGCGAGGTCGCGCACGGGCCCGTTGACGGACCGGATCACCTCGGTGACCTCGCCCTCGCCGTCCTCGCTCGCGTCGAGCAGCAGCAGCCGCCCGTCGTGCGAGGCGATCGCGAGGCGTTCGCCGTCGGGGTCGGCGACCATCTCCAGCACCCGGCCCAGCGCGCCGGAGGCCAGCCGGCGCGGGGCGCGCTCGCCGGTGGTGCGCGGCAGGTAGGCGATCTCGACGGCGTCCTCGCCCTCGGCGTCGGTGACGTAGGCGACCTGCCCGCCGGAGCCGAGCATCTCGGGCAGCCGGACGCGGACGCCGGGGGTGTCGGCGATGGTGCGGGCGGGGCCGTCGCGGTGGGTGAGCCAGTACAGGCTGCCGCGGACGACGACGGCGCTGGCGCGGCCGGTCTCGTCGACGCTCAGCCCGTCCACGTGCTGGGCGGCCGGGACCTGGTAGGGCCGCCGGCCGGTGCGCGGGCCGCTGAGGCGGACGTCGAGGCGGCGCGGCTCGGAGTCGGGGGAGAGGTCGTCGACGATCCACAGCTCGCCCGCGCACTGGTAGACGACGCGGCTGCCGTCGCTCGCGGCGTGGCGGGCGTAGAAGGCGTCGTGGTCGGTGTGGCGGCGCAGGTCGGAGCCGTCGTGGGCGCAGGAGTAGAGGTTGCCGACGCCTTCGTGGTCGGAGAGGAAGGCGATGCGGTCGCCGACGAACATCGGGGAGGACAGGTGGCCGCCGACGTCGGCGAGCAGTCGGCGTCCGTGCAGCCACAGCCGGCCCATGGCGCCGCCGCGGTAGCGCTTCCAGGAGGCCGGTTCGTGCGGCGGGGTGCCGGTGAGCAGCAGCGACTTGCGCTCCCCGGCGAAGTCGGCGACCTGGACGTCGGTGACCGGGCCCCAGGGGAGTTTGCGGCCGGGGTCGCCGTCGGTGGTGACCTTGTAGGCCCAGGTGAAGTAGGAGAACGGCTCGCCGTGGGAGGCGACGGCGAGGATGTCGCCGTCGGGGGTCCAGCCGGTCACCCGGGTGTCGGAGCTGCCCCAGTAGGTGAGCTGGCGGCTGGTGCCGCCGTCCGCCGGTTCCAGGTGGATCTCGGGGTCGAGGGTGCGCCAGCTGGTGTAGGCGACGAGGCGGCCGTCGGGCGAGATGCGCGGGTGGGCGGCCTTGGTGCGGTCGGCGGTCAGCCGCCAGGCGCGTTCCCGTCCGTCGAGCGGGGCCAGCCACAGGTCGTCCTCGGCCACGAAGCACAGCAGTTCGCCATGGAGGTGGGGCATACGGAGATAGCTCACCTCCCCATGCTTTTCCGCGTCAGGGGCCCGGGCAACTCGTCGAGGGCCCCTTATGTGCCGCTGACAACCGTGACCCACGACACGAACGAAACCGTTTCGTTTCGCTTGTGGGGTGCGCTACCTTGTTCGTGTACGAAACCGTGTCGTTCAATCAGCAGGGAAGGCGGTGAGCGGACATGACCGAGGCCACCACGGCGCGGCGCAGCCGCATCACCCCCGAGCGTGAGGCCGAGCTGTACGAGGCCGTGCTCGACCTGCTGCGCGAGGTCGGCTACGACGCCCTCACCATGGACGCCGTCGCCGCCCGCACCCGGTCCAGCAAGGCCACGCTCTACCGCCAGTGGGGCGGCAAGGCCGAACTGGTCGTGAAGGCCATCCGGCACACCAAGCACGGCCGGATCGACGAGATCGACACCGGCTCCCTGCGGGGCGACCTGCACGCCCTGGTGCGGCTGGAGGACGACTGCACCCTCCAGCAGAACTCCGCGCTGATGCGGGGCGTCGCCATGGCGATGCACCACAACGCGGACCTGCGGGAGGCGTTCCGCGCCCAGCTGGTCGAACCGGAGATGTCCGGCTTCCACCAGGTGATCCAGCGCGCGATCGACCGCGGCGAGGTCCGCCCGGACTGCCCCGCGCTCGACTTCCTGCTGCACATGATGGTCGGCGGCTTCGCCACCCGGGCGCTGCTCGACGACCAGCCGCCCACGCAGGCCTTCCTCACCTCGTACATCGACGCCGTGGTCCTCCCCGCCCTCGGCGTCCCCGTCTCCTAGCAGTCCCCTCCCAGCAAGCCCATCCTCTGACGTCACCGCTCACGTCGTCGGGCTGATCATCCCTGCCCTGCAACCCCACGACTTGACCGGGAGTACGCCCTCGTGGCCACGTTCCTCTACAAACTGGGCCGCCTCGCCTTCCGGCGACGGCACTTCGTCGCCCTGATCTGGGTGGCGCTGCTGACGCTCGCCGGCGTCGGCGCCGCGTCCGCGCCCGCAGCGGGCACCACGTCCTTCTCCATCCCCGGCACCGAGGCCCAGAAGGCCTTCGACCTGCTGGAACAGCGCTTCCCCGGGGCCAGCGCCGACGGCGCCACCGCCCGGGTCGTCTTCAAGGCGCCCGCCGGGCAGAAGATGACCGACGCCGGCACCAAGGCGAGCGTGGAGAAGACCGTCAAGGAGCTGTCCACCGGCTCCGAGGTCGCCTCCGTCGCCGACCCCTACACCGGGCACGCCGTCAGCAAGGACGGCACGATCGCGTACGCCTCGGTGAAGTACGAGGTCTCCGGCATGGAGCTGAAGGACTCCTCCCGGGACGCCCTGAAGGACGCCGCCCAGCACGCCCGTGACGCCGGGCTGACCGTGGAGGTCGGCGGCGACGCGCTGTCCGCCGCGCCCGAGACCGGGGCCACCGAGGTCATCGGCATCGGCATCGCCGCGGTCGTCCTCGTCATCACCTTCGGCTCGCTGCTCGCGGCCGGGCTGCCGCTGCTCACCGCGCTCATCGGTGTCGGCATCGGCGTCTCCTCCATCACCGCGCTCGCCAGCACCCTGGACCTCGGCTCCACCACGTCCACCCTGGCGACGATGATCGGCCTCGCCGTCGGCATCGACTACGCCCTGTTCATCGTCTCCCGCTACCGCGCCGAACTCGCCGAGGGCCGCGAGCGCGAGGAGGCCGCCGGCCGGGCCGTCGGAACCGCGGGCTCCGCCGTGGTCTTCGCCGGCCTCACCGTCGTCATCGCCCTGGTCGGCCTGTCCGTCGTCAACATCCCGATGCTGACGAAGATGGGCGTCGCCGCCGCCGGCACGGTCGCCATCGCCGTCCTGATCGCCCTGACGATGATCCCGGCGCTGCTCGGCTACGCCGGCAAGAGGGTCAAGCCGGCCGGGCAGAAGTCCAAGCTGCTCGGCGGGGGCCGCACCCCGAAGAAGGCCGGCCGCCCCAACATGGGCACGCGCTGGGCCAGCTTCGTCGTCCGCCGCCCCGTCGCCGTCCTGCTCCTCGGCGTCGTCGGCCTCGGCGCGGCGGCCGTCCCGGCGGCCTCCCTCGAACTCGGCCTGCCCGACGACGGCTCGCAGCCGGTGTCCACCACCCAGCGGCGCGCCTACGACCTGCTGTCGGAGGGCTTCGGGCCCGGCTTCAACGGGCCGCTGATGCTCGTCGTCGACGGCAAGGACGCGCAGTCCCCCGGCGCCGCCTTCGACAAGGTCGGCGCCGAGATCAAGGGCCTGAAGGACGTCGTCACCGTCACCCCGGCGCAACCGAACAAGGCCGGCGACACCGCCACCATCACGGTGATCCCGAAGTCGAAGCCGTCCTCCACGCAGACCGAGGACCTGGTCCACGCCATCCGCGACAAGGGCACGGACCTCGCCTCCGAGACCGGCGCCAAGGTGCTGGTCACCGGCTCCACGGCGATGAACATCGACGTCTCGCAGAAGCTGAACGACGCGCTCGTGCCGTACCTGGTGCTGGTCGTGGGCCTGGCGTTCCTGCTGCTGATCGTGGTCTTCCGCTCGATCCTCGTCCCGCTGAAGGCGGCCCTCGGCTTCCTGCTCAGCGTGCTCGCGGCGCTCGGCGCGGTCGTCGCGGTCTTCCAGTGGGGCTGGCTGTCCTCGCTGATGGGCGTCGAGCAGACCGGCCCGGTGATGTCGATGATGCCGATCTTCATGGTCGGCGTGGTCTTCGGCCTGGCGATGGACTACGAGGTGTTCCTCGTGACCCGGATGCGGGAGGCGTACGTCCACGGTGAGAAGCCGAGCCAGGCCGTCGTGACCGGCTTCAAGTACGGCGCCCGGGTCGTCACCGCGGCCGCGGTCATCATGATCGCCGTCTTCTCCGGGTTCATCGGCTCCAGCGAGTCCATGGTGAAGATGATCGGCTTCGGTCTCGCGATCGCCGTCTTCTTCGACGCCTTCGTGGTGCGCATGGCGCTCGTCCCGGCCGTCCTCGCCCTGCTCGGCAAGCGGGCCTGGTGGCTGCCGAAGTGGCTGGACCGCGCCCTGCCCAACGTCGACGTCGAGGGCGAGGGCCTGCGCACCTCCGGCGACACCGGCCGGCGCGACACGGACGAAGAGCTGGTCCGCGCCTGACACGGCGCGGCTGACACAGACCGCCGGTGAGGGTTCCGTGGGGACGGGGCGCCCTCACCGGCTTCTTCGTGCCGCCGACCGCCGGGTGCGGCCTTCGTGCCGCCGACCGCCGGTTGCGGCCGGCGTCAGGAGATGGCGCGCAGCCGCCCCTGCCCGGTGTGCCGCAGTTGCTCCACCGCTGCGGCCGTGGCCTCGTCCGCCGGCAGGAAGACGACGATCTGCTGCGCGTCCGCCGTCAGGTCGAGCGTCTCGCGGCGCAGCCGCAGCGCGTGCCCCGCGGGGTGGTTCAGCCGCAGGTCACCGCGGCGGGGGACGACGTGCCGGTTCAGCCGCCGGGTGAACTCCGGTCCGGCGGCGGGCGCCAGCTCCGCGCTCAGCCACTCGCTGTGCTCCACGGCCGGCCCGAGCCACAGATCGAACGCCTGCTCGTCGGCGACGGCGTCCCAGTCGGCGAAGACCGTGCGGGCGCGCGGGTCGGTGAAGACGTAGCGGGTGAGGTTCGGGGCACTGGAGTCCAGCAGCCCGGTGTCGCGCGTCACCGCCTCGAAGGTGCTGGTCCGGGCGAGGAGGTCGCCGAGCCGGTTGGTGACCACCGCGATGCCCGGTTCCAGCAGGCGCAGGGTGTCCAGCACGGCGGGCCGCACCTGCCGGGGTGCCGGGGCGGGGCCGGTGTGCGCGCTGCAGGCACCGCCGGTGATCTTCGCCAGGTAGCGCAGGTGGGCGCGTTCGGCCGCGTCCAGGCTGAGCGCGTCGGCGAGCGCGTTGACGACGGCTGGGGACGGGTTGCGGTCACGGCCCTGCTCGATCCGGGTCAGATACTCGACGCTGATCCCGGCCCGCGCGGCGAGATCCTGGCGGCGCAGGCCCGGTGCGCGCCGGCGGCTGCGGTCGGGCAGACCCAGCGTCTCGGGCTGGAGACTGTCCCGCTTGGTCCTGATGAAGTCCCCCAACGGCGTTCCCATGCCCCGAGGTTAGGACGTGGCCGTGGTGCGCGGGGAGACCTCAGGGTGGCCCTGCGGGGGCCAGCCTGAGCCCGGTCTGGTTACGGAGGCGCGGCACTCCGAGGGTGGTGGTCATGGACAACGACACCACGCAGCAGACCGGCAGCGACACCACCCAGCAGACCGGCAACGGCCCGCACAAGCTCGCGATCATCGTCGGCAGCGTCCGTGAGGGACGGTTCGGCCCGACCGTGGCCTCCTGGGTCGCCGAACAGGCCCGCGCCCACGGCGGATTCGACGTCGACGTCATCGACCTGGCCGGGATCGACATCCCGCTCGCCCTGCCCGCCGAGTCCCCGAAGTTCGCCGGCGACTCCTACCCCCGCCCGGCCGGGATGGCACGGCTGACCGAGGCACTTGAGAGCGCCGATGCGTTCATCGTCGTCACCCCGGAGTACAACCACAGCTACCCCGCCTCCCTGAAGGCGGCCATCGACTGGCACTTCACGCAGTGGACCGCCAAGCCGGTCGCCTTCGTCAGCTACGGCGGCGCGGCCGGCGGCCGCCACGCGGTGCTGCACCTGGAGAACGTGCTCACGGAGCTGCACGCGGTGACCATCCGCGACGGCCTCGCCTTTCCGAACTACTTCACCGCCTGGCAGGACGGCCGCCCGCTCGACGAGGCGGCCGAGGGGTACGCCAAGACCCTGCTGGACCAGCTGTCCTGGTGGGCGGGCGCCCTCAGCGCGGCCCGCGAGGCGCAGCCGTACCCCGTGTGACGCGGCACCCGGCGGCACCCGGGACAGGACCGCGCCCGGCTGGATGCGGGTGGGCGGGCCGAGGAGCACCCTGGAAGCAGGCGCTTCGGAGGTGATCGGCATGACGATGCACACCGCTGTGGGATGGCACGTGGAGCTGGAGTTCAACGAGGACGACCTGCACACGCGCGCGGTGGCGCTGGTGCGGCTGCCCGACGGCTCGGAGGTACGGGCCCACGGCAGCGCCACGCGGCACCGCACCGACTCCAATCAGCCGCGGGTCGGGGAGGAGATCGCCGGTGCGCGGGCGCTGAACGAACTCGCGATGCGGCTGCTGACCAAGGCGCACGACGAGATCGACGAGGCGTCGGGCCGCACGTCGCACCCGATCCACGTGTGAGCGGCACGCCCCGGCCGCAAACGGGCGCGCGCGGCCAGGACAGCACGCCCCGGCCGCAAGCGGGCAACCGCGGCTAGGACAGCACGCCCCGCAGGGCCCGCAGCAGGGCCTGGGCCCTCGGGTCCGCCGTCACGCTCTTCCTGAAGCCGTTGGTGACATAGCCGAAGGCGATGCCCGAGGCGGGGTCGGCGAACCCGAGGGAGCCGCCGCGGCCGGGATGGCCGAAGGAGCCGTCGCCGAGCAGCGGGGAGGCGCTGCCGTGCAGCATGGGACCGAGCCCGAAGCGGGTGTTGACCACCAGCACCCGGTCCGGGCCGGCCGACTGCTCGCCGCGCGCCAGCTCCAGGGTGTCCGGCGTGAACAGCCGCCTGCCGCCGTCGACCTCGCCGATCAGCGCGGCGTAGATCCGGGCCAGCCCGTCGGCGGTGGCGACGCCGGTGGAGCCCGGCAGGGCGGCCGCGCGGTAGGCGGGGTCGTTCTCGTCGGGCGCGGGGGAGATCGCGCCGAAGGCACGCAGCGTCAGCGACGCGGGGTCCGCGTAGGCCTCGGCGACCGCGCGCTTGGGCCGGGTGCGCAGCCCGCCCGCCTCGGGGGCGGTGACCGGTCCGACGCGGCCCACGCGCGCGTCCACCTCCGCCGGCGGCCCCAGCCAGAAGTCCGCGCCCACCGGCTGCGCGATCTCGCGCGCGATCCACTCGCCGGGGGCACGGCCGGTGACGCGGCGGATCAGCTCGCCGGTGAGCCAGCTGTAGGTGTGCGCGTGGTAGCCGTGGTCGGTGCCGGGCTCCCACAGGGGTGCCTGTGCCGCGACGGCCGCCGCGGCCCGGTCCGGGTCGGCGGCTTCCGCCAGGGTCAGCGGGCGGTCCAGTACGGGGATGCCGGCGCGGTGGGCGAGCACGTGCCGCACGAGGGTGCGCTCCTTGCCGGCCGCCTTGTACTCGGGCCAATAGGTGCCGACGGGCGCGTCCAGGTCGAGCTCGCCGCGCTGGTGCAGCAGCAGGAGCGCGGCGGCGGCGACGCCCTTGGTGGCCGAGCGGACGATCTGGGCCGTGTCCCGCTCCCAGGGTGCGGTGCCGTCGACGTCGCGGGTGCCGCCCCACAGGTCGACGACCTTGCGCCCGTCCCGGTAGACGGCGAGCGCGGCGCCCTTCTCGCCGAGCGCCGTGAAGCCGCGGGCGAACGCCTCCCTGACCGGCTCGAAGCCCTCCGCCACCGCTCCGTGCACGTCCACGTCCGCACTCCCTCCGACTCGCCTGCGACGTCCCGGTCAACACCGGCGGGCGGCCTGCGATTCCTTGGTCCCGCTACCCGAGAAGGATCGTTACGTCGATGTTGCCCCGGGTGGCGTTGGAGTACGGGCAGACCTCGTGGGCCGCGTCGACGAGCCCGGCGGCGATCTCGGGGTCCAGGACGGGCAGGGAGACGCTGAGGGCGACCGCGAGGCCGTAGCCGCGCTGCCGGTTGGGGCCGAGGCCGACCTTGGCGGCGACGGTGGAGCCGGTGAGGTCGTAACCGGAGCGGTTGCCGACGAGGATCAGCGCGTTGTGGAAGCAGGAGGCGTAGCCGGCCGCGAACAGCTGCTCCGGGTTGGTGCCGTTGCCGTCGCCGCCGAGCTGCGGCGGCATCGCGACCCGCAGGGAGAGCTGCCCGTCCTGGCTGGTCACATAGCCGTCCCGGCCCCCGTGCGCGGTGGCCTCGGCGACGTACAGGATCTTCGTCGGACGGCTGTCGGGTCGTGCGGCTGCCGCGACGTCGTCGGCCATGGTGGACCTCCCCGGAAAACCAGTGCGCACAAGTACATCGCGCACAAGGTACTGGCCGGTAGCATCCCGTCCGCCCCCAGGGGGCGTGACCGTGGGTAAGGCGAGGTCAGTGCCGGTCGGCCGCCGCCTGGGCCCGGGCCGCCAGCCGGTGCAGCTCCTCGCGCAGGCGCGCGATCTCCGCCAGATCGAGGCCGGTCGCGCTCACCAGGGTGTCCGGGACGTGCGCCGCCCGCTCCCTGAGCTGCTCGCCCCGGCCGGTGCAGGTGACCCGGACGGTGCGCTCGTCGCGCGCGGTGCGCTCCCGGTGGACCAGACCGGCCGTCTGAAGCCGCTTGAGCAGCGGGGAGACCGTGCCGTAGTCCAGGCGCAGGGCCTCGGTCAGCTCCTTGACCGTGACCTCGCCGCGCTCCCACAGCACCAGCAGCACCAGGTACTGCGGGTAGGTCAGGCCCAGGTCCTCCAGCAGCGGGCGGTAGGCGGCCGTCACCGCGCGCTGGGCCGCGTACAGCGCGAAGCACAGCTGGTGGTCCAGGCGCGGGGAGGACTCGTCGTGGCGCGTCACGCGCCCATTGTCACGGAGCGCGGATCGAAGCCGAACGGCAGCTCCAGCCGGTGGGCGCGCATCAGCTCCTCGTCGGAGAGCAGCTCGGCGGTCTTGCCGTCCGCCGCGATCACGCCGTCGCTGAGGATCAGCGAGCGCGGGCACAGCTCCAGGGCGTAGGGCAGGTCGTGGGTGACCATCAGGACCGTCACGTCCAGGGAGCTCAGGATGTCGGCCAGCTCGCGGCGGGAGGCCGGGTCGAGGTTGGACGACGGCTCGTCCAGGACCAGGATTTCCGGCTCCATCGCGAGGACGGTGGCGACCGCGACCCGGCGGCGCTGGCCGAAGGACAGGTGGTGCGGCGGCCGGTCCTTGAACTCCGCCATGCCGACCCGCTCCAGCGCGCGGTCCACGCGCTGCTCCAGCTCCGCGCCCTTCAGCCCGGCCGCCGCCGGCCCGAATGCGACGTCCTCGCGGACGGTCGGCATGAACAGCTGGTCGTCGGGGTCCTGGAAGACGATGCCGACCTTGCGCCGGATCTCCGCCATGTTCCGCTTGTCCACGCTCAGGCCGGCGACCTTCACGGTGCCCATCCCGCCGGACAGGATGCCGTTGAGGTGCAGCACGAGGGTCGTCTTGCCGGCGCCGTTCGGCCCGAGCAGCGCGACGCGTTCGCCGCGCGCGAGGGAGAAGTCCACGCCGAACAGGGCCTGGTGCCCGTCGGGGTACGCGAAGGCCAGTCCGGCCACTTCCAGTGAAGGGGTCACAGGAACCATCCCAGCAGACAGACGACCAGAGCCGAACAGGGGAGGGCCAGCGCCTGCGACCACTGCGCGCGCGAGGCGGTGACCTCGTCGATCACCGGCATCGACCCGGCGTATCCGCGGCTGACCATGGCCAGGTGGACGCGTTCCCCGCGCTCGTAGGAGCGGATGAACAGGGCGCCCGCCGACTTCGCGAGCACGCCCCAGTGCCGCACGCCCCTGGCCTCGAAGCCGCGCGACTCGCGGGCGATGCGCATACGGCGCATCTCGTCGGTGATGACGTCGCCGTAGCGGATCATGAAGGACGCGATCTGCACCAGCAGCGGCGGCAGTTTCAGCCGCTGCAGGCCCAGCAGCAGCTCGCGCAGTTCGGTGGTGGCGGCGAGCAGCACGGACGCGGCGACGCCGAGCGTGCCCTTGGCGAGCACGTTCCAGGCGCCCCACAGGCCGTTGACGCTCAGCGACAGCCCGAGGACGTCGACCCGCTCCCCCTCGGCGACGAACGGCATGAGTACCGCGAACGCGACGAACGGCACCTCGATCAGCAGCCGTTTGAGCAGGAATCCTGCGCCCACGCGCGCGTGGTACGCCACGACGGCGAGCAGGACGGCGTACAGCGCGAACGCCCACATCGCCTCGCGCGGCGTCGAGACGACGACGACCACGAAGGCGAAGGCGGCGGCCAGTTTGGTGTGCGGCGGCAGCGCGTGCACCGGTGTGTGCCCGTGCCGGTAGAGCCGGTGCGCGTGCCCGGCGCCCATGTCAGACGTTCTCCACGGTCGTCGACGCCGGCGACACGTCGTCGCTGCGGCGCCGGCGCACGGCCCAGAAGACGGCGCTGCCCGCGACGACGGTCACGCCGACCCCGATCACGCCCGCGAGACCGCCGGAGAGCCGGGCGTCCTGGATGTCCTTCACGCCGTAGTCGGCGAGCGGCGAGCCGGCGGAGGCGTGCTCCTTCGCCTTCTGGTCGATGCCCTGGTCGTGGGCGACCTTCTCCAGCCCGTCGGGGCTGGCGGAGGCGTAGAAGCTGACGAAGCCGGCCAGCACCAGGGAGGTGACCAGCCCGGTGATCCACAGCCTGCGCCGCGAGGTGCGCGCCGCGACGGGCGTGGTGACCGGCGTGGGCGCGTCCACCAGCTCCCCGCCGACCCGCAGCTTCAGCCGCTGCCGCAGGCCCCGCGCGCCGTACACGAGGTCGGGGCGTACGGCGATGACGGCGCCGACGGTCAGCGCGGTGATCGCCGCCTCGCCGATGCCGATGAGGACGTGCACGCCGATCATCGCGGTGGCGACCTTGGCCAGGGAGACGTCGGTGGTGCCGCCGAGGGCGTAGATGGCGGTGAAGGCGAGCGCGGCGGCCGGCACGGACAGCAGCGCGGCGACGAAGGTGGCGACGGTGACCGAGCGGCGGCTCCGGGGCATCACCTTCACCAGGCCGCGGAAGACGGCGTAGGCGACGACGGTGGTGACGATCGCCATGTCGGTGATGTTCACGCCGAGCGCGGTCAGGCCGCCGTCGGCGAAGAGGATGCCCTGCATGAGCAGGACGACCGAGACGCACAGCACGCCCGTGTACGGGCCGACCAGGATCGCGGCGAGCGCGCCGCCCAGCAGGTGACCGCTGGTGCCGGCGGCGACGGGGAAGTTCAGCATCTGCACCGCGAAGATGAACGCGGCGACCAGCCCGGCCAGCGGGGCGGTGCGCTCGTCCAGCTCGCGGCGGGCGCCGCGCAGGCTCACGGCGATCGCGCCGGCGGCGACGACGCCGGTCGCGGCGGAGACCGGGGCGTTGATGAATCCGTCAGGTACGTGCACCGTTCGATGATAGTGGCTTAATGCGAACTACTTGCAAGAGCGAGTCGATGGTCGTCCGGTCATCTCAGATGTGAGATGGCGCTCAGCAGGGCGTAACCGGTCTCATGTGGGACATTGGTAAAGGAAGTGGATCCACGGCTTTCACATAGGTCACCGAGCGTAAGGGGCCGTCCGATGTCTGTAGTCGAGCAGTACGCACGAGCCCACATCGTCACGGACGCGGACCCCGAGGAGGACACCGCGATACCGGTGGTCCTGCGCTACGACCCCGAGGCGGACCCGCGCTCCGTGCGCGTCGGACTGCCCGGCACCGACGAGTGGACCTTCTCCCGCACCCTGCTGGAACAGGGCCTGAGCGCCCCGGTCGGCACCGGCGAAGTACGCGTCTGGCCGTGCGGCCGGGTCGGGGCCGTCGTCGAGTTCCACTCCGCGCGGGGCGTCTCCGTCGTCCAGTTCGAGACGAAGACGCTGCTCCGCTTCCTGCGGCGCACCTACCTGGCCGCCGTCTGAGCCGTC
The DNA here is from genome assembly GCF_043082085.1 of Streptomyces sp. NPDC014801. NCBI lineage: Bacteria > Bacillati > Actinomycetota > Actinomycetes > Kitasatosporales > Streptomycetaceae > Streptomyces > Streptomyces sp. NPDC014801. Next base: position 169,522 of record NZ_JBIBXG010000012.1, on the reverse strand, counting down.
CTCCGGGCGCACCCGCCCGACGGCCCGCCTGCCCGCGGGCTCAGCCCATCCGCAGCAGCGAGGCCACGATCGGCCCGGCCGTGTCACCGCCGTGCCCGCCGGCCTGCACCACACCGGCCGCCGCGAGATCGCCCTTGTACGCGGTGAACCAGCCGTTCGGCTTGTCCTGGTTGTCGACCTCCGCCGAGCCCGTCTTCGCGCCGTAGTCGGGGCCGAGCCCGGACATCGCCTCCGCCGCCGTGCCCGCCGCCGCCGTGTACCGCATCAGCTCGCGCAACTGGGCCAGCGTGCCCGGGGACAGCGAGCGCGTGGCGTGGGCCAGGCTGCGGCCGTCCACCTCCGGGGAGACCAGGTAGGGCTGGTGAAAGGAGCCGGACTGCACGGTCGCGGCGACCGACGCCATGTTCAGCGGGTTCATCCGCACCCCGCCCTGCCCGATCAGCGAGGCCGCCTTCTGTGCCGCCGACTGCACCGGCACCGAGCCGTCGAAGGACGGCACTCCGATCGCCCAGTTGTTCATCGACAGGCCGAACACCTGCTGGGCCTGCCGGGTCAGGTCGGAGTTGTCCAGCTTCGGGGCCTGGCTGATGAAGGCGGTGTTGCAGGAGCGGGCGAAGCTCGCCTTGAACGTCCCGCCTCTGATCTCGAACTCGTCGTCGTTCTGGAACTTCCAGCCGCCGTAGGTGAAGTACTTCGGGCACGGGTGCTGCTTCTCCGCCGACGCCAGGCCCTTGTCGATCAGCAGCGACGACGTGATGATCTTCATCGTGGAGCCGGGTGCGAGCGAGCCCTGCAACGCGGTGTTGAAGCCGTGGCCGCTGTTGGCGACGGCGAGGATCTCACCGGTCGAGGGCCGCAGCACGACCACGGACGCCCGGGCCCGCTTGGCCACCTGCTGCTCGGCCGCCGCCTGCAGCCGCGGGCTCAGCGTCGTCTTGACCGTGCCCGGCGTGCCCTTGCTCAGCTCCAGCAGCGTCTTGTCGGAGAGCTTGTTCGCCTTGGACTCCTTGCCGCGCACCACGCGCAGCTCGATGCCCGCCTTGCCGCCGGCCTTCTTGCCGTACTTCTCGCGCAGTCCGTCCAGCACCGAGCCCAGGGACGGGTACTTCGCCTCGGTGATCTCGCCGCCCGCGCGGTCCAGCGCCTTCACCGGCGGCGTGCCCGACTCGCCGGTGACCAGCGTGTCGCCGTCGGCGAGGTCGGGGTGGACGACGTTCGCGTGCCAGTCGACGTAGGGCTTGCCGTCCTCGGTGCTGCGCACCACGGTGAGCGCGCCGGCGTAGCCGATCGGCTTGCTCACGCCCTGGTAGCTCACCGTGCCCTTCACGGTGAACGGCACCTTGTCGCCCTGCGGGACGCCGGGGGTGAGGGTGACGCCCTGCACGTGGGCGTCCTTGGTGAAGCCGGTCAGCAGGGCGGTGGCGGCGCCGGCGTCGTCGGTGGCGGCGGCCGCCTGCGGGATGCGGCCCTGCTGCCAGGACGTCAGAAAGGAGCGGGCGGTGGTGGTGACCTCGGCCGCGGACAGCGGGCCGGTCTTGACCGTCTTCTTGTGGGCCGCGGCCTGCGTCGCCGTGTTGTCCTCGGCCGCCGCGCCGCCGCCGTACAGCGCGTAGGCGCCGATACCGGCCCCGCCGACGACCACGGCGATCATCCCGCCGACCACGGCGGGCCTGCTCCTGTGTCGCTCGGCGACGCGTCGTCTCTTGCCCACTGCTCCGTGTTCCTCCGCGCTTGTGACCGGGACCGCCCCTGTCCTGACGTCAGGACCTCGCCCCACTGCCCTCGTTGCCCTCACACACCCCAACGACGGCGACCAGCCTAGAGTCCCGTCCTCGGTGGGCGACGTCAGCCGCCCACTCGTAGCACGCTTGCGACAATCGGCCCGGCCGCGTCGCCGCCGTGCCCGCCCTCCTGGGTCATGGCCGCGGCGGCGACGTCGCCCCGGTAGCCGGTGAACCAGCTGTCGGACTTCGCCTGCCCGTCGACCTCCGCCGAGCCGGTCTTGGCGCCGATCCGGCCGCTCAGCCCGGCCATCGCGCGGGCCGCGGTGCCGCTGGTCGCGGTGCGGTTCATCATCGCGCGCAGCTGGCGCACGGTGTCCGGCGACAGCCCGCGGGCCTGGGCCAGCTCGCGGTCGTCCAGGCTCTGCGGCACGATCACCGGCTGGTGGAAGGCGCCGGTCATCGCGGTCGCCGTGACGGAGGCCATGTTCAGCGGGTTCATCTGCACCTGGCCCTGCCCGATCAGGCCCGCCGCCTTGTCGGGCCCCTCCACGGCCGGGACCGAGCCGTCGAAGGACGGGATGCCGGTCTGCCAGTTGTCCTGCCCGAGGCCGAAGCGCTCGGTGGCCTCCCGGTTCAGCGAGTCGGTCTTCAGGTCGTCGGTGAACTTGATGAAGGCGGTGTTGCAGGAGCGGGCGAAGCTCTCCGACAGCGTCGCCTTCTCGTTCGGCGCCATGCCGGTGAGGTTGTGGAAGGTCTGGCCCTCCCACAGCGCGTCGGGCGGGCAGGGCGCGGGCCCGTTCGCCGTGGTCAGGCCGTTGTCGATGAGCGTGGCCGCGCTGATGATCTTCATCGTGGAGCCCGGCGCGACCTTGCCCAGGAAGGCGGCGTTGAAGGCGTCGGCGCGGTGGTTGGCGACCGCCAGCACCTCGCCGGTGCTCGCCTTGACGGCGACCACGGAGGACTCGGCGTAGTTCTTGACGGCCTTCTCGGCAGCGGCCTGCACCGGCGCGCTCAGCGTGGTGCGCAGCTTGCCGGCCTTGCCCTGGGACAGGGTGAGCAGACTGGTGTCCGGGGTGCTCGCGTCGGCGTGGTGGATGCTCAGCTCGATGCCCGGCCGGCCGCCCGCCTGCTCGCCGTACTTGGCCCGCAGCTCGTCCAGGATCGGCCCGAGCGAGGGGTACTTCTCCTTCGTCAGGACCACGCCGTCGCGGTCCACGGCCTCCACCGGCGGGGCCGACGCCTCACCGGTGACCAGGGTGTCGTCCATGCCGGTCAGCTGCGGGTGCACCACGGAGGGCTGCCAGTCCACCAGCGCCCGCCCGGTGGTCAGCCCGCGCACGACGGTGAGCCGGCTGCCGTAGCTCAGCGGTTTGCTGCTGCCCCCGTATGACACCGTTGCCTTCACCGTGAACGGCACGGTCGTGCCGCTCGCCCGGCCCGGTGTGATCTTGACGTCGGTGAGATGGGCCTCCCGGCCGAAGGAGGCCAGCAGCGGCTCGGCCTTCACCGCGTTGTTCGTGTACGACGCCGCCTCGGCGGGCTGTCCCTCGGCCCACGCGGCGAAGAACTTCCGCGTGGTCTCCTCCACCTCGCCGGCGCCGGGCGGCCCGGTCCGGGTCGCCGCCGTGCCGCTCGACGCGCTCCCGCCGTCGCCGTCGAGCGCCGAGAGGATGTTGTACGCCCCGTAGCCCGCGCCGCCCACCATGGTGCCGAGCACCACCGTGACGATGCCGGCCTTGACCCCCGTACGCATGACGCGTCCCTCCCCGTGTCCTCCCCTGAGGCCTTCGACCACGTTGTTGAACGCGTTCAAAGACTGTGTCGTCTCGCACTGTAGGCGCACGGCGAGGCCGATGGGGCCGCTGTGTCCGGAAGTTGGCCGAAGAGAGACGCGAAGCGCTCAGTCAATCCGTGTCATACCCACGTATCCAGCCACATCCGGGAGCGCCACTGGTCGATGGGGATCGCCGTGCCCGTGAACAGGGGCCAGAAGTAGATGAAGTTCCAGGCGATCAGCAGGACCAGGACGCCCGCGCTCGTCGCGCCGGCCACCCGGCGGGTGTCGCTCGCGCCCGGTGAGCCGACGATCGCGCCCAGCATCATCGCCACCGCCAGGCACAGGAACGGCACGAAGACCACGGCGTAGAAGAGGAAGATCGTGCGCTCCTGGTACAGGAACCACGGCAGATAGCCGGCCGCGATGCCGCAGGCGATCGCGCCCGCGCGCCAGTCGCGGCGGAAGAACCAGCGCCACAGCACGTAGACGATCGCGAAGCAGGCCAGCCACCACAGCAGCGGGGTGCCGATGGCCAGCACCTCGCGCGCGCACTTCTCGCCCGCGCCCACCGGGCAGCCGTCCTTGCCGGGCGCCGGGGACTCGTAGAAGTACGACACCGGGCGGCCCAGGACGATCCAGCTCCAGGGGTTGGACTGGTAGGTGTGCGGCGAGTGCAGGTTCAGGTGGAACTCGTACACCTCGTGCTCGTAGTGCCACAGGCTGCGCCACCAGTCCGGGAACAGCCAGGTCCAGCTGCCGCCCTTGCCGTCGGTGGCGGCCCAGTTGCGGTAGTAGCCGCCGCGGCCGTCCGCCGGGGACAGGATCCAGCCGGTCCAGGACGCGAGGTAGGTGACCAGCGCCACCGGCACGGTCGCGACGAACGCGAGCCCCACGTCGTGCTTGAGCACCGCCGTGTACGGGTGCCGGGCGCCCGCCACCTTGCGCGAGCCGACGTCCCACGCCACCGCCATCACGCAGAACGCCACCAGCACGTACAGGCCGTTCCACTTGGTGCCGATCGCCAGGCCCAGCATCAGGCCCGCCAGCCAGCGCCACGGCCGCAGGCCCAGGCGCGCGGTGTCCGCGGTGTGCGCGTGCGGGCGCACCCGGCCGTCGGCGTCCGCGGGCAGCGCCGCCGCGAGCCGCTCGCGCGCCTTGTCCCGGTCGACCACCAGACAACCGAACGCGGCCAGCACGAAGAACATCAGCACCCCGTCCAGCAGCGAGGTGCGGCTCATCACGAAGTGCAGCCCGTCCACCGCCATCAGCGCGCCCGCGAGACAGCCGAGGAAGGTGGAGCGGAAGAGCCGGCGGCCGATCCGGCACAGCATCAGCACGCTGAGCGTGCCGAGCAGCGCCGTCATGAACCGCCAGCCGAACGGGTCGAAGCCGAACAGCAGCTCGCCCAGGCCGATGACGTACTTGCCCACCGGCGGGTGCACCACGTACGCCGCGTCCGTGGGGATGTGGACATGGCCGTTCGCGGACAGGATCAGGTCGTTGGCGTTCTTGTCCCAGTTGACCTCGAAGCCGCGGTGGACGAGCGCCCAGGCGTCCTTGGCGTAGTACGTCTCGTCGAATATCACCGCCTTCGGGCTGCCCAGGTTCCAGAACCGGATCACGCCCGCCAGCAGCGTCACCAGCAGCGGGCCACCCCACCCGGACCAGCGGGCGAGCCGGTCGGCCATCACCGGCGGCACGCCCAGCAGGTGCCACAGCCGCGGGCTCGGCGCGGCGTACGGCGGCACGAGCCGGTCCCGTACGTCGGCGGCGGGGCCGCCCGCATAGCCGAAACGGCGCAGCCGCTGCTGCCAGGACGGCCCCTCGTCGTGCGGAGCCGTTCCCTGCCGGGTGTCCGTGGAGGACGCGGTACTGGTCACCGCGCCATCGTAGGGAACGGCGCTGTGTGAGTCCCGTGCATGGCCGGGATGCCCCTCCTCGCGGCGCGTCCTGGGAGGATGGGGGCGTGACTGGAACCCTTGTTTTGGCGGGCACCCCCATCGGCGACATCGCGGACGCGCCGCCGCGGCTCGCCGAGGAACTGGCCGGGGCGGACGTCGTCGCCGCCGAGGACACCCGGCGGCTGCGCCGGCTGACCCAGGCGCTCGGCGTGACGCCCAAGGGCCGCGTGGTGTCGTACTTCGAGGGCAACGAGTCCGCCCGCACGCCGGAGCTGGTGGAGGAGCTGGTGGGCGGCGCACGGGTGCTGCTCGTCACCGACGCGGGCATGCCGTCGGTGTCCGACCCCGGCTACCGGCTGGTCGCGGCGGCCGTCGAGCGGGACGTCAAGGTCACCGCCGTGCCCGGGCCGTCCGCCGTGCTGACCGCGCTCGCGCTGTCCGGGCTGCCGGTGGACCGCTTCTGCTTCGAGGGCTTCCTGCCCCGCAAGGCGGGCGAGCGGCTGTCGCGGCTGCGGGAGGTCGCCGGGGAGCGGCGCACGCTCGTCTACTTCGAGGCCCCGCACCGGCTCGACGACACCCTCGCCGCGATGGCCGAGGTGTTCGGCGCCGAGCGGCGCGCGGCGGTGTGCCGGGAGCTGACCAAGACGTACGAGGAGGTCAAGCGCGGTCCGCTCGGCGAGCTGGCGGCGTGGGCGGCCGAGGGCGTGCGCGGTGAGATCACGGTGGTCGTGGAGGGGGCGCCCGAGCGGGGCGCGCAGGAGGTGAGCGCGGAGGAGCTGGTGCGCCGGGTGCGCGTGCGCGAGGAGGCCGGGGAGCGCCGCAAGGAGGCCATCGCGGCGGTGGCGGCGGAGGCCGGGCTGCCCAAGCGACACGTGTTCGACGCGGTGGTGGCGGCGAAGAACGCCGCCGGCTGAGGCGGGCGGGCACGTCTCGACGAGCCCCGCGCGCGACCGGTGCGCGGGGGCGTACACCCGCTTACACCCCCTCTGAGCAGGGCGCATCTCGGCTGAGCGTGCGCCCCATGGCCGGGTAAACGCCCGTCGCCGATGGCAAAGCCGAAACGGACCGAACGGGTCACTTTCGGCAAGGAAGCTCCAAATCGGGTCCAACACTCGACAGGGCCCGTGCGTTTCAGGCCAGGGAAGCGTCCACTTGATGAAGGGAGCCATCGCCCCCATCCAGCGGACAACAGGAGCTGGCATGAGTGAGTTCACCGGCCCGACGGGCCTGCGCGGCGGCGCCACGGCCGTCGTCCACGAGTCGTATTCCTTCGCCTGCATGAGCTGCGGCCTCGGCTGGGAGCAGGCGTACGAGATAGAGCACCACAAGGACGCCGACGGTCAGGAGTTCGTGCGGTACGTCGCCGACGGCCGCGTCGTTCCCTCACCGCTGCAGCGGCCCCGGTGCCAGAACTGCGACAGCCACGTGATCCGCATCATGCGGCCCGGGAGCGTCGCCTCCATACGGGGCGTCTCGCACGACCAGCACCGGGTGCCGCCGGCCGGCCCCCTGGAGGTGCCGCAGGTCCCCCAGACGCCGCGCCGCCCGCAGGCGTCCGCCCCGGCCGCCCCCGTCGTCTCCGCCGAGCGCCGCCACTGGCACCTCTCCGACCTCCTGCACGCCCTCCACCTCCACCGCAAGGACGGCTGAGCGGCACGGCCGCGCGGCATGCCCCTTTCGTAGGATCGGGGCATGCCTGCCAACGCCCCCGACCCGGCCGACCCCCGCGACAAGAACGCCGCGCCGCCCCTCCCGGAGCCCCTGAGGGTTCCCGTCGCCGACTCCCACACCCACCTCGACATGCAGTCCGGCACGGTGGAGGAGGCGCTGGCGAAGGCCGCGTCGGTGGGCGTCACCACGGTCGTCCAGGTCGGCTGCGACCTGAACGGCTCGCGCTGGGCGGCCGAGACGGCGGCCCGCCACGACGCCGTCCACGCCACCGTCGCCCTTCACCCGAACGAGGCCCCGCGCATCGTCCACGGCGACCCCGAGGGCTGGTCCCGGCAGGGCGCGCGCCGGGCCGGCGGGGACGCGGCCCTCGACGAGGCGCTCGCCGAGATCGACCGGCTCGCCGCCCTCCCGCAGGTCAAGGGCGTCGGCGAGACCGGCCTCGACTACTTCCGCACCGGCCCGGAGGGCAAGGACGCCCAGGAGCGCTCCTTCCGCGCCCACATCGAGATCGCCAAGCGCCACGGCAAGACCCTCGTCATCCACGACCGCGACGCCCACGCCGACGTGCTGCGCGTGCTGAAGGAGGAGGGCGCCCCCGAGCGGACGGTGTTCCACTGCTACTCCGGGGACGCCGAGATGGCGGAGATCTGCGCGAGCGCCGGCTACTTCATGTCCTTCGCCGGGAACGTCACCTTCAAGAACGCCCAGAACCTGCGCGACGCCGTCAAGTTCGCCCCGCTGGAGCTGCTCCTCGTCGAGACGGACGCGCCCTTCCTGACGCCGGTGCCCTACCGGGGGCGGCCCAACGCGCCCTACCTGGTGCCCGTCACCGTGCGCGCGATGGCCGCCGTCCGCGGGATCGACGAGGACACGCTCGCGGCGGCGCTGGGGGAGAACACGGCCCGCGCCTTCGGCTACTGAGCATCTGTTCGCCACCCTCGGTAGCCGCGCCGCTTTGGAGAGTGACCGCCGCTCCGCTAGGTTCTGGGCCCGATCCGGACCCCTTCGGACCCTGGAGTGGCGGCGTGAACAACTCCCCGTACGCGTACCCGCAGTACTCGCCGTATCAGCCACCGCCGGAACCGGAGCCCGGGTGGCGGGAGCCGGAGGCCGCACCGCCGTGGCAGGACACGGCACCGCGGCCGGGATGGCCGGAGGGCTTCGACCCGTACACGGCGGAGACGCTCGGGTACGGGGAGGTGTACGGCGAGGTGTACGGCGCCGTCGCGGGGCCGGAGCCGGGCGGCGCCGCCGCGGCCGTCCCCGCCCCGGCCGTCGCGGCCCCCTTGGCCGCAGGCACCGGCATCGGCACGGGCACCGGCACCGGGGGCGTGGCGAACCGGCGGGCCGTGCGCCGGCGCCGGGCCCGGGCCGCCGAGCGCGCGGACAGCCCCGTGCGCCGGCTGCTGCCGCAGGCACTGGTCGTCGCGTTCCTCGCCGGCGGCACCACCGCCTTCGTCGCCAAGGACAAGGCGGTCGAGCTGACCGTCGACGGCGGGCGCACCCGCACCCTGCACACCTTCGCCGACGACGTGACGGAGCTGCTGGAGCAGGAGGGCGTCGACGTGGGCGCCCACGACGTCGTCGCCCCGGGCCGCGACGCGCCGCTGGAGGACGGGGACGAGGTCGCCGTCCGCTACGCGCGCCCCGTCCGGCTCACCCTGGACGGCCGGCCCCGCGAGGTGTGGACGACGGCCCGCACCGTGGAGGCGGCGCTCGCACAGCTCGGGGTGCGCGCGGAGGGCGCGTACCTGTCCGCCTCGCGCTCCCAGCGCATCGGCCGCGCCGGGCTCGCCCTCGACGTGCGCACCGAACGCGCCGTGACCGTGATGGCGGACGGTCAGGCCCGCACCGTCCGCACCAACGCCGCGACCGTGCGGGAGGCCGTCGAGGAGGCCGGGTTCACGCTGCGCGGGCAGGACACCACCTCGGTGGCGCCGGGCAGCTTCCCGCGGGACGGGCAGACCGTCACCGTGCTGCGGATCCGGGGCAGCCGGGAGGTGCGGGAGGAGGCCATCCCGTTCCTGGAGCGGCGCACCGCGGACCCGTCCCTCTTCCGCGGGACGGAGGTCGTCGACCAGCCCGGCCGCCCCGGCCTGCGCCGGGTGACGTACACCCTGCGGACCGTCAACGGCGTCCGGCTCAGACCGCGGCGGGAGCGCAGCGAGGTGGTGCGCGAGCCGCGCACGCAGATCGTGCGGGTGGGCACGAAACCGTTGCCGACGTCCGTGCGCGGCACCGACCGGCTGAACTGGCAGTCGCTCGCGGTCTGCGAGTCGGGCGGCCGGCCGGACGCGGTGGACCCGTCGGGGACGTACGGCGGGCTGTACCAGTTCGACACCCACACCTGGCACGCCCTCGGCGGCACCGGCCGCCCCCAGGACGCCCCGGCCGCGGAACAGACGTACCGCGCGAAGAAGCTCTACCTGCGCCGGGGCACCAGCCCCTGGCCCCACTGCGGCCCCCGCCTCCACGGCTGACCCACGCCCCGGCCCGCCTCCGGGCCCACCCAGGGCCGCACCCGGAAGGCTTCACGGCCCGCCGCATCGCGGGCCGCCGGAGCGCTGCCCTCGCCGTGGGGCCCCGGTACGGGGGGCCGCTGACGTGGGGTGTCGGGGCGGGGTGGCGGGACCCGTACCCTTGTCCCGTGAGTAGCCCCAGCCCCGACGCGCTGCTCGGGCCCGCCGATGTTCGTGAGCTTGCGGCAGCGCTCGGCGTGCGTCCCACCAAGCAGCGCGGACAGAACTTCGTCATCGACGCCAACACCGTCCGCCGGATCGTCCGCACCGCCGAGGTCCGCCCCGACGACGTCGTCGTCGAGGTCGGCCCGGGGCTCGGCTCCCTCACCCTCGCGCTGCTGGAGGTCGCCGACCGGGTCACCGCCGTCGAGATCGACGACGTCCTCGCGGCCGCGCTGCCGGCGACGATCGCCGCGCGCATGCCCGAGCGCGCCGAGCGGTTCGCGCTGGTGCACTCCGACGCCATGCACGTCACCGAGCTGCCCGGCCCGCCGCCTACCGCGCTCGTCGCGAACCTGCCGTACAACGTGGCCGTCCCCGTGCTGCTGCACATGCTCGACACCTTCCCGAGCATCGAGCGCACCCTCGTCATGGTCCAGGCCGAGGTCGCCGACCGGCTCGCCGCGGGCCCCGGCTCGAAGGTGTACGGCGTGCCGTCCGTGAAGGCGAACTGGTACGCCGAGGTGAAGCGGGCCGGCGCCATCGGGCGGAACGTCTTCTGGCCCGCGCCGAACGTCGACAGCGGCCTGGTCTCCCTGGTGCGGCGCACCGAGCCGATCAAGACGACGGCGTCCAAGGCGGAGGTGTTCGCCGTGGTCGACGCGGCCTTCGCGCAGCGCCGCAAGACACTGCGCGCGGCGCTCGCCGGATGGGCCGGATCGGCGGCGGCCGCCGAGGCGGCGCTGGTCGCGGCGGGCGTGTCCCCGCAGGCGCGCGGGGAGGCGCTGACCGTGGAGGAGTTCGCGAGGATCGCCGAGCACAAGGGGGGCGCCGAGTGAGCGTGACGGTCCGCGTCCCCGCCAAGGTCAACGTCCAGCTCGCCGTCGGCGCGGCCCGCCCGGACGGCTTCCACGACCTGGCCAACGTCTTTCTCGCGGTCGGCCTGTACGACGAGGTCACGGTGACCCCGGCCGAGGAGCTGCGGGTCACCTGCGAAGGCCCGGACGCCGGCCAGGTGCCGCTGGACGAGACGAACCTCGCCGCCCGCGCGGCGATCGCCCTCGCCCGGCGTGCGGGGATCGAGCCGGCCGTGCACCTCCACATCGCCAAGGACATCCCGGTCGCCGGGGGCATGGCGGGCGGCAGCGCGGACGGCGCGGGCGCCCTGCTGGCCTGCGAGACGCTGTGGAACACCGGCGCCACCCGCGAGGAGCTGCTGGACATCTGCGCCGAGCTGGGCAGCGACGTGCCGTTCAGCCTGGTCGGCGGGGCGGCGCTGGGCGTCGGCCGGGGCGAGCGGCTGACGCCGCTGGAGGTCGGCGGCACCTCCCACTGGGTCTTCGCGATGGCCGAGCGCGGCCTGTCGACACCGGCGGTGTTCCGCGAGTTCGACCGCCTGACGGCGGGCCGTGACATCCCCGAGCCGACGGCCTCCAACGATGTCCTGGACGCCCTCGCCAAGGGCGACCCGGACGCCCTGGCGGCAGCGGCCACCAACGACCTCCAGCCGGCCGCCCTGTCCCTCTACCCGGACCTGACGGCCACGCTGGCGGCGGGCCGGTCGGCGGGAGCCCTCACCGCCCTGGTGTCGGGCTCCGGGCCGACCACCGCGTTCCTGGTACGTGACGCCGCCTCCGCGGACGAGGTGGCGGAGGCGCTGCGGGCGTCCGGCACCTGCCGGAGCGTGCGGGTGGCGTCGGGCGCGGCGCCCGGGGCGACGGCGATCTGACCCGCCGCCCGCTCGCGGACGTTCCCGGGGGCGCGAAGGCCGACGACGGTTCGCGACGTCGTCACGCAGCGTGAGCGCACCCGTGCGCGACGCCGCCGTCCCCGCAGGGCCTACCCTTGAAGGCTGATCGATCCCCCGGGCAGGAGTGAAATGGCCGTCAACCTGGTCAATGTCGAGAACGTCAGCAAGGTGTACGGCACCCGTGCGCTGCTGGACGGTGTGTCGCTCGGCGTGTCCGAGGGGGACCGGATCGGGGTCGTCGGCCGCAACGGCGACGGCAAGACCACCCTGATCCGGATGCTCGCCAAGCTGGAGGAGACCGACACCGGCCGGGTCACGCACTCCGGCGGGCTGCGCCTCGGCGTGCTCACCCAGCACGACTCCCTCGACCCGGAGGCGACCGTCCGGCACGAGGTCATCGGCGACATGGCCGATCACGAGTGGGCGGGCAACTCGAAGGTCAGGGACGTGCTGACCGGGCTGTTCGGCGGGCTGGACCTGCCGGGCTTCCCCAAGGGCCTCGACACCGTCATCGGGCCGCTCTCCGGTGGGGAGCGGCGCCGTATCGCGCTGGCCAAGCTGCTCATCGAGGAGCAGGACCTGATCGTCCTGGACGAGCCCACCAACCACCTCGACGTGGAGGGCATCGCCTGGCTCGCCGAGCACCTGCGCAACCGGCGCTCGGCGCTGGTGTGCGTCACCCACGACCGGTGGTTCCTCGACCAGGTCTGCACCCGCATGTGGGACGTGCAGCGCGGTGACGTGTACGAGTACGAGGGCGGCTACTCCGACTACGTCTTCGCGCGGGCCGAGCGCGAGCGGATCGCGGCCACCGAGGAGGCCAAGCGGCAGAACCTGATCCGCAAGGAGCTGGCCTGGCTGCGGCGCGGCGCCCCCGCGCGGACGTCCAAGCCGCGCTTCCGCGTCGAGGCCGCCAACGAGCTGATCGCGGACGTGCCGCCGCCCCGGGACAGCTCCGAGCTGATGAAGTTCGCCTCCTCGCGGCTCGGCAAGACCGTGTTCGATCTCGAGGACGTCACCGTGCAGGCCGGGCCGAAGGTGCTGCTGAAGCACGTGACGTGGCAGCTCGGCCCGGGTGACCGCATCGGTCTCGTCGGCGTCAACGGCGCCGGGAAGACCTCGCTGCTGCGGGCCATGGCCGCCGCTGCCCGCACCGAGGGCGAGGCACAGCCCGCGGGCGGCCGGATCGCCGTCGGCAAGACCGTCAAGCTCGCCTACCTCTCCCAGGAGGTCGCCGAGCTGAACCCGACCACGCGGGTGCTGGAGGCCGTGCAGGAGGTCCGCGAGCGCGTCGACCTCGGCAAGGGCCGCGAGATGACCGCCGGTCAGCTGTGCGAGACGTTCGGCTTCAACAAGGAGAAGCAGTGGACGCCCGTCGGTGACCTCTCCGGCGGTGAGCGGCGCCGGCTGCAGCTGCTGCGGCTGCTGATGGACGAGCCGAACGTCCTCTTCCTCGACGAGCCCACCAACGACCTCGACATCGAGACCCTCACCCAGCTGGAGGACCTGCTCGACGGCTGGCCCGGCTCGATGATCGTCATCTCCCACGACCGGTTCTTCGTCGAGCGCACCACGGACCGGGTGTTCGCGCTGCTCGGCGACGGCACGCTGCGGATGCTGCCGCGCGGCATCGACGAGTACCTGGAGCGGCGCCGGCGCATGGAGGAGGCGGTCGCCGCGCAGACCGCCGCCGCCGCGCCCAAGCCGGCCGGCACCGAGAAGAGCGCCGCCGACCAGCGCGCCGCCAAGAAGGAACTGCAGAAGATCGAGCGGCAGCTGGACAAGGTCTCCGAGCGGGAGGCCAAGCTGCACGCGCAGATCGCCGAGAACGCCACGGACTTCGCGAAGGTGGCCGAACTCGACGCGGAACTGCGGGAGCTGGCGGGGCAGCGCGAGGAGCTGGAACTGCGCTGGCTGGAACTGGCCGAGGACGCCTGACCGTTCACCCGCCGGTCGTTCGGGGCCCCTGACCGTTCGGGGCCCCTGACGTTCGCGCGCCCGCCCGTTCCGGCGCCCGGTCAGGGGCCGCATGCGTTCCGCGCGCATGTCGCGTGAAGGGGGCGTGAAGGCGCGTAACGAGGGCATCACGGGCCGGTTCTCCGTTGGGAACAGGCCCCGGCGCAGCTCGGTGGACTGTCGGCGGCGGGTGATAGAAAGGGCCGTCTGAGAACTGTCTGTCGAACGACTCTGGGTCCATCGCGTACCTCAGGGCGTGGGTGAAAATCAGTGAGGTAGGGGGAGACGCTGATGACTCAGCCGCCCAATCAGCCGCCGCAGCAAGGCGGGTTCGGACCGCCGCAGGACCAGCCGCCGCAGCCCGGCGGCGGGTTCGGGGCCCCGCAGAGTCCGCCGCCCCCGCAGGGGCCGCCGGCCGGCGCCCCGCAGACCCCGCCCCCGCCGCAGACCCCACCCGCCGGCCCGCCGCAGCCGGGGTACGGCTACCCGCAGCAGCCCGGCCCCTACGGCCAGCCGAGCGGTCCCTACGGGGCCCCCGGCGCCCCGGGCACACCGCCCGCGCCCGGCCCCTACGGCCAGCAGCCCGGGCCGTACGGCCCGCCGCAGCAACCCGGCCCCTACGGCCAGCCGCAGCCCGGCTACGGCTACCCGCCCCAGCCGCCGTACCCCGGCGCGCCCGGCGCCCCGGGCACCCCGCCCGGCGGCCGCGGCCCCTTCAAGGGCAAGCCGCTCGCCGTCATCGGCGCCGCCGTCGCCGCGCTGCTCGTCATCGGCGGCACCGTGTGGGCGGTCAGCGGAGGGGACGACGACCCGCAGAAGAAGCCGGTCTCCCAGCAGAGCGACGACCCGAAGCCGACCGGCTCCGAGAGCCCCACCGGCGACCGCGGCGGCGACGACCCCGAGGACCTCAACGCCGGCCGCCAGCCCGGCGAGGCGAAGGTGCTGTGGTACCAGTCGGCCCCCGACGCGCCCAAGGGCGGCGCGGACGCGCCCGGCCTGTGGATCACCGACAAGGTCGCCGTCAAGGCCGCCTACAAGCAGGTCTTCGGCTACAACATCAGCGACGGCAAGCCCGCCTGGACCCCCCTCACCTTCGCGTCGAAGATCTGCGCGGCCACCCGGGAGAAGACGGCCGACAACAAGATCGTCATCGCGTACATGGACGGCACCAGCGAACGCGCCAAGTGCAACCAGCTCCAGGAGATCGACCTCGCCACCGGCCAGAAGGGCTGGACCGGCGCGATCGACGACGGCGCCCTGTTCGACAGCGCCCTCAACGTCGAGCTGACGATCGCCGGTGACACGCTGATGGTCGGGCGCTCCCAGTCCGGCGTGGCCCTCGACGTGCACACCGGCCACAAGCTGTACGACAAGAAGCGCTACGGCTCCGCCTGCTTCCCCTCCGCCTTCGCCGGCAGCGCGAACAAGCTGATCCAGGTGGCCAGTTGCGGCGCGATGACCTCCAACGAGCACGAGGAGCTCCAGGGCCTCAACCCCAAGACGGGGGCGGTGCTGTGGACCCAGCCGCTGGAGAAGGGCTGGGAGGTCAAGAAGGTCTTCTCCATGGACCCGCTGGTCGTCTACCTCACCAATGAGGACAAGAAGGTCTGGGACATGGTGGTCCTGCAGGCCGACGGCAAGCTGCGCACCCACGTCAACGTCAACGAGAAGTTCGACTTCCAGTGCGGCTGGAGCATCTTCCAGCGCGACCTGCGCGGCTGTGCCGGCACCGCCGTCGGCGGCGACACGCTCTACCTGCCCACCGACGCCACCACCGGCGCCAACGAGGTCGTCGCCGTCAGCCTCGCCAACGGCAAGGAGAAGTGGCGGGTGAAGTCCCCGGCGGACGAGTCGATGCTGCCGATGCGGGTCGACGGCAACCAGCTCGTCGCCTACGTGCAGCCGTCCTACGATGCGGGCGGCCAGGTGGTGGCCGTGCCGACGGCCGGCACCGCGCACCAGCCGGCCAAGCTGCTGCAGCTGCCCGCGGCCACCGCGGAGATCGAGAACGGCTTCTTCTCCAAGATCTACGACTGGGTCGACGGACGCTTCTACATCGCGACCACGCGACTGGGCGGCGACGCCGACACGAAGGAGAAGCTGATGCTCGCCTTCGGCAAGTGAGCCGGGTGCGGGGCCCGTCGCCGGGCCCCGCCCGCCCCCCTGCGCTTCTCCGCCCGTCCGTCCGCCCCGCCGACGACGCCGTCGTCCGACCCGAGGTACCCACGCCATGACCCAGCCGCCCCCGCCCCCGAACCAGCCCCCGCAGCCTCCGCAGCAGCCGGGCGGCTACGGCACGCCGCAGCCCGCCCAGCCGCCGGCGGCCCCGCAGACCCCGCCCGCGGCCCCGGCCGGCCCGCCGGCTCCGGGCGCGGCGCCGAACCTGAACAAGTCCCCGCAGCCCGCCCCGGGGTACGGCTACCCGCAGCAGCCGCCGCAGGCCGCGCCGCAACCGCAGCAGCCGCCGCAGGCCGCTCCCCAGACGCCGCAGCCCCCGCAGGGCGCGCCGCAGACGCCTCCGCCGCCGATGCCCGGGCAGCAGCCGTCGCAGCCGCAGCCGGGGTACGGCTACCCGCAGGCCGGGCAGCCCCCGCAGCAGCCGCCGGCGCCGCCCGGGTACGGCTACCCGGGTCAGCCGCAGCCGCCGTACGGTCAGCAGCCCGGGTACGGCTACCCGCAGCCCGCCACCACCCCCATGCAGCCGCAGGCATCGCCGGGCGGCGGGCGCAAGGTCAACCCGCAGATCGCGATCATCGTCGCGGCCGTCGTGGCGTGCGCGCTGATCATCGGCAGCGGTGTCTGGTACTCGAACTCCAAGGGCAAGGACGACACCGCCAGCTCCGCCGGCCCCACCGGCGGCGGCAGCGGCGGCTCGGCCGGCGGCGGTGGCGGCAGCGAGAAGGTGCCGGACAACCCGGCCTCGCGCGTGCTGTTCCAGGTGCCCATGCCGGCGGTCGCCGACGACGACAGCGTCAGCGTGAACGGCTCCTGGCTCACCGACAAGGTGTACGCCAAGGCGGGCGTCGCCGAGATCGTCGGCTACGACCCGGTCAAGGGCAGCAAGCTGTGGTCGATCCCGCTGCCGGGCCCGGTGTGCACGGCCAGCAAGCACGCCTCCGCCGACGGCAAGGCGGCCATCGTCTTCGAACCGGCGATGCCGACCAAGGACAAGCCGTCGCACGGCTGCAGCCAGGTCGCCGCCCTCGACCTGACGACCGGCCGCAAGCTGTGGACGCAGACGGCGAAGAACAGCGACGAGCTCGCCACCTTCGACAACGTCACCCTCAGCGGCGGCACCGTCGCCGCGGGCGGCCTGGACGGCGGCGCCGCCTGGGACGCCGTCACCGGCAAGTCGCTGTGGGCCCCGAAGGCCGCCGACACCTGCGAGGACGCCGGGTACGGCGGCGGCGAGAAGCTGGTCGCGGTGCGCAAGTGCGGGTCGTACGACAACCCGACGATCCACATCCAGACCATCGACCCGAAGTCCGGGAAGGTGTTCTCCGACTACAAGATGTCCGCGGGCATCGACGACGCGGCCGTCGTCTCCACGAACCCGCTCGTCGTCGGCGCCGACGTCGGTGACACCGGCAACGGCAGCGGCGTGTCCGACATCTTCTCCATCGACAACGCCACCGGGCAGCTCAAGGCGCGCATCTCCCTGTCCGGCGACGGCTACGCGGAGACCTGCGACACCCTCGACGAGGTCGAGAACTGCCACGGGCTCGTCGTCGGCAACGGCAAGCTGTACGTCTCCACCGAGGAGCACGACGGCACCGGCGACCACGGCCGCACCAACGAGATCGTCGCCTTCGACCTGACCACCGGCAAGCAGACCGGTCAGCGCGCGGACGCCGGCGACGGCTACACGTACACGCCACTGCGCATGGACGGCTCCAACGTCATCGCCTACAAGCGGCCGCCGTACGACAAGGGCGGGCAGGTCGTCAGCATCGACGGCACCACCTTCAAGGCGACGACCCTGCTGGAGAACCCGGCCACGGAGTCGGTGCGCGACGTGGAGACCAGCATGCTGCCGGACCACGCGGAGCTGATCTTCGCGAACGGCCGGCTCTACATGGCCGACGTCTTCGCCCGCAAGCCCACCGCGGGCGACCGGAACTACCTGGCGATCGCCTTCGGTCCGCAGTGACCCCCGGGTGACCCGCGCGGTGCGGCCCCGTCCCTGCTCAGGGGGCGGGGCCGTTCGCGTACCGCTCATCCGTTCCCCAAAGTGAGGAATTTCGGCGATCCGGGGCACTTCTCGCCCCGTTGGGGGAGCGCGACGTCGAACAAGCGTGTAGCTTCCGGGGGCATGGAACGGGGGGAACTGGGGGGTTCTCTTGGGAGCGCGGCTGATGGTGGTCGACGACCACCGACTGCACGCCGAGGCGCTGGCCTCGGCGCTGAAGTTGCGGGGGCACCGGGTGCTCGCCGCGGCGGCCCCCGCCGCGGGGGCGGCGGAGCTGGTGATCTCGCGCGCGCCGGAGGTGTGCCTGCTGGGGACGGCCGCGCCGGCCGAGCCCGGGGTGTTCGACCCGGTGGCGCGGATCCGGCGGGAGCGGCCGCAGGTGGCGGTGGTGGTGCTGGGCCCGGTGCCGAGCCCGCGCGGGATCGCGGCCGCGTTCGCGGCCGGGGCGTGCGGCTACGTACGGCACGACGAGCGCATCGAGGGCGTCGAGCGGGCGATCATGAAGGCGCGGACCGGGGAGGCGGCGGTGGCGCCGGCGCTGCTGCAGCAGGCGTTCGGGGAGCTGCTGCATCCGGCGGCGCAGCCGGACGACGAGGGGCAGCGGCTGCGGTCGCTGCTGACGCAGCGGGAGCTGGAGGTGCTGGTACGGGTTGCCGACGGGGAGGACACGCGGGTGATCGCGGCGGGGATGGGGATCGCGCCGTCCACGGCCCGGACGCATGTGCAGCGGGTGCTGATGAAGCTGGGGGTGGGGTCGCGACTGGAAGCGGCGGCGCTGGCCGCGCGGACCGGACTGCTGGACCCGGCGGGGCGTCTCGACCCCGGTGAGTGAACGCCGTGGGGTGGGCTGCACGACTGCCCGCGGCTGGAGCGAGCGGGACTGCAACGCCCTGGGGGCGCGGGGAACTGCGCGATCGGCCACGACGGGCCCGCAGCCGGCAATCCACCCGCGCCCCCTACGGAGTCACTCCGACTCGTCCTTCGTCGGTACCGGCGGTGCCGTGGGACGGAGCTTCAGCCAGGCCAGGAAGAACAGGCCCAGGAGCAGCATCCCCACGCCCGTCCACAGGTTGATGTTCACGCCCTGCGCCTTCGCGATCGTCGCGTCGGAGTCCGTCAGCCCCGTGATCGTGACGATCACGCCGTAGACCACGAACAGCCCGCCGATGATGCGCCGGATGTCGAACAGCCGCGCCGCGGTCGCCGACTTGCCCTCCAGCTCGGTGACTTCGCGCTGCACGTCCCGCTCGGAGTACTCGTGGCGCTCGGGACGCCCGGAATTGTCAGTCATGCTCTCTCACTCCTCCGCGGGCTCAGAACGAGAACGGGATGTAGCAGGCGGCGGCCAGTACGATCGCGCCCCAGCCGAGCAGCGCCGGCCGGCGGTACCACGCGTCGTCCCCGGCCGCGGGCGGCTCGGCCATGCCGGGCGACCGGGTGCCGTAGACCAGCCCCTGCAGTTCCTCGGCCGGCTTGGGCTTGGTGAACAGGGACACCCCGACCATGACCACCGCGCCCGCGACGAAGCCGGCGATCGCGGAGACGAAGTTGGCGCCCTGGTCGGAGGGGATGTCGATGACGCCCTGCTTGTAGATCCAGAAGTAGTTCAGCATGGCGACCGTCGTGCCGGCGAGCAGGCCCCAGAAGCCGGACTTGACCGAGGCCCGCTTCCAGAACATGCCGATGATGAAGACGACGAACATCGGCACGTTGAAGAAGGAGAACAGGGTCTGCAGGTAGGCCATGATGTTGGAGAACGACGAGGCCAGGAACGCCGTGCCGATGGACGCGAGCACACCGATCGCGGTGATCAGCCGGCCGAAGCGCACGTAGTAGGAGTCCTCGCGGTCCTTCACCACGTACTTGGCCCAGATGTCGGTGGTGAACACGGTGTTGAAGGACGACACGTTGGCCGCCATGCCGGCCATGAACGCGGCGAGCAGACCGGTGACGGCGATGCCGAGGACGCCGTTGGGCAGCAGCTGCTCCATCAGGTACGGGATGGCGTCGTTGTACTGCAGGTCGGAGCCGGAGGTGCCGATCTTCGGCACCAGGACCGCGGCGACCAGGCCCGGGATCATCACCAGGAAGACGATGAAGATCTTCGGGAACGCGGCGATCAGCGGCGTGCGCTGGGCGGCGGAGAGGTTCTTCGCGGACAGGGCGCGCTGCACCTCGGCGAAGTTGGTCGTCCAGTAGCCGAAGGAGAGGACGAAGCCGAGGCCCAGCACGATGGTCAGCCAGTTCGCGCCCAGCGGGTTGGCGTGGCCGATGCCGGTGCCGCCCCAGGAGGTGAGGAAGTCACCGCCGTGGCTCTTGGTGAGGGAGTCGGACAGGCCGTCCCAGCCGCCGACCTTCTTCAGGCCGAGCACGGTGATCGGGATGAGGGCGGCGAGGATCACGAAGAACTGCAGCACCTCGTTGTAGATCGCCGAGGACAGGCCGCCGAGGGTGATGTAGGCGAGGACGAAGAAGCCGGCGACGACGATGGCGACCCACTGCGGCCAGCCGAGCAGCGCCTCGACGACGATCGCCAGGGCGTAGAGGTTCACACCGGCGATCAGGATGGCGGCCAGGGCGAACAGGATCGAACTCAGCAGATGTGCCCACTTGTCGAACCGCAGCAGCAGGAACTCGGGGACCGAGCGGACCTTGCTGCCGTAGTAGAAGGGCATCATCACCAGGCCGAGGAAGACCATGGCGGGGATGGCGCCGATCCAGTACCAGTGGGTGGTGTACACGCCGTACTGCGCGCTGTTGGCCGCCATGCCGAGGATCTCGGTGGCGCCGAGGTTGGCCGCGATGAAGGCGAGTCCCGTCACCCATGCGGGCAGGGACCGTCCGGACAGGAAGAAGTCCAGGCTCGTCTTCACCGACCGGCGGGCGGCGAAGCCGATGCCGAGCACGACCACGAAGTAGATCGCGAGGATCGTGTAGTCGAGCCAGTTCGTGGGGAGCCGTAGCTCCGCGGCCAGATAGGTGGGGGTCTGCATAAGCACTCGCTTCGTTGCGCGAACTGATCCTCAGCGGAACCTACGCCTCCGCGTTCAGAAAATGAACACTTCTGTTGATGACCTTTGTTGGATTGTGATGTGCCTCAGGCTGGTGAGTTGTGGCGTGTTATGTTTGATTGTGTTGAGTCAGAGCAGTACTTCGGTCCCCTAGCAGGCGCTTGGGTGCGGACAGAGGGAGTCCGGCGTGAAGAAGACCTCGACCCGGCTGGCCGACGGTCGTGAGCTGATCTACTACGACCTGCGCGACGACACGGTGCGGGACGCGGTCGACCGGCGTCCGCTGGAGCGGACCGTGACGACCTCCGAGATCCGCCACGACGAGCTGCTCGGCGACGCCGTCGCGATCGCCTCGCACCGCCAGGGCCGCACCTACCACCCGCCGGCCGACGAGTGCCCGCTGTGCCCGTCGCAGGGCGGGCGGCTCAGCGAGATCCCGGACTCCTCCTACGACGTCGTCGTCTTCGAGAACCGCTTCCCCTCCCTCGCCGGCGACTCCGGCCGCTGCGAGGTCGTCTGCTTCACCTCCGACCACCAGGCCTCCTTCGCCGACCTGACGGCCGATCAGGCACGACTGGTCCTGGACGCCTGGACCGACCGCACCTCGGAGCTGTCCCATCTGCCCTCCGTCGAGCAGGTCTTCTGTTTCGAGAACCGCGGCGCCGAGATCGGTGTGACCCTCGGCCACCCGCACGGGCAGATCTACGCCTACCCCTTCACCACCCCGCGCACCGCGCTGATGCTGCGCCAGGTGGCCGCGCACAAGGAGGCGAGCGGCGGGGAGAACCTCTTCGACGCCGTCCTGGAGCGCGAGCTGTCCGGCGATCGGGTCGTCCTGGAGGGGGAGCACTGGGTCGCGTTCGTGCCGTACGCGGCGCACTGGCCGTACGAGGTGCACCTGTACCCGAAGCGGCGCGTGCCCGATCTGCTGGCGCTGGACGAGGGGGCCCGCACAGAGTTCCCCGAGGTCTATCTGGAACTCTTGAGGCGCTTCGACCGGATCTTCGGCAGTGGAGAGCCCCCGACGCCGTACATCGCCGCCTGGCACCAGGCGCCGTTCGGCCGGCTGGCGGAGTTCGACGGCGTCACCCGTGACGACTTCGCGCTCCACCTGGAGCTTTTCACCATTCGCCGTACGTCCGGCAAGCTGAAGTACCTCGCGGGCTCCGAATCCGGCATGAGCGTGTTCATCAACGACGTGCCTCCGGAGCGCGCGGCCGAGCGACTGCGAGAGGTAGCGAGTTCATGAGCGGTAAGTACCTGGTGACGGGCGGTGCGGGGTACGTCGGCAGTGTGGTGGCCCAGCATCTGCTGGAGGCCGGCCACGAGGTCGTCGTCCTCGACAACCTCTCCACGGGGTTCCGGGAGGGCGTCCCCGCGGGCGCCGCGTTCCTCGAGGGCGACATCCGCGACGCCGCCAAGTGGCTGGACTCCTCCTTCGACGGCGTCCTGCACTTCGCCGCGTTCTCGCAGGTCGGCGAGTCGGTGGTGAAGCCGGAGAAGTACTGGGACAACAACGTCGGCGGCACCATGGCCCTGCTCGGCGCGATGCGCGCGGCGGGCGTGAAGAAGCTCGTCTTCTCCTCCACCGCCGCCACCTACGGCGAGCCGGAGCAGGTCCCGATCGTGGAGACCGCCCCGACCAAGCCCACCAACCCCTACGGCGCCACCAAGCTCGCCGTCGACTTCATGATCACCAGCGAGGCGCAGGCGCACGGCCTGGGCGCGGTCTCCCTGCGCTACTTCAACGTCGCCGGCGCCTACGGCGCGTACGGCGAGCGCCACGACCCCGAGTCGCACCTCATCCCGCTGGTCCTCCAGGTCGCCCAGGGCCGCCGCGACGCGATCTCCGTCTACGGCGACGACTACCCGACGCCGGACGGGACCTGCGTGCGCGACTACATCCACGTCGCGGACCTCGCCGAGGCCCACCTGCTGGCGCTGACGGCCGCACAGCCCGGCGAGCACCTGATCTGCAACCTCGGCAACGGCAACGGCTTCTCCGTCCGCGAGGTCATCGAGACCGTCCGCAAGGTCACCGGCCACCCGATCCCCGAGGTGGTCGCCCCGCGCCGGGGCGGCGACCCGGCCGTCCTGGTCGCCTCCGCGGACACCGCCCGCGAGCGCCTCGGCTGGCAGCCGCGCCGCGCGGACCTCGCCGGCATCGTCGCGGACGCGTGGGAGTTCGCGCAGCGCCGCGCAAAGTAACGCACTTTCGAGCAGAAGGTACGAAAGGTCAGGGTCAGGGATGAGCGAGGCCGTCGCCGGCGAAGTGGCCGAGCGGTTCAAGCAGCTGTACGGAGCCGATCCGGAAGGGGTGTGGGCGGCACCGGGCCGCGTCAACCTCATCGGCGAGCACACCGACTACAACGACGGCTTCGTCATGCCGTTCGCCCTGCCGCACACCGCGGTCGCGGCGGTCTCCCGCCGCGACGACGGCCTGCTGCGGCTGCACTCGGCCGACCTGGAGGGCGGCGTCGCCGAGCTGCGCGTGGACGAGCTGGCTCCGCAGTCCGACACGGCGTGGACGGCCTACCCGGCCGGTGTCGTCTGGGTGCTGCGAGAGGCCGGCCACCCGGTGACCGGCGCGGACGTGCACCTCGCCTCCACGGTCCCGGCGGGCGCGGGCCTGTCCTCCTCGGCGGCCCTGGAGGTCGTCGTCGCGCTCGCCCTGAACGACCTGTTCGGCCTCGGGCTGCGCGGCTGGCAGCTGGCCCGTCTGTGCCAGCGCGCCGAGAACGTCTACGTCGGCGCCCCGGTCGGCATCATGGACCAGACGGCGTCGGCCTGCTGCGAGGCCGGGCACGCCCTCTTCCTGGACACCCGCGACCTGTCCCAGCGGCAGATCCCCTTCGACCTGGCCGCCGAGGGCATGCGCCTGCTGGTCGTCGACACCCAGGTCAAGCACGCGCACAGCGAGGGCGAGTACGGCAAGCGCCGCGCCGGCTGCGAGAAGGGCGCGGACCTGCTCGGCGTCGACGCCCTGCGCGACGTGCCCTTCGACGGCCTGGACGAGGCGCTGGCCCGCCTCGGCGACGAGGAGGAGGTCCGCCGCCTGGTCCGCCACATCGTCACCGAGAACCACCGGGTGGAGCGGGTGGTGTCGCTGCTGGAGTCCGGTGACACCCGCGCCATCGGCCCCCTCCTGGTGGAGGGCCACGCCTCCCTGCGCGACGACTTCCGCATCTCCTGCCCCGAACTGGACCTGGTCGTCGACACCGCGATGGCCTCCGGCGCCCTCGGCGCCCGGATGACCGGCGGCGGCTTCGGCGGCTCGGCGATCGTCCTCGCCGACATCGCGGACGTGGACACGATCACCAAGGCGGTCGAGGAGGCCTTCGCCGCGGCGGCCTTCACCGCCCCCCGCGTCTTCGAGGCCATCCCCTCGGCCGGCGCCCGGCGGCTCAGCCGAGCCGCTTGACCAGCGTGTACTCCGTGATCCCCGGCGGGTAGTCGGGGATCACGCACACCACCTCGTAGCCCTGCTTGCGGTAGAAGTCCGGCGCCTGGAAGTCCCAGGTCTCCAGCCGGGCCGCGGCGCACGCGCGCTCGGTGCGGGCCAGGTGCTCGGCGCGGGCGAGCAGCCGGGAGCCGAGCCCCCGGCTCCGGTGCGTCCGGTCCACCCACAGGTAGTCGACGTGCAGCCAGCCGGCCCAGGTGTGGCCGACCAGACCGCCGGCGAGGTCGCCGGTGTCCTCCATGGCCCACAGGTGCAGGGGGACGTCCCGCTCGTCCGGGGTGCCGCGCAGGGCGCGCAGCACGGGGGAGGCCGCGGTGTTCGTGTCGCGGAGGCGCGAGCGGAGCAGATCGCGTCGCTCTTTGTCTACTTCTGCCTCAATACGAAACATGCGGCTCACCCTAGACGCCGTGATGCCGTCAGTTCTGCAATTCTCCTTGCCGTCCCCGGCTGCGGCCCTACCCTGTGAACAGCACCGGTGGGGGCCGGTGCCGATCAGGGGGCGAGACAGTCGGGTACGGCGCTCGCGTACGGGGGGAAGCGGTTCGGCACGGCGGCGGCCGGGCCTGTTCGCGTTCCGCCGGAGCGTCGTACCCGCGCCGGTCGTCGTGGCGAGGACCAGTGGGGGTCATCCGTGGTGCGCATCCGAGTCCTGGTCGTCGACGACCACCGCATCTTCGCCGAGTCGCTCGCCGCGGCGCTGGCCGCCGAGCCGGACGTCGAGGTGGCCGCGGCCGGCAGCGGCCCGGCCGCGCTGCGCTCCCTGGACCGGGCGGCCGGCGAGGGCCGCCGCTTCGACGTGGTCCTCGTGGACGCCGACCTGGGCGCGATGCCGCCGGGCCTGCGGCCCGCGCCGCCCGTACCGGACGGCGGGGAGGACGGCGTCGTCGACGGGATCTCCCTGGTCGCCGGAGTGCGCTCGGCGCAGCCGCAGGTGCGGATCGTGGTGCTCGCCGAGAAGGACGACCCGCGCCGCGCGGCGCTCGCCCTGCAGGCCGGGGCCTGCGGCTGGGTCGCCAAGGACTGCTCCCTGTCCCGGCTGCTGACGGTGATCCGCGGCGTGCTGCGCGACGAGACGCATCTGCCGCCCGCCCTGCTCACCGGCGTCCTGCGCGAGCTGACGGCCGCGCGCAAGCACCGCACGGAGAGCGAGCGGCTGGTGGAGTCCCTCACCCCGCGCGAGCGGGAGGTGCTGCGCTGCATGGTCGCCGGGCTCGGCCGCAAGGCGGTCGCCGAGCGGCTGTTCCTCTCCCCGCACACCGTGCGCACCCACATGCAGAACGTGCTGGGCAAGCTGGGTGTGCACTCCACGCTCGCGGCGGTCGCGCTGGCCCGCCGCGCCGGGGTCGGGCCGGCCGACCTGGCCGTGCCCTCAGCCGGGGATGTTGTCGAACGGGGCGGTCAGCTGGCGTAGCAGCCCGGCCAGTTCGCCGCGCTGGGCGCGGGACAGCTCCGCGAGGATCGCCCGCTCCTGGTCCAGCAGCCCGGACAGCGCCTGGTCGGCGCGGTCGCGGCCCTCGTCGGTGAGACGGACCAGCACGCCCCGGCGGTCGCTGGGGTCGGGCAGGCGCTCCACCAGGCCCTTCTTGGCCAGGCGGTCGATGCGGTTGGTCATGGTCCCGGACGTCACCAGGGTCTGGGTGAGCAGCTGCCCGGGGGAGAGCTGGTAGGGGGCTCCCGCGCGCCGCAGGGCCGTCAGCACGTCGAACTCCCAGGGCTCCAGACTGTGCTCGGCGAAGGCAAGACGGCGCGCCCGGTCCAGGTGCCGGGCCAGTCTGCTCACCCGGCTGAGCACCTCGAGCGGTTCCACGTCGAGGTCCGGACGTTCCCGGCGCCACGCTGCGACCAGCCGATCGACCTCGTCCTCCATGACGATCAGTGTAGTGGTTGTGTCGACATTAAGTCTCTTGATGTCGTGTCTCTTGACATCAAGATAAATGGGTGGGGACAGTGGAGCCATGACCAAGCCGACCTGGGATCCGGACCAGTACCTGCGCCACGCCGGGCACCGCGCGCGCCCCTTCATCGACCTGCTCGCCCGCATCCCCGCCCCGCCCGCCGGCCGCCCCCGCGTCGCCGACCTCGGCTGCGGCCCCGGCAACGTCACCGCCCTGCTCGCCGAGCGCTGGCCCACCGCGCACATCACCGGCTACGACAACTCGCCCGCGATGCTCGACGCCGCCCACACCGGCCACGAGGGCCCGACCGCCGGGGGAGGCCGCCTCGACTTCGCCCACGCCGACGTCCGCACCTGGACACCCGGCGAGCCGTACGACGTGATCGTCTCCAACGCCACCCTGCAGTGGGTCCCGGGCCACGCCGACCGGTTCGCCGACTGGATCGCCGCCCTGCGCCCCGGCGGCACCTTCGCCTTCCAGGTCCCCGACAACCTCGACGCCCCGCTGCACGCCCTGATGCGCGACCTCGCCGCCACCGAGCGCTGGCGCGGCCGCCTCGCCGGCGTGCTGCGCGAGACCGGCTCCGTGCACACCCCGGACGTCTACCTCGACCAGCTCGCCCGCCTCGGCTGCGCCGCCGACGTCTGGACGACGACGTACTTCCACGTCCTGCCCGGCGACGACCCCGTCCTCGACTGGGTCAAAGGCACCGGGCTGCGCCCCGCGCTCACCGCCCTCGCCGACGACCCGCAGGCCCGCGACGCCTTCCTCGCCGAGTACCGCGACCTGCTCCGCGAGGCCTACCCGCGCCAGGACTACGGCACGGTCCTGCCCTTCCGCCGCCTGTTCGCCGTCGCCGTCAAGGAGGCCTGACGATGATCACCGCGCTCGACCACGTCCAGCTCGCCGCCCCGCCCGGCAGCGAGGACGCCCTGCGCGCCTTCTACACCGGCGTCCTCGGCATGACCGAGATCCCCAAGCCGCCCGTGCTCGCGGCCCGCGGCGGCTGCTGGTTCCAGGCCGGCGGCGTGCAGCTGCACCTCGGCGTGGAGGAGGACTTCCGGCCGGCGCGCAAGGCGCACCCCGGCCTGCGCGTCACGGGCATCGAGGCCTACGCCGCCCAGCTGACCGCCGGCGGCGCACAGGTCGTCTGGGACGACAACCTCCCAGGTCACCGCCGCTTCTACGCCGAGGACCCGGTCGGCAACCGGCTGGAGTTCCTCGAACCGTGTGTTTGATCCGCGCCCGACGGGTCACCCGACGTGATGAGACCCCCCGCAGACATGACTGGGAGTGATCAACCGTGGCAGGCGAGCAGAAGGCCAAGGGCAAGAAGGAAGAGCTCAAGGGCAAGGCCAAGGAAGCGGTGGGCCGTGCGGTCGGCAACGAGCGCATGACCGCCGAGGGCGAGGCCGACCAGATGAAGGGCGACGCCCGCCAGGCCAAGGAGAAGACCAAGGACGTCTTCAAGCACTGACGTCTTCCAGCGCTGACGTCTTGGAGCGCTGACGTCTTCGGGCAGCGCACGTGTGCGAAGGCCCCCCGGATCATCCGGGGGGCCTTCGCGCGGTTCAGGGGGTCCCTACGGTGACCGCCGGCCGGCGTGAGCGCGCGCCGGGGTCCGTCGGACGACGTCAGTTCTTGCGGTGACCTATCAGCCGGGGCTTGGGCTCCAGCCCGTCCAGGCCGTGCCAGGCCAGGTTCACCAGATGGGCGGCGACCTCCGCCTTCTTCGGGCGGCGCACGTCCAGCCACCACTGCCCGGTCAGCGCCACCATGCCCACCAGCGCCTGCGCGTACAGCGGCGCCAGCTTCGGGTCGAAGCCGCGGGACTTGAACTCCTTGCCGAGGATGTCCTCCACCTGCGTGGCGATGTCGGAGATCAGCGAGGCGAAGGACCCCGTCGACTGCGGAATGGGCGAGTCGCGCACCAGGATGCGGAACCCGTCCGTGGACTCCTCGATGTAGTCCAGCAGGGCGAACGCCGCCTGCTCCAGCAGCTCCCGCGGATGCCCCGCGGTCAGCGAACCGGTCACCATGTCCAGCAACTGCCGCATCTCCCGGTCCACGACGACCGCGTACAGACCCTCCTTGCCGCCGAAGTGCTCGTACACCACCGGCTTGGACACCCCGGCCTTGGCCGCGATCTCCTCCACCGACGTGCCCTCGAAGCCCTTCGCGGCGAACAGGGTCCGACCGATCTCCAGCAGCTGCTGGCGGCGCTCGGCGCCGGTCATCCGGGTGCGGCGCGGGCGCCGCGGCTTGTCGCTGCTGGTACTGCTGGAGTCGGTCGCCACGGCGTCAATCATGCCGCCTCGGCTGTCACCTTCCGCCGCCGGGAGCCGTCCTCACCGCCGTTGCGGCGCGAATCGATACGGGAGCGTGACGGCCAGCGCACGTCGTACGCCCAGCCCAGCAGCTCGAACCAGCGGATGATCCGCGCCGAGGAGTCGATCTGGCCGCGCATCACCCCGTGCCGCGCCGCGGTCGGGTCGGCGTGGTGCAGGTTGTGCCAGGACTCGCCGCAGGACAGGATCGCCAGCCACCACACGTTGCCCGAACGGTCCCGCGACTTGAAGGGGCGCTTGCCGACCGCGTGGCAGATCGAGTTGATCGACCAGGTCACATGGTGCAGCAGAGCCACCCGGACGAGTGAACCCCAGAAGAACGCGGTGAACGCGCCCCACCAGGACATCGTGGCGAGCCCGCCGATCAGCGGCGGCAGCAGCAGCGACACGGCCGTCCACAGCACGAACGTCCGGGAGATCGCCCGCATCGCCGGGTCCTTGATCAGGTCCGGTGCGTACTTGTCCTGCGGCGTCTGCTCCTCGTCGAACATCCAGCCGATGTGCGCCCACCACAGGCCCTTCATCAGCGCGGGCAGCGTCTCGCCGTACCGCCACGGCGAGTGCGGGTCACCCTCCGCGTCGGAGAACTTGTGGTGCCTGCGGTGATCCGCCACCCAGCGCACCAGCGGGCCCTCCACGGCCATCGACCCGGCGATCGCGAGCGCGATCTTCAACGGGCGCTTGGCCTTGAACGAACCGTG
This sequence comes from Streptomyces sp. NPDC014801, assembly GCF_043082085.1. Taxonomy (NCBI): domain Bacteria; kingdom Bacillati; phylum Actinomycetota; class Actinomycetes; order Kitasatosporales; family Streptomycetaceae; genus Streptomyces; species Streptomyces sp. NPDC014801. Next base: position 140,461 of record NZ_JBIBXG010000012.1, on the reverse strand, counting down.
CGTGAAGTGACGGTGGAAACCGATCGTGATGCCGTGGCAGCCCAGGTAGTAGAAGAAGACCAGCAGACCGAGGTCCAGCCAGCTGAGGCCCCAGCCCCAGGCCAGCGGCACGGCCGCCACCAGCGCGAGGAACGGAACCGTGATGAACAGCAGCAGCGCGATCTGCTCGATCGAACGCTTCTGCTCGCCGCCGAGCGTGGCGGGCGTTACGGGCGTGTCGTCGGGCGCCTTACGAGCGTCTGCGATCACATCGGAGGAGCTAGTGGTCATACGCGTCCCCTGGGGGTCGAGGGTCTGGGCGATGCCGAGCTGCGGGAACGGCTCACTTCCTACGGTTCCGTAACCTACGGCATCGTAAGTATGGCAGCGTGTCGCCCGGCGGCAAGAGCCCCACGGCCTGCACCATCCGGCCGCCACCTATCCTGGTGTCGGTCGGACAGCGCGGTCCGCTCTGAAGTTTTTCCCGGACGTCCGGCCCGTAAGCGGTCCCCGCCGCGCGAGACGCCCGTCCGGGTTCCCTCCCAGACGAGCTTCAACACTGCAAGGAGCCGCACCTGTGAGCAGTGCCGACGACCAGACCACAACCACGAGCAGTGAGCTGCGCGCCGACATCCGCCGGCTGGGCGATCTCCTCGGTGAGACGCTCGTCCGCCAGGAAGGCCCCGAACTGCTGGAACTGGTGGAAAAGGTCCGCCGCCTCACCCGCGAGGACGGCGAAGCCGCCGCCGAACTGCTGCGCGGCACGGAACTGGAGACCGCGGCCAAGCTGGTCCGCGCCTTCTCCACCTACTTCCACCTGGCCAACGTCACCGAACAGGTCCACCGAGGCCGCGAACTGCGCGCCAAGCGCGCCGCCGAGGGAGGCCTGCTCTCCCGCACGGCCGACCGGCTCAAGGACGCCGACCCCGAACACCTGCGCGAGACCGTCGAGCACCTCAACGTCCGCCCCGTGTTCACGGCCCACCCCACCGAGGCCGCCCGCCGCTCCGTCCTCAACAAGCTGCGCCGCATCGCCGCCCTCCTGGACGAGCCGGTCCTCGACTCCGACCGCCGCCGCCACGACACCCGGCTGGCCGAGAACATCGACCTCGTCTGGCAGACCGACGAACTGCGCGTGGTGCGTCCCGAGCCCGCCGACGAGGCCCGCAACGCCATCTACTACCTCGACGAACTCCACGCCGGCGCCGTCGGCGACGTCCTGGAGGACCTCACCGCCGAACTGGAGCGCGTCGGCGTCAAGCTCCCCGACGACACCCGCCCCGTCACCTTCGGCACCTGGATCGGCGGCGACCGCGACGGCAACCCCAACGTGACCCCCCAGGTCACCTGGGACGTGCTGATCCTCCAGCACGAGCACGGCATCAACGACGCCCTCGACATGATCGACGAGCTGCGCGGCCTGCTGTCCAACTCCATCCGCTACACCGGCGCCACCGAGGAACTCCTCGACTCCCTCAAGGCCGACCTCGACCACCTCCCCGAGATCAGCCCCCGCTACAAGCGCCTCAACGCCGAGGAGCCCTACCGGCTCAAGGCCACCTGCATCCGCCAGAAGCTGGAGAACACCAAGCAGCGCCTGGCCACCGGCACCCCCCACGAGGCCGGCCGCGACTACCTCGGCACCAGCGAACTCCTCGCCGACCTGCGCCTCATCCAGAACTCCCTGCGCGAGCACCGCGGCGGCCTGTTCGCCGACGGCCGCCTCGCCCGCACCATCCGCACCCTCGCCGCCTTCGGCCTCCAGCTCGCCACCATGGACGTCCGCGAACACGCCGACGCCCATCACCACGCCCTCGGTCAGCTCTTCGACCGCCTCGGCGAGGAGTCCTGGCGCTACGCCGACATGCCGCGCGACTACCGCACCAAGCTCCTCGCCAAGGAACTGCGCTCCCGCCGGCCGCTCGCCCCCACCCCCGCGCCCGTCGACGCGGCCGCCGAGAAGACCCTCGGCGTCTTCCAGACGATCAAGCGCGCCCTGGAGGTCTTCGGACCCGAGGTCATCGAGTCCTACATCATCTCCATGTGCCAGGGCGCCGACGACGTCTTCGCCGCCACCGTCCTCGCCCGCGAGGCCGGCCTGCTCGACCTGCACGCCGGCTGGGCGAAGATCGGCATCGTGCCGCTGCTGGAGACCACCGACGAACTGCGCGCCGCCGACACCATCCTGGAGGAGATGCTCTCCGACCCCTCCTACCGGCGCCTGGTCTCCCTGCGCGGCGACGTCCAGGAGGTCATGCTCGGCTACTCCGACTCCTCCAAGTTCGGCGGCATCACCACCAGCCAGTGGGAGATCCACCGCGCCCAGCGCCGCCTGCGCGACGTCGCCCACCGCTACGGCGTACGGCTGCGCCTCTTCCACGGCCGCGGCGGCACCGTCGGCCGCGGCGGCGGCCCCTCCCACGACGCGATCCTCGCCCAGCCCTGGGGCACCCTGGAAGGCGAGATCAAGGTCACCGAGCAGGGCGAGGTCATCTCCGACAAGTACCTCATCCCGTCGCTGGCCCGCGAGAACCTCGAACTGACGGTCGCCGCCACCCTGCAGGCCTCCGCTCTGCACACCGCGCCCCGCCAGTCCACCGAGGCCCTCGCCCGCTGGGACGCCGCCATGGACGTCGTCTCCGACGCCGCCCACGCCGCCTACCGCCGCCTGGTCGAGGACCCCGACCTGCCGACGTACTTCCTCGCGTCGACGCCCGTGGACCAGCTCGCCGACCTGCACCTGGGCTCCCGCCCCTCGCGCCGCCCCGGCTCCGGCGTCTCGCTCGACGGCCTGCGCGCCATCCCCTGGGTGTTCGGCTGGACCCAGTCCCGGCAGATCGTCCCCGGCTGGTTCGGCGTCGGCTCGGGCCTCAAGGCCCTGCGCGAGGCCGGCCTCGACACCGTCCTGGACGAGATGCACGAGCAGTGGCACTTCTTCCGCAACTTCATCTCCAACGTCGAGATGACGCTCGCGAAGACCGACCTGCGCATCGCCCAGCACTACGTCGACACCCTCGTCCCGGAGAACCTCCGGCACATCTTCGACACCATCAAGGCCGAACACGACCTCACCGTCGCCGAGGTCCTGAAGGTCACCGGCGAGCGTGAACTCCTCGACGCCCAGCCCGTGCTGAAGCAGACCTTCGCCATCCGCGACGCCTACCTCGACCCGATCAGCTACCTCCAGGTCGCCCTGCTCAAGCGGCAGCGCGACGCCGTCGCGTCCGGCGAGCAGCCCGACCCGCTGCTCTCCCGCGCCCTGCTGCTCACCGTCAACGGAGTCGCGGCCGGCCTGCGCAACACCGGCTGACCCACCCCGTTTCCGGGCCTACGACGGTGCCCCCGAGCCTCGTTGCTCGGGGGCACCGTCCGTCCTGTGTCAGCGGCCGTCAGCCACGGGCCGCCTTGCGGCGCCGCAGCACCAGGAACCCGCCGCCCGCGACCAGCGCCGCCGCCACACCCGACAGCAGGCCCACCGGGGCACTGCTCCCGGTCTCGGCCAGGTCGCCGCCGGCCGCACCGCCCTGCGCCGACGGCGACGCCGACGCCGACGGCACGGCACCGCCCTCACCGGCGGAGGCCGACGCCGACGCGGACGCCGACGGAGCGGCCGAAGCGGACGCGGACGCCGAAGCGGAAGCCGAGACCGACGCCGACGCGGACGCCGACGGCGCCCCGCCGCCCTCGGACTTCTCGCAGTCCGTCCAGAACACCTTGTGCTTCGCCGCCTTGCTGTGCTCACCGGCGAAGTTCCAGAACAGCTTGTAGTGCCCGTCCGGCAGCGACAGATCCTCCGTACGGCCGTGACCCGCGCCGTCCAGGGTGATCGCGCCGGACTTCACCGTCTCGCCCTTCACGCCGGCCGTGGGCGCCCAGGACTCGATGTGCCAGGACACCTGCTGACCGCCGTCGAAACCGAAGGCGTCCAGGTAGAACGTGCACACGTGCGGCTCGTTGCGGCGCAGCTCCTCGCCGGTCGAGGCGTCGTGGATCTTCACCGTGCCGTTGTCGCCGGGCGCGGTCGCGTGAGCGGAGGGGGCCGCGAGGAAGGCGGCGGCTGCGAGGGCGCACACGGCGCCGACGCGAGGGGGGGTTCGCATGGGGCAGTCCATCTTCAAGAAGCGGAAGGGAAGATGTGGAGGGGGCGGCTCAGCTTCCGGCCCCGCGGATGACCAGGTCAATCACGAAGCGGCAACACTCACACCCTCCACGAAGTGGAGAACGCCGAAACCCGTCACACCGTCACGAACCAGCCGCCGACCCGGCCGTCCTACCGGCAAGAACCCCGCCGCGGACCCGTCGCACCGGCACGAACCTCGCCGCCCGGGCGACTCGTCACCGATACGAACCCCGCCGCCGGGCGACTCGTCACACCGACACGAACGCCGCCGTCAGCAGCGCGAACCCGGAGCCCGCCAGCACCCACGCCGCCCGCGTCAGCCGCAGCCCCCCGGCCACCACCACCGACGCCAGCAGCAGCGCACCGCCCAGCGGCACCCACGCGAACAGCACCCCCGCCGGCCCCGACCGGACCACCTCGTCGCTGCCCGGCTTCACCACCACCGCGTAGGTACGGCCCACCCGCACCGCCAGAGCGTCCTCGATCACCACGCTGCGCCGCGCCACCGATCCCGCCGACCCCGGCGTGAACGGCCCCGTGCACACGTCCTCCGCGCACCGCGTCACCACGACCGTCCCCCGCTCACGCCCCTTGGTGAGCATCACGTGCTGGGCCGTCCCCCACGACGCCCACACCCCCGCCACCAGGATCAGCGCCGTCACCGCACCCATCACGGCCAGCCGCCCGAACCGCAGCGCGGCGGCGGACGCCTGACGGGACCTCGTGGCAGTGGCAGCAGGCATGGCCGGGATCATTCGCCATCCCCGCGCACCCGGTCAACTCACGTAAGCGACAAGTCAGGAGTTGTACGCGCTCTGCGCCCGCTCCAGGCCCTCCGTCACCAGACACTCCACGGAGTCCGCCGCCCGGTCCACGAACCAGTCCAGCTCCTTGCGCTCCGTTGAGGAGAAGTCCTTCAGCACGAAGTCCGCCACCTGCATACGCCCCGGCGGCCGCCCGATCCCGCACCGCACCCGGTGGTACTCGCGCCCCAGCGCCTTCGTGATCGACTTCAGCCCGTTGTGGCCGTTGTCCCCGCCGCCCAGCTTCAGCCGCAGCGTCCCGTAGTCGATGTCCAGCTCGTCGTGCACCGCGACCACGTTCGCCAACGGCACCTTGTAGAACTCCCGCAGCGCGTTCACCGGACCGCCCGACAGGTTCATGTACGACATCGGCTTCACCAGCACCACCCGCCGGTTCGCCGGACCGGGCGGACCGATCCGCCCCTCCACGACCTGCGCCTGCGCCTTGCCGGCCCGCTTGAACTTCCCCCCGATCCGCTCGGCCAGCAGGTCCGCCACCATGAAGCCGACGTTGTGCCGGTTCATGGCGTACTCGGGGCCCGGGTTGCCGAGCCCGACGATCAGCCAGGGGGCACTGGCAGGGGTGGTCACGTCCATGTCTCCTTGATACGCGCCAGCCGCCGCTCCCGGCGAGGGAAGCGGCGGCTGGTCAGTTGACGACGGCGGCGAGGATCAGGCCTCGGCGGCCTCTTCGCCCTCGGTCTCCTCGCCCTCGGCGGCCTCCTCGGCCTGCGCGGCCAGGACCTGCAGGACGACCGCGTCCTCCTCGACGGCCAGGGTCACGCCGCTCGGCAGCGTGATGTCCTTGGCGTGGATGGAGGCACCGGCCTCCAGGCCCTCCACGGACACCGTGACGGCCTCGGGGATGTGCGTGGCCTCGGCCTCGACCGGCAGGGCGTTCAGCACGTGCTCGAGCAGGTTGCCACCCGGGGCCAGCTCGCCCTCGGTCTGGACCGGGATCTCGACCGTGACCTTCTCGCCGCGCTTGACCAGCAGCAGGTCGACGTGCTCCAGGAAGCCCTTCAGCGGGTCGCGCTGCACGGCCTTCGGGATCGCCAGCTCGGTGCGCTGACCGTCGATGTCCAGGGCGATCAGGACGTTCGGCGTACGCAGCGCCAGCAGCAGGTCGTGGCCCGGCAGCGTCAGGTGCAGCGGCTCGATGCCGTGACCGTACAGAACACCGGGAACCTTGTTGTCGCGGCGGACACGACGCGCGGCACCCTTGCCGAACTCGGTGCGCGTGGCGGCGGCGAGCTTCACCTCGGACATGTGGATCACTCCTCGTAGGAAGCGGAAAACGGACGGGGTTACCCGGCCAACGAACGGCCTGCTACGAAGAGCGCGTCGATTACGGACCGCCGCACCACACGGGTACGGCCTCCCTCGCCGAGCAACTGCAGCAGTCTACTCGGCAAGGGAGGCCGTTCCCAAAACGATCAGCAGCCCACCGGCTGCAGAACCCTTACTGCTCGTCGAACAGGCTCGTCACCGAACCGTCCTCGAACACCTCACGCACCGCCGACGCGATCGTCGGAGCGATCGACAGCACCGTGATCTTGTCCAGCTCGCGGTTCAGCTCACCCGGCGTCGGCAGCGTGTTCGTGAACACGAACTCGCTCACCCGCGAGTTCTTCAGCCGGTCCGCCGCCGGACCCGACAGCACACCGTGCGTCGCCGTCACGATGACGTCCTCCGCACCGTGCGCGAACAGCGCGTCCGCCGCCGCACAGATCGTGCCACCGGTGTCGATCATGTCGTCCACCAGGACACAGACCCGGCCCTTGACCTCACCCACGACCTCGTGGACGGTCACCTGGTTCGCCACGTCCTTGTCACGCCGCTTGTGCACGATCGCCAGCGGAGCGCCCAGACGGTCGCACCACCGGTCCGCCACCCGCACCCGGCCGGCGTCCGGCGAGACCACCGTCAGCTTCTCCCGGTCCACCTTCGCGCCCACGTAGTCCGCCAGCAGCGGCAGCGCGAACAGGTGGTCCACCGGGCCGTCGAAGAAGCCCTGGATCTGGTCCGTGTGCAGATCGACGGTCAGGATGCGGTCCGCACCCGCCGTCTTCATCAGGTCCGCGATCAGACGCGCCGAGATCGGTTCACGACCACGGTGCTTCTTGTCCTGCCGCGCGTAACCGTAGAACGGCACGATGACCGTGATGGAGCGGGCCGACGCACGCTTCAGCGCGTCGATCATGATCAGCTGCTCCATGATCCACTTGTTGATCGGAGCCGTGTGGCTCTGGATCAGGAAGCAGTCCGCACCACGAGCGGACTCCTGGTAACGGACGTAGATCTCACCATTGGCGAAGTCGAAGGCCTTCGTCGGGACGACCCCGACACCCAGCTGCTGGGCGACCTCCTCGGCAAGCTCGGGGTGGGCGCGGCCGGAGAAGAACATCATCTTCTTCTCGCCGGTCGTCTTGATCCCGGTCACAGCACTGATCTCCTCAGAGGTGTTCTCAGCTCGGTGTCGAGAGACCTCGCCGCCGGCGCGCGGCGACAGGCCGTCTCAGCTGGTGGGGTGCGGGTGTGTGCACTTATCACGGTACGCCGTCTTCGACGCACCTGTTTCCGGTCAGTCCTCGTTGCCCGAATCCCGGGACGCCGCCTCGGCCGCCTTCGCCGCCGCGCTCCCAGGACGCTTGCGCGCCACCCAACCCTCGATATTCCGCTGCTGACCACGGGCCACGGCCAGCGAACCGGGCGGCACATCCTTGGTGATCACAGAGCCGGCAGCCGTGTAGGCACCGTCCCCGACCGTGACAGGCGCCACAAACATGTTGTCCGAACCGGTACGGCAGTGCGACCCGACGGTCGTGTGGTGCTTCTTCTCACCGTCGTAGTTCACGAACACGCTCGCCGCACCGATGTTGGTGTACTCACCGATCGTCGCGTCACCGACGTAGCTCAGGTGCGGAACCTTCGTCCCCTCACCGATCTCGGCGTTCTTCGTCTCGACGTAGGTCCCGATCTTGCCCTTGGCCCCCAGCCGCGTACCCGGCCGCAGATAGGCGAACGGCCCCACGGACGCCTCCGGGCCCACCACGGCCCCGTCCGACACCGTGTTGTCCACCCGGGCCCCGGCCCCCACCTGCGTGTCGTGCAGCCGGCTGTTCGGACCCACCTCGGCACCCTCCGCCAAGCGAGTGGCACCGGTCAGCTGCGTCCCCGGATGCACCACGACGTCCTGCTCGAAGGTGACCGTCACATCCACCCAGGTGGTCGCCGGGTCGATCACGGTGACCCCGGAGAGCATGGCGGCCGTCAGCAGCCGCTCGTTCAGGATCCGCCGGGCCTGCGACAACTGCACCCGGTTGTTGATCCCCGCGATCTCCCGGTGATCCGCGGCCACCGACGCACCGACCCGGTGCCCGGCCTCCCGCAGGATCCCCAGCACGTCGGTCAGGTACTCCTCGCCCTGCGAGTTGTCCGTCCGCACCTGCTTCAGCGCGTCCGCCAGCAGCGCGCCGTCGAACGCGAACACCCCGGAATTGATCTCCCGGATCTCCCGCTGCGTCTCGGAGGCGTCCTTGTGCTCCACGATCGCGGTCACCGCACCGGAGTCGTCCCGCACGATCCGGCCGTACCCCGTCGCGTCCGGCACTTCCGCCGTCAGCACGGTCACCGCGTTGCCGTCGGCGGCATGCGTCGCCGCCAGCCGCGTCAGCGTCTCACCGGTCAGCAGCGGGGTGTCCCCGCACACCACCACGACGGTCCCGTCGACGCCGCCACCCAGCTCCTCCAGCGCCCTGCGCACGGCGTGCCCGGTCCCGTTCTGCTGCTCCTGCACGGCGGTGCGGACGCCGGGGTCGATCGCGTTCAGGTGCGCGGTGACCTTCTCGCGCGCGTGCCCGACCACGACGACCAGGTTCTCGGGGTCCAACTCACGCGCGGAGGCCAGCACATGGCCGACGAGGCTGCGGCCGCAGATCTCGTGCAGCACCTTGGGTGTGGCCGACTTCATACGGGTGCCCTCACCCGCTGCGAGTACGACGACGGCTGCCGGGCGGATGACGCTCACGGGGGTGCCCTTCGGCTGGTGACGGGGTGGGGGTGGACATCCGCAGGATACCGGGGCGGCACGTGAGAGAAATGAGTGCGGGTCCTGACCACGTGGGTCAGGACCCGAACCGAGCAGCTCCGCCAGCTGGATTCGAACCAGCACTACAGGGCTTCAAAGGCCCGCGGGCTACCAGTTACCCCATGGCGGATGGCTGCATCAGACCTTACCCGAGTGAGGGGACGCCGTGATCCCTGAGACGGCACTGACCATGCCGTTCCACCACCCTTCGATCCGGCGGTACAGGTCAGCGCACTGCCGGACGCTGATCACGAGACAGCCCCGGTAGTTCTCCCCCACGTTCTTGCGGATTGTCCTGGGGTTGTGTTTCTTGATGGTTGTCCGCTGGAACGCGGATGCGTCCACGCCGACAAGATCGGCCCAGTATTGCTTGGCGCCCTCGACATCCCCCGTGGCATGGATCATGACCCTGTAGCGCAGGCGCTCCGGCTCCACGCCCAGTAGGTCGAGCCAGGCCATGAAGATCTGGATCACACCGGGATCGCTGTTTACGAACTGGACGTTCTCTCGCCGGGCGTATGGCTTGTCCTTGGCGCCTTCCGCCCAGTACAGGGCGACTCCGGTCATGAACAGCTCGCGGCTTGTCATGGCGCCGATTTCTTGTGCGGCGGCTGCCTTGGCTCGCTGCCGTTGTTCGTCCCGCACTGCCAGCTCGTGCTCCCAGCGCTTTCGTGCGGCCAGCCTCGCCTGTTCCGTCGGGTCGCGACGCTCCGGCTTGGGTAGATCCCGCACCCACAGCGAGATCGAGCTCTTCGAGCAGCCCAGCTCGACTTGGATCTGATCGTACGTCCAGCCCTGGAGGCGTAACTCGCGAGCCTTCACCCTGAGGTCGTCCTTGGCGTTCGGGCGCTTGGTCCACTCCGGTGGGGGCTCGCCTTCCAGGAGCCGGTTGAGGATGTCGTTGTTGTCGACGCGAAGCCGGTCACGAATGTGGCGCCGGCTGAGGCCGGCGCGGCGCAGAGCCATCGCCTGTTCCCGGAGGCCCTCGAAGTCGGCGTACTTGCCATGGGTATGTGCCATGTCCATACCGTCCGGGCGGAATGATGGGTTCGGTAGGGAAACGGGAGCGCGTTCGCCTGTTCGAGGGATCTCTGCCTGTAGTGGAAACTCGCCGGAAAAGGGCCGGCGGGCGATCGTAGGCTGGGGGCATGACCACGACGGGGGAAGCGCACGCTGCGGCCGGGACCGGGCCGTGGTGGTGGGCGCGGTGGCGTTCCGCGGTGCTGGACTGGGGGCTGGCGGCGGTGTCCGCCGTCGAGTGTGCGGTGGAGGGGATTCCGTTCGCGCGGGACGCGGGGATTCCGGTCTCGGTGGGGGTGGTGTTCGGGTTCCTGGCCGGCGCCGTGCTGCTGGTGCGGCGGCGGTGGCCGATCGCCGTGGTGCTGGTGTCGGTCGCCGTCACGCCCGCCCAGATGGGGTTCCTGATGGGCGTGGTCGGTCTGTACACGCTCGCGGCCTCGGAGCTGCCGCGCCGGGTGATCGCCTCGCTCGCGGGGATGTCGCTGGTGGCGATGCTGATCGTGACGTTCGTGCGGTTGCGGCAGGCCGCGGACAGCGGGGACGTGGGGGACTGGTTCGTTCCGTTCGCGTCGATCTCGATGGCGCTGGGGATGACCGCTCCGCCGGTGCTGCTGGGGCTGTACGTGGGGGCGCGGCGGCGGCTGATGGAGAGCTTGCGGGAGCGCGCGGATTCGCTGGAGCGGGAGCTTCAGTTGCTGGCGGAGCGTGCGGAGGAGCGCGCGGAGTGGGCCCGCAACGAGGAGCGGACGCGGATCGCGCGGGAGATGCATGACGTGGTGGCTCATCGGGTGAGCCTGATGGTGGTGCATGCGGCGGCGTTGCAGGCGGTGGCGCGGAAGGATCCGGAGAAGGCGGTGAAGAACGCCGCGCTGGTGGGGGACATGGGGCGGCAGGCGTTGACGGAGTTGCGGGAGATGCTGGGGGTGCTGCGCAGCTCGGAGGGGGCTGGTCCGCGGCCGGCGTCGGTGCCGTTGGCGGCGGTGGGGGTGGCGGCCGCGGCGGCCGCTTCACGGGCGGCCGGCGAGGACGCGGTGGCCGAGGGCCCGTGTCTGGCGGAGATCGAGGAGCTGGTGGGGCAGTCGGCGGCGGCGGGGATGGTCGTGGATCTGTCCGTCGACGGGGAGGCGCGGGCGTGTGGTGCGGAGGTGGAGGCGACGGCGTACCGGGTGGTGCAGGAGGCGTTGACGAACGTCCACAAGCACGCGGCGGGCGCGAAGACGTATGTGCGGCTGGCGTACCGGGGGTCGGAGATCGCGATGCAGGTGGAGAACGAGCCGCCGCCGGAGGGGGGCTCGGCGTCGTCGGCGCGGTTGCCGTCGGGGGGCAACGGGCTGGTGGGGATGAAGGAGCGGGTGCTGGCGCTCGGGGGTGTGTTCGTGTCGGGGCCGACGGACGCGGGGGGTTTCCGGGTGTCGGCGGTGCTTCCGACCCGGTAGGGCGGTGCCCGGCGGCCGCAGGGCGGTCAGGCCGTGGTGAGGCGGGTGGGCTGGGTGCCGGTGACGAGGGCGGTGAGGGCCTGGTCGATGTCGGGGCCGAGGTACCAGTCGCCGGTGTGGTCGAGGGCGTAGACGCGGCCTTCGGTGTCGATGGCGATGAGGGCGTGGGTGTCGGTTTCTGCGCCGAGGGGGCTGACCTCGGTGTCGAGGGCGCGGCCGAGGTCGCCGAGGGTGCGGGCGAGGTGGAGGCCGTGCAGGGGGTCGAGGTGGAGGGCGGCGGGGGCGATCTGGCGGCCGGGGCCGGTGGGGGTGAGGGTGAGGCCGCCGAATTCGGCCCAGGCTTCGACGGCGGCGGGGAAGACGGTGTGGCGGTGGCCGGCGGGTGAGGTGTGCTCGCGCAGGGTGTCGGCCCAGATCTCGGCTTGCTTGATGTCCCAGCGTCCGGGTTGCCAGCCGGCGTCGCGCAGGGCGGCGTCGACGGGGACGGGGAAGCGGGTGCTGGAGGCGCGGTCGGTGTGCATCTGCCCTGGTTCGTCGATCGTGTCTGAGGGTGCGGGGTCAGTCGTCGGTGGTGGTGGGGTCGACGATGCGGACGCCGAAGTGGGCGCTGAGGGCGGTGCAGGCGCGGCAGGGCGCGGCGAAGGTGCCGTGCAGGGGGTCGCCGTCCTCGCGGATGCGCCGGGCGGTGAGTTTGGCGTGTTTGAGGGCTTTGCGGGCTTCGCCGTTGGTCATGGGTCTGCGGGCGGCGCGTTTGCTGCGGGCGGCGTCGGCGGTGGTGAGGTGCCGCGAGATGAGGATGGTTTCGGCGCAGCGTCCGGTGAAGCGGTCGCGCTGGCCGCTGGTGAGCGTGTCGAGGAAGTCCTGGACGAGGGGGTGCAGCGCGGGCGGCTGGTCGCTGCGGGCGGCGGTGCCGGTGAGGGTGGCGCCGCGCACGGAGAGGGCGGCGGCGACGGTGGGGAGTATGCCGTCGCGGCGGTGGCGCAGGGTGGGGGGCTGGGGGGCGTCGGTGCTGCTCCAGCCGATGCGGGGGTCGCCGGAGGCGGCGGCGCCGGTGTGCGGTCCCGTCTGCGTGGCGTTCATGATCGTCATACCCTCCCGAGCATCCCCCGAAGGACTCAGAGTGCCAAATGGTGTGGTGGGTGCGGAAGCTGGGGCCGGGTGACACGCCCGCGCGGGGTGGGGCTGTGACGGTGCGGTGACAGGTGCGTGACGGCAGGTCACGGGGAGCGTGGGGGTGGCCGGGGGTGCGGGGCCGGTGCCGGTGACCGGGGTCGGCGTACCGCATAGGCTGTCGGCACCGCGATGGGCGCGGTCAGCGTGCCCAGGACCGTTGAGACAGTCGGATACGGGCCGTGGGGCGCCGAGGGCGGTCCCGCGGGTCGTCCAGAGTGCCGCAGGGGGCAACCGCCATGACGACAGGTCGGCTCGGGCTGGGGGCACCGCCCAGCCGCCAGGCTGGGGGACAGGCCACGCCGCCGAACGCGGCTTATGCCGGGCAGGTCGTGCACTTCCCGGATCCGGTTCGGGCCGCCCGTCATCCCAGAGGGGTGCGGGTGGACGAGCGGGGCTACCCCGACTTCTCGCCCTACGCGCGGGCGGCCGCGGAGATCGCGGAGCCGCCGGAGGGGTTCGGTGTCGACGAGTTGCGGCTGACGGACTACGTGTCGGCGAACGCGGCGCTGGCGGCGAGCGGGCACGAGTTGTGGGACACGGTGCCGAGTGTGGCGACGCCGCACGGCTGGACGTGGCACCACGTGGTGGGGTCGCGGCGGCTGGAGCTGGTGCCGGTCGAGGTGAAGGCGCTGCTGCGGCATCACGGCGGGATCGCGACGGCGGTCGTGGACCAGGACAAGCGGGGCACGCGGCCGTTGCAGGAGACGCGGCCGGCGCACTTCGGGCTGCCGAAGTCGGGTGTGGCGGTGACGGAGCAGCAGGTGCAGGGGGTCGAGGAGGACCTCGGGTACCGGCTGCCGGGCGCGTACCGCTCGTTCCTGAAGGCGGCGGGCGGTTGCGCGCCGGTGGGGACGGCGCTGGACGCGGAGTTGGGGCTGCTGGTGGACCAGCCGTTCTTCACGGTGCGGGACGAGGCGGCGGTCAACGACCTGGTGTATGTGAACAAGTGCCTGCGGGACCATCTGACGAAGGACTATCTGGGCGTGGGTTTCGTCCAGGGCGGTCTGCTGGCCGTGAAGGTGAAGGGCGAGCGGATCGGTTCGGTGTGGTTCTGCGCGTACGACGACGCGCGGGACGTGGATCCCTCGTGGACGCCTGCGGAGCGGGTGGAGCGGTTGCTGCTGCCGTGCGGGGAGGACTTCGACGCGTTCCTGTCGCGACTCGCGGGGTCTCCGCCGGAGTTGGAGACCGTGGCGAATCTGATGGTGGACGGCGGGTTCGCGCGTGCCGTTCCGGTTTCTTCCGCGGGGGAGTGATTTCGCGATGGTGACGTTCGCGCAGGCGCAGGAGCGCGCGGAGGAGTGGATCAACGGGGACGTGCCCGCGTACCAGCACCGTGAGGTGCGGGTGCGGGAGTTCGAGCTCGGTTTCGTGGTGTGGGGGGAGGACCGGTCGGAGGGCCCGCGTTCGGACGGGGGCGGGCAGCGGCTGGTGATCGCCCGGGACAGCGGGGAGGCCACGTTGTGGCCGGCGCTGCCGGTGGGTGAGGTGATCCGCCGCTACGAGGAGGAGTACGGGCGTGCGGAGGCCGCGGAGCCGGCGCCGGCGCCCGCGGCGCGGGTGGATCTGAACCAGACGTCGTTCCTGCTGACACCGCCGGAGTGGTTGCAGGAGGCGGCGGACAAGCTGGGCATCCCGGACCGCCGCCGGGACGGTGCGGACGGGCCGGAGCGGACGGAGGAGCCGGCGGGTTCGGCGGGTTCGGTGGGTTCGGCGGGGTCGGCCGGGGCGGACACGCCCGGCGGGGCCGCCGATTCCGCGGCGGCCGTGACGGACAGGGCCGGTGCGTCCGGCGCGGCCGCCGCGTCCGGCGCCTCCGGTACGTCCGGTGGTGCGGGCGGGGGTGCCGGTCCGCTGCCCCAGACGCAGGGCGGGGTGCCGGTGCCGGGTGCGCGGGAGTCGGCCGACGCGCCGGGCGCGCCGTCGGCCGCCGGGGCGCCGGGTGCGCCGGGTGCACCGGGGCCGGTCCAGGTGCCGGGTGCGCCCGTGGGGGCGACGCCGTGGGCCGGTACGGACACCAACGCGGACGCCGGTGAGGACCGTTCGGTGCCGTTGCCGCAGACGGTGTTCGCGCCGCCGCTGAGCGAGGCCGGGGACGTGCCGCCGGTGTCGCTGCCGGACGCCAAGACGGCACTGATGTCGGGCGGCAGCCAGCTCCCGCGCACGGCGATCGCCCCGGCGATCACCGAACCGGGCACGGCGGCGCAGGGCGGCCCGGCCACCCCGCCGCCGCCGTCGTACGGCTACCCGCAGGGCCCGGGAGGTCCCGGTACGCCGCCGCCTCCGCCGCCGGGTGCTTCGTCGTACGGCTACCCGCAGGGCCCGGGGGGTCCGGGTACGCCGCCTCCGCCGCCCGGTGCCTCGTCGTACGGGTATCCGCAGGGGCCCGGTGTTCCGGGCGCCCCGCAGGCACCCGGTACGCCTGGGGCTCCCGCCGCTCCCGCCACCCCGCCGTCCGGCACCCAGGGTGCGCCCGAGCGGCCGGGGGCCTCGCACGCCGGGGACATCGCCGACGCGGCGACCAGCAAGGCCGCGCCGCCTCCGCGGCGTGGGCGCGGTGCGACTCCGCCGCCTCCGCCGGGTGCTCCCGGCACTCCGGGTACGCCTCCGCCGTCCGCGCCCGCGGCGCAGGGCGGGTACGTCCCGACGCAGCTGGTGTCCGCCCTCGGCCCCGACGGCCCCGAGGGCGCGCAGCCGGCCCCGCCCGCCCCCGGCGCGCCCGGCGGGACGCCGCCCGGTGGGGTCCACCATGCGGCGACGATGTTCGCCGACCCGGGAGCCCCGGGTGCCCCGAAGCCTCCGGGCGCCCCCGGAGCCCCCGGCGCGCCGCGGCCTCCCGCCGCCCCCGGTACGCCCGGCGGACCCGGTGCGCCGCAGCCTCCTGCCGCCCCCGGCGCCCCCGGCGGCACGCCGCCCGGCGGTGTCCACCACGCGGCGACGATGTTCGCCGACCCGGGAGCCCCGGGAGCCCCGGGTGCTCCGAAGCCTCCGGGCGCCCCCGGCGTTCCGGGCAGTCCCGGTGCTCCCGGCGCTCCCGGAGCCCCCACCCCGCCCGGCACCCCCGGCGCGCACCCCTCGGCGGGGGGCGCGCGCGGTGCCGTGCATCACGCGGAGACCATGCTGGCCGCGCCCCCGGTCGGTGGCCCCGGTGCGCCCCCGCCTCCGCCGCCGCCCGTCCCGGGCGTCCCCGGCATGGCCCCGCCCGCCCCGCCCGGCGCGGTGCCCCCCGGTGCCGTACCCCCGGGTGCGGTACCGCCCGGTGGCATGCCCCCCGGTGCCATGCCGCCGCCCGCCGGCGCGCCCGTGCCCGGTATGCCCCCGGGGGCCGGCTTCCCGCAGGCGGCCCCCGGGCAGCCGACCGTCGGCCCGGGCTATCAGGCCGTGTTGCGCTACCGGGCGCAGGACGGGTCGGAGCAGCAGCTGATCCGGCGTTCGGCGCCGGGCACCCCGCACCCGGAGTGGCAGATCTTCCACGAGCTGCGCGCCATGAACGTGCCGCCGGACCAGGTGCTGGAGCTGCACACGGAGCTGGAGTCGTGCGAGCTGCCGGGCGCGTACTGCGCGCGGATGATCCGGGAGCAGTGGCCGCAGGCGCGGATCACGTCGATCGCGCCGTACGGCACGGATCACGCGAGCCGGCAGCAGGGCATGCAGCAACTGCTCGCCCACCAGGGCGAGTTGCATCAGGTCGCCGACGGTCCGGCGCGCCCGGCGCCGGTGCGGGCGCCGCTGCCGCCGGTGCAGCCGGTGCCGCCTCTCCCGCCGGAGGGCGTCGCGCAGGAGCTGGCGGGGGCGTTCGGGCCGGGCATTTTCCGGTTCGAGCAGCAGGCGGTGTCGCGGCAGGGGGTGCCGCCGATCGTGGCGCACACCCTGGTGGTGGCCGGTCTGCCGGTGGACATGGGCCCGTTCTTCTGGGCGCAGGCCCAGCCGGGGCGGCCGGTGCCGACGCTGGCGGAGCTGGCGGCCGAGCGCGGGGTGCAGCCGACGCCGGACGCGGGCTCGTACCTGGTGATGGGCACCGACTTCGGCAAGGCGCTGTGCGTGCAGTACGGCACCGCGCACATTGTGGCCGTGCCCGTGGAGGCCGGGCCGGGCGGGGCGCCGGTGCCGCCGCAGTTCGTGAACACCGGGCTGCCGGAGTTCCAGCGCTGTCTGGCGCTGCTCGGGCGGATGTGGCGGCTGCGGTTCGGGCTGAACCAGGAGCAGGCCGGCCGCTGGACCGTGGACTTCCAGGCGCAGCTCGCGGCGCTGGACCCGGCGGCGCTGGGGTCGCCGGAGAGCTGGTGGTCGGTGCTGCTGGAGCAGATGTGGGACGGCCTGCTCTGACCGTTCGAAACCCACACACCACGCAGGGCTGACGGGGCGTCATCGCCCGCTGCCCCCCCGGCTGAACGGGCCGGTTCCGATCGGGAGATCGGGGCCGGCCCGTTTCACTTTCCGCTCTCTTTCCTCCCGCGGCCGTGACGTATGTCCGGAGTGTCGCGTTATGAACATTTCTGCGTGATACCTCAAGATGTGCGCCACATCATCATTTTTCGCGACCGTTCGGCGGGAGAGCGACGGGAGAGGGGTATCGGATGAGCAGCACATCGTCGTCGCCGTACGGCTTCGTGACCGTCAGAGGGCGCGGGTACCGGCCCGAACAGGTCGACGCCTACGTCGCGGTGGTCGCCGAGGACCGGGACGCGGCGTGGGAGCGGGCGGCGCGGCTCACCGTGCTGGCCAAGGAGATGGACGGCGAGGCGCAGCGGCTGCGGGAGACGGTCGCCCGGCTGCAGCCGCAGACCTACGACGCGCTCGGGGAGGGCGCCCGGGCCCTGTACGACCTCGCCGTCCAGGAGGCGGAGGCCGTGCGGGAGCGGGCCCGGCGCGCGGCGCGGGAAGAGGTCGCGCGGGCCGAGGCGGAGGCCGAGGAGGTGTGCCGGGCGGCGCGGGAGGAAGCGGAGGCTGTGCGTGAGGAGGCCGACGAGCGGGCCCGTGAGCACCTGCTCGCGGCCCGCGCCGAGGCCGACGAGATCCGGGTCGCCGCCCGCCGCGCCATCAAGGACGCCCGGGTGCAGGCGCTGGGCGGACTGCGCGAGGTGCGCCACCGCACCGCCGGGATGCTCGCCGCGCAGGAGAAGGAGCACGCCGCGCGTCTGGCGCGGGCCGACCGGGAGGCCGTCGAGCGGGCGGAGGCCCTGGACGCCCAGCACGCCGACCTGGTGGCGCGCGCCGAGGCGGCGCTGGAGGAGGCGCGGCAGGCGTACGCCGACGCCGAGCAGTCCGGCCGCCGCCGGCAGGACCAGGCGCGGGTCGCCGCGGCCGAACTGCTCGCCGGGGCCCGGCTGTACGAGGAGCAGGTCGCCGGTGAGACGGAGCAGATCCTGCGGGAGCACGGCGAGCGCTGGGACGAGGTGTGCGCCCACATGGACCGCATGCGCAACAGCCTCACCGCGCTGACGGGCCGTCTCGTGGAGTAGGCCGGCGCGGGGAGGGTGGGCAGGCCGCCCCACCTGCGTAATTGTCATGCACCAGGCGCATGGATGCGGGTATCGTTCCCCGGCCGTGCCGTTGCGCGGCCGTCGCGTCGGCACCGCTGCCCGGCCGTCGTGCCGGCGACCGTGCCCGGCCGTCGCGCCGGCGCCGGGCCCGGCCGGTGTCCCGACATCTCGCCCGGGGGGCCTGCACCATCATGACCACCGCTCACCAGCCGTACCCGCTCCTGCCCGACGGGGCGCGCCCGTTCCCGCGCGGCCCGCTGACCGTCGCGCTCGCGGGACTGGGTGTCGCCGCGCTGGGCGATCTGTTCAGCCTGTTCGCGGGCGTGCGGCTGCGCTCGGCGATCGACGGCGACGACGGGTTCCTCTTCGCCGCGCAGCGGGAGCTGACGGACGCGGCCGACCTGTACGACACGGCCGGGCAGGTGCAGTTCGGCGCCTACCTGCTGTGCGCGGTCGCCTTCGTCGTCTGGTTCTTCCGGATGCGGCGGGCGACCGAGCCGCTCGGCCCGGACCGCTTCCGCCACGGGTCCGGCTGGGCGATCGCCGCCTGGCTGATTCCGCTGGGCAACCTGTGGCTGCCGTACCAGGTGGCCTCGGACATGTGGAGCGCGGCGACCCAGCTGCCGGAGGACGGGCCGTACCGGGCGCGGACCTGGCCGGTGACCCTGTGGTGGACGCTGTTCGCGGTCAGCACCGTCTTCGGCCGGGTCTCCGACGCGCGCTACCGCTCCGCCGAGGGGCTGGGGGAGATCAAGGGCGCGATCACCCAGTACATGATCGCCGACCTGTTGAACCTCGCCGCCGCGGCCGCCGCCGTGTACTTCGCCCTCCAACTGACGTCGATGCAGCGCCGCAAGGCCGCCGAGGGCTGGTACCGCACCTCCACGCCCTCCGCGGACGCGGCACCGGCGACCCCGCCCACCCCGCCGGCCCCGCCCGCCACGGGCGAGCCCGCCTAGTTCGGGTCCGGCGCGGGTCCGCTCACTCGGCCCCCGCCACCTGGTGGCCGTCCGGGCCGGCGGGTGCGGGGGGTTCCGGGAGCCAGTCGCGGGTCGGGGTGTACTCCAGCCAGCGGCTGCGCCCGGCGCGGGCCGCGCACGCGGCGGTCAGGCGGTCCAGCCCCGGGTGGCGGTCTCCGGTGCGCCACAGCAGGGACCAGGCGTACAGCGGTGTGGGCTCGACCAGCGGGACCGTGCGCAGCCCGGGAACCTCGGGCAGGGGCACGTCGGCGGGCAGCAGCGTGAAGCGGCGCGGGTCGTCGGCGACCTCCCGCAGGAAGTGGCTCAGGCCCAGGTTGACGCCGGCGGCCCGGTCGGGGATGCGGAACCGTTCGGCGAACTGGTGGAGGAAGTCGAGCCGGTCCAGCGCGCCGGGTGCCCACAGCACGCTGCCGCGCAACTCGTGCGGGCGCAACGCCGGCCGGGCCGCGAGCGGATGGCCGGCGGCGAGGACGGCGTCCACCGGTTCGAGGCGGACCAGACGGTGGGCCAGTCCGGGGTGCAGCGGCGGGTGGACCCGGCCGAAGGCGGCGTCGATGTCGCCGCGCAGCAGGGCCTGGGTCACCGACGGCAGGTCGCGGCCGTGGCCGAGGGTCAGCTCGCCGGCCTCGTGGGCGACTTCGGCGAGGGTCCGCATGGGCGCGTACAGGTGCCCCCAGACGTCCACGCGCAGCGGCCGGCCGGTGCCGGTGACGGCCGCGACGGCGGCGTCGGCCGCGGCGACGGCCTGACGGGCCGGCTGCAGGAAGCGCCGCCCCGCCTCGGTGAGGCCGACGGTGCCGCCGCCGCGCCGCAGCAGCCGGGTGCCGAGCAGGGACTCCAGCCGGGCGATTCGCTTGGACAGGGCCTGCTGGGAGAGGGACAGCGCGGCGGCCGCCCGCCCGAAGTGCAGTTCCTCGGCGGCACGCACGAAGGCGCGCAACTGGGCCACGTCAAGATCCACGACGTTCACCCTAGGCGACAACCATCGGTTGTCGGTCGTGCGTGATCGTTGTTGGAGCGCGGGGCGGGCCCGGGGATTGCATGGCGGCATGCGACAACTGATTCCCACGGGGGACATGGCGCGTCCGGTCGCGTTCGCCGAGGTTCCCCAGCCCGTTCCCGGGCCCGGTGAGGCCCTGGTCAAGGTGGAGGCGTTCGCGCCGAACCGGGGTGAGACGTTCCTCCTCGAACGGCCCGAGCCGGGGTGGCTGCCCGGCAAGGACGTCGCCGGTCTGGTGGTCCAGCCGGCGGCCGACGGCTCCGGACCCGGCGTCGGCACCCGCGTGGTCGGGCACCCGCCGCACGGCGGCTGGGCCGAGTACGCCGCCGTGCCCACGCATTCCCTGGCGGTGCTCCCCGACGGCGTCGACAGCGTCCGGGCCGCGGCGCTGCCGCTCGCCGGGATCACCGCCCTGCGCCTGCTGCGGACGGCCGGTTCGCCGGCCGGGCTGCGCGTCCTGCTGACCGGCGCCTCCGGCGGCGTCGGTCACTACGTCACCGAACTCGCCGTCGGCGGCGGGGCGGAGGTGACCGCGGTGACGGCGACCCCGTGGCGCGGGGAGCGGCTGGCGGCGCTGGGCGCGAGGGTGGTGCACGACGTCACGGCCGCCGAGGGCCCCTTCGACCTCGTGCTGGAGTCCACGGGCGGGCCGAACCTGCCGGCCGCCGTGTCCCTGACGCGTCCGGGCGGCACGGTCGTCTGGTTCGGGCAGGCGAGCCGCACCCCGGCGACCCTGGACTTCTTCCACCTGCTCGGCGGACCGGAACGGGTGACGATCCGTCACTTCCACTACGCCGGTGCGGCCTACGGCCGTGACCTGGACGCCCTGGTGCGGCTCGTGGACCGGGGGCGGCTGCACCCGGAGATCGGCCGGACCGAGGACTGGGCGCGCACCGCCGACACGCTGGTCGACCTGAGAGAACGCCGCATCCGCGGCAAGGCCGTCCTCACCACGGGAGGCACCCGGTGACCACCCAGGAGGACCGGAGCGCCGCGACCGCGGCCGACGACGAAAGGAACGCCATGGACGCCGCCGAGTTCGCCGCCGCGCAGAGGAGCCGGGCGCTGGGCGTGGGCGTCGACCCCCACGAGTACCAGCGCCTCACCGAGGGCCTCGGCTCCGTCGCCGACTGGGAGACGGCCTGCGCAAGCGCGGCGCGGGGCCACCTGGAGCGCGCGGAGAGCGCCGGGTCCTCCCGTTCGGCGGGTGAGTACCTGTTGGCGGCGGCCCGGTGGTTCCACGTCGCCACCCTCGCGCACGGGCCGGGAGCGCACCGCGCGGCGGCCGAGGCGGACCGGGCGCTGGGCCGGGCGCTCGGACTGCTGGAGCCGGGGGCGCGGCGGGTGACCGGCGAGGGCTTCACCGGCTGGCTGCGCGGCCCCGCCGACGCGCCCGCCACGGTGATCGTCGTCCCGGGCCTGGACTCCGCGAAGGAGGAGTTCCTCGACGTGACCTCGGCGCTGCTGGCCAGGGACCTGGCCGTGTTCGCGATGGACGGCCCCGGCCAGGGGGCGCTAGCGTCCGGCAGTACGCTCACCGCGCGCTACGAGCAGGTCGTCGGCCGGGTGGCCGACGCGCTCGGCCTGGACCGCTTCGGTGTCGTCGGGCTGAGCCTGGGCGGATACTTCGCGGCCCGGGCCGCGGCGCTGGACGCGCGCGTGGCGGCGGCCGCCACGGTCAGCGGCCCCTTCCGCCTCGACTGGGCGGACCTGCCCGGTCCGGTGCGTGACATCCTGGTCCGGCGCTGCGGCGGGGCGGACGCCGCCCGCGCCTTCGCCGCCGAGGTGGACCTGACGGCCCTGGCCCCGCGCATCGCGGCGCCGCTGCTGGTCGTGGACGGCGGGCAGGACGTCATCCCCGGCGTGGTGAACGGCGAACCGCTGGCCCGGTCGGCCCCGCACGCCACGTACCTGAACGTGCCGCACGGCGACCACCTGCTGGGCAACGCCCGCCCGGACTGGCTGCCGCACCTGGCCGACCATCTGGCGGGCCACCTGACGGACCACCGGGTGCAGTCGCCGGCCGGGGCGCACGCCTGAGGCTCGCCCGCAGCGCGGGGCGGGCCGTCCGCCGGGCGCCGGTGAGCGGGGCCGTCCCTCCCGGGGGACGGCCCCCGGGGAGGGACGGCGCTCACCCGTCCCGGCGTACCGCGCCGGCCAGGATCCAGCCCTCGACCGCCTCGTACTGGTGGCGCTGCTCCTCCGCCGTGCGGCGGCCGGAGAGCAGGGTGCCGGCCCAGCCGAGGGCGAAGCCGAGGGGGATGGTGACCAGGCCGGTCGTGGTGAACGGGAACCAGTTGAAGTCGGCCTCGGGAAAGGCGGCGACGGGCGAGCCGGAGACCAGGTTGGTGCCGGGCATCAGCAGCAGGACGGAGACCGTGCCGCCGATCAGCGTGGCCAGCAGCCCCGCGCGCGTGTACCGGCGCCAGAACAGGCTGTAGACGAGGGCCGGGGCGAGCGCGGACGCGCCGATGCAGAAGGACAGCGTGACCAGCGGCTGCAGGCTGCGGTGCTGGACCTCGGCGGCCAGCACGATCGCCAGCACGCCCACACCGAGCGCGGACAGCCGGGCCAGCAGCATCTCCCGGTGCGGCGACATCTCCCGCACGCGCGTGGCGAACACGTCGTGCGCGAGGGAGTTGGCGCAGGCGAGGATCATGCCGGCGACCGAGGCGAGCACCGTCAGGAAGATCGCCGTGGTGACCGTCGTGAACAGCAGCGTCTCCGCGTTCGACACATCGGCGCCGAACACCGCCCGTGAGCCCAGCAGGTAGGCCGTATTCCCGCGCGGGTCGGCCCCGGCGATCGCCGCCCGGCCCAGCAGCGCCGTCGCGCCGACCCCGACGATCGTCATGACCAGTACGAACAGGACCACGCAGGACACCGCCCAGGACATCGAGCGGCGCACCTGCCGGGCGCTGGAGGCGGTGTACATGCGCATGGTGATGTGCGGCAGGCACGCCCCGCCGAGCACGACCGTGAGCTGCGCGGAGATCATGTCGATGCGGGGGCTCGCCGCGCCCGCGAACTGCAGCCCGGACTGCAGGAAGGCCGGCCCCACCCCGCTCTTGGCCGCCGCCGTGTCGAACAGCGCGCCCAGGTCCCAGTCGAAGCGGTCCAGCATCAGTACGGCGACCACGGCGCCGGAGCCGAGCAGCATCACGATCTTCAGGATCTGGATCAGGGCGGTGCCCTTCATCCCGCCGATCGCCGCGTAGCTGATCATCAGCGTGCCCAGTCCGACGATGACTCCCGTCTTCAGGGAGTCGCCGGAGAAGCCGAGGATGAACGCCAGCAGCTGGCCGGTGCCGGCGAGCTGGACCAGCATCAGCGGCAGCAGCGCGGCCAGCGTCACCAGGCTCGCCGTCACCCGCACCGCCCGGCCGGGCATCCGCCGCGCGAGCGCGTCGCCCATCGTGAACCGGCCCGCGTTGCGCAGCGGTTCGGCCAGCAGGAACATCAGCAGCATCAGCGACAGGGCCGTGCTGAGGGCCAGCACGATGCCGTCGTAGCCGCACAGGGCGATGACCCCGCCGGTGCCGAGGACGGTCGCCGCGGAGATGTAGTCACCGGCGATCGCCAGGCCGTTGCGCAGCGGGGAGAGCGAGCCGTAGCCGGTGTAGAACTCGTCGAGGTCGTCGCGGTCGGGGCCGGTCATCACGCACAGCAGCAGCGTGAGCGTGGCGACGGCCGTGAACGCCATCAGGGCCATCGTCTGGGCGTTGCCGCTGAACTCCGTCATCGCACGGCCTCCCGCTTGGCGTCGACCTCGGCCTGGCGGCGGATGCGGTCCGCGATCGGATCGACGTGGCGGCGCGCGGTGTGCTCGTACACCGCCACCGCCAGCCAGGTCACGGGCAGCTGGACCAGGGCCAGCAGCAGCCCGGCGGGCAGCCCGCCGGCGAGGGGGCGCGTCATGAACGCCGGCGCGAACGCCGACAGCAGCAGGAACAGCGTGAAGTAGCCGAGGGCGGTCAGCGTGGCCGTGCGGCGCTGCCAGCGATAGGCGCTGCGCAGCACCCGCAGGTCGCTGTGGTGCCCCAGGGGACGGTGGGGACGGGGGACGGACATCCCGGTGCTCCTTGCGTGGCTCGGGTCCGAAGCGGTCGGACCGCAAGGGGGGTGGGGTCGAGCGGGGGACGCACGCTACCCGCGCGTAGTGCGGAGCGCTGCCTTTTGGCCAAACTGAGTGGTCGGTATGCGCTTGCGTGTACGCCCTGTCACGAGACTGTGACACGGAGCAGACGCGTCCGGGGCCGGGTGATCCGTAACTTGGTGGCCCAGCCATCCAGTTCAGGAGTCGTCATGCGCACCGCCTTCCGCACCGCCGTCGCCACCGTGGCCCTCCTGGGCGCGGTCGCCGTTCCCGCCACCACCGCCGTCGCGGTCACCGGCTCCCACGCCGTCCCCGCCTCAGCCGCGCGCACCGCCGCCACGACCGGCGACGCCCGCTACGACGGCTACAAGCTGTACGCCGCCCCGGGCACCCTCGCCGTCCTGCGCAACGTCCCCTCCGACGGCGGCCCCGAGGTCTGGCTGCGCGCGGTCTCCACCAAGTGGCAGCAGACCGACGGCTGGGCCGGCCGGGTCCTCGCCAAGCTCGACCGCCGCCACACCAGCGCGGTCCTGGGCGGCCGCACCTACCGCCTCACCGGCGTCAACACCGCGCAGCCCATGCTGGAGATCGCGACCAAGAGCGGCGTCGAGAAGCACCGGATGCCGGAGAAGGGCGAGGTCGGCACGCTGGTGCGCACGGTGAAGGCCCCCGACGGCACCTTCCTGCGGATCTACCGCATCGGTGTCCGCGACTACCGCGCCGAGAACGTCCACCGCCAGGTCTCCCTGGGCGTCCTGCACGCCAAGGGCGTCATCGCCGGCGGCCAGCACAACGGCCTCTACTTCGCCCTCACCCCGACCGGGCAGGCGTACAGCTGGATCGGCAACGTCAACCGGCAGCTGAAGACCGGCACCTACAAGCTGCCCAACGGCGTCCTCGCCAAGCTGTCCAAGAAGAACGGCCAGTGGGGCGTCCAGCTGGTGCGCAACGGCCACGCGGGCACGGTGCGGTACGTCTCCGGGGGCCCCGCCACGGCCGTGCAGGACGGCGACACCATCGTCGTGCTGAACGGCGACGGCTCCTTCACCAACCATGTCATCGGCGCGGCGAAGCAGGCCCCCGGGGTCTACCTCGGCGCCTGACCGACGTACCCGACGAACGCGGACCAGGCCGGCGCGGAGAACAGCAGCGCCGGCCCGACCGGGTTCTTGCTGTCCCGCACGGGGACGGAGGGGAGGGCGGCGGCGGTGACTTCGAGGCAGTTGCCGCCGCTCTCCCCGCTGTAGCTGGAGCTGCGCCAGCCGGTCAGCGCGGAGGCGTCAGGAATCCTGTGCTCGCTGTGCGTCATGCTCGTAATCCTCCGCGACCGACCGGAGCAGGGCCAGGGACTTCCGGTGCGACAACGCGTCGCCCAGCGCATGATCGTAGACGTCGTCGAGCTGGCCGACCACGGCCGGAAGCTCCCACACCCGCCCCGACTTCAGGCCCTCGACGTACGCGACGGGCGGCAGTTCGTCGAACCGCATGATCTTCACCGGCCCCTCCAGCAGGGCGTGCGTCCCCGCCCGGAACGGAAGGACGTGCACCCGGATGCGGCGGCTGTCGCCCAACTCCGCGATGTGCAGAAGCTGCTCGCACATGATCTCCGGGCCGCCGATGACCTGGCGGAGCACCGCCTCCCCCAGGAGGAGCGTCACCTTGGGTGAGTCGAAGTCGTCCAGGATGCGGGCGCGTTCGAGCCGTGTGACAAGCAGCCTGTCACGTTCCTCGTCGCTCTTCGGGGGATAGCCCGAGCCGAGCACTTCGCGTGCGTACCGCGGCGTCTGCAGGAAGCCGGGGACCAGCGTGCTCGCGTACTCCTTGATGACGACGGCCTGTTGCTCGAGCTCAGCCGCCTCCGCGAAGTGCTCGGCGACCTTGCGTCCGTCCAGCGCCGGCAGGAACCGCTCGAAGAACGCGTCCGTCCCCAGCACCTGATCCAGCCGGCGCGCGTCCTCCACGTCGGGCCGTCTGCGCCCCGCCTCGATGTGGGCGATGTGCGTGCGGGACATCACCGCACGCTGGCTCAGTTCCTCCTGAGTGAGCCCCGCCGCCTCGCGCCTGCGCCGCAGCTCCTGGCCGTACTGCTCCCGCGACCTCGGGTTGTCCTCGATGGCCATGCCGCGCAACTCCCCCTCGTGCGAACCCCGTTGTCACGCTCGGTCACCTTCCGAGGCTACCCGCGGTGACGTCACGCTGTGCGGGAATCGGCACGGAAAGTGAAGGGTGAGGTCGTGGCGGAGGAAACGCAGCAGGCGGGCGCGCAGGACGAGGGGTTCATCGCCCCGTACATCACCCTGCGGGTCTCACGGGACGGTGGCCGCACGTGGGGACCGAGGGTGACGTACCAGCCGTCGCGGGACGAGATCCCGTACGACATCGTGGGCCGGTTCCCGCCGTGCGCGTGCCCGCGGTGCCGGACCGTCAGTCGGTGAGGACGGGGAAGCGGCGCGGCGCGAGAAGGAGCAGCACCACGAACGCCAGCGCCGCCGCGCAGGCCGCGCCGACGTACACGGCGTGGACCGCGTCGGCGACGGCGTGCCGTACCGCCTCGGGTGCCCGGCCCGCGTCCCACGCGCGCGTGACGGAGTCGAGGTCGCCCGCGCCGCCGAGGCGGGAGGCGAGCACGCCGTTGGCGACCGCGCCGAAGAGGGAGGCGCCGAGGGTCTGACCGGTCTGGCGGCAGAACAGGACGGAGGCGGTGGTGGTGCCGCGCTCGGCCCAGCCGACGGTGGACTGCACGCCGACGATGAGGGGCAGCTGGAACAGGCCGAGCGCGGCGCCGAGCGTCATCATCAGCAGGATCGGCTGCCAGGCGGCGCCGGGGTAGGGCAGCAGCGGGAAGGCCAGCAGGATCAGGGCCGCCGCGCCGATGCCGAGCAGCGCGGTGTCGCGGAAGCCGATGCGCCGGTACACGTGCTGGCTGAGGGCGGCCGAGGCCGGCCAGGTCAGGGTCCACACGGACAGGACGAAGCCGGCGGCGACCGGGCCGAGGCCGAGCACGGACTGGGCGTAGGTGGGCAGGAAGACGGACGGGGCGACCATCAGCAGGCCCAGGCCGCCGAGGGCGAGGTTGACCGCGGCGATGGTGCGGCGCCGCCACACCCAGCCGGGGATGATCGGCTCGGCGGCGCGGCGCTCGATCAGGACGACGGCGACGGCGAGGGCGAGGCCGGCCGCGAACAGGGCGACGGAGGGCGGGGACAGCCAGGGCCAGGCCACGCCGCCCTGTACGAGCGCGGTCAGCAGGACGCCGCCGCACGCGAAGACGGCGAGGGCGCCCGCCCAGTCGACCCGCGCGCGGGAGGGCCGTTCGCGCCGCGGCTCGTGCAGGTGACGCACGATCAGCCACAGGGCGAGGGCGCCGACGGGCAGGTTGACCAGGAAGATCCACCGCCAGTCGGCGTACGCGGCGAGCAGGCCGCCGAGGCCGGGCCCGGCGATCGCGGACACCGCCCACACCGTGGACAGCTTGGACTGGATCCGGGGCCGCTCCTTGAGCGGGTACAGGTCGGCGGCGAGGGTCTGCACGGTGCCCTGGAGCGCGCCGCCGCCGAGGCCTTGCAGGATGCGGAAGGCGATGAGGGAGTTCATGTCCCAGGCGAGCGCGCACAGCAGGGAGCCGGCCAGGAACACGGCGGCGCCGACGACCAGGACGGGCTTGCGGCCGAAGGTGTCGGACAGCTTGCCGTACACCGGCAGGGTGACGGTCACGGCGAGCAGGTAGCCGGAGAACAGCCAGGAGAAGACGGAGAAGCCGCCGAGGTCGCCGACGATCTGCGGGACGGCGGTGGCGACGACGGTGGAGTCCAGCGCGGCCAGCGCCATCGCCAGCATCAGCGCGGCGACCACCGCACCCCGCCGCCCGGTGCCGGACCGCGGGGCGGCCTCGTCGCGCGTCACTGGTCTCGCTGTGTCCACCGGGATCCCCCTCGCACCGTGTATGTGGCCCTTGCAGCTATCTGTCGGGGACAGCTTCCCACTTGAGCCTGACGCGACGGGAGGGTGCACCCTGAGTGGGCCGCAGGGTGGAGAGCGACCCCGAGTGCCCCTCCACCCGGCGGTGGAGTGCCCCTAGGGGTTCCTCCGCACTCGGGCCCGGGGAGGGTTCGTCCCCCTGGAGGACGAGCCGCGCCGGGTGGCGTCCTTAGTCTGGCTTTACGCCGCTGGGGGGCGGCTGACCGAACCACCGGGGTGGGGTTTTCCCCCGCCCCAAGACGGGGCTTCACACCAGCGCGCGGCACCCCTGCCGCCCGCGAGACTCGATGCCGTACCCGACGGAGAAACCACCGAGCACCGCCGAGGCGTGAGCAGGGGCCTCGCTGTCGATTCTGCCGACCGATATAGGAGACATACCGTGACTTCGGCTGTGACCATTCCCAGGCACGGGGGCACTGGAGGGACTACGGCCGTCGCCGCGCGGGCGCGGCAGGTCGTCAAGGCCTATGGGTCGGGGGAGACGCGCGTCGTCGCCCTGGACCACGTGGACGTGGACATCGCCCGCGGGCAGTTCACCGCGATCATGGGTCCCTCGGGGTCCGGCAAGTCCACGCTGATGCACTGCCTCGCCGGGCTCGACACGGTGACGAGCGGGCAGATCTACCTGGACGAGACCGAGATCACCGGGCTGAAGGACAAGAAGCTGACCCGGCTGCGGCGCGACCGCATCGGGTTCATCTTCCAGGCGTTCAACCTGCTGCCGACGCTGAGCGCGCTGGAGAACATCACGCTCCCGATGGACATCGCCGGCCGCAAGCCCGACCGGCAGTGGCTCGGGCGTGTGGTGGACACCGTCGGGCTCGGCGGCCGCCTCAAGCACCGGCCCAACCAGCTCTCCGGCGGCCAGCAGCAGCGTGTCGCCGTCGCCCGGGCGCTCGCCGCCCGGCCGGAGATCATCTTCGGTGACGAGCCGACCGGCAACCTGGACTCGCGGGCGGGCGCCGAAGTGCTCGGCTTCCTGCGCCGCAGCGTGGACGAGCTGGGCCAGACCATCGTGATGGTCACCCACGACCCGGTCGCGGCGTCGTACGCCGACCGCGTGCTGTACCTCGCCGACGGCCGCATCGTCGACGAGATGTACCAGCCGACGGCCGATCAGGTCCTGGACCGCATGAAGGACTTCGACGCCCGGGGGCGCACGTCATGACCGTGCTGAAGACCTCGCTGCGCAACTTCTTCGCGCACAAGGGCCGGATGGCGCTCTCGGCGGTCGCCGTGCTGCTGTCGGTGGCGTTCGTGTGCGGGACGCTGGTGTTCACGGACACCATGAACACCACCTTCGACAAGCTGTTCGCCGCCACCTCCTCGGACGTCACGGTCAGCGCCCGGGGCGCCTCCGACACCGGGGAGACCACCTCCGACAACGGCAAGCCGCCGGTGATGCCGGCGTCCGTGGTGGACAAGGTGCGCCGCGTGCACGGCGTGCAGTCCGCCGAGGGCACCGTCTTCTCCACCTCGGTGACCGTCGTCGACGCCGACAAGGACAGCCTGTCGCCGACCTCCGGCGGCCCGACCATCGTGGGCAGCTGGAACGGCAACGACGCCCGCACCATGAAGATCACCGAAGGCGCGGCGCCGCGGGGGCCCGGCCAGGTGATGGTCGACGAGGACACCGCCGACAAGCACCACCTCAAGCTCGGTGACGAACTCGGCGTGATCAGCGCGATCGGCACGCACACCGCGAAGATCTCCGGCATCGCCGCCTTCCAGGTCACCAACCCCGGCGCCGCGATCTTCTACCTGGACACGAAGACCGCCCAGACCACGCTCGTCGGGCAGAGCGGTGTGTACACCAACGTCAACGTCACCGCCGCGCCCGGCGTCAGCGACGAGCAGCTCAAGAAGGACGTCGTCGCGGGCATCGGCGGCGGCTACAAGGTGCAGACCGCCAAGGAGACCGCCGACGCCAACCAGAAGGACGTCGAGGGCTTCCTGAACGTCATGAAGTACGCGATGCTCGGCTTCGCCGGGATCGCCTTCCTCGTCGGCATCTTCCTGATCATCAACACGTTCTCCATGCTGGTCGCCCAGCGCACCCGGGAGATCGGCCTGATGCGCGCCATCGGCTCCTCCCGCAAGCAGGTCAACCGCTCGGTGCTGCTGGAGGCGCTGCTGCTCGGCGTCGTCGGCTCGGTGCTCGGCGCGGCGGCGGGCGTGGGCATCGCCGTCGGCCTGATGAAGCTCATGGGCCAGATGGGGATGCACCTGTCCACCGACGACCTCACCGTCGCCTGGACCACCCCGGTGGTCGGCCTCGTCCTCGGCGTGGTCGTGACGGTCCTGGCGGCCTACCTGCCGGCCCGGCGCGCAGGCAAGATCTCGCCCATGGCCGCGCTGCGCGACGCGGGCACCCCGGCCGACGTCAAGGCGGGCTGGGTGCGCGCCCTGGTGGGCCTGGCGCTGACCGGCGCCGGCGGGGCGTGCCTGTACCTGACCGCCCAGGCGGACAAGGCGAGCCAGGGGTCGCTGTGGCTGGGCCTCGGCGTGGTGCTGAGCCTGGTCGGGTTCGTGGTCGTCGGCCCGGTGCTCGCGGGCGGCCTGGTCCGCGTCCTGGGCGCGGTCCTGCTGCGCGGCTTCGGCCCCGTCGGGCGGATGGCCGAGCGCAACGCGCTGCGCAACCCGCGCCGCACCGGCGCGACCGGCGCCGCGCTGATGATCGGGCTGGCGCTGGTGGCGTGCCTGTCGGTGGTCGGCTCCTCGATGGTCGCCTCCGCGACGAGCGAGCTGGACAAGTCCGTCGGCACCGACTTCATCGTGCAGTCCGACAGCGGTCAGCTGATCACCCCGCAGGCGGTGCGGGCGGCCAAGTCCGTGCCCGGACTGGAGCGGGTCACCGAGTACAAGGTCCTCGACGCCACGCTGACCACGCCCGACGGGCGCACGACGAAGAAGGAGACCATCAACGCCGCCGACCCGACGTACGCGCAGGACGTGCGCACCAAGACGGTCGCCGGCCGCCTCGAGGACGCCTACCGGCCCGACTCGATGTCCGTCTTCGAGGGCTTCGCCAAGGACCACGGCATCAAGCTCGGCTCGACGGTCGCGGTCGCCTTCAAGGACGGCTCCACGGCCCGGCTCACGGTCCGCGCGATCACCAGCGACGACGTGGTGATCGACAAGGGCGCGATGTACACCTCCGTCGCGACGATGGCGAAGTACGTCCCGGCCGAGAGGATGCCGCTGGACATGCTGCTCTTCGCCACCGCCAAGGACGGGCAGCAGGACGCCGCGTACCAGGCGCTGAAGGCGAAGCTGCACGACTACCCGCAGTACACGGTGCGCGACCAGACCGACTACAAGCAGGCGCTGAAGGACCAGATCGGGCAGCTGCTGAACATGATCTACGGCCTGCTGGCGCTGGCGATCATCGTGGCGATCCTCGGTGTGGTGAACACGCTGGCCCTGTCCGTGATCGAGCGGACCCGGGAGATCGGCCTGATGCGCGCCATCGGCCTCTCGCGCCGGCAGCTGCGCCGCATGATCCGCCTGGAGTCGGTGGTGATCGCCCTCTTCGGCGCCCTGCTGGGCCTGGGGCTGGGCATGGGCTGGGGCGCGACGGCGCAGAAGCTGCTCGCCCTGGAGGGGATGAACGTCCTGGAGATCCCCTGGCCGACGATCACGGGCGTGTTCATCGGCTCGGCCTTCGTGGGCCTGTTCGCCGCGCTGATCCCGGCGTTCCGGGCGGGCCGCATGAACGTCCTGAACGCCATCGCGACGGACTAGCCGCGCGGGCCGGACGGGACCGGGGACGCGCCACCGTGGACGGGGGTCACGGTGGCGCGTTTCGTCGTGCCCGGCCGGGACGGGCGGGTGGGGAACGTCTCCGGCTGTCGTTTCCGGTTGTCGTTTCGGTTGTCCACAGGCCCGACGGTCACCGCCGCAGCGACGTACGCTGGACACCCCCGGCCCTCTTGGCCGGGGCGCTCGTGTTGCCCAGCCCCAGGATGGAACCCGCCCTCCATGAGCCTGCACGGTCTGCTCGACGCCGTCGTCAAGGACGCCGCCCTCGCGGAAGCGATCACGGCGGCCGCCGACGGCAACCGTATGCACGTCGACCTCGTGGGCCCCCCGGCGGCCCGCCCCTTCACCATCGCCGCGCTCGCCCGCGAGTCCGGCCGCCCGGTCCTCGCGGTCACCGCGACCGGCCGCGAGGCCGAGGACCTGGCGGCGGCGCTGCGCTCCCTACTGCCCCCCGAGGGCGTCGTGGAGTACCCCTCGTGGGAGACCCTCCCGCACGAGCGGCTCAGCCCGCGCAGCGACACCGTCGGCCGCCGCCTCGCCGTGCTGCGCCGCCTGGCCCACCCGAGCGCCGACGACCCCGAGACCGGCCCGGTCTCCGTCGTCGTCGCCCCCGTGCGGTCCGTGCTGCAGCCGCAGGTCCAGGGCCTCGGCGACCTGGAGCCGGTGGCCCTGCGCAGCGGCCAGAGCGCCGACCTGAACGACGTCGTCGAAGCGCTCGCGGCCGCGGCGTACGCGCGCGTGGAGCTGGTGGAGAAGCGCGGCGAGTTCGCCGTGCGCGGCGGCATCCTGGACGTCTTCCCGCCCACCGAGGAACACCCCCTGCGGGTGGAGTTCTGGGGCGACGACGTCGAGGAGATCCGCTACTTCAAGGTCGCCGACCAGCGCTCCCTGGAGGTCGCCGAGCACGGCCTGTGGGCGCCGCCCTGCCGGGAGCTGCTGCTCACCGACGACGTGCGGGCCCGCGCGCGTGCCCTCGCCGAGGAGCACCCGGAGCTCGGCGAACTGCTGAACAAGATCGCCGAGGGCATCGCCGTGGAGGGCATGGAGTCCCTCGCCCCGGTCCTCGTCGACGACATGGAGCTGCTGCTCGACGTGCTGCCCAAGGGCTCGATGGCCGTCGTGTGCGACCCCGAGCGGGTGCGTACCCGGGCCACGGACCTGGTGGCGACCAGCCAGGAGTTCCTGCAGGCGTCCTGGGCGGCCACGGCCGGCGGCGGCGAGGCGCCCATCGACGTCGGCGCGGCCTCCCTGTGGTCCCTCGCCGACGTCCGCGACCGGGCGCGCGAGCTGGACATGATGTGGTGGTCGGTGTCGCCCTTCGCCGCCGACGCGGAGCTCGACGCGGACACCCTCACTCTCGGCATGCACGCCCCGGAGGCCTACCGCGGCGACACCGCGCGGGCGCTCGCCGACACCAAGGGCTGGCTCGCCGACGGCTGGCGCACCGTCTTCGTCACCGAGGGCCACGGCCCGGCCGCCCGCACGGTGGAGGTGCTCGGCGGGGAGGGCATCGCCGCCCGCCTCGACATCGACCTCGGCGAGGTGTCCCCGTCGGTCGTGCACGTGGCGTGCGGCTGCATCGACAACGGCTTCGTCGACCCGCGGCTGAAGCTGGCCGTGCTCACCGAGACCGACCTGACCGGGCAGAAGGCGGCCGGCCGCGACGGCGCCCGCATGCCCGCGCGGCGCCGCAAGACGATCGACCCGCTCACCCTGGAGGCGGGCGACTACATCGTCCACGAGCAGCACGGCGTGGGCCGCTACATCGAGATGGTGCAGCGCACCGTGCAGGGCGCCACGCGCGAGTACCTGGTCGTGGAGTACGCGCCCGCCAAGCGCGGCCAGCCCGGCGACCGGCTGTACATCCCCACCGACCAGCTGGAGCAGATCACCAAGTACGTCGGCGGCGAGGCGCCCACGCTGCACCGGCTGGGCGGCGCCGACTGGACGAAGACCAAGGCGCGCGCGAAGAAGGCCGTCAAGGAGATCGCCGCCGACCTGATCAAGCTCTACAGCGCCCGCATGGCCGCTCCGGGTCACGCCTTCGGCGCGGACACGCCGTGGCAGCGCGAGCTGGAGGACGCCTTCCCCTACGCGGAGACCCCGGACCAGCTCACCACCATCGCCGAGGTCAAGGAGGACATGGAGAAGTCGGTCCCCATGGACCGCCTGATCTGCGGCGACGTCGGCTACGGCAAGACCGAGATCGCGGTGCGGGCCGCGTTCAAGGCGGTGCAGGACGGCAAGCAGGTCGCCGTCCTCGTCCCCACCACGCTGCTGGTGCAGCAGCACTTCGGGACGTTCTCCGAGCGGTACGCGCAGTTCCCGGTGAACGTGAAGGCGCTCTCCCGCTTCCAGACCGACACCGAGGCCAAGGCCGTGCTGGAGGGCCTGCGCGACGGCTCGGTGGACATCGTCATCGGCACCCACCGGCTGTTCTCCTCGGAGACGAAGTTCAAGGACCTCGGCCTGGTCATCGTCGACGAGGAGCAGCGCTTCGGCGTCGAGCACAAGGAACAGCTGAAGAAGCTGCGCGCCAACGTCGACGTGCTGACCATGTCCGCAACCCCGATCCCGCGCACCCTGGAGATGGCGGTCACCGGCATCCGCGAGATGTCGACGATCACCACCCCGCCGGAGGAGCGCCAC
Organism: Streptomyces sp. NPDC014801; assembly: GCF_043082085.1. NCBI lineage: Bacteria > Bacillati > Actinomycetota > Actinomycetes > Kitasatosporales > Streptomycetaceae > Streptomyces > Streptomyces sp. NPDC014801. The sequence goes on along the minus strand of NZ_JBIBXG010000012.1, from coordinate 105,892 downwards.
CCGGTGCTCACCTTCGTCGGGCCCTACGAGGAGAAGCAGATCGGCGCGGCCATCCGCCGTGAGCTGCTGCGCGAGGGCCAGGTCTTCTACATCCACAACCGGGTGGAGTCCATCGACCGGGCGGCGGCGCGGCTGCGCGAGATCGTGCCCGAGGCGCGGATCGCGACCGCGCACGGCCAGATGTCGGAGTCGGCACTGGAGCAGGTCGTCGTCGACTTCTGGGAGAAGAAGTTCGACGTGCTGGTCTCCACGACGATCGTCGAGTCCGGCATCGACATCGCCAACGCCAACACGCTCATCGTGGAGCGCGGCGACACCTTCGGCCTGTCCCAGCTGCACCAGCTGCGCGGCCGCGTCGGCCGTGGACGCGAGCGCGGGTACGCCTACTTCCTGTACCCGCCGGAGAAGCCGCTCACCGAGACCGCGCACGAGCGGCTCGCGACCATCGCCCAGCACACGGAGATGGGCGCGGGCATGTACGTGGCGATGAAGGACCTGGAGATCCGCGGCGCGGGCAACCTGCTCGGCGGCGAGCAGTCCGGGCACATCGCGGGCGTCGGCTTCGACCTGTACGTGCGCATGGTCGGCGAGGCCGTCGCCGACTACCGGCGCCAGCTGGAGACGGGCGAGATCGAGGAAGAGGCGCCGCTGGAGGTCAAGATCGAGCTGCCGGTCGACGCGCACGTCCCGCACGACTACGCGCCCGGCGAGCGGCTGCGCCTGCAGGCCTACCGGGCCATCGCCTCCGCCAACAGCGAGGAGGACGTCAAGAACGTCCGCGAAGAACTCACCGACCGCTACGGCAAGCTGCCCGAGCCGGTGGAGAACCTGCTGCTGGTGGCGGGCCTGCGGATGCTCGCGCGGGCCTGCGGCGTCGGCGAGATCGTGCTCCAGGGCGCCAACATCCGCTTCGCGCCGGTGGAGTTGCGCGAGTCGCAGGAACTGCGCCTGAAGCGGCTCTACCCGGGCAGCGTCATCAAGCCGGCCACGCACCAGGTGCTCGTCCCGCGCCCGAAGACGGCGAGGGTCGGCGGCAAGCCGCTGGTCGGCCGCGAACTGCTGGCCTGGGTGGGCGAGTTCCTGACGTCGGTGCTGGACTCGTGACGGGGTCGGCCCGGCCGCGGCCGGGCCGCCCGTGACCGACGCGGCGCGCGGCCCGCGGTGACACGGGCGAAGCCGCCCTCCGGAGCCGATGGCTCCGCGGGCGGCTTCGACCTGGGTCCTGCGTCGCGGCAGGGTCTACTGCTGGTCCGGCCGGTCACGCTCCATGCCGAGTCGCTGCTCGGCCTGGCGCTGCGCGGCGTCGACCTGGTCCTCGTACTTCCCGCCAGTCCGGTCGTTGACGTTCTTCTCGGCGGCGTCGGACATGTCCTTGGCTTTGTCCTGCACCTGCTTGTTCTGGCGGAACCTGTCCAAGAGGCCCATGCGGAAGCTCCTTCCGGTGAGAACTCCCTTCCGACCATACGCCCGGTACGCCTGAGATGCCCAAATAAGCCGGAATTTGTCTGAACCTCTCGGCGGTTACGGTGTGTACACGTCGACCGTGCGGGAAGAAGTCACCCTGCGGGGCGGCGGAACCGATCGGAGCAAGGGGAGGGACGCACCGTGAGGTGTCTGAGGGGCGGGGTCACGGCTGCCGCCGTACTGATGCTGGGCGTCACGGGCTGCACGCAGCAGACACCGGGCGCCGGCGGACCGGAGGGCTCGGCCGGCGACGGACACTCCGTCAGCCCGCTGGACAACCCGGACGGCACCAAACCCGGCCTCGCGCCCCTCACCTCCGCGGCCGACCGCGCCCGGGGCCGCGCCCTCATCGAGAAGGTCGCGACCAAGGGCCGCGGCCCCAAGACGGGATACGAGCGCGACAAGTTCGGCTACGCCTGGATGGACTCCGTCCCCGGCGACGTGCCGTACGCCCACAACGGCTGCGACACCCGCAACGACCTGCTGCGGCGCGACGGCCAGGACGTCCGTTTCCGCAAAGGTTCCACCTGCGTGGTCGTCTCGATGACCCTGCACGACCCCTACACCGGCAAGACCATCGAGTGGACCAAGTCCCGCGCCACCACGGTGCAGATCGACCACGTCATGCCGCTGTCGTACGACTGGCAGATGGGTGCCTCGCGCTGGACCAAGGACAAGCGTGAGGCCATCGCCAACGACCCGCTCAACCTCATCCCGGTCGACGGGCCGACCAACGGCGCCAAGAGCGACTCCGGACCGGCGACCTGGCTGCCGCCGGACAAGGGGATCCGCTGCGCCTACGTCGTGCGCTTCGCACAGGTGTCGCTGAAGTACGCGCTGCCGGTCACCGCGGCGGACAAGCAGATGATGCTCGGTCAGTGCGCCTGAGGGCGATGATGCCCGGTCAGTGCGCCTGAGGGGCGCAGGCATGGCCTGCGCCCCTCATCCCCTCCCCTCGGGTCCCCCCCCTCGGGCCCCGCGTAGGGTCGCCCCCCTCGGGCCGGCGGTCAGGCGGTCTTGAGCGACGCCGCGACGTGCTGTGCGACCTTCTTCGCCGCGGCGGCGCCGTTGCCGGAGCCGGCCGTGGACATCACCGTGGCCAGGTTGCTGCCGACGCGCACGGCCATCAGCGTGGTGCCGTTCTCCCACCCGGGGCTGGTCAGCGTGAGGGTGTAGGCCTCGTCGCCGATCCCCTCGGCGGCCTTGCCCGTGACCCGCACCTTGACGTGGTCGGTGGCGTCCGTGAACGTCGCGCACTCGGTGGCCACGCGCAGCACCTCCCGCATCACCGTCGTCGCGGTGGTGCCCTGGAAGGCGTCGATCTCCTGGGCGATCTCCTCGGTCCGGTCCTGGTTGGCGAAGTCGCTCTGCGCGAACGACACACCGCCCTTGTATCCGGTCACGTCGATCCAGGAGGTGTTCTCCAGCTTGGTGCAGTCCGTCTTGGCGGTGTTCTTGGCGCTCGGCGCGAGGTAGGTGGTGCCGCTGTCCACGTTGCCGTCCGCGACCGGGGAGAGCCCGGCCGGCATCACGGAGGCCGGGGCCAGCGCCTGCTTGAGCCGCGCGCCCGTCGCCAGGCCCGCGTTGGGGTCCTTCGCCTTCGCCGGGGCGGCGGAGGCGGCGGGCTTGTCGTCGGCCTTGTCCTGGCCGGACTGGCAGCCCGTCAGGGCCGCGGCGGTCGCGGTGACCAGGCAGAGAGCGGTGGCGGCGAGAGCGGTGCGACGCATGGGGGTTCCTCGGTGGGGATGGGTGAGTACGGGGTGCCGTCCGGTGGGGGACGGCGCGGTCCGGAGCTCGGGGCTGCGAGATCCGGGGCTCGGGGACTCGCGGCCCGGGTCCCGGCTTCTCCCCCGCGGAGGCCGAGGACTGCCATGGCTGTGTCCCCCTCGGACGTGTGACCGCCCCTTGCGAGGCGGCCCGTTCGTTCGCTGGGTCAATAAGAGCATGAGCTGTGAACCGAGTCAACACGGTTCACAGGAAGAGGGCGGTACACGCCTGTGAAGGGTCGGATCTTGCCTGCGCCGGTATTCTCGGCGTCACAGGTGCGGCCGTACGAGGCGGTCGCACAGCGCGGACGAGGGGAGCGCGGCCGGTGCGGGACAAGGCGGCAGACGACGACCGAAACGGGCCGGGCACGCGAGCGCCCTCTCCGGCGGCCGGCACCGGAGCATCCTCCCCGGCGGCGGGCCGGGGCCCGGGAGAAGCCCCTGCGACGGCGGGCCCGGACTCGGGAGCAGCCCCTGCGACGGCGGGCCCGGGGCCAACCCCTGCCGCGGCGGGCGGCGCCGTCGGCGCCCCCGCCGACACCGCCACCGAGGTGACCGCCGCCGGCATCGCCCGCCTCGCCGGCGTCGGCCGCGCCGCCGTCAGCAACTGGCGCCGCCGCCACGCCGACTTCCCCAAGCCCGTCGGCGGCACCGAGACCAGCCCCTCCTTCGCGCTCGCCGAGGTCGAGGCGTGGCTGCGCCGCCAGGGCAAGCTCGCCGAGGTCCCGCTGCGCGAACGCGTCTGGCAGCAGCTCGCCGGCCACCCCGAGGGCCCGGTCACCGCCCTGATCCACGCCGGCTGCGTCCTGCTGCTCATCCACGACCGGCCCACGCTCTGGCTGGACCTCGCCGCCGGTTCCGACGCCCGCCTGGCCGCGATGCTGCCGTCCGCCCTGGAGCAGGTCCTCACCCCCCGCCTGGCCGGCCCGCACGGTCCCGCGCCCGCCCTGCCCGCCCCCACCGGCCCGCGGCTGCTGCCCTCCGTGTCCCTGCTGCGCGGCACCGCCGAGCTCGCCGCCGGGCTCGGCGCACGCCAGACCTTCGAGTTCCTGCTCGGCCGGCACCTCGACGCCAACCCGCGCCAGTACACGCTCACCCCGGCCGAGCTGGCCTCCCTCATGGCCGACCTGGCCGGCGACGCCCGCACCGTCCTCGACCCGGCCTGCGGCACCGGCGCCCTGCTGCGCGCCGTCGCCCCGCGCCCCGGCCAGGAGCTGTACGCCCAGGACAGCGCCCCCGACCTGGCCGCGCTCACCGCGCTGCGGCTCGCCCTGCACTCCCCGGCCACCGTGCACGCCGCGGTCGGCGACACCCTGCGCGCGGACGCCCACCCGGCGGTGCGCGCCGACGCCGTGCTGTGCCACCCGCCGTTCAACGAGCGCAACTGGGGCCACGACGAACTGGCCTACGACGCGCGGTGGGAGTACGGCTTCCCGGCCCGCGCCGAGTCCGAGCTGGCCTGGGTGCAGCACGCGCTGGCCCGCCTCAAGGACGGCGGCACCGCCGTGCTGCTGATGCCGCCCGCCGCCGCCTCCCGCCGCTCCGGCCGCCGCATCCGCGCCGACCTGCTGCGGCGCGGCGCGCTGCGGGCCGTGATCGCGCTGCCGGTGGGCGCGGCACCGCCGTACAACATCCCGCTGCACCTGTGGCTGCTGCGCCGGCCCACCGGGACGGCCGCGCAGCCGGAGGTGCTGCTCGCGGACGCCGGGCAGTTCGCGGGGGAGGGGCGCGGCGGGCCCGACTGGCAGGCCGTGCGCGAGGCGGTGCTGGAGGCCTGGGCCGCCTTCGACCGCGCGGGCACGGTCGAGGAACGGCCCGGGCTGGTCCGCTCCCTGGCCGTCATCGACCTGCTCGACGACGACGTCGACCTGGCGCCCGCCCGCCATCTGCCGCCCCCGGCACCGGCCGGCGGCGCGGGGTCGCTCACGGCGGTGCGCGACCGGCTGGGCGAGACCCTGCGCCTGACCGGGGAGCTCACTCCTGCGCCGGTGGACGCGCCCGGGCGTGCGCGCTGGCCGCTCACCACCGTCGGGGAACTCGCGCGCGGCGGCGCCCTGGAGCTGCGCACCGGCGGCAACGGCGGTCCCACGCGCGTGCCGGTCCTCACCGACCACGACGTGCTCGCCGGGACGGCGCCCTCGGGCTCCCTGCCCGAGAGCGACGAGGAGGCCGTGCTGACCGAGCCGGGCGACGTGGTGGTGCCGGTGCTCGGCGGGGGCGCGGTGGCCCGGGTCGTCGACGAGGCCACGCGGGGCGCGGCCCTGGGCCGCAACCTCGTGCTGCTGCGGCCGGACACCGGGGCGCTCGACCCGTGGTTCCTGGCCGGCTTCCTGCGCGGCACCGCCAACAACCGCCAGGCCAGCAGCTACGCCTCCACCGCCACCCGGCTCGACGTACGCCGGCTGCAACTGCCCCGGCTGCCGCTGGAGGAGCAGCGCCGTTACGGCGAACGCTTCCGCGCCCTGGACGAGTTCGAACGGGCGCTGCGGCACGCGAGCCGGCTCGGCGAACAGCTCGTGCGCGGCATGTACGACGGGCTGACGGACGGGACGGTCGCCCCCGAGTGATCAGTGTGACAACGGTTCGGTACAACCCGTGACGTGTCGTCCGTGTCGGCCTATACGCTCGGAACCCGTACCACGTTCTTCCCCACCAGGCCTTCAGGAGCAGCCATGCAGGGCCCCGGCTACGCCGCGCCTCCGCCCCCTCGACCCTCGACCGGGGTGCTGGTCCTGCTGCGCGTGCTCTTCGTCGCGGTGGCCGTCGGCAGCATCGGCTTCCTGGCGTGGGCGGCGCCGCTGCGCACGGCGATCGTGACCCGCAGGCGCGGCGACTGGTGGATCTTCGCGGCCTCGCTGGGCGTCCTCGCGCTCAGCTTCTCGCTGCTCGCCACCGACCACACCGACGACTTCAGCACGCCCAAGGGCAACGCGGGCATGATCATCCTGCTGCTGAACATGGCGGCCTGCGTCGGCTACTACCTGTACGCCGACATCCGCCACTTCCGGCCCTACCCCACGGGGTACGCGCACCCGGGCGCCACGACCGTGCACGGCCCGTACGGCTACCCGCAGCCGGCGCCGTACATGACGCCCGGCACCGTGCCGCAGCCCGCCGTGCCGCAGCCCGCCGTTCCGCAGCCCCCGCTCGTGCAGCCGTCGGTGCCCGCCACCCCCGTGCCGCCGCCCCCGCAGCGCCCCGCCCCGGCCCGGATCGACGAGGTGCGCGCCGAACTCGACGAGCTCAGCGACTACCTGCGCCGCCGTGACGGCCACGGCGAGGGCGGAAGGTGAGCGTGGCGGCGGGCCGCATGGTCGCCGGCCGGTACGAACTGGCCACGCTGCTCGGCCAGGGCGGCATGGGTCAGGTGTGGACGGCCTACGACCGCCGGCTCGACCGGCGGGTGGCGGTGAAGCTGCTGCGCCCGGACAAGGTGGCCGGGCAGGAGGCGGACGAGCTGCGCCGCCGTTTCGTGCGCGAGTGCCGGGTGACCGCGCAGGTCGACCATCCGGGCCTGGTCACGGTGCACGACGCGGGCAGCGAGGGCGAGGAGCTGTTCCTCGTCATGCAGTACGTCGACGGCGCCGACCTGTCCGACCACCTCGCCGAGCACGACCCGTACCCGTGGCCGTGGGCGGTCGCGGTGGCGGCGCAGCTGTGCGCGGTGCTCAGCGCCGTGCACGCGGTGCCGATCGTCCACCGCGACCTCAAGCCGCGCAATGTGATGGTGAAGCAGGACGGCACGGTCACCGTGCTCGACCTGGGCGTGGCGTCCGTGATGGACACCGACACCACGCGGCTGACGCACACCGGCTCGCCCATCGGCTCGCCCGCCTACATGGCCCCGGAGCAGGCGATGGGCGGCGCGGTCGGCCCGTACACCGACCTGTACGCGCTGGGTGTGCTGCTGCACGAACTGCTCAGCGGGAACGTGCCGTTCTCCGGTTCCACCGCCCTCGGTGTGCTGCACCGGCACCTGTACGAGCCGCCGCTGCCGGTGCGCCGCCTGCGCCCCGAGGTGCCGCAGGAGCTGGAGTCGCTGGTGCTGCGGCTGCTGGCCAAGGACCCGCAGCACCGGCCCGCGTCCGCGCAGGAGGTGTACGAGCAGCTGGCGCCGCTGCTGCCGGCGCGCGGGATGCCCACCGGTGCGCCGCTCGACCCCACGCGCCCCTTCCTGCGCCCGCACGCCCCCTGGCCGGACCGCGCCCGCATCCCCGCACCGCAGCCGGCGCCCACGGCGACGCCCGCCGCCGGCAAGCCCGACGTGGCCGCGGCCGTCGACGAGGTCAAGCGCCTGCTCGGGCAGGGCCGCATCACGCAGGCCGTCGACATCCTCGGCGCGATCCTGCCGGTCGCCGCCGAGGAGCACGGCGAGCACTCGCCGGTCGTGCGCACCCTGCGCAAGCAGTACGCGGCCACGCTCATGGACGACGGCCAGTACCGGCGCGCGCTGCCCGAGCTGCGCCGCCTGGCCGACGAACGCGCCGCCGAGTCGGGCCCGTCCGACGCGCAGTCCCTGCGGTTCCGCTACGACGCCGCCCAGTGCCTGGAACAGCTCGGCGAACCGGCGGCGGCGCTCGCCGAGTACCGGGCCCTGCTGCCGTACTACGAGAACCAGTACGTCGCCGGCGATCCCGCGCTCGCCCACGAACTGCGCCGCCGGATCGGCCATCTGCTGCTCGCCCTCGGCGACCGGCCCGCCGCCCACGACACGCTGATGCGCCTGCTGCACGACGTGGAGCGGCTGCACGGCCCCGGCCACCCGCTCGCCATGGACGTCCGCCGGACCCTGCAGTGGCTCGGACAGGTGCGCGGATAACCTTTGCTCTGCCTTGGGCGATCTTTGTCGCGCCCGAGGGTCCGGGTTTCCGAAAGCCCGGTGCGGCTCCCGCTACCGTACGAGCCGCTTTTGGTTGTCCTGTAAATCAAAGGGGTGGGGTCGGCGTGGCCGGTCATCGTCAGTCCAAGAAGCGCAGATACATCACCTGGGCGGTCGCCGGCGCCGCCGTCGTCGCGGGCGGTGGCATCGCCGCACAGACCTCGATGGCCGCGACGGCCTGGCCCGCGCAGAAGACCTTCACCGGCCGCGCCTTCGACACCTGCACCGCGCCCTCGCTCAGCGCGATGAAGGCCTGGCGCGCCGACGGCTACTACGGGGGCGCCGCCGTCTACATCGGCGGCAAGAACCGCGGCTGCAACCAGCCCAACCTCACCGCCTCCTGGGTGAAGTCGGTCAACGCCCAGGGCTGGAAGCTCATCCCGCTCTACGTCGGCGCCCAGCCGCCCTGCCAGACCAGCCGCAACCCCGAGCGGCTGACCGCCGCCACGGCCGCCTCCCTCGGCGCGAGCGACGCCAAGGACGCGGTGGCCAAGGCGGCCGCGCTCGGCATGAAGGCCGGCAGCGCGATCTACCTCGACATGGAGCCGTACACGATCACGGACAAGGCGTGCAACGACGCCGTGCTGACGTACGTGCGCTCCTTCACCAAGGGGCTGCGCGCCAAGACGTACCGCGCCGGCTTCTACGGCTTCAGCAGCTCCAGCGCCAAGGCGATCGCCACCGCCACGAACAAGACGGACCTGCCGGGCAACCTCTGGTACGCGCTGTGGGACAAGAAGGAGACCACCACCGCGGACTGGCCGTGGGGCGCCGGCCAGTTCACCAACCACAGCCGCGGCCACCAGTACCAGGTCAACAGCAAGGAGACCCGCCGCGGCTACACGCTCACCGTGGACCGCGACGCCTGGGACGCCCCGGTCGCCATCGTCGGCTGACCCCCACGGGGGTGTCCCGCCCCGGGAGCGCGCGGCGGTGCCGTAAGTGGCGGTGAATCGTTGGTCGAATGGGTTGGCCCCGGCCGCCCCACTGCCTACCATCGATCACCGCAAGACCTTGTGCACCGTCGCACAATCTCCTCGGGAGGCTTCCTTGCACCGCCGTCGTCGCACCGCGCTCCTGCTGTCCGCCGCGATCGTCGCGGCGGCCCCCCTGCTCACCGCCTGCGGAAGCGAGACGCATCCGGGCGCGGCAGCCGTCGTCGGCGGCCAGAAGATCAGCGTGTCGACGCTGGAGAGCCGGGTGAACGAGGTCCGGGACGCGCAGCGCGCGGCGGCGGGCGACGACGCGAACTACGCGCGCGTGGTCTCCGGCACCGGCACCCTCACCCGGCAGACCCTGCACAGCATGGTCCTGGACCAGGTGCTGCACCGCGCCGCGCAGGACGCGGGCGTCACCGTCACCCGCCGCGACGTGCAGCAGCTGCGCGCCAACGTGGAGCAGCAGGTCGGCGGCGCCAAGGCCCTGGACGCGACCTGGCTGCGCCAGTACGGCATCCCGCCGCAGCGCGTCGACGACAATCTGCGGCTGCAGGTGGAGGCGCAGAAGCTCGCCGCCAAGCTCGGCACGACGACCGACCAGCCCGCCTTCTGGAAGGCCCTGTCCAAGGCCTCCGACGAGCTCGGCGTCGACCTCAACCCGCGCTACGGCACATGGGACGCGCAGAAGGTCGGCCTGGTGGACGCGAAGACCCCGTGGGTGCGCGAGGTGACGGCGGCCTCCCAGCAGCCGGCGTAAGGCACGCAGAACCGCCCCCGGCCGCCCGGAGTCACCCCGCGTGCCGGTGGGCGGTACGTTCGTGACGTGAACGCATACCCCGGCCGTGTCGTCCTGCTCACCACCAGCCACCGCGTCGCCCCCGGCCTGCTGTCCTGGCCCGCCTGGCAGGCCCTGCGGACGGCCGACCGCGTCGTGTGCGCCGACGGCACCCACCCCCAGCTCCCCTACCTCCGCGAGGCCGGCGTCGACGTCGAGGTGACGGCCGTGACCGCAGACGACCTCCTCGCCGCCTGCGAGGGCGGCCGCACCGTCGTGGTCGTGGCGGCCGGCGAGGGCGAGCCCGCGCTGACCGACGGCCTCGCGCGGCTCGCCGGCTCCGGCCGGGTCACCATGCCGGAGCTGGAGCTGCTGCCCGCCTCCTACGACCTGCCCGGCGCCCGCCTGCTGGACCTCGTGCAGGTCATGGACCGGATCCGGACCGACTGCCCGTGGTCCTCCCGGCAGACCCACGAGGGCCTGGCGAAGTACGCCATGGAGGAGGCGTACGAGCTGGTCGAGGCGATCGAGGACGGCGACCGCGACGAACTGCGCGAGGAACTGGGCGACGTGCTCCTCCAGGTCGTCTTCCACGCCCGGATCGCGCAGGAGGACGCCGAGGAGCCCTTCTCCATCGACGACGTGGCCGGCACCATCGTCGCCAAGCTCGTCCACCGCCACCCGCACGTCTTCGGGGACGCCACCGCCACGACCCCCGAGGAGGTCAAGGAGCACTGGCTGCGCACCAAGGCGCAGGAGAAGCGGCGGGCCTCCGTCACCGAGGGCGTCCCGCTGCACCAGCCCGCGCTCTCCCTCGCCGCCAAGCTCGCCTCCCGCGCCCGCACCGCCGGCCTGGACGTGGCGCTGCCCGAGGGCGAGGGCATCGGCTACCGGCTGCTGGCGCTCGCCGCCGGCGCCGAGGCGGAGGGCGTCGACCCGGAGACCGCCCTGCGCGCGGCGGCCCGCGCCTACCGGGACGCGATCCGCGAGGCCGAGGGCGTCGCCCCCGGCGCCGCGCCCGCCACCGACGCCCACCGGGACGCGGAGGCCCACCCGGATCCGGATACGGTCGGGGAGTGACCGAGCAGCTCCGCCCCGACGACCCCGCCCCCGAGCTCTTCACCTGGGAGTTCGCCGCCGACCCCTACCCCGCGTACGCCTGGCTGCGCGCGCACGAGGCCGTGCGCCGCACCCGGCTGCCCAGCGGGGTGGAGGCCTGGCTGGTCACCCGGTACGCCGACGCCCGGCAGGCCCTCGCCGACCAGCGCCTGAGCAAGAACCCGGCGCACCACGACGAGCCGGCGCACGCCAAGGGCAAGACGGGCATCCCCGGGGAGCGCAAGGCCGAGCTGATGACGCATCTGCTGAACATCGACCCGCCGGACCACACCCGGCTGCGGCGGCTGGTCAGCAAGGCGTTCACCCCGCGCCGGGTCGCGGAGTTCGCGCCGCGCGTGCAGGAGCTGACCGACCACCTCATCGACGGCTTCGCCGGGCGCGGCACGGCCGACCTCATCCACGAGTTCGCCTTCCCGCTGCCCATCTACGCCATCTGCGACCTGCTCGGCGTCCCCCGTGAGGACCAGGACGACTTCCGGGACTGGGCCGGGATGATGATCCGGCACGGCGGAGGGCCGCGGGGCGGGGTCGCCCGGTCGGTGAAGAAGATGCGCGGCTACCTCGCCGAGCTGATCCACAAGAAGCGCGAGGCGCTGCCCGCCGAGCCGGCGCCCGGCGAGGACCTCATCTCCGGTCTGATCCGCGCCTCCGACCACGGCGAGCACCTCACCGAGAACGAGGCCGCCGCGATGGCGTTCATCCTTCTCTTCGCCGGCTTCGAGACCACCGTCAACCTCATCGGCAACGGCACCTACGCCCTGCTCACCCACCCCGGGCAGCGGCAGCTGCTGCAGGAGTCCCTGGCCCGCGGCGAGCGCGCGCTGCTGGAGAGCGGGGTGGAGGAACTGCTGCGCTTCGACGGCCCGGTGGAGCTGGCGACCTGGCGCTTCGCCACCGAACCGCTGCGCATCGGGGGCCAGGACATCGCGCCCGGCGACCCCGTCCTGGTGGTGCTGGCCGCCGCCGACCGCGACCCCGCCCGCTTCCCCGACCCGGACGTGCTGGACCTGGCCCGCCGCGACAACCAGCACCTCGGCTACGGGCACGGCATCCACTACTGCCTGGGCGCCCCGCTGGCCCGCCTGGAGGGCCAGGCCGCGCTCGCCACGCTGCTCACCCGGCTGCCCGACCTGCGGCTCGCGGCCGACCCGGCGGACCTGCGCTGGCGCGGCGGGCTCATCATGCGGGGCCTGCGCACGCTGCCGGTGGAGTTCACCCCGGCGCGCGCTCAGTAGTCGAGGCCCGCGTACCAGTCGCCGCGCCCGCGGGGGGTGAGGTCGAGCAGGTGCCAGACCGGGTTGAGCAGGTCGATGCCGCGCTGCTGGATGTCCTCGCCCATCCGCGGGTGCGCGGAGTAGAAGTGACGGACCGTGCCGTCGCCGTCCCGGGTGAAGACGGACACGGTGGAGTCCTGCGCCCCGTCCTCGTCCTCGGCGCCGAGGTCGTACTGGAAGGTGCTGTCCCCGCAGCTGAGCAGCCGCAGCCGGGACCAGCCCCGGTCGCGGGCGTGCCGGCGCAGGGCGGCCGGGCCGGCGGCCGCGACGACGACGAAGTCGGCGTTCTGTGCGAGGTGGCGGGCGACGCCGTCGAAGCCGTCGATCCACAGCGTGCACATGGGGCAGGGGCTGGTCTGCCGCTTGCCGTACATGAAGTGGTAGACGACGAGCGCCCGGTCCGGCGCGGTGAACAGCTCGCTCAGCCGGACCTCGCGGACGGGTTCGTCGCCGGCGGCGAGGTCGGCGGGTCCCTCCAGGAAGACGTAGTCCTCCACCGCGGGCCCCGCGGGCAGGGCCCGGCGCTGCGCCGCGACCCTCTCGCGGTGGCGCATCAGCTCGATCTCGGCGAGCCGGAGTTCCTCACGGGCGGCGAGGTAGCCGGCGGACGCGCCGGGCAGTCGGGTGTGCCGGTACAACGTGTCCTCCTGGCCGGAAAGCCCCCAGGTCACCCCCACCGGTCGTGCAGAGCCCATGGTGCTTGTGACGGTCCGTCACCACAAACGTGACACGCCTTCAACTCTGTGATCTTCACGTGATCTGCGCGGCATGAACTTGTGACTGACGATCGTCTGCCGATACGTTCACTCGTCAGCGCGACGCCGGTACCTCGGGCGTCGCGCCGGTCACTGCTGTCTCGCGAAAGGTCCCCGCATGCTCTCCGGGAACGGTCGTCACCGTCGCCCCCGTCAGGCTCCGGCACTCCTCGTCGCGGCCGGAGTGACCGGCTCCGCCATCGCCATCCCGCTGCTCGGCGCGGCCAGCGCCCACGCGGCCGACGGCGCCACCTGGGACAAGGTGGCCGAGTGCGAGAGCGGCGGGCGCTGGAGCGACAACCCCGGCATCGGCCTCTTCGGCGGTCTGCACCTGTCGCAGGACGACTGGGAGAGCCACGGCGGCCTGGAGTACGCCGCCCGGCCGGACCTCGCCAGCCGCTCGCAGCAGATAGCCGTGGCCGAGAAGGTCCTCGCGGCCGAGGGCGCCGGCCACTGGACGCTGTGCGGCATCAGTTCGGGCCTCGGGGAGGACTCCTCCTCGGCGGACGTCGACACGGGCGTGCCCGGCGACACGACGGGCGGCGGCTCGGCCTCGTCCGGTTCGACCGGCTCCTCCTCCTCGACCGGTTCCACCGGTTCCTCCGGATCCTCCGGTACCTCCGGTTCGGTGGACTCGCCCGGCTTGTCCGACTCCTCCGGAACGTCGTCCGGCACGCCGTCCACCCAGCCCTCCACGGGCGCCTCCGGAACGCCGTCTGACACCCCGTCGTCCTCCGCCCCCACCGCGGGCGGCACGGCCGAGGCGGGTACGCCCGCCGGCTCCGGCACCGGAGCGGCCCAGCCGTCCGGCAGCGCCTCCACGGGTGCCGCAAACGACGACGATCCGGACAACCTGCGCCAGATCGTCGGCTCTTCGGGGCTCGTCGACACCGGTGCGCTCGGCGGTGGCGGTCGTCATCGCGGCGTCAGCGCCCAGGAGGACGCGGCCGAGGCGAGCGCGGCGCCCACGGCCGGCAAGCACGCCTCGCGCTACACCGTGCGCGACGGCGACAGCCTCACCTCCATCGCCGACTCCCTTGACGTCGAGGGTGGGTGGCGCGCGCTGTACGCGCAGAACCGGGAGGCCATCGGCGCCGACCCGAGCCACATCGTCCCCGGTCAGACACTGACCTTCGGGGGCGAAACGGGCGAAATGCAGCGGTAGTTGACGCCCGGTTTTAGAGGCGAATGTCCGGTTTGGTGAAAGTGTGGGATGAGTCTCAGAAGCCGTGATCGTCTTTGAAATTCGGCCGAACGCGTGTCTACGGTCGTGACCGCTCGCCACCGCGAGCCCCGGCCGGCCGCAACGCCGAATCCTGCCAGCGGCCGCACGGGAACAGTCGTCGCGTCACGCGCCGCAGGCAGGAGCGGGGGACCCAAGGTAAGCGCCGCGCCCGGCAGTTGAGCCGGAGCGGCTAGGGGTGAAGCCACGCCTCCCAGGGGAGGGGTGGCCGGGCAACTCAACCGGCCCGAACCCGACAGCTCACCTCGCAGGCGTCGGTGAGGGGATCCATCCATGCTGTTTTCCGGCAAGGGCAAGCACCGTCGTCCGTCCAAGACCACCCGCGTCATCGCGCTCGCCGGTGTCACCGGCGCCGCCGTCGCCGCCCCGCTGATGGCGGCCGGCAACGCCTCCGCCGCCACCGCCTCCGAGTGGGACGCGGTCGCCCAGTGCGAGTCCGGCGGCAACTGGTCCATCAACACCGGCAACGGCTACTACGGCGGCCTGCAGTTCTCCGCCTCCACCTGGGCCGCGTACGGCGGCACCGCCTACGCCCCGCAGGCCAACCAGGCCTCCAAGGCGCAGCAGATAGCCGTCGCCGAGAAGGTCCTCGCCTCGCAGGGCAAGGGCGCCTGGCCGGTCTGCGGCAAGGGCCTGTCGAGCACCCCGTACAGCGGTGGCGGCAGCACCTCGCAGAGCAGCGGCCAGAGCAGCACGACCACCCGCTCCACGGAGCAGCAGAGCGCCTCCCGCTCCGCCGAGCGCCCGGCCGCCAAGACCCAGAAGTCCACCAAGACCGTCACCACCCCGACCGGCAAGAAGGTCAAGAAGGGCGACGGCGAGTACAAGGTCGTCACCGGCGACACCCTCAGCTCCATCGCCACGAAGCACCACGTGCAGGGTGGCTGGAAGAAGCTGTTCGACCTGAACAAGGACATCGTCGAGGACGCCAACCTCATCTTCCCCGGCCAGCAGCTGCACCTGAAGTAAGCCGCAGCCCGCAGCCCGCAGCCCGCAGTCCAAGGGCCGCTCCCCGTCCCCACGGGCTCCCCGCCCCGGTGCGTCTTCCCCCGTACGCACCGGGGCGGGGCTTTGTCTTGTGGAGTTCAGAAGAAAGCCCACCCCCCTTTGTTCCGACGGTGAACAATAGGTACGGTCTGTCTGTCCACGGGCCGGGCGGTCGGCTGGCCGATGGCCCCGGGGCGGTTAGGCTCTAGTCGCAAGGCTCACCAGCCCCGCACTTTCAGCGTCACATCCACGAAGGAGATGCTCGTGCCGTCCATCGACGTCGTCGTAGCCCGGGAAATCCTGGACTCCCGAGGCAACCCCACGGTCGAGGTCGAGGTCGGCCTCGACGACGGCAGCACCGGCCGTGCCGCCGTCCCGTCCGGCGCCTCGACGGGCGCCTTCGAGGCCATCGAGCTCCGCGACGGCGACTCCAACCGGTACCAGGGCAAGGGTGTCGAGAAGGCCGTCCTCGCGGTCATCGAGCAGATCGGCCCGGAGCTGGTCGGCTACGACGCCACCGAGCAGCGCCTGATCGACCAGGCCATGTTCGACCTGGACGCCACCGACAACAAGGGCTCCCTCGGCGCCAACGCCATCCTCGGCGTCTCGCTCGCCGTCGCGCACGCCGCCTCCGAGGCCAGCGACCTGCCGCTGTTCCGCTACCTGGGCGGCCCGAACGCGCACCTGCTGCCGGTGCCGATGATGAACATCCTGAACGGCGGCTCGCACGCCGACTCCAACGTGGACATCCAGGAGTTCATGATCGCCCCGATCGGCGCGGAGTCCTTCTCCGAGGCCCTGCGCTGGGGTGCCGAGGTCTACCACACCCTGAAGAAGGTCCTGAAGTCCAAGGGCCTGTCCACCGGCCTCGGCGACGAGGGCGGCTTCGCCCCGAACCTCGGCTCCAACCGCGAGGCCCTCGACCTCATCCTCGAGGCCATCAAGGAGGCCGGCTACACCCCCGGCGAGCAGATCGCGCTCGCCCTGGACGTGGCCGCGTCCGAGTTCTACAAGGACGGCTCCTACGTCTTCGAGGGCAAGAACCGCTCCGCCGAGGAGATGACCGAGTACTACGCCGAGCTGGTCGAGGCGTACCCGCTGGTCTCCATCGAGGACCCGCTGTTCGAGGACGACTGGGAGGGCTGGAAGACCATCACCGCCAAGCTCGGTGACAAGGTCCAGCTCGTCGGCGACGACCTGTTCGTCACCAACCCCGAGCGCCTCCAGCGCGGCATCGACGAGGGCGCCGCCAACGCGCTGCTGGTCAAGGTCAACCAGATCGGCTCGCTCACCGAGACTCTGGACGCCGTCGAGCTGGCCCAGCGCAACGGCTACAAGTGCATGATGTCCCACCGCTCCGGCGAGACCGAGGACGTCACCATCGCCGACCTGGCCGTCGCCACCAACTGCGGCCAGATCAAGACCGGTGCCCCGGCCCGCTCCGAGCGCGTCGCCAAGTACAACCAGCTGCTGCGCATCGAGGAGATCCTCGACGACGCCGCGGTGTACGCCGGCCGCTCGGCCTTCCCGCGGTTTCGCTCCGCGAACCAGTAGGCACAGCAAGGGCTGACCCATCCCGGGCAAACCCTGAGCCAGTCGCACGTACGTCCCCGTACTCGGTCCCGTACCGTGTCCGGGGACGTACGCGCGTGTGAAAGGGGAGGCCGGCATGGCCGTGAAGGACCGGGACCGTTTCTCCACCGCGACCAGGATCCGCCTGCTCGGCGAGCAGACGGCCGCCCGTGTCTACCGGTCCCAGACCAAGCGGCAGGCCCGCCGCTCCCGGCTCACCGGCCGGGCTGCCCTGCTGGCGCTGGTGGTGTGCTCCCTGATCGTGGCGCTCGCCTACCCGATGCGGCAGTACGTCTCGCAGCGCGCCGAGATCGCCGACCTGCAGC
This sequence comes from Streptomyces sp. NPDC014801, assembly GCF_043082085.1. Taxonomy (NCBI): domain Bacteria; kingdom Bacillati; phylum Actinomycetota; class Actinomycetes; order Kitasatosporales; family Streptomycetaceae; genus Streptomyces; species Streptomyces sp. NPDC014801. The sequence continues at coordinate 88,794 of NZ_JBIBXG010000012.1, read as the reverse complement.
GGCAGAAGCAGCAGGCCCAGCAGCGCGTCGAACAGCTGCGCGACCTCAAGGCGCGCTGGCAGGACGACGCCTACGCCGAGCAGCAGATCCGCAAGCGGCTGCACTACGTGCTGCCGGGCGAGACCGGTTACGTCGTGGTCGACCCGGACGCGGCCAGGCAGGCGCACACCGACTCCGGCTCGGCGGACCGCCCCTGGTACTCCAACGTCTGGGACGGGGTCGACAAGGCCGACGCCGCCGACCAGTGATTCGACAAGAGAGAACTTCGTAGTGGAAACGCCCCCACCGACCACCCCGCGCACCGAGCCCACCGACGCGGACGTCGAGGCCTTCAGGCAGCAGCTCGGGCGGCCGCCGCGCGGGCTGCGCGCCATCGCCCACCGGTGCCCGTGCGGTCAGCCGGACGTCGTCGAGACGGCGCCCCGGCTGCCGGACGGCACGCCCTTCCCCACGCTGTACTACCTGACCTGCCCGCGTGCGAACTCCGCCATCGGCACGCTGGAGGCCGAGGGCGTGATGAAGGAGATGACCGAGCGGCTGCAGACCGACCCGGAGCTGGCCGCCGCCTACCGGGCCGCGCACGAGGACTACATCCGGCGCCGCGACGAGATCGAGGAGCTGACCGGCTTCCCGAGCGCCGGCGGCATGCCGGACCGGGTGAAGTGCCTGCACGTGCTGGTCGCCCACTCCCTGGCCGCCGGGCCGGGCGTCAACCCGCTCGGCGACGAGGCGATCGCGATGCTGCCGCAGTGGTGGCGCAAGGGTCCGTGCGTGACGCCGGCCGAGACCGAGGAGAGTGCCCAGTGACCCGGGTCGCCGCCATCGACTGCGGTACGAACTCCATCCGCCTGCTGGTCGCCGACTGCGACCCGGCGACGGGCGAACTCGTCGACCTCGACCGCCGTATGACGATCGTGCGGCTCGGGCAGGGCGTCGACCGCACCGGCCGGCTCGCCCCGGAGGCGCTTGAGCGGACCTTCGCCGCCTGCCGGGAGTACGCCGAGGTCATCAAGGAGCACGGCGCCGAACGGCTGCGTTTCGTCGCCACCTCCGCCTCCCGGGACGCGGAGAACCGGGACGAGTTCGTGCGCGGGGTGAAGGACATCCTCGGCGTGGAGCCGGAGGTCATCAGCGGTGACCAGGAGGCGGAGTTCTCCTTCACCGGGGCGACCAGGGAGCTGTCCGGGCACGAGCACCTGCCGCGGCCGTTCCTGGTGGTGGACATCGGCGGCGGCTCCACGGAGTTCGTGGTCGGCGAGGAGCACGTGCGCGCGGCCCGCTCGGTGGACGTCGGCTGCGTGCGGATGACCGAGCGGCACCTGGTGTCGGGCGGCGCGGTCACCGACCCGCCCACCGAGGAGCAGATCGCGGCGATGCGGGCCGACATCGAGGCCGCCCTGGACCTGGCCGAGCAGACCGTGCCGCTGCGCGAGGCGCGCACCCTGGTCGGGCTCGCGGGTTCGGTGACGACGGTGTCGGCGATCGCGCAGGAGCTGCCCGAGTACGACTCGGCGCGCATCCACCACTCCCGGATCTCCCGGGAGAAGGTCCGTGAGATCACCGAGTGGCTGCTGCACTCCACCCACGCCGAGCGCGCGGCCGTGCCGTCCATGCACCCCGGCCGGGTCGACGTGATCGCCGCCGGCTCCCTCGTCCTGCTGTCGATCATGGACCGGATCGGCGCGGAGGAGGTCGTGGTGAGCGAACACGACATTTTGGACGGCATCGCCTATTACGCTGCCGAGACGCCGTCGTAGGCCACCCCGACGGGATCGCTCGGTGTTCGGCCCGACCGCCTACAGGTTGTGGTAGACGTCCCGCCGGTCGCCCACCTTGACGACCAGGATGACGAGTTCACCATCGTTGATCTGGTAGGCGACCCGGTAGCTTCCGACCCGGAGCCGGTAGAGCCCCGACGGGCCGGTGAGCTTCTTGACGTCAGCGTCCTCGCGGTACGGGTCGTCGCCGAGCGCGGTCAGTGCGGTCAGGATGCGCATGGCTTCGGGCCGGCTGATGGCCCGAAGCTGCCGCTGCGCTGCCGTGGTGAACCGGAAGGCGTACTTCACGCCGCTTCGCCGTCGTGCTCGGTGAACAGATCCGCCAGAAGTTCCGCCATCGTCACGGTGGGACCGCCCTCGGCCAGAACCGCTTCGGCCTCGCGCGCCAGCATCACGTCGGCCGCTTCCTCCAGCGCTTCGAAGTCCGCGATCGGAACCACGGCCGCCACCGGAGCGCCGTTGCGCGTGATGACGGTCGGAACGCCTTCCTCGGCCCGGTTGATGTGGTCGGCGAGGTGCGCGCGGGCTTCCCGTACGGTCACGATGTTCTCAGTCATGAGATCAGTGTACGCATTCGCGTGTACACGTGGTCGGGTCGGAGAGTCGCGTTCGTGAGCGATGCTCGACGGCATCGCCTGGTCCGTGGCGTGACGGTAGTGCACTGACGTGCATTCAGGGCACTTACGAAAAGTATGTGCCTTTTGTTGCTATTGGTTCGTTTCGCCCTTTTTGTGGTGGTGAACCCGACACGGGAGTCGCTCTACAGAAGGGTGAGACGAACCATGATCACCAGAGAGCAGATCCCGGCCGTCCTGGACCACCCGGTCCTCGGCGAGGACGGGAAGAAGATCGGCGAAGCCAAGCACGTCTTCCTCGACGACACGACGGGCGCGCCCGAGTGGGTGTCGGTCAAGACCGGCATGTTCGGCGGCCACGAGACCTTCGTACCCATCCGTGACGCCCGCGTGATCGACGGCCACACGGAGGTCCCGTACTCCAAGAGCAAGGTCAAGGACGCCCCGCACATCGACGTCGACGGCGGCGGCCACCTCTCGGAGGACGAGGAGCACCGGCTCTACGACTACTACGGCATCGACTGGGACGGGTCGTGGTCGCGGGCCAACCAGCCCGGCGAGGGCGGCTGGGCCCACCAGGGCGGAACCGGGGCCGCAGGGGCCGCGGGGGCCGCAGGGACCGCCGGCGCGGCGGGGGCCGCGGGCATGACGGGCGCCGCGGGCGCCGACGCCCGTGCCGCGCACCGGGACTCCGGGGACGACGCCATGACGCGTTCCGAGGAGCGCATGCACGTCGGCGTCGAGCGCCGTGAGACGGGCCGCGCCCGGCTGCGCAAGTACGTGGTCACCGAGGAGGAGGAGCGCACCGTTCCGCTGCGCCACGAGGAGGTGCGCGTCGAACGCGAGCCCATCACCGACGCCAACCGCGACGCCGCGCTGTCCGGCCCGGACATCGGCGAGGCGGAGCACGAGGTCGTGCTGCACGAGGAGCGGCCGGTGGTGGAGACCGAGGCCGTGCCGGTGGAGCGGGTGCGGTTGACCGCCGAGGAGCACACCGAGCAGGAGACGGTGCGCGGACGCGTCCGCAAGGAGCGCATCGAGGGCACCGCCGAGGAGACGGACGACTCCCGTCCCGGCGGCGAACGCCGCGGCATGGGGCCGGAGCACCGGTAGGGGACGGTCCCGCCAGGGGCCGTTCCGGGTGCCGGCGGGCGCCCCGTCCGGGCGCCCGCCGCGTGCGATCCGCACTGGTCAGCCGCCTCCGGTGAGCGCCTGCGGGCCCGGTTGAGCGGGTCCCCGGGGGGTCGCCGCGACACTCCGCCGGGAAAGTTCGTGAAGTTCTTCACAAGGAATTCCGTCCCGGCGGCCCCCCGAATGCCTTCGGATCACCCGTCCGAGGGCTCAACTGGCCTTTGAACATGTTCAGAAGGGGGGTGCGAGGGGCCTTCGAATCACGCGTCCCGAGCGGTGTTTCGCACCGCTCACCGTGCCCTGCGAAGCTCAGAGAGGCAGCTCACGCGGCATTGACAACGGGGTGTACCGGACAACGGTTCCCGTCGCCCGCCATGATCTGCGTCACGCGGGCCGCGGAGTGTAGCACAGGCACTGTCGGAGCTTGTGAAGGGGCGCACGAGCCACCCCCTCCAACCGGGTGGATACTCGATGGCATGAGCACCACGGAGCGTCCCAGGATCCTCGTAGTAGGCGGTGGGTACGTAGGCCTGTACGCAGCTCGGCGCATCCTCAAGAAGATGCGTTACGGAGAGGCGACCGTCACGGTCGTCGACCCCCGGTCGTACATGACCTACCAGCCCTTCCTCCCCGAAACCGCCGCCGGCAGCATCTCCCCGCGCCACGTCGTCGTCCCGCTGCGACGCGTGCTCCCCAAGGCGGAGGTCCTCACCGGCCGGGTCACCACCATCGACCAGGACCGCAAGGTCGCCACGATCGCCCCGCTGGTCGGCGAGGCGTACGAGCTGCCCTTCGACTACCTGGTGATCGCGCTCGGCGCGGTCTCCCGCACCTTCCCGATCCCCGGCCTCGCCGAGCAGGGCATCGGCATGAAGGGCATCGAGGAGGCCATCGGCCTGCGCAACCACGTGCTGGAGCAGCTGGACAAGGCCGACTCCACCACGGACGAGGAGATCCGCCGCAAGGCCCTCACCTTCGTCTTCGTCGGCGGTGGCTTCGCCGGCGCCGAGACCATCGGCGAGGTCGAGGACATGGCCCGGGACGCGGCCAAGTACTACAAGAACGTGTCCCGCGAGGACATGCGCTTCATCCTCGTCGACGCCGCCGACAAGATCCTTCCCGAGGTCGGCCCGAAGCTCGGCCAGTACGGCAAGGAACACCTCGAGTCCCGCGGTGTCGAGGTCTACCTGTCCACCTCCATGGACTCCTGCGTCGACGGCCACGTGGTGCTGAAGAACGGCCTCGAGGTCGACGCCAACACCATCGTGTGGACCGCCGGCGTCAAGCCCAACCCGGTCCTGGCCCGCTACGGCCTGCCGCTCGGCCCGCGCGGCCACGTCGACTGCGCGCCCACGCTGCAGGTGCAGGGCACCGACTACATCTGGGCCGCCGGCGACAACGCCCAGGTCCCGGACCTCGTCGGCCGCAAGGCCGGCAACGAGAACGCCTGGTGCCCGCCGAACGCCCAGCACGCGCTGCGCCAGGCCAAGGTGCTCGGCGACAACGTCCTCTCCGGCCTGCGGGGCTTCCCGCAGAAGGAGTACAGCCACGCCAACAAGGGCGCGGTCGCGGGCCTCGGTCTGCACAAGGGCGTCGCGATGATCGTCATGGGCAAGATGAAGATCAAGCTCAAGGGCCGTCTCGCCTGGTACATGCACCGCGGCTACCACGGTCTGGCGATGCCGACCTGGAACCGCAAGATCCGGGTCTTCGCCGACTGGACGCTCGGCATGTTCCTCAAGCGCGAGGTCGTCTCCCTCGGCGCGCTGGAGTCCCCGCGCGAGGAGTTCTACGAGGCCGCCAAGCCGGCCCCGGCTCCCGCCCCGGCCGCCGTGAAGACCGAGGAGAAGGCCAAGGCCTCCTGACCCTCCCGGTCCGCCGAACCCCCCGAAGGGGCCGCCCGCCATCCGTGGTGCGGGCGGCCCCTTCGGCGTACGCGGGCCGCATCGGCTCCACGTAGGAGCGGTCAGTCCGGGCCGCTCCAGTCGAACAGGAAGTGCTTGCTGGACCTGCCCGAGCGGTCCCAGGAGAAGCCGAACGCGTCGGCGCGGTCGGTGGCGGCCCGGCCCCAGGTGGCGACCTGGCCCGGACCGACCTCCGATCCCGGCGGGTTGTGGACCTGCACCCGGGCGCCTTCGGCGGTGGTCGGACCGGTCAGCGCCTCGGCGACCGCCGTGACCTTGCCGGGCACCTCGGCCCGCCAGCTCGCGAGGTCGTCGTCGACCTCCACCGTGATCGGCGCGACGTCCATGCCCTGCATCTCGCCGTGGAACATCTCCACGAACTGCCTGGGCCAGCCGCCGGCCTGCCCGCCGAAGATCGCTCCGAGCGCGCCCCGCTGCTGCTCGTCCGCGCGCTCGTCCATGAAGAACGCGGCCTTCGGGTCGCGGTGGCTGTCCGTCCAGACGTTCCCGGAGAACGAGGCGAGCATGACCAGGTTGAGGCCGTCGAGCCGTACGTCACCGTAGTGGCCCTCCCGGATGTGCCAGGCCAGCACGCCGTTGCAGTCGCCGGTGGTGGGGTCCTGCGCGAAGGTGCAGGGGCAGGGGATGGCGCAGTTGCACACGTCGAACCAGTCGCCCTTCAGCCGCCAGGGGGGCGGTGGGCCGTTGCTGCTCTGTTCCGTCATCGCGACCTCCCGATCACGAGATGACCCCCTTCCAGCCTGCGCCTCCCGCACCCCGATCCACAACGACCGGCCATGATCACCCTTTGCGATGACGCCCGCCGATCTCCACGGCTGCCGTGGACGGCCTGCGCGCCGACCGGTACGCACCGCGAGCAGCTCAAGATCGCCGTGCCCTATGACGTCGCGGTCGACGTCACCCTCGACGCGCTCAAGGAGCTGTGGCGAGCCGCCCCTTAGGAGGGTTTACCCAGCCGTGACGCGCGTGGGGGACTGCGGTGCCGTCGGTTGGGTGTTTACGTGGTGCACGACATTCCGGGATCGCTTGTCACGGAGGTGTTGCACCATGGCCGACGCCGCGCTGCGGCTCACGCGCCTGTTCGAGCAGTTGCTGGGAGTCCCGCTCCCGGTCCGTATCCGCGCCTGGGACGGCTCACAGGCCGGTCCGCCCGGCGCCCCGGCGCTGGTCGTGCGCAACCGCCGCGCGCTGCGCCGGCTGCTGTTCAAACCCGGGGAACTCGGTCTGGCCCGTGCCTGGGTGGCCGGTGACCTGGACATCGAGGGCGACCTGTACACCGCGCTCGACCTGCTCGCCGGGCTGATCTGGGAGCGCGGCGAGGACGCCAGAACCCTCGGCCAGGCCCTGCGCGACCCGGCCGTGCGCTCCGCCGTGCGCGGGCTGGTGAAGCTCGCCGGGCCGCCGCTGCCGCCCGCCCCGCCCGCCGAGGAGGTCCGCCGCCACCGCGGCCACCTGCACACCCGCCGCACCGACAAGAAGGCCATCAGCCACCACTACGACGTCGGCAACGACTTCTACGAACTCGTCCTCGGCCCGTCCATGGTGTACTCCTGCGCCTACTGGCCCGAGCCCGGCGCCACGCTGGAGACCGCCCAGCGTGACAAGCTCGAACTGGTCTGCCGCAAGCTCGACCTGAAGCCCGGTCAGCGCCTGCTCGACGTCGGCTGCGGCTGGGGCTCCATGGCCCTGCACGCGGCCCGCGAACACGGGGTGAGCGTCGTCGGCATCACCCTGTCCCAGGAGCAGGCCGCCTACGCCCGCAAGCGCGCCGCCGACGAGGGCCTGACCGACAGGATCGAGATCCGGGTGCAGGACTACCGGGACGTCCGCGACGGGCCCTTCGACGCCATCTCCTCCATCGGCATGGCCGAACACGTCGGCGCCGACCGCTACCTGGAGTACGCCCAGGACCTGTACGCCCTGCTGAGGCCCGGCGGCCGGCTGCTCAACCACCAGATCGCCCGCCGCCCGCAGAGCGACGAGTCGGCGTACGACGTGGACGCCTTCATCGACGCCTACGTCTTCCCCGACGGCGAGCTGCAGCCCATCGGCACCACGGTCACCCTGCTGGAGCGGGCCGGGTTCGAGGTGCGGGACGTGGAGGCGATCCGCGAGCACTACGCCCTCACCCTGCGCCGCTGGGTCGCCAACCTGGAGGCCGGCTGGGACCGCGCGATCACGCTGACCAGCCCCGGCCGGGCCCGTGTGTGGCGGCTGTACATGGCCGCCTCGGCGCTGTCCTTCGAGCGCAACCGCATCGGCGTCAACCAGGTCCTCGCCGTGAAGACCCCGGACCCCGGCACGTCCGGGATGCCGCTGCGCGCCCGCACCTGGAACTGACCCGCCGCGACACACGACGGGGCCCCGTCCACGCGGACGGGGCCCCGTCGTGCGCCGTCGGGGCGCTACTCCGCCTTGATGGCCTGCAGCATGTTCAGGCGCGCCGCACGACGGGCCGGCCACAGCGCCGCGACCACGCCCACCAGCGCGGCCCCGGCCAGGAACAGGCCCATCCGGCCCCACGGCAGGACCAGTTCGTACGTCGGCATCTTCGTGCCGAGCAGCTCGCCGGCCGCCCAGCCGAAGAACACACCGAGGCCGATGCCGAGCACACCGCCGAACAGGGAGATCACCAGGGACTCCAGGCGGACCATCCGCTTGATGCCGGAGCGGTCCAGGCCGATCGCGCGCAGCATGCCGATCTCCTGCGCCCGCTCGAACACGCTCATCGCCAGGGTGTTGACGACCCCGAGGACGGCGACGATCACCGCCATGCTGAGCAGGCCGTAGAGCATGTTCAGCATCAGCGTGAAGATCTGCGCCAGCTCGTTGGAGATGTCCTTCTTGTCCTGGATCTTGATCGCCGGGTTGTCGCCGAGCGCCTTCACCAGGCTGTCCTTGGACTTGTCCGAGGCGCCGCCGATGGTCTTCACCATGACCTGCATGTCGCCCGAGCCGGCCGGCTGGTGCGGGGTCAGGGCGGCGGTGTCGAGCATGATCCCGCGGATCATGTCGTTGCCCTCGTACACGCCCGCGACCGTCAGCTTCTGTGCCGCGCCGTCCTCGTAGTGCACGGTGAAGCCGGAACCGGCCCGCCAGCCGTGGTCCTTCGCGGTGTCCTGGTCGACGACCACCCGCGTGCCGCCGACGGTGAAGGAGCCGTCGTCGGTCTTCAGGTCGGTGAGCTTGCCGATCGCGGCGCCGTTGACGCCGGTCAGGTACTCGGTGCGGCCGTCGATGCGGGAGGGCGCGTTGCGCAGCGGGCTGACGTCGGTGACGCCGCCGGTGCTGCGCAGCGTCCGCTCCACGTCCGGGGACAGCTCGTTGCCGTTCGCCATGGAGACGACGTAGTCGGCGCGGATCGCGGCCGTGGCCATCTTGTCGATGGACGTCTGCAGGCTGCCCGCCATCACCGTCATCCCGGTGATCAGCGTCAGGCCGATCATCAGCGCGGACGCGGTGGCGGCGGTACGGCGCGGGTTGCGCACCGAGTTCTGCCGGGCGAGCTTGCCGGAGACGCCGAACGCGCGCAGCACGGGCCCGGCGGCCGCGATCAGCGGGCGCGACAGCAGCGGGGTCAGCACGAACACGCCGATGATCAGCAGCACCGCGCCGAGGCCCATCGGCGCCTGGGCGGCGTCCGCGCTCATCGAGGTGGCGGCGAGCACCACGGCCACACCGGCCCCGGCGAACAGGGCGCCGAGGGTGTTGCGCAGCACCATCGACTTGGTGGTCGCCTTGGCGTGCACGCTGCTCATCGCGGCCACCGGCGGGATCTTCGCCGCCCGCCGGCCGGGCAGCCAGGCGGCCAGCATGGTCACCAGCACGCCGACGGCGAGCGCGGCGACGACGGTGGTGGCGGAGATGACCAGCGGCCCGTCGGGGACGGTCGCGTCGAACGCGCCCATCAGGGACCGCATCCCGGCGCCGATGCCGATGCCCGCGGCCAGGCCGGCCACACCGGCCACCGTGCCGACCACGAAGGCCTCGATCAGCACCGAGCGCGTGACCTGCCGGCGGGAGGCGCCGACGGCGCGCAGCAGGGCGAGTTCCCGGGTGCGCTGGGCGACCAGCATGGTGAAGGTGTTGGCGATGATGAAGGTGCCCACGAAGAGGGCGATGCCGGCGAACACCAGCAGCGCCTGCTGCATCCCGCCCATCTGCGCGGAGATCATCCGGGCCTGGTCGTCGGCGAGCTGCTTGCCCGTGGTGGTCTCCACGGCGTCCTGGGGCAGCGCCCGCTCCAGTGCGGCCTGCAGCGCGGTCTGGGAGGTGCCGGGGGCGGCCTGGACGTCGATCTCGTCGTACGTGCCGGGCTTGCCGAAGAGTTGCTGCGCGGTGGCCGTGTCGAACAGGGCGAGGCTGCCGCCGGCGGCGACGTTGCCGTCGTCGGTGGTGAAGACGCCGGTGATGGTGGGGGTCAGGACGGGGCCGTCGACCGAGATCCGCACGGTGTCGCCGACCTCGTAGCCGGCCCGCTCGGCGGTCTTGGCGTCGATGAGGACCTGGTCCTTGCCGGTGGGCGCGTGGCCCTCGACGAGCGGGTAGCGCGGGTCCTTCGCGCCCCAGTAGTTGCCGCCCTCGGTGCGGAAGCCGCCGCCGATGAGCTTGCCGCTTTGGTCGGCGATGGCGGTGAAGCCGTTGACCACGCCGATCGCGGAGGCGGCGCCGGGCACCTTCGCGCTGGTGTCGAGCAGCGCCTGGGTCAGCTCGGGCCGCTTGCCGACGGTGTTGCCGGTGTCGGCCTTGGAGCGGGGTTCGACGGCGACGTCGACGTGGTCGAAGCCCTTGGCGGAACTCTTCTCGTACGCCTGGGAGATGGTGTTGGTGAAGACGAGGGTGCCGGAGACGAACGCCACGCCGAGCATCACGGCGAGGACGGTCATCAGCAGGCGGGCCTTGTGCGCGAGGACGTTGCGCAGCGCGGTGCGGAACATCAGCTGGTGCGGCCCTTCGCGTCGAACTGCTTCATGAAGTCGAGGACCGCTTCGGCGGTGGGGCGGATCATCTGGTCGACGATGCGGCCGTCGGCGAGGAAGACGACGCGGTCGGCGTAGGCGGCGGCGACCGGGTCGTGGGTGACCATGACGACGGTCTGGCCCAGCTCGCGCACGGAGTTGCGCAGGAAGCCCAGCACCTCGGCGCCGGAGCGGGAGTCGAGGTTTCCGGTCGGCTCGTCGCCGAAGATGATGTCCGGCTTGGAGGCGAGCGCGCGGGCGACCGCGACGCGCTGCTGCTGGCCGCCGGACAGCTGCGAGGGGCGGTGGCCGAGCCGGCCCGACAGGCCGACCATCTCGATGACCGTGTCCAGCCACTGCTTGTCCGGCTTGCGGCCCGCGATGTCCATCGGAAGGGTGATGTTCTCCAGCGCGGTCAGCGTCGGCAGCAGGTTGAACGCCTGGAAGATGAAGCCGATCTTGTCCCGGCGCAACTTGGTGAGCTGCTTGTCCTTCAGGGCGCCCAGCTCGGTGTCGCCGATGCGCACGGAGCCGGAGGAGAAGGTGTCCAGGCCCGCGACGCAGTGCATCAGGGTGGACTTGCCGGAGCCCGAGGGGCCCATGATCGCGGTGAACTGGGCCTGGTGGAAGTCGACCGAGACCCGGTCGAGGGCGACCACCTGGGTCTCGCCCTGGCCGTAGATCTTCGACAGGTCCGTGGCACGGGCGGCCACGGCGGCGCTGGTCCGGCCGGCGACGGGTGTGGTGGTCACGGGAAGGCACTCCTCACGGATACGACGGTGCTCGAAGGGACGTGTTCCATCGTTCCGTCGGCTTCCCGCCGTGTAGTCACCCGCTGTTCCGGTTCCCGGGGGCGACTGCGGTCGGACGCGGGGCGGGCCTGTCATACCTGGGGATGACGGCCGTCCCTGAGAAGGCGGGGCGGGACCGTTGCTCAGCAGGCGGGGCGGCCGTCCCCGGGAAGGCGGGGCGGCGGTCCCCGGGAAGGCGGGCGGGGCGGCGACGTCAAGAACCGGTGGCGCACCCTCGTTCGGACGGTGAAATTCCGTCATTTCGCGTACGCGACGGGCCGTCACACGGGAGGCTGTTGGCAAGTGCGGACGGCGCGTTCCGGTGGCTGATGCTCCCTCAGACCTCAATAAAATAAGACAACATCGGGCCGGCCCCCCACTGGCGGCGGGAGGTCTCCCGATAGGCTCGGAGTCTCGATGCGGAGCCCATGGCCTGCCCGGATGGTGGAATGCAGACACGGCGAGCTTAAACCTCGCTGCCCCTTCGCGGGCGTGCCGGTTCAAGTCCGGCTCCGGGCACCTCCGACCCTCGGCCGCCGACCGCACCCTTCCCCCTTTGCGTGTCCCCGCGTACCCGTTGACAGCGGGTGAACGGCGGGCGCAGACTCGCGTCCGACGTGAGTGAAGAAAAGTTCACCAGACGAACCAGACGCTCACCGCATCGACCGCGGCAGTGCCGCCCACGCGAAGGGAACGCCCGATGCGCACCACCGTCGGCATCATCGGCGCCGGTCCGGCCGGCCTCGTCCTGGCCCGGCTGCTCCACAACGCCGGCATCGACGCGGTCGTCCTGGAGAGCCGCGACCGCGCCTACGTCGAACAGCGCCAGCGCGCCGGAATCCTGGAGCAGGGCACGGTGGACGTCCTGCGCGCGGCCGGCGCCGCCGAGCGGATGGACCGCGAGGGCCTGCGCCACGACGGCATCGAGCTGCGCTTCGACCGCAGGCGCCACCGCGTGGACTTCCCCTCGCTGACCGGGGGCAAGTCGGTGATGGTCTACGCCCAGACCGAGGTCTGCAAGGACCTCGTCGCGCTCCGGCTGAAGGAGGGCGGCCCCCTGCTGTTCGAGGCCGAGGCCCTCGCCGTGGAGGACGCCGACACCGAGCACCCGCGCGTGCGCTTCCGCCGTCAGGGGCGCGAGGACGTACTGGAGTGCGACTACGTCGTCGGCTGCGACGGCTTCTGGGGCGTGTCGCGCAAGGCGATCCCGGCCGACCTCTCCCGCGTCCACGAGCGGACGTACCCCTTCGCCTGGCTCGGCATCCTCGCCGACGTCGCCCCCAGCCACGACGAGCTGGTCTACGCCCGCCACGACCGCGGCTTCGCCCTGCTTTCGATGCGGTCCCCGTCGGTGTCCCGCCTCTACCTCCAGGTCCCCGCCGGCACCGACGCGCAGAGCTGGGCCGACGAGGAGATCTGGGACGAGCTGGAGCGCCGCTTCGAGACCGCCGACGACTGGCGCCTGCACCGCGGCCCGATCACCCAGAAGTCGGTCACCCCCATGCGCTCCTTCGTCCACGAGCCCATGCGGTACGGCCGCCTCTTCCTCGCCGGGGACGCCGCGCACATCGTGCCGCCGACCGGCGCCAAGGGCCTCAACCTCGCCGTCGGCGACGTCGTCACCTTCGCCCGCGCGCTGGTCCACCGGCGCGAGACCGGCTCCGCCGAGCTGCTGGACACCTACTCGCAGACCTGCCTGCGCCGTGTCTGGCAGGCCGAGCGCTTCTCGTACGACATGACGACCCTGCTGCACCGCGACCCCGCCGCCACCTCCTTCGACGACCGGCTCCAGCTCGCCCGGCTGGAACGCATCGCCGGCCACCGCGCCGCCGAGACCGACCTCGCCGAGGCCTACACGGGCTTCCCGCTCGACTGACCCGGGCGCCCGCCGGGCCGCCCGCCGCGTGGCCGACGGCCGCCGATGATCTCCGGCCGGTTCCGGACGGGTACCGGATCCGTCATGAATCGAGCCCTCCCGTGGCGGGAATCACGCCTGCGCGTAGCGTGTTGCGCAGCACAGGGCGGGAAAGATCCTTCCCAGGTATTAGGGTCGATCCTTTGCCTTTCCATTACTCTTGAGCCAAGGCCACGCACGGTGGCCATGGAGGAGTGAGATGAGGAGCAGCAACCCGGTCTTCTCGCGACGGGGGTTCAGCCGCGACAACGGCTACGCGGGCTTCAACACCGCACCGCAGGCCGGGTACGCACAGGGCAACCCCTACGCCCAGGGCAACCCGTACGCCCAGGGCGGCGACCCCTACGCGCAGAACCCGTACGCGACCAACCCCTACGCCCAGCAGGACACGCAGTACGGCGCCCCGCAGGCCCCGGCCGGCACCGGCCGGATGACGATGGACGACGTCGTCGTCCGCTCGGCCACCACGCTCGGCGTGGTCGTGCTCGGCGCGGTCCTCGCCTGGGCCGTCCTGCCGGCCTCGTCCGGTTCCTACGGCCTCGCGATCGGCGCGGCCCTGGTCGCCTTCGTCCTGGCGATGGTGCAGAGCTTCAAGCGCACCCCGTCGCCCGCCCTGATCCTGGGCTACGCGGCCTTCGAGGGCATCTTCCTCGGCGTGATCAGCAAGATGTACAACGCCGCGTGGAGCGGTGCCCCCTTCCAGGCGGTGCTCGGCACCATGGCGGTCTCGGCCGCCACGCTGATCGTGTACAAGGCCGGCTGGATCCGGGTCACGGCGCGCTACGCCCGCGTGGGCATGGCCATCGCCCTGGCCTTCGTGCTGGTCATGGCCGTCAACATGCTGCTGGTGGTCTTCGGCGTCGCCGAGGACGGCGGTCTGCGCAGCTTCGGCCCGCTCGGCGCGGTCGTGGGCATCATCGCGATCCTGATCGGCGCGTTCTTCCTGACCCTCGACTTCAAGCAGATCGAGGACGGCATCGCCTACGGCGCCCCGCGCAACGAGGCGTGGCTGGCCGCGTTCGGTCTCACCATGACGCTGGTGTGGATCTACCTGGAGATGCTGCGCCTGGTGGCGATCTTCAGCAGCAACGACTGAGTCCACGCGGACCCGGCCTCGGCCGGCTGACAGCGGAAGGGCCCCGGGAGCACATCCCGGGGCCCTTCCGCGTGCGACGACTGTGCGCGGGCCGTCAGAGCCTCCGCGCGGCCCTCCTCAGTTCGTACTCATGGATGATCGCCTTGGCGTGCCCGTACGCGAGACCGTGCTCGTGCCGGAGCCAGCTGACCTTCTCCTCGAAGCGGAGGGCGGGTCCTTCTTCTACGGTGCGCAGCCAGTCGGCGATCTCACGACCGGTGCAGTGCGGAATGCGGGCGAGAATGTTGCGGTGGGTCTCCTCGGAGAGGACGTGGGACATCGGCGCCTCCGGACGCAGGGGATGTAAGCCGGTCCTTCAGGTCACCGTGCCTGAGTGTTCGCCCGTTGGCAACAGTCCCGAGCGGGCGCGTAGGCTCGCGCCGTGGTGGATACGACGTCTCTGACCCGAGCAGTTGATCACTTCGCCGATCGGTTGCGGGCCGCACCGCAGTCGCGTCTGCAACGGGGGGCCGCCGCGGAGGCGCTGGCCCTGGCCCGGGAGCTGGCCCGGTGGACGCAGACGGTGGAGTCGCCGGGGAGCGAGCCGCGGGAGATGCCGGACGCCGGGATGTTCGCCGCCGCCGATCAGGTGACCGTCGCCGGGCGGGATCTGGCCCTGGTGCTGACCACGCAGGAGGACGTGGACGAGGCGGTGCGGCTGGTGGAGGAGGCCCAGAAGAGGGCGGGCGTCTGACAAGCCCGCCGCACCCCGGCCGTCACCGGCCGGCACGTCCGAGGCGCCTGCCGGAGGGCCCGTCACGTCCGAGGCGCCTGCCGGGCCGGGGCCGTCACGTCCGAGGCGCCTGCCGGGCCGGGGCCGTCACGTCCGAGGCGCCTGCCGGGCCGGGGCCGTCACGTCCGAGGCGCCTGCCGCGCCGCGGCCGTCACAGGCTCGCGATGACGCGGTCCGCCAGGATGTAGACGTTCTCCTCGCCGCAGGCGAAGGTCAGGGTGTACGCGCCCGAGATGCCCGAGCCGCCGAGGAGGTACGGCGTCTCGCCGGCCCGGAGGGCGGCCGCGAGGCGGTCCGCCGTGTCACGGTGACCCGGCGTCATGCACAGGGTCGTCCCGTCGGCGAAGACGTAGACGTCGAGGGTGCCGAGCGGACCCGGGCGAACATCGGTCAGTTCCACACGGTCCGCGGCCAGTTCCTCCAGCACCGACACCGTGCGCTCATGGTCGTTCACGACCGGTGACTGCATGGGCACGAAGTCCGGGTGGGACGGGTGCCGGCGGCGGGCGGCGGCCAGTTCGGGGGACTCGCCGGGGGTGCCTCCCTGGACGAAGTCCTTGGGGGAGAACTCGTCGGCCTCCGGGCCGTGCTCGGCGACCGGCTCCAGGCCCACGAAGTCGGCCTGGCGGGGCAGGAACAGCTCACCGTCGGCCAGGCCCAGCAGGGAGGGCGCGTCGGAGGCGTCCCGCGCCTCCTGGGCCGCCCAGAACGCCCGCGCCTCGGCAAGCTCGCGCTCGCGCTCCTCGGCGAGCGCCTCGGCCACGGCCGCGCGTATCTCGTCGGCCTCGGTCGCGGCCCTGGCGGCGGGCAGCAGCCCGTGGGTCCCGGAGTGGTTCTCGGCCAGCTGGGTCTGCAGGGCCGCCACCTGCCTGCGCAGCAGGACGAGGGTGCGCAGGACGGCGAGGCCCACGGCGCCCGTGGCGGCCGTGGTGACCAGCAACGCGATCGGCATGGCGCTCACTGACGTACTCCCAGGTTCACAGTCGACCCCCGACTTCCTACATCAGCTTGAAGGGTGGACCATCAAGTTGTCAGTGCGTAACGTCACGAAACGGACAGGGTGTTGGGTCACCGGTGACTGATGTGCCGTCCATGACCTGCGAGTTTCCCGTGGCAGAGGGATATAGGTCACATCATGGGGGAGATTGGATCACAAAACGGCCCGGAGCCGCTTGAGTTCGCGGACTCCGGGCCATGGGGTCACGGATGGTGCCCCGGCGGTCACACAGAGGTGGCAGAGGTCAGCTGAGGCGCTCGATGACCATCGCCATGCCCTGGCCGCCGCCGACGCACATGGTCTCCAGGCCGAACTGCTTGTCGTGCCACTGCAGCGAGTTGATGAGCGTGCCGGTGATGCGCGCGCCGGTCATGCCGAAGGGGTGGCCGACGGCGATGGCGCCGCCGTTGACGTTCAGCTTCTCCAGCGGGATGCCGAGGTCCTGGTAGGACGGGATCACCTGGGCGGCGAACGCCTCGTTGATCTCGACCAGGTCGATGTCGTCGATGGTCAGGCCGGCCCGGCGCAGGGCCTGCTTGCTCGCCTCGACCGGGCCGAGGCCCATGATCTCCGGGGACAGGCCGGAGACGCCGGTGGAGACGATCCGGGCGAGCGGGGTCAGCCCCAGCTCCCGGGCCTTGGTGTCCGACATGATGACCAGCGCGGCGGCACCGTCGTTCAGCGGGCAGCAGTTGCCGGCGGTGACCAGGCCGTCGGGGCGGAAGACCGGCTTCAGGCCCTGGACGCCCTCCAGGGTGACGCCGGCGCGGGGGCCGTCGTCCTTGGAGACGACCGAGCCGTCCGGGAGGGTGACCGGGGTGATCTCGCGCTCCCAGAAGCCGTTCTTGATGGCCTCCTCGGCGAGGTTCTGCGAGCGGACGCCGAACTCGTCCATCTCCTGCCGGGTGACGCCCTTCCAGCGGGCGAGGTTCTCGGCGGTCTGGCCCATCGCGATGTACGGGTCGGGCAGCAGGCCGTCCTCGCGCGGGTCGTGCCAGGTCGTGCCCTCCTGCTCGGCGACGGCCGCGGTGCGGGCCTCCGCCTCGGCGAACAGCGGGTTGCGCGTGTCCGGGAGGCTGTCGGAGTTGCCCTTGGTGAAGCGGGAGACCGTCTCGACACCGGCCGAGATGAAGACGTCGCCCTCGCCGGCCTTGATGGCGTGCAGCGCCATGCGGGAGGTCTGCAGCGAGGAGGAGCAGTAGCGGGTGATCGTGCAGCCGGGCAGGTGGTCCATGCCCATCTGTACGGCGACGACGCGGCCGAGGTTGTTGCCCTGCTCGCCGCCGGGGAGGCCGCAGCCGAGCATCAGGTCGTCGATGTCCCGGGGGTCGAGCTCGGGCACCTTGGCGAGGGCCGCCTGGATGATCGTGGCGGCCAGGTCGTCCGGGCGCAGGTCCTTCAGGGAGCCCTTGAAGGCGCGGCCGATGGGGGAGCGGGCGGTCGAGACGATGACGGCTTCGGGCATCACGGCTCCATGGGCGTACGGGGATCGGGCGGACTTCCTGGGAAGTTACCCCCACGTATGGTCCGGGTCACGGGGGGCGCGGTGTGACCTTGACCGCAACTTTCTAAGCGCTTGCTTTTGTCTCCGACGGCGGTGCGGGTATGGGGTGCGAGGGGTGCCGGGTTCGTTGTCGTCTTGCGGCTGGGTGGGTGGCTGGTCGCGCAGTTCCCCGCGCCCCTGGGGAGTTGCGGTCGCCGTCCGCCCGGGACGCGCCGCCGCGGGCGTGCCCCTCGCCCGTCGCCGGGTACCCCCTATACCGACGGAGTCGCCGGTGCCGCGGGCTCCGGGACGCGTCGCCGCCGCCGGCGCTTCAGCACCGCCCAGGGCCCCCGCGCCGCCGCGACCTCCGTGCCGGCCTCCGATGCCGCCTCCGCCGCCGCCTTCGCCACCGGCAGGATCCCCTCGCGGCGCGTCACGTCCGGCCGCTCCTCCTCCGCCGGCCACAGCTCCAGCGCCGCGCACACCGTCGGCAGGACCGCCATCGCCGCCGTCGCGTAGCCCTCGGCCGAGGGGTGGTAGCTGTCGGGCCCGAACAGCTCGCGCGGGTTCGCCGCGAACTCCGGGCCGAGCAGGTCGCCCAGCGACACCGTGCGGCCCCCCTGCTCCACCACCCCGATCGTCTGCGCCGCCGCCAGCTGCCGCGAGGCCCGCCGGGCCAGCCAGCGCAGCGGCTGCTGCACCGGCTCGATGGTGCCGAGATCCGGGCACGTGCCGACGACCACCTCCGCGCCGGCGGTGCGCAGCCGCCGTACCGCCGCCGACAGGTAGCGCACCGAGCGGGTCGGCGGCATCCGGTGGGTGACGTCGTTCGCGCCGATCATGATCACGCAGATGTCGGGCACCGGCCCGGGACCGGCCAGCGCCAGGCGGACCTGGCGTTCCAGGTCGTCGGAGCGGGCACCGGGGAGGGCGACGTTGCGCAGCTGCACCGGCCGTTCGGCGACCGCCGCGAGCCCCGAGGCCAGCAGCGCGCCCGGGGTCTGCCCGGCCCGGTGGACGCCCTGCCCGGCGGCGGTGGAGTCGCCGAGCATCAGCAGCCGCAGCGGGGGCTCACCCGGCGTGTCGTACGACAGGCCGTACAGCCCCTCGGCGTTCGGGACGTGGTTCGTCGTGCCGTTGCCCACGTGCCGGCGCGCCATCTGCGCCTCGGCCACCAGCAGCCCCACCAGGGCCGCGCCCGCGATCCCGATCCCGCCGCCGCCATAGGCGGCGCCCGCCGCGATGCGCCGGGCCACCCGCGCCCTCGACATGCTCGTCATGCGTCGCCGCCACCTCCTCGAAGCGCCCTCACCCACTCCTTGCCCCGTACGGACCGTCGCCCAATCTCGACGAAGAGTGAACGCCCGTCATGGATGCCGGTGAGGCCATAGGCTGGCGGGACACTACGACCACATCTTTTGCAGCATCCGGAGACAACGGTGCAATTCCACGACTCGATGATCAGCCTCGTCGGCAACACCCCGCTGGTGCGGCTCAACAGCGTGACCAAGGGCATCAAGGCGACCGTCCTTGCCAAGGTGGAGTACTTCAACCCGGGCGGGTCGGTGAAGGACCGCATCGCCCTGCGCATGATCGAGGCGGCCGAGCAGAGCGGCGAGCTCAAGCCGGGCGGCACGATCGTCGAGCCGACCAGCGGCAACACCGGCGTCGGGCTCGCCATCGTGGCCCAGCAGAAGGGCTACAAGTGCATCTTCGTGTGCCCCGACAAGGTGAGCACCGACAAGATCAACGTGCTGCGCGCCTACGGCGCCGAGGTGGTCGTCTGCCCGACCGCCGTCGCGCCGGAGCACCCCGACTCCTACTACAACGTCTCCGACCGGCTGGTGCGCGAGACGCCGGGTGCGTGGAAGCCGGACCAGTACTCCAACCCGAACAACCCGCTCTCGCACTACCACTCCACCGGCCCCGAGCTGTGGGAGCAGACCGAGGGGAAGATCACCCACTTCGTGGCGGGCGTCGGCACCGGCGGCACCATCTCCGGCACCGGCCGCTACCTGAAGGACGCCAGCGACGGCAAGGTGAAGGTCATCGGCGCCGACCCGGAGGGCTCGGTGTACTCCGGCGGTTCCGGGCGGCCGTACCTCGTCGAGGGCGTCGGTGAGGACTTCTGGCCGACCGCCTACGACCGCACCGTCGCCGACGAGATCGTCCCCGTGTCCGACAAGGACTCCTTCCAGATGACCCGCCGCCTCGCCAAGGAGGAGGGGCTGCTCGTCGGTGGCTCCTGCGGCATGGCGGTCGTCGCCGCGCTGAAGGTGGCCGAGCGGCTGACCGAGGACGACGTGGTCGTCGTCCTGCTGCCGGACAGCGGGCGCGGCTACCTCAGCAAGATCTTCAACGACGAGTGGATGGCCGACTACGGCTTCCTGGAGGACGAGGGCCCGAGCGCCCGCGTCGCCGACGTGCTCAACGACAAGGAGCACGGCGCCATCCCGTCCCTGGTGCACATGCACCCCGAGGAGACCGTCGGGCAGGCCATCGAGGTGCTGCGCGAGTACGGCGTCTCGCAGATGCCGGTGGTCAAGCCCGGCGCCGGTCACCCGGACGTGATGGCCGCCGAGGTGGTCGGCTCGGTCGTCGAACGGGAGCTGCTGGACGCGCTGTTCAGCAAGCGGGCCTCCCTGGAGGACCCGCTGGAGAAGCACATGTCGGAGCCGCTGCCGCAGGTCGGCTCCGGCGAGCCGGTCGGGGACCTGATGAGCGTGCTCGGCAAGGCGGACGCGGCGATCGTGCTGGTCGAGGGCAAGCCGACCGGGGTCGTCTCCCGGCAGGACCTGCTCGCGTTCCTCGCCAAGGGCTGAACGACGCGGTGAACCCCGGGTGAACCGCCGCTTGCGGCGGCGAACTCGGGGTGACCTGGGCCGATCGGGCCGTCGCGGAAGTGGTACGAGGGCGTCACGTCCGCGCAGCACCCGCTTAACACGGCTCCGGCACAGTAGTGGGTGTCGGCAGGGAAGGGGAGCGGCTCCCCCTTCCAGGCCGGCGCGAAACGGCGTCACGGACCTCCGGAGCGGCTCCCGGACCTCCCTCGACGCCACGGACGCAGGAGCCCGGCCCTGACCCGGCCCGCGTCCCTCGCGGGGACCGCCGTCGTCCCGCCCCCCGGCAACGGGGGTGCGGCGGTCCCCGCGCATTACTTTTCCGGAACTGATCCGGGACGCTTCCGTGTTCTTGCGCGGCCGTCGCCGCCGGTGCCGGGTGAGAGGATCACCGGCATGGCCCTTCCCCAGCCCGACGACCTCGCGACGCTCGTCCTGCGCACCGACTTCTCCGACGAGACCGCCTGGAACGCGCTGTGCGCGCAGCTCGACTCCGCCGACGAGACCGCCACCCGGGTCAGCGACCCCCGGTTCGCCGGGGCGAGCGTCGCGGCGCTGCTCGACGAGGAGAACGCGGCGGCCGAGGACGAGCGGATCTGCGAGGTCTTCCTGGCCGACGCCACCACCCTCACTGACCCCGAACTCCCGCTGCTCGCCGTCGACCTCCACGACGAGCCGGGCCGCACCTTCCGGGTGCCGGTGCGCTGGTACGCGGACATGGCGGCGAACCTGTCGATCGCCAACCTCGACTTCGCCGACTACGCCGACGCGGCCGACGCCTCCGGCACCTTCCGCGGCTTCGGGGACGGCTGAACCACCCGCCGGGCGGGGGCGGTTCACTCCTGCCAGTCGGAGTCCTTCTCCCGCCTGCGGCGGCCGAACAGTGCGGCGTTGGAGCGGGCGGCCTGGACGGCGTTGACGCCGACGATGCCCGCCCAGGCGACGATCAGGCCCGGCAGGTGCGCCTGGGTGGCGCCGATCGCGGACAGCGGGATGGCGAGCACCAGCGACACGAGGCCGAAGCCGAACCGCTCGGCGAAGGAGTCCGTGGGCGTCGCGGACCGCGCGTCGCGGGCCTGCGCCATCTGCTGCTCGGCGAGCTGCCGGCGCACCCGGCGGTCCACGGCGGCGTCGACGCGCTGGTCGACCTTCTCCAGGAAGGAGTCGACCAGCGCCGACTCGTACTCCTCGCCGAGCTCCCTGCGCGCGTGCAGGGTGGCGTTGAGTTCCTTCTTCAGCTCCGTGTCGTGCGCGTCCATCAGCGTCTCCCGTCGCGTGGTCCGCCGTCCACGCTAGGGAGTGCGGGCGCCCGCCGCACTGGGGACAACCCCCGTGTTGCCGCTCGGGTCCGCCGGGCGCCGGGAGATCAGCAGGAACAGCACGGCCGGTACGACCAGGCCGACGAGCCAGGAGATGTCGGCGCCGCCCAGCGGCTCGACCAGCGGGCCGGTGTAGAAGCCGGTGGCGAGGAACGGCAGCTGGGCCAGCAGGCCCGCCGCGTAGACCGCGAGGGTGCCCCAGCGCCAGGCGCCGTAGCGGCCGTGCGGGTCGAACAGGGCGGGCAGGTCGTAGCGCTCGCGGGAGACCAGGTAGTAGTCGGCGAGGTTGATCGCCGACCACGGGGTGAAGAAGGTCAGCAGGAACAGCAGGAAGTCCTTGAAGGAGGCCAGGAAGCTGTCCTTGCCGGCGAGGGCCACCGCCGTGCCCGCCACCATGATCAGCGCGATGCAGGCGGCCCGGCCGCGCCGCGACAGCACGGTCTTGCCGCTGAAGCCGCTCACGCTGGTCACCATCGACATGAAGCCGCCGTAGGTGTTGAGCACGTTGATGGTGAGCTTGCCGAGCGCGATGACGAAGTAGAAGAAGGAGGCGACCAGGCCCGTGCCGCCGAGGGCGACGACATAGCCGACCTGGCTGTCCAGGAACTTCTCCCCGGCCGTCGCCGCGACCAGCACCCCGAACGTCATCGACCACTGGCTGCCCAGCGCCGAGCCGGACAGCGTCCACCAGAAGGTGGCCTTCGCGGAGGTGGTGCGCGGCAGATAGCGGGAGTAGTCCGCCACGTACGGGCCGAACGCCAGCTGCCAGGACGCCGACAGGGACATCGCCAGCAGGAACATCGGCAGCGAGAAGTGCGCGTCGTGCAGCAGGGCGGTGAGGTCGGCGCGGTCCAGCAGGCGGATGCCGAGGTAGACGAAGGCGAGCGCGCAGATGGTGCTCGCGATCCGGCCGAGGGTGTGGATGATCCGGTAGCCGACGGTCGCCATCACCGCCGTGACCAGGGCGAAGACGATGATGCCGGTGGTGTCGTCGGTGTGCGTCAGCTCGCCCACGGCCTGCCCGGCGAGCACGCTGCCGGAGGCGAAGAAGCCGACGTACATCACGATCACCAGCAGCAGCGGGACGACCGCGCCGCGCACCCCGAACTGGGCGCGGGACTGGATCATCTGCGGCAGGCCGAGCTTGGGCCCCTGCGCGGAGTGCAGCGCCATCACCGCGCCGCCGAGCAGGTTGCCGAGCACCAGGCCCACGAGCGACCAGACCACGTCGCCGCCGAAGACGACCGCGAGCGCGCCCGTGACGACGGCGGTGATCTGGAGGTTCGCGCCGAGCCAGAGCGTGAACTGGCTGAAGGCCGTGCCGTGCCGCTCCTCGTCCGGTACGACGTCGATGGAACGCAGTTCGACGAGTTGAGCCATGCGTACTCCCCGGTCCGGCTGTATAACCGTATGCAGGGTTCACTTAGACTGAATAAATTGTCAATGCCTCGGCGCTGTACTCTCCCGGGGCGACCGAGGCCACCCGGAGGGGGAGTACGTCATGAGCGCGACCGACAGCCCGGCGAGCCGGCTGCAGGCCCTCTTCGAGGGACACCGGCTCACACCGACCCAGCGGCGCATCGCGCACAGCATGGTCCGCCGCGCCGCCGACGTGCCCTTCCTGTCCAGCGTGGAACTGGCCGAACTCGCCGGGGTCAGCCAGCCCTCGGTGACCCGCTTCGCCGTCGCCCTCGGCTTCGACGGCTACCCGGCGCTGCGCCGCCACCTGCGCGAGGTCGTACCCGCCGAACCCGCCGCGGACTCCTCCTCGTACAACGAGTACCAGCAGGCCGTCGAGGCCGAGATCGAGAACCTGCGGCACCTCGCGGACCTGCTCGCCGACCCGCGCCCGGTGCACAAGGCGGGCCGCGTCCTCGCCGCCTCCCGGCCGCTGCCGGTGCTCGGCCTGCGCGCCGCCGCCTCCCAGGCGTACGGCTTCGCCTACTTCGCCGCCAAGGTGCACCCGGACGTCCGGCTGCTCAACGAGGGCGGCACGATGATCCACGACCGCCTCGACTCCGCCGTGCACGCCGGCGCCACCGCCCTGCTGTGCTTCGCGCTGCCCCGCCACCCGCGCGAGGTCGTCGAGTCCCTGGAGTACGCCAAGGAGGCGGGGCTCACCGTGGTGACGGTCGCCGACTCGGCGTTCGCGCCCGTCGCCAAGGTCTCCGACCTGCTGCTGCCGGCCGCCGTCGGCACCGGGCTCGCCTTCGACACCGCCTGCGCGCCGATGCTGCTCGGGCGGGTGCTGCTGGAGGCGATGGCCGACGAACTGCCCGACGCCCAGGCCCGGCTGGAGGAGTTCGACGCCAAGGCGGCCGCGCGCGGGCTGTTCGTGGAGTGAGGCCCGCCGCGTCCGGGCGCTCTCAGATTCGTCTCAGGTTCTGGTACTAGCTTTCCCGGAGGATTCTTCGCCGAAGGCTTGTGCACACGTGACACGGGAGGCTGACGTGGCGCGCGGAGGACAGGGGCTGGCCCGGGTGGCCGTCGTCGTGAGGGCGGGCGCGGGCCCGCTGTGGTGGCTCGGCGTGATCGCCGCCGGCATCGGAGCGGTGCCGCAGGGACTGACCGGACGCCGGATCGGCGCGCTCGGCGGCGCCGCGCTCTTCCTCGTCGCCGCCGTCGTGGTGGCGCTCGTGCGGCGGCGGCGCTACGCCGCCCTCGTCCGCGGTGCCGCCCGCGCCGGCAAGTACGACATCCTGCAGGACCGGGCGGTCACCACGCGCACCTGGCGCCGGGGCCACCGCTGGTGGCTGCTGCTCGCCTTCGCCGCCGCCGTCGGCTCGGCGTTCGCCGTGCCGGTGGCCGGCGGGCTGCTGCTCGCCGGGTGCGGCGCCGGGCTGTGGCTGAAGGCGGCCTGGCTCGGGCGGCGGGAGCGGGCCGCCGACGCGCTGCTGTGGGTGCGCGTCGACTGGCTCGACCGGCGCGGCGGCCGGCCCGCCGGCCCGGCGGTGAGGGCCTGGCGCGGCACCGGCCTCGCGGCGGGCGACGCGGCCCCCGGCGGGGCCCGCCGCCGCACCGCGGCGCTGGTGTGAGGGCCGGTCAGACCTCCAGTTCCTGCTCGATCTTCTTCAGCTGGTGGCGGGCCATCGCCAGGTTGGCCCGCTTGGCGTCGAGCACCAGGTAGAGGAAGAGCCCGTTGCCGCTGCGGCCGCTCAGCAGGCGGATCAGGTGGTACTGGTCGGTGAGCGTGATCAGGATGTCCTCGATCTCGGCCTTGAGGCCGAGCATCTCCATGGTGCGCATCTTGGCGCGGATCACGTCGGTGTTGCCGGCGGCGGCGACGTTCAGGTCGAAGGTCTTGCTGCCGCCCATCGTGCCCAGCGCCATGCCGCTGGTGTAGTCGACGAGGGCGACGCCGGTCGCGCCCTCGATCGAGGCGAGGGCTTCCTTCAGTGCGGTCTCGGTGGTGGCCATGACGGTGAGTACCTCTCAGGTGTCTGTGGTGGTGCGCGCGGGGACCGCCCGGACGGGCAGCGGGCGCGAGGTTTCCCGGGGCGGGACCGCGGGACGGGCGGGTGCCTGGGCCAGCGCCTCGTGGGCGTCGACCAGTTCGCCGACGCGGGCGCCGGCGCGGCGCCCCTCCAGATGCAGCCGGCCCACGTTGACGCGGTCCTCGGTGAGCAGGGTCAGCACGGCGCTGCGGCCCGCCGCGTAGGTGGCGACGTAGCCGTGCGCGCCGCGGATCAGCAGTTCGCGGAACTCGCCCCGGCCGGTCGCCTCGGTCATGCCGATCGCGACCGCGAGCGTGGTGGCGGTGAGCGCGGACAGGCTGTCGGGCTCGACGCCGGGGGCGTCGTGCGCGAGGACCAGGCCGTCACGGCCGGCCGCGATCGCGCCGGTGAGCTGGGGGAGGCGGGCGCGCAGCCGGTGGAGCTCGGCGAGGATCTCTGGCTCGGCCGCCATCAGGTGTCTCCTCTCGTCGGGTGAGTCGGTGGGGGGCTCGGCACGGGGGCGTGGCCGGTCAAAGGGCCTCCAGCGCATCCCTGACCCTCTTCAGCAAGGCGATGTGGGGATCGAACTCCTCGGCCGCGGCCGCCGGGAGGGGCGGCGGCACGTCCGGCGGCGGGGCCGGGGGCGGCGTGGCGAGCAGGCCCGCTGCGGCCAGCCGGCGCACCTCCACCAGCGTCGGGAAGGCCCGCCGGCCCTGCGCGAGCGCGATGTCCGGCGCCGTACGCACCCCGTCGGCCAGGGCCAGTACGGCCGCCTGGCGGGCGGTCAGCGCCGGTGCCGCCGCCCGGTCGGTGCGCACCAGCGGCACGCTGTCGGCGAGCGGATCGGGCCACAGCCGGTGCAGCAGCGCCCGCCGGCGCAGCACCTCGCGCTCCACGGCGGCCACGGGCACCGCCGGCAGCGCCGCGACCGGCCGCGGGCCGCTCGCGTAGTGGAACCGGCCCGGCCTGCTGCTCGGCGCCAGCGCGAAGTAGGCGGCGTCGTACAGCGCCTGCAGATGGCAGATCTCCATCCCGGCCCAGGTCAGCAGCCCGGCGTCGACCAGCAGGCGCGCGGTGCCCGCGGGGTCGCCCCCCGCTCCGGCCGCCGCCCACCACTGCTCGGCGCTGAGCGCGCCCTGGGCCGTGAGCAGGGCGCCCGGCCCCGGTGCGTACGGGCTCTCGGCGTGCACCACGAGGCCGTCGGCGAGGTGCAGGGTGCCGCCCTCGCGGACCAGGACGCCCGTGGCGCGCTCGGCGGCGAGCCGGGTCAGCATCGGGGACACCCCGCCGGCCGGTTCGCCGAGCGCCTTGTCCCGCACCGGGAGCGGGGGAGGGGCCTCGACCACGGTCATCCCAGCACCAGCCGCCCGGCCATCTCGCCGAGCCGGATGCGGGCCAGGGCGAGATTGCCGTCGGCGCGGCCCAGCCACAGGTGCAGCACGGCGCCGCTGTCGAACGGCGCCGGGACGAACCGCAGCAGGTGGTAGCCGTCCCGGTTGCTGACGATCACGTCCTCCACCGGCGGGTCGGCGTCGTCCCCTGCGCCGCCGGAGGGCTGCGCGGCGGTGAAGGCGGGCTGCTCGGCCGCCAGCCGGGCCAGCTCCGCCACCTCCGCCGCGGCCGCCTCGGGGTCGCCGCCGGGGAACTCCCCGACGACGCCCAGGGCCAGTCCGCTGGTCCAGTCGACCAGGGCCGCCCCGCGTGCGCCGGGCAGCCGCATGGCCTCCAGCAGGCACTCGTCGATTCCGGGCACGTCGCTCCCCTCCGCGTTGGTCCGGGCGAGTGACGACGACACTACGCACCGTACGGAGGACCGGTGAGCGTTCTGGCATTTTCCAGCGGAACATGCGCGGCGCGGACTAGTGTGGGCCGACTGAGCACATGTTCGGCTCCCGTGACCCGTTCGGGGGAGGGCCGCTCACCCGCGTCCGGGTGCGCCCAGGGTGGTGAGCGCGTCGGCGTGCGCCCCGCCGGACTCGGCGACGATCTCGGCGAGCGTCTGCTGCTCCCGCACGACCGCGAAGGCCACGCCCCCGGTGCCGTCCGGCGCGAACCCGTGGATCGCGGGCCGGGCCAGCGAGTTGTAGGCGTAGTGGTGCGCGAAGTAGTACGCGCCGGTGTCCAGCGCCGCCGCGTAGTCGCCCTGCTCCAGCAGGGGCAGCGCCTGCTCCCGGGCCAGCAGGTCGCCCGCGAAGCACGCCGGTCCCGCCACGTCCTGCACCACGGCCGGGCCCTCCTTGGGACGGCCCTTCGCGTCGTAGGCGGCGATCCGCAGCGGCCAGGCCTCCGGCGCGTACACCGTGCGCGTGGCCACCTGCACGCCCGCGTGCGTGACCGCCACCGGCCGCCCGCCCGCGCGCTTGGCGTACTCCACCCGCGCCACCACCGTTCCGTGCTTGGCCAGCAGTGACCGGCCGAACTCCGTGACCAGCCCGTACCGCCCGTCGAACAGCCCCGGCACGGTGTCCCGCAGCAGCCGCGCGTACGCGGCGTACGTCGGCGCCGTCGCGTCGGAGGCGAAGTTGACCGGCAGCCCGCCGCCGATGTCGAGGGTGTCGACCTGTTGGCGCCCGGCGCGCGCGTTGATCTCCTCCGCGAGCGCGTACACCTCCGCCACGCCCCGCGCCATCAGCTCCAGCGGGATGCCCTGCGACCCGGTGTGCGCGTGCAGCCGGGTCAGCCACGGCCGCTCCAGGTACGCCCGCACCACCCACTCCCGGGCGCCGTCGTCGCGCAGCGCCACGCCGAACTTGGAGGTGGCGGTCGCGGTCGACAGCGCCTCGATGGCGCCGCCGCCGACCTGCGGGTTGACCCGGATGCCCAGCGGGGACGCACTGGCCGGGCCGCGCATCAGGGCGTCGAGGCGGTCCAGCTCCTGCGGGTTGTCCGCGTTGACCGCGATGCCCAGGGCCAGCGCCTCGCGCAGCTCGTCCGGTGTCTTGGCCGGCGAGTCCAGCACGGTCGCCGCGGCCGGCACCCCGGCCGCCCGCGCGAGGGCCAGTTCGCCCGGGCTCGCCACCTCCGCCCCGATGCCCTCCTCCCACAGCAGCCGCACCACCGGCACCAGCGGGGTCGCCTTCACCGCGAAGGCGTGCAGCACCGGGGTGCCGGGCGCGGCGACCTCCTCGAACGCCGCCCGCAGCGCGGCCGCCGACCGCCGGATGCCGGTCACGTCGAGCAGCCCGGCCAGCGGTGCGCCGGGGCCCAGCAGCCCCTGCTCCACCGCGGCCCGCACCGCCTCGTCCCGCCGGGCCGTGCGCTCCCGGGCCTCGGTGTCGTCCTCGTGCTCCACGATCGCCCCCTCCTGTCGCCTGGGTGTCTCTTCCCTGCCGTTCCTGCCGTGCGTGCGTCCAGCCAAACACCCGCGACGCGCGGACGCGGCCCCTCCTCGGTGTTGACTAGTTCTATTCAGCGAGCCAGGATGTGAATAGTCGTAGTAACAGCAGGAGGCAGACCATGTCGGGACCCCGCCCCGTACGAGCACCGCGCGGCACCGAGCTCAGCGCGCAGGGCTGGCAGCAGGAGGCCGCCCTGCGGATGCTGCAGAACAACCTCGACCCCGAGGTCGCCGAGCACCCCGACAAGCTCGTCGTCTACGGCGGCACCGGCAAGGCCGCCCGTGACTGGCGCTCCTTCGACGCCATGGTCCGCACGCTCCAGGGGCTCAAGGCCGACGAGACCATGCTGGTCCAGTCCGGCCGCCCGGTCGGCGTCATGCAGACCCACGAGTGGGCGCCGCGCGTGCTGATCGCCAACTCCAACCTGGTCGGCGACTGGGCCAACTGGGAGGAGTTCCGCCGTCTGGAGCAGCTCGGCCTGACCATGTACGGCCAGATGACCGCCGGCTCCTGGATCTACATCGGCACCCAGGGCATCCTCCAGGGCACCTACGAGACCTTCGCCGCCGTCGCCGCGAAGAAGTTCGGCGGCACCCTCGCCGGGACCATCACCCTCACCGCCGGCCTCGGCGGCATGGGCGGCGCCCAGCCGCTGGCCGTGACGATGAACGACGGCGTCGCGATCTGCGTCGACTGCGACCCGCGCGCCATCGACCGCCGCATCGAGCACCGCTACCTCGACGTGCGCGCCGACTCCCTCGACCACGCCCTCCAGCTCGCCACCGAGGCCCGCGACCAGCGCAAGCCGCTGTCCATCGGCGTCCTCGGCAACGCCGCCGAGCTGGTCCCGCAGCTGCTCGCGATGGGCGCCCCCATCGACATCGTCACCGACCAGACCTCCGCCCACGACCCGCTGTCCTACCTGCCCGTCGGCATCGCCTTCGAGGACATGGCGGACGCCGCCGCCAAGGACCCGGCCGGCTTCACCACCCGCGCCCGCGAGTCCATGGCGCAGCACGTCGAGGCCATGGTCGGCTTCCTGGACGCCGGCGCCGAGGTCTTCGACTACGGCAACTCCATCCGCGGCGAGGCCCAGCTGGCCGGCTACGACCGCGCCTTCGCCTTCCCCGGCTTCGTCCCCGCCTACATCCGCCCCCTGTTCTGCGAGGGCAAGGGCCCCTTCCGCTGGGCCGCCCTGTCCGGCGACCCGGCCGACATCGCCAAGACCGACAAGGCGATCCTCGACCTCTTCCCGCAGAACGAGTCGCTGGCCCGCTGGATCAAGATGGCCGGCGAGCGCGTCCACTTCCAGGGCCTGCCCGCCCGCATCTGCTGGCTCGGCTACGGCGAGCGCGACAAGGCCGGCGAGCGCTTCAACGACATGGTCGCCTCCGGCGAGCTGGCCGCGCCGATCGTCATCGGCCGCGACCACCTCGACTGCGGCTCCGTCGCCTCCCCCTACCGGGAGACCGAGGCCATGCTCGACGGCTCCGACGCCATCGCCGACTGGCCGCTGCTCAACGCCATGGTCAACGTCGCCTCCGGCGCCTCCTGGGTCTCCCTGCACCACGGCGGCGGCGTCGGCATGGGCCGCTCGATCCACGCCGGCCAGGTCACCGTCGCCGACGGCACCCCGCTCGCCGGCGAGAAGATCCGCCGCGTCCTGACCAACGACCCCGGCATGGGCGTCATCCGGCACGTCGACGCCGGCTACGACATCGCCGAGTCCGTCGCCGCCGAGCGCGGCGTGCGGGTGCCGATGCGTGAGGGTGACGGGGCGTGAGCTTCCACAGCATGTGGGCGGAGTTGCTGCCGATCGGCCGCGACTCCGCCTCCGGCGGCTACCGGCGCTACGCCTGGACCGGCGCCGACGCCGACTGCCGGGCCTGGTTCCGGCAGCAGGCGGAGTCCCGCGGACTGTCCTACGAGGTGGACCGCAACGGCAACCAGTGGGCCTGGCTCGGCGACCCGCAGGCCGGCGACGCCGTCGTCACCGGCTCCCACCTGGACTCCGTCCCCGACGGCGGCGCCTTCGACGGCCCCCTCGGCGTGGTGTCCTCCTTCGCCGCCCTGGACGAACTGCGCGACAGGGGAGCGCAGTTCACCAGGCCGCTCGCCGTCGTCAACTTCGGCGACGAGGAAGGCGCCCGCTTCGGCCTCGCCTGCGTCGGCTCCCGCCTCACCGCCGGGCAGCTCACCCGCGAGCAGGCCCACCGCCTCACCGACGGCGACGGCGTCACCCTCGCCCGCGCCATGGAGGCCGCCGGCCACGACCCCGACGCCATCGGCGCCGACCCCGAGCGGCTCGCCCGCATCGGCGCCTTCGTCGAACTCCACGTAGAGCAGGGCCGCGCGCTGGACCTCTCCGGCGACGCGGTCGGCGTCGCCAGCGCCATCTGGCCGCACGGCCGCTGGCGGTTCGACTTCCGCGGCGAGGCCAACCACGCCGGCACCACCCGGCTGACGGACCGCCGCGACCCGATGCTGCCCTACGCCGAGACCGTCCTCGCCGCCCGCCGCGAGGCCGAACTCGCCGGCGCCGTGGCCACCTTCGGCAAGATCGCCGTGGAACCCAACGGCGTCAACGCCATCCCCTCCCTGGTGCGCGGCTGGCTCGACTCCCGCGCCCCCGGCCAGGACACCCTCGACACCGTCCTCGCCGGCATCGAGAAGGCGGCCCGGGAGTACGCCGACGCCCACGGCGTCGACCTGGACGTGGTCCGCGAGTCCTTCACGCCCGTCGTGGAGTTCGACCACGCCCTGCGCGACGAACTCGCCCGCCTCCTCGGCCACGACGGCGACCTCACCGTCCCCGTCCTCGGCACCGGCGCGGGACACGACGCCGGGATCCTGTCCGGGAGCATCCCGACCGCCATGCTGTTCGTGCGCAACCCCACGGGCGTCTCGCACTCCCCGGCCGAGTCCGCGACCGAGGACGACTGCGTGGCCGGCGTGCACGCCCTCGCCGACGTACTGGAAGGACTGGCCTGCCGGTGACCCACGGGACGTACTGGCTCGAACACGCCTGGCTCGGCACCCATGTCGAGCCCGGCGTCGCCCTCGACATCGCGGACGGCCGCATCGCCGCCGTCCGCACCGGCGTGGACACCCCGCCGCCCGGCGCCGAGGTGCTGCGCGGACTGACCCTGCCGGGGCTGGCCAACGCGCACAGCCACGCCTTCCACCGGGCCCTGCGCGGCACCGTCCAGGTCGGCTCCGGCACCTTCTGGACCTGGCGCGAGGTGATGTACTCCGTCGCCGACCGGCTCACCCCCGACACTTACCACGCCCTCGCCCGCGCGGTGTACGCCGAGATGGCGCTCGCCGGCATCACGGCCGTCGGGGAGTTCCACTACGTCCACCACGCGCCCGGCGGCACCCCGTACGCCGACCCCAACGCGATGGGCGAGGCACTGATCGCGGCCGCCGCCGACGCCGGCATCCGCATCACCCTGCTGGACACCTGCTACCTGTCCGCCGGCTTCGGCGACGCCCCCAACGCCCACCAGCTCCGCTTTAGCGACGGCACCGCCGCGGCCTGGGCCGAACGCTCCTCCCTGCTCAAGGACCAGGAACACGCACGGATCGGAGCGGCGATCCACTCGGTGCGGGCCGTGCCCGCCGACCAGCTGGCGACCGTCGCCGCCTGGGCCGACCAGCGCCGGGCCCCGCTGCACGTGCACCTGTCGGAGCAGACCGCGGAGAACGACGCCTGCCTCCAGGCGCACGGCCGCACCCCCACGCGGCTCCTCGCCGACCACGGCGTGCTCGGCCCGCGCACCACGGGCGTGCACAACACCCACCTCACCGACGAGGACATCGCCCTGCTCGGCGGCTCCGGCACCGGCACCTGCATGTGCCCGACCACCGAACGCGACCTGGCCGACGGCATCGGACCCGCCGTCGCCCTCCAGCGCGCCGGCTCCCCGCTCTCCCTCGGCTCCGACAGCCACGC
Source organism: Streptomyces sp. NPDC014801 (assembly GCF_043082085.1). NCBI lineage: Bacteria > Bacillati > Actinomycetota > Actinomycetes > Kitasatosporales > Streptomycetaceae > Streptomyces > Streptomyces sp. NPDC014801. The sequence goes on along the minus strand of NZ_JBIBXG010000012.1, from coordinate 56,487 downwards.
CGTGATCGACCTGCTCGAAGAGGCCCGCGCGATGGAGCTGAACGAGCGGCTGCGCACCCGCACCCGCGGCCACTGGACCGCCGCCGCCCTGCTGCGCGCCGCCACCGCCGACGGCCACGCCGCCCTCGGCTGGAGCGACGCGGGCAGCCTCGCCCCCGGCGCCCTCGCCGACTTCACGACGATCGCGCTGGACTCGGTCAGGACAGCGGGACCGCTGCCGCGCCTCGGCGCCGAGACGGCCGTGTTCGCCGCGACGGCAGCGGACGTACGGCACACGGTCGTGGGCGGCCGGCACGTCGTGCGCGACGGTCACCACTCCTTCGTCCCCGACGTGCCCCGGGCACTCGCCAGCGCCGTCGACGCCCTGCGCGGCTGACCCGGCCGTCCCCCATCCAGGCCCACCACGAGGACACCATGAGCACCGTCATCACCCACATCGCCGCGCTGGTCACCAACGACCCCTCCCTCGGTGACGGCTCCCCCCTCGGCCTGATCCAGGACGCGGCCGTCGTCGTCGACGGCGACCGCGTCGCCTGGGTCGGTGAGTCCGGCCAGGCACCCGCCGCCGACAACCGGGTCGACGCCGGCGGCCGGGCCGTCATCCCCGGCTTCGTCGACTCCCACTCCCATCTGGTCTTCGCGGGCGACCGCACCCAGGAGTTCAACGCCCGCATGTCCGGCCGCTCCTACAGCGCCGGCGGCATCCGCACCACGGTCGCCGCCACCCGCGCCGCGAGCGACGCCGAACTGGAGGCCAACCTCACCCGGTACCTCGACGAGGCCCTGCGCCAGGGCACCACGACCTTCGAGACCAAGTCCGGCTACGGCCTGACCGTCGAGGACGAGGCCCGCGCCCTGCGCATCGCCGCCGCCCACACCGACGAGGTCACCTACCTCGGCGCCCACATCGTCTCCCCGGACCACGCCGACGACCCGGCCGCCTACGTCGACCTGGTGACCGGCCCGATGCTGGACGCCTGCGCGCCGTACGCCCGCTGGATCGACGTCTTCTGCGAGAAGGGCGCCTTCGACGGCGACCAGGCCCGCGCGATCCTCACCGCCGGCAAGGCCAAGGGCCTGCACCCGCGCATCCACGCCAACCAGCTCTCCTACGGCCCCGGCGTGCAGCTCGCCGTGGAACTCGACGCGGCCAGCGCCGACCACTGCACCCACCTCACGGACGCCGACGTCGACGCGCTCGCGAACGGCTCCACGGTCGCCACCCTGCTGCCCGGCGCCGAGTTCTCCACCCGCGCCCAGTGGCCCGACGCCCGCCGCCTGCTCGACGCCGGCGTGACCGTCGCGCTGTCCACGGACTGCAACCCGGGCTCCTCCTTCACCTCCTCGGTGCCGTTCTGCGTCGCGCTCGCCGTGCGGGACATGGGCATGACCCCGGACGAGGCGGTCTGGTCCGCCACCGCGGGCGGCGCGGCGGCCCTGCGCCGCGAGGACATCGGCCGCCTCACCCCGGGTGCCTACGCCGACCTCGCCGTCCTCGACGCGCCCAGCCACGTCCACCTGGCCTACCGCCCGGGCGTGCCCCTGGTCGCGGAGGTCTGGCGCCGGGGCACGCGCGTGGCCTGAACGGCACCGGAGCGGCGAGCCCGGGCGGACGGATCGCGCTGCCCGGCGGGGTGCCTCAGCGGGCGCCCGCCCGCCACCGCTGCTCCGCGCCGCCGTCGAGCGGTTCCAGGGACAGGCCGTCGCCCCAGCCCGGGGTGACGGCCCGGCCCAGGTCGATCACCGGCCGGATCGCCCCCTCGCCGTCCACCACGAACCGCAGGTTGTCCCCGTTGCGCCCGTACAGCGAACGGCACTCCCAGATGCCCACGCCCCGGTCCACGTCCCCGCGGCTGTCCAGGCAGTAGTCGCCGTCGGCGTACGACTGCAGCGCGTTGCGGTCGGCGTCGTAGCGCCAGCGCTGGGTGGGGGAGGAGGTGCAGGGCGCGGTGACGACGTCCGTGCCGTTGTCGAAGGAGCCGTCGCGCACGTCCAGGCACAGCCCGGTGCGTACGTTCACGACCTGCGCGTACGTGCCGTCCGGCGGGTGCGGCGCCGGGGGCCGCGGGGTGGGCGTGGGCGTCGGCCGGGGTGCCGCCGTGGGGGTGCGGGTCGGCGTGGGGGAGGGCGGGGCCGAGCGGGACGGGGAGGGCGAGGCCGAGGTCGCGGACGGCGACGGGGAGGCCGGGACCGTCGTCGTGGCCGTCACCGTCACCGGCGGGGCGGCCGTCGGCGTGGTCACCGCGCTCGCCGGGTCCTGGCCGGGCTTCTCGGCGGGCCGGAGCAGCAGCACCAGCAGCGGCACCAGGGCCACGCCGAGTGCCGCCGAGGCGAGCGCGACGCGGCGGGCGGGCCGCCACCCCGGCACCCCGCCGAACACCACGCCGCCGCCGGCGGCCGCACGGGCGTCCCGCGTGCCCCCGTCCCCGGCGTCCACGGCCCCGGCGTCCACGGCCCCGGCGGGCCCGGCCGCCGCCCCGGCACCGGACGGCTCCACGTCCCGCGCGTACGCCGTGCCGCCGAACGGCAGCAGCCCCTCGGCCAGCGCCGCGCCGGGGGTGTCCCGCAGCGCGGTCTGCTCCTCGTACGCGGCCGTGCAGGAGCCGCACTGGGCCATGTGCAGCCGCAGGTCGGCGCTGTCGCGGGCGCCCTCGGGCCGCACCGACTCCTCGATCAGACGGCGGAAGTCGCCGCAGTCCGGGTCGGGCGAGGCGGCCAGGCGCTGGTGCAGACAGGTCTGGGCGAGCGTCTTCAGGGCGGGCCCGGTGCCGTAGGCGACGTCCGCGGGGCTCACGCCGATCAGCGCGGCGGTGCGCTCCGCCGGTTCGCGCTCCACCAGGCCGTACCAGATCAGGCCCTGGGTGCGCGGCGGCAGGGAACGGAAGGCGGCCAGCAGCGGCGGGGTCGGGCCGTGGGGGCCGGCGCTGCTCAGGACGAGCAGATAGCCGGGGTCCAGGCCGCCGGCGCGCTCGTCGCCGGACCAGGTGCCGGCGAGCCGGGCGGCGAGCAGCAGCAGGTGGTGCCGCCACGGTACGGCGGGTTCGGCGCCGCGCGCGGTCTCGCGGGCCGCGTGCGTGAACACCTCCGCCGCCAGCTGCCGAGCCGCGGCGTCACCGGCCGTGCACAGCCGCGCGTAGCGCAGGACGCGGTCCAGGTGGCGGTCGCGCAGCTCGCGCAGCGCCGGGTAGGCCGTGGCCGTCCCGGTGCGCAGCAGTTCCGTCAGACGGGCGTCGGACGCCTGCGCGTACCCCTCCGCATCGGCCCGAGCCATCGCCCGCCTCCTCGCACGCGTTCCCGACCTACCGACCGGTATTGGTGGGGCGACCGTAGTGCATGGCGGGCGCGCAGGGGACCCGGGGAAGCAAAGTTTCCCCGGGTAACCCTGCGAAGAATTCCCGGTGTTGCCCGGGCGGCCGGCCGCAGGCCGTCACTCCTCGACGGTCAGGCCCTTGCGCAGCCGGACCAGCGTCCGCGACAGCAGCCGCGAGACGTGCATCTGGGAGATGCCGAGCTCCTCGCCGATCTCCGACTGGGTCATGCCGGCGACGAAGCGCAGGGAGAGGATGCGCCGGTCGCGGGAGGGGAGTTCGGCGATCAGCGGCTTCAACGACTCGACGTACTCGATCCCTTCGAGCCCGTGGTCCTCGTAACCGATCCGGTCCGCCAGCGCGCCCTCGGCGTCGTCCTCCTCCGGCTGGGCGTCCAGCGAGGAGGCGGTGTACGCGTTGGACGCGGCCATGCCCTCGACGACTTCCTCGTTGGTCAGCCCCAGGCGCTCGGCCAGTTCCGCCACCGTCGGGGCGCGGTCCAGCTGCTGGGCCAGCTCGTCACCGGCCTTGGCCAGGTCGAGCCGCAGCTCCTGCAGCCGGCGCGGGACGCGCACGGACCAGGACGTGTCGCGGAAGAAGCGCTTGATCTCCCCGATGATGGTTGGCATGGCGAAGGTCGGGAACTCGACGCCGCGGGAGAGTTCGAAGCGGTCGATCGCCTTGATCAGGCCGATGGTGCCGACCTGGATGATGTCCTCCATCGGCTCGCTGCGGGAGCGGAAGCGGGAGGCGGCGAACTTGACGAGCGCGAGGTTGAGCTCGACGAGGGTGTTGCGCACGTACGAGTACTCGTACGTGCCTTCTTCGAGGGACTCCAGCCGCTCGAAGAGAGTCTTGGACAGGGCGCGCGCGTCGACGGCGCCCACCTCGTCGTAAGGGGGGATGTCCGGGAGTCCGGAAAGGATGTCGTCCGGAGGGGGTGTCGACGTCGTCGTCCGGGTATGCGAGGCGTCGAGCCGGGGTGACATGATGTCCTCCATCGTTCTCGGCATATGGCTGCCGAAGCCAGTACGTGCACTGCGGTGTGCGGCGCCTCCAAAGCCGGCCGTGTCGGTTACGTGTTCCTACTAGCCCTACCCGCTTCACCTGGGCGATCGCAAGTGCGTTTCGTTCGGGTATGTCCGTTTGTGTGCGGTTGTTCGGGTGTCGGGTCCCGTGGAGAAGGCGTAGTGTTCGAGGGCGTCAGTCAGCAGCCACGACCTCGGGAGTAACACGGCATGGACCGCGGGACGGTCGGCAGCGCACAGTCGGGCCGGCTTCTGGTGGAGGTGCGGGAGGAGGGCTCCAGCGTCGTCGTATCGGCGGCGGGGGAGCTGGACCACCACACCGCCGAACTGCTGCGCGAGCCCCTCGAGGACTGCCTCGAGAAGGGTTTCAGCAGGCTGGTGGTCGATTGCTCACGCCTGGAGTTCTGTGACTCCACGGGCCTCAACGTACTGCTCGGTGCCCGCCTGAAGGCGGAGGCCGCCGGCGGTGGGGTGCACCTCGCGGGGATGCAGCCCGTGGTGGCCCGGGTGTTCGAGATCACAGGCGCCGAGGCGGTCTTCACCGTGCACGACACGGTCGAGGACGCGCTGGCGGGAGACGGTGGCGGCGGCGGTCCCGGTCAGTCCGGGGACCAGGGCCCCACCGGCTGACGCGGCCCCCGTGTGTGCCCGCGCGCGGCAGCGCTCCGTCCGGTACGTGTACGACGCATCCGTCGTCCGGAACCGGGGGGTGTTCCGTGCGCCGGCTCGGGCAGGAGACATCCTGGACCTGTCGGCCCCCTCGGCGGCCCTGCCGTCGGGCGACGTAGTGAGTCGTGACCCAAGTCTTGAATCGTGAACTGGTGAATCGGTGAGGTGAAGCGCTGATGAGCACCACCCGGCCTTACTCGCCGGGCGACCGCGGCCCGGAGCCCAGCGGCGCTTCCGGGGCGTCGGCGGGCCGTCAGGTCCGCACGCTGAGCTTCGACGACCAAAGCGGCGTCGTCCCGCTCGCCCGCGACTTCGCCCGCCAGGCGCTGTACGCCTGGGGGTGGCTGCCGGCCGACTCCGCGGACCAGCGGGCCGCGGCCGAGGATGTGCTGCTCGTCGTCTCCGAGCTGGTCACCAACGCGTGCCTGCACGCCGAGGGGCCGGACCGCATGGAACTCACCTGCGACAACAAGGTGATCCGGGTCGAGGTCTCCGACCGCGGGACGGGCCAGCCGGCCCCACGGACACCGCACCGCGCCGGCCGCCCCGGCGGCCACGGCATGTTCATCGTGCAGCGCCTGTGCCTGGACTGGGGCGTGGTCCGCACGCCGGGAGTCTCAGGCAAAACCGTCTGGGCCGAACTGGGCGCCCCCGCGTAACGCGACCCCTAGGAAACCCCTCAGAACGGCGCCCTGAGACCCAACGGCGCTGCAACCCCCTCCAGGGGCGCCGAACTGACGCCCAAGCGAGCTGCACCCCCTCCAAGGGGCGCCAGCTGCTGGCCAAGGGATCTGCAACCCCCTCCAAGGGGCGCAAGCTGCCGCCCAAGCGAGTTGCAACCCCCTACAAGGTGTGAGCTGCCGCCCAAGGGATCTGCAACCCCCTGAGGGGCGCGGGGAACTGCGCGACCAGCCCCCACCCACCCGCAGACAAAACACACCCCGAGCCGCCCCCCACCCTCCACAAACACCAAGGGCCACCGCACCCCAACGGATGCGGCAGCCCCAGGTCAAACCTCCGGAGGAACCGTCAGCGGACGTCCCCCATCAGCGCCTTCACCTTGCGCCGGTACATGTACACCGCGAAGCCGGCCAGCGCCGCGAGAACCGCCTCGCCGAGCACCGCGCCCTTGCCGCTGAGGTCGACCCCGGCGACGGCCGGGTTGGACAGCAGCGAGGTGATGGAGTCACCCGCGGTGACCGCGAGGAACCACACGCCCATCATCTGGCTGGCGTACTTCGCCGGCGCCATCTTCGTGGTGACCGACAGGCCGACCGGCGAGATGCACAGCTCGCCCACGGTCTGGATCAGGTAGATCCCGACCAGCCACATCGGCGTGACCTTCGTGCCGTCGGACGCCATGCCCAGCGGCAGCAGGAAGAAGAAGAACGACACACCGATGAAGAACAGGGCCGCCGCGAACTTCGCGACCGTGCTGGGCTCCTTGCCCTTGCGGTTCAGCCACAGCCAGAACCAGGCCATGACCGGCGCCAGCGCCATGATGAACACCGGGTTCAGCGACTGGTACCAGGAGGACGGGAAGCTGAAGCCGAACAGCGAGTCCGCGGCCTTGGTCTCACCGAAGGCCTGGACCGTCGAGCCACCCTGGTCGTAGATCATCCAGAACGCGGCGGCGGCGACGAAGAACCAGATGTAACCGGTCATCTTCGACTGCTCGACCGTCGACAGCTCCTTGTCCCGCTTGATGCGCAGCAGCACACCCGCCGGGATGATCAGGCCGATGACCGTGAGCGGGATCATCGCCCAGTTCAGCGTGAAGTGGCCGGTGAAGCCGACGACGCCGTAGAAGACGGCCGCGATGGCCAGCCACATCAGGCCCTTGCGCAGCCAGGCCGCGCGCTCCTCGGCCGCGAGCGGCTTCGGGACGACGTTGCTCTCCGGGGAGAGGTTGCGGGTGCCGAGCAGGAAGGCGGCGAGACCGATGGCCATACCGACGGCGGCGAGGCCGAAGCCCAGGTGCCAGTTCACTTCCTGGCCGACCGTGCCGATGATCAGCGGCGCGAAGAAGGCACCCATGTTGATGCCCATGTAGAAGATCGTGAAGCCACCGTCACGGCGCGGGTCGTCCGGGCCGTCGTAGAGGTGGCCGACCATCGTGGAGATGTTGGCCTTGAGCAGACCGGAGCCGAGCGCCACGAGCGCGAGGCCCGCGAAGAACGGCGCCTGGCCGCCGGGCAGCGCCAGCACCAGGTGACCGGCCATGATCGTGCAGGCCGCGATGGCCACCGTCTTGCGGGGACCCCAGACGCGGTCGCCGAGCCAGCCGCCGGGCATGGCGAGCAGGTACACCATCGACAGGTAGACGGAGTAGATCGCCGTCGTCGTGGCCAGGTCCATGCCCAGGCCACCGCCCATGCTGCCCTTCTTGGCGTCGGGGCCGCCGGAGAGCAGGTAGACGACGAGCAGAGCCCTCATGCCGTAGAAGCTGAAACGCTCCCACATCTCGGTCATGAAGAGAGTGGCCAGTCCGCGGGGGTGGCCGAAGAAGGTCTTCCCGGAACCGGGGGTGCCCGGCTGGACCGAGGCCTTCGTCAGGCTGGACGCCATGGTCGTTCCTTGCTGGTCGGGACGCGCGGGATGGAGCGTTGCGCGCCCGGTGGGGGCAGGCCGGCACCGGCACGGTCGAATCCGCCCACCCCACGCCCACGGGGAGCCCGCTCCGGATCGCGGAGCGGAAGGACGGCGACCACCGGGATCCACGCCTCTACGCGCGTCGTCGCGCTGGAGGCCCGGCCACAGGTCATTCCTTTCGAGGCCGGTCGCGACCGGCCCGCACACAAAGAAGACCTTCAGCGTCTTATGCCGCCAAAGGTCCCCGCGGTGCTACAGGCGTTGATTCACCATACGGCAGGACACCGCCCGGTATGGAAGGACTTGAGACACGGATCACAGCAAGCGGCGGAACCGCAAGCCCCGTCTCGTCAGTCGATACCAGGATGGCATCCGCCTCCCACCAGCCCCGACGCGGGGTCCGGCCGCCGAGGCCCCGCGCGTGTCCGGCTTGTCCGTAGGTAAGAGCCGCCTGTGTCGATCTCACCTCGGGCGTTGCACCGGGCGGACTACCATCACCTCATGACCCGTGTACTGCTCGCCGAGGACGATGCGTCCATCTCGGAGCCGCTGGCCCGCGCACTGCGCCGGGAAGGGTACGAGGTCGAGGTGCGCGAGGACGGCCCCACCGCGCTCGACGCCGGAATGCAGGGCGGCGTCGATCTGGTCGTGCTGGACCTCGGGCTGCCCGGCATGGACGGCCTGGAGGTCGCGCGCAGACTGCGCGCCGACGGCCACACCGTGCCCATCCTGATCCTGACCGCGCGGGCCGACGAGGTCGACACGGTGGTCGGCCTCGACGCGGGCGCCGACGACTACGTCACCAAGCCGTTCCGGCTCGCCGAGCTGCTCGCCCGGGTCCGCGCCCTGCTGCGGCGCGGGGCCGCCGAGCCGCAGCAGCCGCCCGCCACGCACGGCGTGCGCATCGACGTCGAGTCCCACCGCGCCTGGATGGGCGACGAGGAGCTGCAGCTCACGGCGAAGGAGTTCGACCTGCTGCGGGTCCTGGTGCGCGACGCGGGCCGGGTCGTCACCCGCGACCAGCTGATGCGCGAGGTCTGGGACACCACCTGGTGGTCGTCCACCAAGACCCTCGACATGCACATCTCCTGGCTGCGCAAGAAGCTCGGCGACGACGCGGCGAACCCGCGCTACATCGCCACGGTGCGGGGCGTCGGCTTCCGCTTCGAGAAGAGCTGAGCGGAGCCCAGCCGCACCGGGCCCGTACGGGATAAGAGGACATGCGCCGCCGTCTCATTCAGTCCACCCTCGCCGTCGTGCTCGTGGTGATCGCCGTGTTCGGTGTGTCGCTGGTGATCGTCGAGACGCGGACCATCAGCAACACCGCGCAGGAGCGGGTGGACTCCGAGGCGCTGCGGCTGGCCAGCGTGGTGGACAGCCGGCTGCTGAGCGCGGGCGAGGTCTCGCCGAAGATCCTCCAGGGCCCCGGCATGCAGGACCGCTACGCCGTGGTGCGCATCCCGGGGCGGCCGCCCATCGAGGTCGGCACCAAGCCCGAGGGCGACGTCATCCGCTCCAAGGTGCACCGGGGCGAGGAGGGCGAGACCGTCGTCGTCGAGGAGCCCCGCTCCACGGTGACCCGGGAGGTCGGCCGCACGCTGCTGATCATCGGCCTGGTCGCGCTGCTCGCCGTGGTCGCCGCGGTGCTGCTGGCGATCCGGCAGGCCAACCGGCTCGCCTCCCCGCTCACGGACCTCGCCGAGACCGCCGAGCGGCTGGGCTCGGGCGACCCGCGCCCCCGGCACAAGCGGTACGGCGTCCCCGAGCTGGACCGGGTGGCCGACGTGCTGGACTCCTCCGCCGAGCGCATCGCCCGGATGCTCACCGCCGAGCGGCGGCTGGCCGCCGACGCCTCCCACCAGCTGCGCACACCGCTGACCGCGCTGTCGATGCGGCTGGAGGAGATCACCCTCACCGACGAGCTGGAGACGGTGAAGGAGGAGGCGAACGTCGCGCTGACCCAGGTCGAGCGGCTCACCGACGTCGTCGAGCGGCTGCTGACCAATTCCCGCGACCCGCGGACCGGCTCCGCCGTCACCTTCGACCTCGACGAGGTCATCCAGCAGCAGCTCGCCGAGTGGCGCCCCGCCTACCGCAGCGCCGGCCGCGCGATCGTCAGCTCGGGCAAGCGGCACCTGCAGGCCGTGGGCACGCCGGGCGCGGTGGCGCAGGTGCTGGCGGCGCTGATCGAGAACTCGCTGATGCACGGTGGCGGCACGGTCGCCCTGCGCACGCGCGTGACCGGCAACCAGGCGGTGATCGAGGTGACGGACGAGGGCCCGGGTGTCCCCTCCGAGCTGGGCGCCCGCATCTTCGAGCGCACGATCAGCGGCCGCAACTCCACCGGGATCGGCCTGGCCGTCGCCCGCGACCTCGCCGAGGCCGACGGCGGCCGGCTGGAGATGCTGCAGGCGTCCCCGCCGGTCTTCGGCCTGTTCCTGTCCCGCAGCCAGCCCGCGAAGAAGCCGGCACCGGAGGAGGAGCCGACGGTCCGCTGAGCGGCAGCCGCCGGACTCGCTGCGTGGCAGTCGCCGGACTCGCTGCGTGGCAGTCGCCGGACTCGCTGAGCGGCAGTCGCCGGACTAGCTGAGCGGCAGTCACGGGAATCACTGAGCGGCAGTCGTCCGACCCGCTGAGCGGCAGGCCTCAGATCCGCTGGTGCAGGCGTCAGACCCGCTGGTGAGGCCGCGGCTCCGGGGTGGACGGCGGCGGTGTGGTGCCCGGGGACTCCGCGAGCCCCCCGGCCTCCAGCGCGTCGGCCTCCAGTGTCGCGGCATCCAGGGCCCCGCCGTCCCCGGCCGGCTCACGCACCGGCGCCGGAAGCGCGCGGAAGACCCAGGTCCGGTAGGACCAGAAGCGGAACAGGGTCGCGACGCCGATGCCGAGGAACTTGAAGACGTTGCTCTGCAGGGGGGTGTCCCAGCCGAAGCCGTAGGTCGCGACGTACAGCACGCCGTTCTCGATCACCATGCCGACCAGGCTGAACAGCAGGAAGAGGGTCAGCTCCCGGGTCCGGCCGCTCTTGTCGCGGTCGCGGTAGGTGAAGTACCGGAAGCCGACGTAGTTGAAGACGATCGAGACGATCGTCGCGATGACGCTGGCCCGTACGACCTGCAGGTCGGTCACATGCCGTACGAGGTTGAACACGCCCAGGTTGACGAGCACGCCCGCGCCGCCCACGGCGCCGAATTTGGCGATCTCGCGGACGATCCGTCGCACCCCGGAGGTACCACGTCCCATGGTCGAGCAGGCCCCCGTCAAGTCGCGGTGTCGTCGACGTGGTTTCGTCAACCCAGCCATGCTAACCACCCCGCTCGGCGGATGCCCGGCGAGTGCCCGGGCGGGGTGTGTGAGGTACGCCGTACCCCGTGGGACACCTGGTGCGTAGGGGACCGAGAGGCGCTGGGATCCGGCCACTGCGGCGTGGCCGATACCCTAGGGGCGTGACGTTCCCGGTAGTCGGCATGGTCGGCGGGGGCCAGCTCGCTCGTATGACACACGAGGCGGGCATCCCGCTGGGCATCAGGTTCAAGCTTCTCAGTGACACCCCTCAGGATTCCGCGGCGCAGGTCGTGAGCGATGTCGTCATCGGCGACTACCGCGATCTCGACACGCTGCGCGAGTTCGCGCGCGGGTGCGATGTGATCACTTTCGATCACGAACACGTACCGACCGAGCACCTCAGGGCGCTGGAGGCGGACGGCATCCCCGTGCGCCCCGGCCCCGACGCGCTCGTTCACGCCCAGGACAAGGGGGTGATGCGCGCCAGGCTCGACGCACTCGGCATCCCCTGCCCACGGCACAGGATCGTCAGCGATCCGCAGGACGTGGCGGCCTTCGCGGCGGAGGGAGACGGGTTCCCCGTCGTCCTGAAGACCGTCCGCGGTGGCTACGACGGCAAGGGCGTGTGGGTCGTCGACAGCGTCGAGGAGGCCGAGGACCCCTTCAAGGCGGGCGTCCCGGTCCTCGCCGAGGAGAAGGTCGACTACGTCCGTGAGCTGGCCGCCAACGTCGTGCGCTCCCCGCACGGCCAGGCCGTCGCCTACCCGGTGGTCGAGTCGCAGCAGGTCAACGGCGTGTGCGACACCGTCATAGCCCCGGCGCCCGACCTCGACGAGGGGCTGGCGCTGCAGGCCGAGGAGATGGCGCTGACCATCGCCAAGGAGCTGGGCGTCGTCGGCCACCTCGCCGTCGAGCTGTTCCAGACCCGCGACGGCCGCATCCTCGTCAACGAGCTCGCGATGCGCCCGCACAACTCCGGCCACTGGTCCATGGACGGCGCGATCACCTCGCAGTTCGCCAACCACGTCCGCGCGGTCCTGGACCTGCCGCTGGGCGACCCGCGCCCGCGCGCGAAGTGGACCGTGATGGTCAACGTCCTCGGCGGCGACTTCCCGGACATGTACTCGGCGTACCTGCACTGCATGGCCCGCGACCCGCAGCTGAAGATCCACATGTACGGCAAGGACGTGAAGCCCGGCCGCAAGGTCGGTCACGTGAACACCTACGGCGACGACCTGGACGACGTGCTGGAGCGCGCCCGTCACGCTGCCGGCTACCTGAGAGGCACCATCACCGAATGAGCCCTGTTGTTGGCATCGTCATGGGGTCGGACAGCGACTGGCCCGTCATGGAGGCCGCCGCGAAGGCCCTCGACGAGTTCGAGATCGCCTACGAGGTCGACGTCGTCTCCGCGCACCGCATGCCCCGCGAGATGATCGCGTACGGCGAGCAGGCCGCCGAGCGCGGCCTGAAGGTGATCATCGCCGGGGCGGGCGGCGCCGCCCACCTGCCCGGCATGCTCGCCTCGGTGACGCCGCTGCCGGTCATCGGCGTCCCCGTGCCGCTGAAGTACCTCGACGGCATGGACTCGCTGCTGTCGATCGTGCAGATGCCGGCCGGGGTGCCGGTCGCCACGGTCTCCGTCGGCGGTGCCCGCAACGCCGGTCTGCTCGCCGCCCGCATCCTCGCCGCCCACGACGAGGAGCTGCTCGGCCGGATGCGCGACTTCCAGCAGGACCTCAACGACCAGGCCACCGAGAAGGGCAAGCGGCTGCGGTCCAAGGTCGAGGGAAACAACGGCTTCGGCTTCGGGAAGTGACGCGATGACCTCCCTGGAGGCAGCCCGGGAACTCCTCGCGGAGTTCCCGGTCGTCGACGGCCACAACGACCTGCCGTGGGCGCTGCGCGAGCAGGTCCGCTACGACCTCGCCGCGCGCGACATCACCGCCGACCAGTCCGCGCACCTGCACACCGACCTGCCCCGGCTGCGGGCGGGCGGGGTCGGCGCGCAGTACTGGTCCGTGTACGTCCGCTCCGACCTGCCGGACGCGGTGCCGGCGACGCTGGAGCAGATCGACTGCGTACGGCAGCTGGTCGACCGGCACCCCGGGGAGCTGCGTCTCGCCCTGACCGCCGCCGACCTTCAGGCGGCGCGCGGTGAGGGCCGGATCGCCTCGCTGATGGGCGCCGAGGGCGGTCACTCCATCGCCAACTCGCTCGGCACCCTGCGCGGGCTGTACGCGCTCGGCGTGCGGTACATGACGCTCACCCACAACGACAACGTGGACTGGGCGGACTCCGCGACCGACGAGCCGCGGGCGGGCGGGCTGACCGCCTTCGGCCGCGAGGTGGTGCGGGAGATGAACCGCCTCGGCATGCTCGTCGACCTCTCCCACGTGGCGGCGACGACCATGCGGGACGCGCTGGACGCCACCGAGGCGCCGGTGATCTTCTCGCACTCCTCCTCCCGGGCGGTGTGCGACCACCCGCGCAACATCCCCGACGACGTGCTGGAGCGGCTGCCCGCCAACGGCGGCGTGGCGATGGTGACGTTCGTCCCGAAGTTCGTGCTCCAGGCCGCCGTGGACTGGACGGCCGCGGCCGACGAGAACATGCGCGCGCACGGGCTGCACCACCTGGACACCAGCCCCGAGGCGATGAAGGTGCACCGCGCCTTCGAGGAGCGCCACCCGCGTCCGGTCGCCACGGTCGCCACCGTCGCCGACCACCTGGACCACATGCGCGAGGTCGCCGGCGTCGACCATCTCGGCATCGGCGGCGACTACGACGGCACGGCGTTCACGCCCGACGGCCTCAGCGACGTCTCCGGCTACCCGAACCTGATCGCCGAGCTGCTGGACCGCGGCTGGTCCAAGGCGGACCTGGCCAAGCTGACCTGGCAGAACGCGGTCCGTGTCCTGGACGCGGCGGAGTCCGTCGCCCGCGACCTGCGCGCGACCCGCGCCCCGTCCCACGCGACGATCGAGTCCCTGGACGGCTGACCGCGCCCGCCCGCGGCACCCGCGCCCCGAGCGGGCGCGGGCGCCGCGGGCGGTGTGCCGCGCCCCGTCCCCGGGAGCGCCCGGGCGGTGTACCCCCGAACGCCCCGTCCACCAGGAAGCGTCTCCCGCTCCGTGCGACCGTGAACCGTACTGCCGTTCCGCCGCCGATCACGACGTACGGAGACCGTCATGGCCGACCTCCAGGACGAACTGCACGACACCAGCGAGATCGGCGACCTGCCCGTCGACCACCCTGTCCGACAGTCCGCCGAGGACCCGTTCCCGAAGGCGTACGCCGCCGCCCTGGACGCCGTGGACCGGGTGCGCGCGCTGCTCGCGGAGCATCCCGTCGCCGACGGCTACAGCGCGCTGCCGTGGGCGCTGCGCAAGCTTCCCTGGTACGACCTGGAACTCGGGGAGAGCTCGGTCGACACGGACGTGCCCCGGCTGCGCGAGGGCCATGTCGCCGCCCTGTTCTGGTCCCTGCACCCGCCGGTGGAGCCGCGCCCCGGCCGGGCGCTGGGCACCGTCCTGGAACAGCTCGACCTGATCCGCCATGTCATCCGCGGCCACCCCGAGGGCCTGCGCCTGGCCCGCACCGCCGGGCAGGTCATCGACGCCCGCAACTGCGGCCGCGTCGCCGTGATCCCCGGCCCGGCCCCCGCCGCCGCGCTCGACGACTCGCTCGGCATCCTGCGCGTGCTGCACTCGCTCGGCGTACGCGTCGTCACGCTCGCCGGGACCAGCTGGGCCAGCGAGGCGGGCCTGAGCCGCTTCGGGGAGGAGGTCGTGCGCGAGATGAACCGGCTCGGAGTGCTCGCCGACCTCTCCGGCGCCTCCGACGCCACCATCGGGCGCGCCCTCACGCTGTCCCGCACCCCGGTGCTGTGCAGCCGCTCCGGTGCCCGCGCCCTGTGCCCGCACCCCGACAACCTGCCCGACGACCTGCTCGCCGCGCTGGGCGCGGCCAAGGGCCTGTGCATGGTGCCGCTGGCCGCCGACCGCACCGGCCCGGCGCTCAAGGACGTCGCCGACCACCTCGACCATGTGCGGACCGTCGCCGGCCCCGAGTGCGTCGGCCTGGCCGGCACCTACGACTCCGGCGCCGACCACCCGCAGGACCTCGCCGACACCTCCTGCTACCCGCGGCTGATCGCCGAGCTGCTCCGCCGCGGCTGGCCGGAGGCCGACCTCGCCCTGCTGACCTGGGGCAACGTTCAGCGGGTGCTGCGCAGCGCGGACTTCGCGGCCCGCGCCGCACAGGAACGCCGGGAGGCCTCGGCGGCGACCATCGAGGACCTGGACGGGTGACGTCCCGGCCGCCGTGGCCTGCCCCCGGGGACCGTCAGTGCTCGATCCGGCACAGGCAGAACGGGTGCCCGGCCGGGTCGGCGTAGACCCGGAAGTCGTCGTCCGGGGACTGCTCCCGCTGCAGCACCCGCGCGCCCAGACCCAGGACCCGCTTCTCCACCTGGTCGATCTCCTCCCAGGTGGACCCGGCGTCCAGGTCGAGGTGGAACTGCTGCGCGTTGCGGTCGGACCGCGGCCACTCCGGCGGGGTGTGCCCCTCCGACCGCTGGAACACCAGCCGGGGGCCGTCGCCCATCGGCAGGACGACCCAGTCGGGGTCCTGGTCGTCGGGCCGGCCGCCGATGATCTCGGCGTAGAAGCGGGCGAGCGCGCGGGGGTCGGGGCAGTCGACGACGACGGAACGCAAGCGGGCCACGCGGGGCATGGGACCTCCCTGGTCAGCGAAGTGTCAGCAGGCGCACAGGCAGAACGGGTGCCCGGCGGGGTCGGCGTAAACCCGGAAGGTGCGCGAGCGGTCCTCGGTCTCCAGCGGCCGCGCGCCCAGCTCCAGCACGGCCTTCTCCGCCGCGTCCAGGTCGGGCACGTTCAGGTCCAGGTGGAACTGCTGCGAGCGGTCGGCGGACGGCCAGGCCGGTGGGACGAACCCGGGCGCGGCCTGGAAGGCCAGCTGCTGCCCGCCCGGCAGCTTCAGGTCCACCCACTCGCCCTGGTCCTCGACGCTGCCGCCCAGCACGGCGGCGTAGAAGCCGGCCAGGGCGCGCGGGTCGGGACAGTCCAGTACGACGACTCCGAGTTCGGCGACGGCCATGACGTCCTCCTCGACGTATCGGGTGGTGTTGCCGTGGCGCACGGGTAACCGGCGGGGTTACCGTCAAACCTCGGCAACCGGTAACGGTTACTGCATGCTGCCGCATAGGCGGTAACGTCGCAAGCATGAGTGAGAGACCGACCGCGCCGGGCGGACTCGCCCTCGTGGAGTCCCTGGTCAACACCCTCGACATCGAGTCGGGTCGCGACACGCTGGACGCGGCCGAGGGCCGGGCGCGCTTCGGGATCACCGAGGACGACCTGCCCCGGGCGCGCGAACTGCGCGAATCGTTGCGCGCCGCGCTCCTCGCGCACGCCGGGCACCCGCCGCACCGCGCGGTCACCCCGCTCGGCGAGCTGCTCGCCGTCGCCCCGCTGCTCGTCGCCGTCGACCCGGACGACGGCTCCGCCCGCCTCGCCCCCGCCGACAGCGGGCCGCTGCTCTCCCGGATCGCCGCCGCCGTCGCCGAGGCGCTGGTCGCGGGCACCTGGACCCGGCTGAAGGCGTGCGAGGCCGACACCTGCCACTGGGCGTACTACGACCGCAGCCCGGCCGGGCGGGGCCGCTGGTGCTCGATGCAGGTGTGCGGGGCGCGCGCGAAGATGCGGCGCTACCGGGCGAAGGAGGCGTGAGCGGGCGGCACGGTGGTGCAGAATGCGACAAGACGCCGGTTCGGCCGACTGAGCCTCGGCCGAACCGGCGTCCTTCGTCCGTCCGTGAGCAAACCGTGCGAGGAAGACCGTGCCGCTACGCGGTGGGGCGGCCCATCGCCCGGTACGTCCACCCCGCCCGGCGCCACAGCTCCGGGTCGAGGGCGTTGCGCCCGTCCAGGATCACCCGGGCCGCCGCGACCGCGCCGAGCTCGGCCGGGTCCAGCTCCCGGAACTCCTTCCACTCCGTGAGGTGCAGCACGACGTCCGCGCCGCGCACCGCCTCCAGCGCGGAGCCGGCGTACCCCAGGGTCGGGAAGATGCGGCGGGCGTTGTCCATGCCCTTCGGGTCGTAGACGGTGACCTGGCCGCCCTGCAGGTGGATCTGCCCGGCGACGTTCAGCGCGGGGGAGTCGCGCACGTCGTCGGAGTCGGGCTTGAACGTCGCGCCGAGCACCGCGACCCGCTTGCCGAGGAACGGCCCGCCGCCCAGGGCCTGCCGGGCCAGCTCGACCATCTGCCCGCGCTGGCGCATGTTGATCGAGTCGATCTCGCGCAGGAACGTCAGCGCCTGGTCGGCGCCCAGCTCGCCGGCGCGCGCCATGAACGCCCGGATGTCCTTGGGCAGGCAGCCGCCGCCGAAGCCGATGCCGGCCCGCAGGAACTTCCGCCCGATCCGGTCGTCGTAGCCGATCGCCTCGGCGAGCCGGGCCACGTCGCCGCCGGCGGCCTCGCACACCTCGGCCATGGCGTTGATGAAGGAGATCTTGGTGGCGAGGAAGGAGTTCGCGGCGGTCTTCACCAGCTCGGCGGTCGGGAAGTCCGTGACGACGAAGGGGGAGCCCTCGGCGATGGGCGTGGCGTACACCTCGCGCAGCAGCTTCTCGGCGCGCTCGCCGCGTACGCCGACCACGATCCGGTCGGGGTGCAGTGTGTCCTCGACGGCGAAGCCCTCGCGCAGGAACTCCGGGTTCCAGGCGAGCTCGGCGTCCCCGCCGGCCGGCGCGTGCTCGGCCAGGTAGGTCGCCAGGCGGTCGGCGGAGCCCACGGGCACGGTCGACTTGCCGACGACCAGGGCGGGGCCGCGCAGGTGCGGGGCGAGCGAGGCGATCGCGGAGTCGACGTAGCTCATGTCGCAGGCGTACTCGCCGTGCCGCTGCGGGGTGTTCACGCACAGGAAGTGCACGTCGCCGAAGGCGCCGAGCTCGGCCCAGTCCTGGGTGAAGCGCAGCCGGCCGCTGGAGCCCTCGATGCCGGCCACGTGCTTGCGCAGCAGGTCCTGAAGCCCCGGCTCGTACATCGGGACCTCACCGCGCCGGAGCTTTTCGATCTTCTCCGGGACGACGTCGAGGCCGAGCACCTCGAAGCCCAGTTCCGCCATGGCCGCCGCGTGCGTGGCGCCGAGATAACCGGTGCCGATCACGGTGATCTTGAGGGCCATGCGTGCTCCCGGGTCGAGGTCGTTCGGTGCGCGTGCCGAGCATAGCCGGGGCGCGGTGGTGGCCCTCACCGGGCAGTTTTTTCCTTTGTCGCCCAGGTCACGTTCCCGTGGCGCGGGCGGCGCTCTAAAATTTGAGTTACTTAACGGTAATTAGCGTGGGTATCGCGTCAGTATCACAGCGTCTTTGGAGCGTGAGAGACCTTGGCCGGATCGGCTGACTTCGACCTGTACCGCCCGTCCGAGGAGCACGACATGCTCCGCGACGCCGTCCGTGCGCTGGCCGAGGCGAAGATCGCGCCGTACGCCGCCGCGGTGGACGAGGAGGCCCGCTTCCCGCAGGAGGCGCTGGACGCCCTTGTCGCCAACGACCTGCACGCGGTGCACGTGCCCGAGGAGTACGGCGGCGCGGGCGCGGACGCGCTCGCCACGGTGATCGTGATCGAGGAGGTGGCCCGCGTCTGCGTGTCCTCCTCCCTGATCCCGGCGGTGAACAAACTGGGCTCCCTGCCGGTGATCCTCTCCGGCTCCGAGGAGCTGAAGAAGAAGTACATGACCCCGCTCGCCAAGGGCGACGGCATGTTCTCGTACTGCCTGTCCGAGCCGGAGGCGGGCTCGGACGCGGCCGGCATGAAGACGCGCGCGGTCCGCGACGGCGACCACTGGGTGCTCAACGGTGTGAAGCGGTGGATCACCAACGCCGGCGTGTCCGAGTACTACACGGTGATGGCCGTCACCGACCCCTCCAAGCGCTCGAAGGGCATCTCCGCGTTCGTCGTGGAGAAGGGCGACGAGGGCGTCTCCTTCGGCGCGCCGGAGAAGAAGCTCGGCATCAAGGGCTCGCCGACCCGCGAGGTCTACTTCGACAACGTCCGCATCCCCGCCGACCGCATGATCGGCGAGGAGGGCACGGGCTTCATGACGGCCATGAAGACCCTCGACCACACCCGCATCACCATCGCCGCGCAGGCGCTCGGCTGCGCCCAGGGCGCCCTCGACTACGCCAAGGGCTACGTCCAGGAGCGCAAGCAGTTCGGCAAGCCGATCGCCGACTTCCAGGGCATCCAGTTCATGCTCGCCGACATGTCCATGAAGATCTCGGCGGCGCGTGCGCTGACCTACCAGGCCGCCGCCGCCTCCGAGCGCGGCGACGCCGACCTGACCTACCTGGGCGCCGCGGCCAAGTGCTTCGCCTCCGACGTCGCCATGGAGGTCACCACCGACGCCGTCCAGCTCCTCGGCGGCTACGGCTACACCCGCGACTACCCGGTCGAGCGCATGATGCGCGACGCCAAGATCACCCAGATTTATGAGGGCACGAACCAAGTGCAGCGGATCGTCATGGCCCGCAACCTCCCATAACTCCGCAGTACCACACGCCACGGCCCGGCCCCCGGAACCCCGGGAGCCGGGCCGTCCGCGCGCTGTCGCACGCCCACGGGCCGGTGCGGGCTGATCGCGCAGTTCCCCACGCCCCTGAGGAGTGCACAGCGGCGCGGATGTTCAGGCGGAGGCGTCGCCGCGCCCGAGGAGCCTGCGCAGGAAACCGGGCCGGGACTGCTTGGCCTGGAAGAAGGCCAGCCGGCGCGCCAGGTCCTCCGGGTCGGCGCGCCCGGCCCATGCCACGTGCACCTCGCCCTGCGGGCCGGTGGCGGTCAGCTCGACCACCCGGCCGTCCGGGGCGTAGGCGACGTACTCGCCGTCGTCCACATCGATCGCCTCGAGGCCGTCCGCGGCGCGCGCGAACGACTCGAAGACCGCCAGCTCGCCGTCGCGGTCGAAGACCAGGACGGCCTCGGGAGGGAAGGGCATGCCCGCCACGATGGCAGAAGACCTGGCCGAGGTGGGTGGGGTCAGGCGGGGAAGGCTCGGGCGAAGGCGGTCAGGTTGCGGGGGCAGGTCCAGGCCTCGCGGGTCATCCGGCCCTCGAACCACGACTCGGCCCCCTCCTCGTCGGGCCAGAGCTGCGCGGCGGCCGGCCCGGCGGCGTCCCCGTCGGCCAGCATCTCCAGCACCGCCGGGAGGTTGTCCAGCTCCTCGTCGAGGAGCACGTCGTCGCACGGGTGCGCCTCATGGGCACACGACGCCTGCCCCAGCGCCCGTTCCACCTCGGCCATCGCCTCCAGGACCCGGGCCTCGGCCGCCGCGTCCGGGCGGGCGTAGAGGACGTAGGGGCCCGTCAGCAGCAGCCCGAAGGTCCACAGCGCGGTGTCGGGTCCCCCGGCCGCCACGCTCGCCCGGAGATGGCGCGCGCACTCCAGCACCCTGGCCCGGGTGTCGCCGAGGTGGTGACCATGCCGGATCTCCTCCCACTCGCCGATGAGAAACCGCCACTCCGCCGGTGTGGCGGGCGCGGCGGTCCACGGCTCGTCGTCGTACGGGTCCTCGGCCGTCTCCCTGGTGATCATGACCTGAGCATCCCAGACGGCGCCGCCCGGCCGCACCGGGCCCGGCCGGTTCAGTAGCCGTCCACTCCCAGCTCCGTGATGCCGGCGTAGAGCCAGCTCCAGACCGTGCCCGCCGGAGTGTCCGGGTCGGCGAGGTCCGGGGCCAGGTCCGCCAGCTCCGCCAGGAACAGCTCGGCCACCTCCTCCTGGCCGCCCTCCACCGGGTACGGGTGCCAGCAGGCGTTGCGGTAGCGGTCGACGGCCTCCAGGGCGCGGGTGAAGACGTCGAGGTCCGGGGCGAGCGGCACCAGCACCTCGTCGCCGCGGCGCGTCAGGCGGCTGAGGATGTGCACCGTGCCGTCGTGCCGGTGGAGGTACAGCTCGCCGTACTCGGTGTCGCCGAAGGCGATCAGATCGCCGGCGGCCGTCCCCTCGGGCAGGGCCGACGCCGGCAGGGCACCCTCCGCCGGGGGACGCAGGGCGTCGAGCGGGCGGGTCTCGTACTGCGCGCCGTGGCACACCCACCAGGCGGGCAGGCCGACCTCCCGCAGGTACCGCCTGCTGCCCGCGTGGGTGAGCCCCTCGGGCAGGTCGCCCTCGGCGAGGCGCACCACGTGCCGCGCGCCGCCGAACGCGTCGTCGACCCGGGCCGCGGTCAGCGGACCCGTCGGCCGCCGCACGGCGGGGGCCGGTCCCGGCGGCGGTTCCTCCGCCGACGTGGGGTCGAGGCCCTCGCCGCGCGGCCAGTCCCGCAGCACGCCGGCGTCCGTCTCGACGACGGCTATGCCGTGCACGCTCTCGACGAGATACCGGGTCCGGCCGCCGTCGCCGGCGAAGGCCACGGCACCCTCCCACTCCTCCGGCAGGAACAGGTCGAGGTCGTACAGCGGGGGCGCCCCGGCGGCCCCGGGCCCGTCCGGCGCGTCCGTCAGCGCCGCCTCGTCCACGCCCGTCACCCGGTCGCCGGTCGCGGCGTCGAGCCAGAGAGGGCCGCGCTGGTCGGTGACCTCGACCAGCTCCCGCTTCCCGTCCAAACAGCGGCGGACCTGGAAGTAGTCGCCGTTCAGGCTCGGGTGGGCCGGGAACCAGCGGGCCGGCCGCCACCACGCCCACACCGTCCGCCACGGCATGCCGGGGACGGCCGCCGCGATCCGGCCGGCGTACTCGTCGTGACCGGTCGCCTTCGCCGCGAAGTGCAGCCAGGAGGCGAACTCCGCGGTCGTCACCTCGGCGCCGCCGAAGATCGCCTCGGCCTGCAGGAAGATTTCGCCCCCGACTCCGCCCGCCGCGTCGGTCAGGTGGGCGCGCAGGGCGGCACGGTCGGCGCTCGGCAGCCGTGCGGGATCGGCCAGGACCTCGTCAAGATCATTGTTCACGAGGCCATGCTGGCAGCCCCCACCGACAGCCGGGCGCCGGACCTCAGTCCTCGAAGCCCTCCGCGGCCCGGCGCTCGCGCAGTTCCATGATCGCGCGGCGGCGGGCCAGGCGGTGGGTGCGGCGGATCTGGGCCTCCTGGTAGCGGCGCTTGTCCTGTTCCGTCTCCGGCAGCACCGGCGGCACCATGCGGGGCTTGCCGTCGGCGTCGACCGCGGCGAACACCAGGTAGGCCGAGCCGACCTGGGTGGGCGGCGTGGACTCGTTCCAGCGCTCGGCGAGCACCCGGACACCGACCTCCATCGAGGTGCGCCCGGTCCAGTTGACCTGCGCCTTGACGTGGACCAGGTCACCGACGCGGACCGGCTCCAGGAACGCCATCTCGTCCATGGACGCGGTGACCGCGGGCCCGCCCGAGTGCCGCCCGGCCACCGCGCCCGCGGCGTCGTCGACCAGTTTCATGATCACACCGCCGTGCACCGTGCCCAGCAGGTTGGTGTCGTTGTGGGTCATGATGTGGCTCAGCGTGGTGCGGGACGCCGACGTCGGCTTGCCCGGGATCTCCGGAGTGTCCGCTTCTGCGGCGGGGGCCTGATCTGTCATGCCATCCACCCTATGCCGAACTGACATCCGGGTAATTTGTGTCAGCTTCGCAACAGGCGTGCCCTTATTTTCCGACGGCCCTTGTAAGGCACACCGCCGCGACCGGCACACTGGGGCGCATGAATGACTGGCCCGAGGGATGGTCCGACGACAACCGCGGCACCCGCTACGGACGCGGCAGCACCGGCGCGCAGCCGGAAGGCGCCCGCGTCATGCGACAGGTACGCCGGCCCGCCCCGGGCGCCCGCCCGGGCCCCGGCCCGTCGGCCCCGCAGTACGGCGGGGTCCCGCAGCAGCCGTCGTACGTCGACGGCGGCGAGGTCCCCGGCGGTTACGACGGCGGCTACGACTCCGGCTACAACACCGGCCAGGTCTACGGCACCCCCGGCGGCCACGGCCCCGGCGGCCCGGCCGGCCGCGGCCCGCGTCCCGCGCCGAACTGGCGGCGCCGTATCAAGTGGACGTCGATCACCGTCGCCACCGTGCTGGTCGTCACCACCGTCGGCACCTACTTCTGGGCCGACTCCAAGCTGCGCCGCGAGGTCGACCTGTCGAAGGTCATCGACCGGCCCGCGTCCGGCGAGGGCACGAACTACCTGATCGTCGGCTCGGACAGCCGTGAGGGCATGTCCAAGGAGGAGAAGAAGAAGCTCCACACCGGCTCCGCCGAGGGCAAGCGCACGGACTCGATGATGATCCTGCACGTCGGCGGCAACGGCGACACGCTGATCTCGCTGCCGCGCGACTCCGACGTGGAGATCCCCTCGTACAAGGGCTCCGAGTCCGGCAAGACCTACCCGGCCACCGGCCGCCACACCAAGCTCAACGCCGCCTACGCCGAGGACGGCCCGGAGCTGCTGGTGCGCACCGTGGAGTACAACACCGGCCTGCACATCGACCACTACGTGGAGATCGGCTTCGCCGGCTTCGCGAACATCGTCGACGCGGTCGGCGGGGTCGAGATCACCATCGACAAGCCGTTCAAGGACAAGTACTCCGGCGCCGACTTCCAGGCCGGCAAGCAGACCCTCGACGGCGAGCAGGCCCTCGCCTTCGTCCGCACCCGGCACGCCTTCGCCGCCTCCGACCTGGAGCGCACGAAGAACCAGCAGAAGTTCCTCGCCGCCCTGGCCCACCAGGTGGCCACGCCCGGCACGGTGCTGAACCCCTTCAAGTTCTATCCGACGATGGGCGCGGGCCTGGACTCCCTGATCGTCGACAAGGACATGGGCCTGTACGACCTGGGCTCGATGTTCTTCGCGATGAAGGGCGTCAACGGCGGCGACGGCACCTCCATGAACATGCCCATCTCGGGCTCCCGCGGCGGCAACCTCGTCTGGGACAAGGCCAAGGTGAAGACCCTGGTCAAGGAGCTCAACAACGACGAGAAGGTCACCGTCACCGGCAACTGACCCGCCCGACGGCCTCGGCCCGACGGCACAGGGCGCCCCGCGCGGGGCGCCCTGAGGTCGCGGGGACGGGGGGTGTCACATCGTGGCTCCGGCCATGGTGCGGCACATGTCGGCGCAGCGGCGGCAGGTCTCCGCGCAGCGCATCATCTGCGGGTCGTCCGGCATGCTCATACACGCCTCGGCACACATGTCGCAGGCGCGGGCGCACATCGCGCACATCTCCGTCGACAGCGGCGAGCGCCGCATCATCATGTCGGCGCACATCCGGGTCATCTCCGAGCAGTCCATCAGCGCGCGCATGATCTGCATCTGGGCCTGGCCGCCCATCTGCAGGCAGGAGCTCATCGTCTCCTCGCACATGCTGTGGCAGGACATGCACGCCTCCACGCAGTCCTGCATCTCCTTGCTCATGGGGGTCGCGGCGGACTGGGTCATGGCTCCTCCTTGGGGGTTCGAGGGGCCCGGGGGCGGGCCCCGTTGCGTGCCCTTCCGTCGTACGCCTCCCCACGGGCCCACGTCCATCGGAGGTCCCTACGACTGCGGCGACGGCTCCCGCGACGACGACTCCCCGCGGCGGTGCCTCACGCGCACCCGACCTCGTTGCCCCGCACCACCGCCGACTCCGGCCGGTCCGGCTCCTCGGCGCGGACCGTGCGCACCTGGCGGAAGTCCGTGCCGGCGACCACCTTCAGCAGCGGGCCCTGGCCGGGCACCGGGCGCAGCTCGCTGCCGGGCAGCGCGGCGGCCAGGGAGCGGGCCGAGCGGTCCCAGCGCGGGTCGTAGAGGACGACCGTGCGGGCCGCGGCGGGGCCGGCGGCGTTGAGGGGGCTGCCGGTGGTGCGGAAGCCGGCCGCGGCGAGGGCGGCGTCGACGCGGCGCCCGAGGCCGGCCGTGGGGGTGCCGTTCTCGACCTGCACCCGGATCTGCGCCGGCGGCACCTCGACCCGCACCGGCGCGGTCCCGCGCGGCCGGTGCGCGGCGAGCGGCTTGTCCTCGCGCAGCGCCTCGAACAGCTGCGCCGCCTTCGCCTGGTCCCACTTCACCGTGGAGCCGATGCCCTTGACCGCGTAGCCCATCTGCCCGATGGGCACCGTCGTGAACTCCGAGGAGGACGGCGAGAACGTGCGCATCGCCCGGCCCAGGTCGAGCAGCTCGTCCGCGCCGAAGCCGGTGTCCGCCCGCACCGAGCCGAGCACCGCGCGGATGACGTCGCGGAACCTCAGCGGGTTCAGCAGCACCCCGGAGGACGTGGCCCGGTCCACCAGCGCGGCCAGGAAACGCTGCTGGCGCTTCATCCGGCCGAGGTCGGAGGCGCCGTCGATGTGCCGGGAGCGCACGTACTGCAGGGCCTCGCCGCCGGTGAGGGTGTGGTTGCCGGCCGGCAGGTCGAGGCCGGTGTAGGAGTCCTTCAGCGGCTCGGCGGTGCAGATCCGCACCCCGCCGAGCTCGTCGACGGTCTTCATGAAGCTGGTGAAGTCGACCTCCAGATAGTGGTCGATCTTCACATGGGTCATCTGCTCGACCGTGCGCACGGTCAGCTGCGGCCCGCCCTCCGCGTACGCGGCGTTCAGCTTGATCGGGTGCCCGGCGTGCCGCTGACCGGTGATGGCGTCGGTGTGCGCGGGCGTCTCGGCGTAGGAGTCGCGCGGCAGGCTGACCACGCTGGCCCGGTCCCGGTCCGCCGAGATGTGCACGATCATGATCGTGTCGGTGCAGTGGCAGGGCGCGCCGCCGAGGTGGTACTTCTTGCGCTCCTCAGGGGTGATCTTGTCGCGCCCGTCGGTGCCGACCAGCAGGACGTTCATGCCGTGGCCCGCGCGGGGCCGGTTCTTCATGTCCTTGAAGGGGTCGACCCGCGCGATGTCCGCGTCCAGGCTGGAGATCACCGCGTGCCCGATCCCCGCGGAGGCGAGGACGACCACGGACAGCGTCGTCACCGCCCGCATGGCCCAGCGCGGCCTGCGGCGCGCGGGAGGCTGCCGGGGCGCGCGGGGCGGCTGCGGGCGGCGCTGCGGCCGGGACGGGGCGGAGCGGGGCGGCGTGGACAAGAAGGACACCTCCGGACGAGGCCGTACGCGGGATCCGTGAGCACGGTAGGTCCATACGATCTGCTGCCCGGCGACCGGCTCACGCGGCGCGCAAAGGTGTCCCCCGTTCGCGGTAACGTGAGCACCGATGAACGCCAAGTCCGACGTGCAGCTCCCCGCCGTGTCCGTGATCATGCCCGTCCTCAACGAGGAGCGGCACCTGCGCGGAGCCGTCCAAGCGATCCTCGCGCAGGAGTACGCCGGCGAGATGGAGGTCGTCATCGCCCTCGGTCCCTCCACGGACCGCACGGACGAGATCGCCGCCGAGCTCGTCGCCGAAGACCCGCGCGTGCACACCGTGCCCAACCCGACCGGGCGCACGCCGGCCGCCCTCAACGCGGCCATCAAGGCCTCCCGGCACCCGATCGTGGTCCGTGTCGACGGTCACGGCATGCTCTCGCCGAACTACATCGCCACCGCCGTGCGCCTGCTGGAGGAGACCGGCGCGCAGAACGTCGGCGGCATCATGCACGCCGAGGGCGAGAACGACTGGGAGCACGCCGTCGCCGCCGCGATGACCTCGAAGATCGGCGTCGGCAACGCCGCCTTCCACACGGGCGGCCAGGCCGGCCCCGCCGAGACCGTCTACCTCGGGGTGTTCCGCCGCGAGGCGCTGGAGCAACAGGGCGGCTACAACGAGGAGTTCATCCGCGCCCAGGACTGGGAGCTGAACTTCCGCATCCGTGAGGCGGGCGGCCTGATCTGGTTCTCGCCCGAACTGCGGGTGTCCTACCGGCCCCGGCCCAGCGTGCGCGCGCTCGCCAAGCAGTACAAGGACTACGGCCGTTGGCGGCACGTCGTCGCCCGCTACCACGCCGGCTCCATCAACCTGCGCTACCTCGCCCCGCCGACGGCGGTGTGCGCCATCGCCGCCGGCATCGTCGTCGGCGCCGTGCTGACGCCGTGGGGCTTCGTCGTCCCGGCCGGCTACCTCGCGGCCATCACCGCCGGGTCGCTGCCCGCCGGCAAGGGGCTGCCGCTCAAGGCGCGGCTGCAGATCCCTCTCGCGCTGGCCACCATGCACATGTCCTGGGGCTGGGGCTTCCTGACCAGCCCCAAGTCGCTGGCGAAGCGGGTCATCGCCTCCCGCCGCCCGGCCGTGCTCAGCGGTGCGCGCACCGCCGAGCAGCCGCACGAGCCGGCCTGACCCACGGCCCGACCGGACCCGGCCTCACCAGGTGAAGGCCGGGTTCACGTGCATGCACTGGCTGTCGTCGGAGGCGTTCATCGCCTGCGCCGACTCCGGCGTCTTCCCGTCGTCCTTCGGCACCTGGTACGCCGTCCCGCTGCGCCAGTCCGCGCCCACCACGAGGGTGACGCCGGAGACGTCCGTGGACTTCTGCACCGCGCCCGCCGGCAGGCCCAGCGCCTGCGCGACGCGGCGCGCGTCGCCCTCCAGGTCGGCGCTCGGGTAGCGCACGACCGTGACCGCCTCGGCCGTGGCCGCCGAGGGGTCCGCCACGGCCTGCGCGAAGCCCTTGTCGCGCAGCAGCCCGGCCACGGTGCCCGCCCGGCCGCGCGCGGCGGCGAGGCTGTCGGTACGGGTGCCGTTCTCCACCCGTACGGCGATCTCGGCGTCCGGCGCCGCTTGGTCGGCCGGTGCGGAGGCGCTGGGCGTGGCGGCGGGCTTCTTGGTGTCCTTGCCGTCCAGCGCCACGTCGTCGCGGACCATGCGGAACAGCTTCGCGGCGTCCTCGGTGGGCTCCACCCGGGCACCGACATAGCGGTTCGGCATCGTCGTCATCGTGATCCGGTCGGTGGGCACCTTCTTCAGCTCCACCCCCAGGTCGTACATCTTCTTGATGGTGCCCAGGCCCTTGTCGACCGTGATGGCCTTCGTGGCCGCCTCGGCGAGGGCACGCAGCCCGCCCGGGTTGCTGAGCGTGGCGTTCTGCCGCAGCTGACGCACCATCGCGTTCATGTACATGTGCTGCGCCTTGGCACGGGCCAGGTCGCTGCCGTCCTCGAAGCCGTAGCGGGTGCGCAGCCACTGCAGGGCCTGCTTGCCCTTGACCGGGGTGGTGCCCTCGGGGAGCTTCAGGCCCGAGCCGTGGCCGTCCGAGGTGTGCGAGTAGATGTTGGCGTCCACGCACACCGGGACACCGCCGATGGCGTCCGCCATCGACACCACACCCGAGAAGTCGATCATCATGAAGTGGTCGATGTGGATGTCGGTGAGCTTCTCCCACGTCGCCACCGTGCAGCCCGGACCGCCCCGGCCGAGGGAGGTGTTCGTCATCACCCGGCCGGTCGTGGCCGGGTACACCGTGCCGTCGTCGGGGTCGGTGCACTTGGGCAGCTGCAGCAGCGTGTCGCGCGGCATGCTGACGACCGACATGTTGGACCGGTCGGCGGAGACGTGGACGAGCATCTGGACGTCCGCCAGCGGGACGCCGCCGAACGTCTCCTTCGCCCCGCCCAGGTCCTGGTTCTCCTTGGTGTCCCGCGCGTCCGAGCCGATCAGCAGGATGTTCAGCGGCTTCTGCCCGGCCGCGTTCGCCGTCGGCGCGGGCGCCATGTCCTTGGCGTCACCGAGGTTGAGGTCGTCCTTCTTGATGTTGCCGTTGAGATGCCGGTAGTAGAGGTAGCCGGTGCCCGCCGCGCCCAGCACCAGCAGCGCGAGCGCCGTCGCCGTCCAGCGCAGCACCCGGCGCCGGCGGCGGCGCGGCGGTGCGCCGCCCTCCCCGCCCGGCGGCACGGCCGGCTCCGGCCCCGCGGGGCCGTCCTCCCGTCCCGGCCGCCGTCTGTGGCGTATCTCGGTGAGCGTGCCGTCCCCCGGCCCGTCGTGTCGCGTCACTTCCCGTCCTCCCCACCCCTGGACCCTGCCCCGGCCGGCCCCCCTCGGCCGGTTCGCTGCGCCATCTTCGTGCAGCCGGGTAAGAGTTCTCTGTGTGTCGCCGGCGGCCTCAGGACCGGCGGCGCAGCCGCCCGCTACCAGCGGTACGGCTTGTACACGTCCATGCACCGACCGCTGTCGGAGCCGCTGAGCGCGTCGGCGTCCGCGGGCAGGTCACCGGCCCGAGGCGGCGCCTGCACCGGATACGCCGTGCCGGTGCGCCAGTCCGCGCCGACGACGACGGTGACGCCGGAGACCTCGGCGGACTTCTTCACCGACGCCGGCGGGATCCCCAGCGCCTTGGCGACCCGCTGGGCGTCGCCCTCCAGGTCGGCGCTCGGGAAGCGGACCTCGGTGGCCGGCTCGGCGACCGGCGCCGCGGTGTCCTTCGACGCCCGGGCGAAGCCCTTGCCCACCAGCGCCTGCGCGATCGTACCGGCCCGGCCCGGCACGGCGGCCTGCCCGTCCCCACGGGTGCCGTTGCGCACGACGACCCCGATCCGCGCGTCGGGCGCGGCCGGGTCGGACGAGGCCGGCTGCGGCGCGGGCTTGCGGGCGGCGCCCGGCCCGCCCTTGTCGTCGAAGGGCACGTCCTCGCGGACCATCCGCCAGATCCGGTCGGCCCGGGCCCCGGCCGGGACGAGGTGGTCGGAGTTCTGCGAGTCCTCCACCGTCGGCAGCGTCGTCATGGTGATGCGGTCCGGCGGCACCGTCTTCAGCTGCATGCCGAGGTCGTACAGCTTCTTCACCGTGCCGATCTCCTCCGACACCTGCAGCGACTTGGTCGCCGCCTCGGCCAGGTCCATCAGCCGGCCGGTGTCGGTGAAGACGTTCTGCCCGCGCAGCGTGCGGATCATCGAGTTCATGTACATGTGCTGGGCGCGGGCGCGCAGCGGGTCGCTGCCCCAGGCGTGCCGGGTGCGCAGCCACTGCAGCGCCTGCTCGCCCTTCACCTCGTGCCGGCCGGCCGTCAGCTTCAGCCCCGAGCCGCCCTTCTGGGCGGGCAGCGGACGGTCCCACACGTTCTGGTTGACGCACACCTCGACGCCGCCGATGGCGTCCGCCATGCGCACCACACCGGCGAAGTCGATCATCATCCAGTGGTCGATGTAGACCCCGGTGAGGTTCTGCCAGGTGGCGAGCGTGCAGCCGGGGCCGCCGCGGGCCAGCGACTCGTTGATGATCCTGTTCGTCGTCGCCGGGAACGTCTCGCCGGTCTTGGGGTCGGTGCACCGGGGGATCGGGACGCGGGTGTCGCGCGGAATGCTCACCACGGACGCGCTCTCGCGGTCGGCGGAGAGATGGATCAGCATCTGCACGTCGCCCAGCGGCGGGTTGCCCCGGTTGTCCCGGCTGCCGCCGAGCGCGACGTTCTCGGCGCTGTTGCGGCTGTCGGAGCCGATCAGCAGGATGTTCAGCGGGGTCTGCCCGGCGGCGTTCGGCTCGGCCTTGCGCGCCTTGGAGTCGCCGCTGTCGCGCTCACCGCTGCGGAGGTTGCCGTTCAGGTGCTCGTAGTAGAGGTAACCGGCGCAGGCCGTGCCCAGTATCGCCACCGCCAGCACGATCGCCGACCAGCGCAGCACGCGCCGTCTGCGCCGCCTGCGGTCCGCACCACGGCCGCCGCCCCCATGGCCGGTGCCGGAGCCGTTCCGCCCGGCACCGGCCCGCGGCGTCAGGGACATCGTGTCCTCGACCCCGGGCACCTCCCCCCGGACGGTGCTGCGCGCCACGGCTGCCCTCCCCACCCTCGTCGGTCACCGGACGGGTCTGTCACCCCGTCCGGTCGCCCGGACGGCCCCGTCCCCCCGTCCGGTCAGTCGAACGGGCCTGTCGTCTCGCCTTGTTAGACGTACGACAGGCCCGTTCGGTGGCCCTGCTGCGCTCAACTCGCCGGGATCGGCGTCAGCTCGCGCACTGCACCTTGTCCGCCGTGGACTGGTTGTTCACCGTCGGCGCCTTCACCGGCGCGGTCAGGGACACCCCCGCCCCCTTGAAGTCCTTGCCCAGGGTCAGCGTCATCGTGGGCAGCCCCTGTGCGTTGGTGACGCTCTTGCCCGGCTTGAGCGCCGAGCCCGGCAGGCCCATCAGCGCGGCCAGCTTGCGCGCCTGCGCGGCCTGGTCGGGGGCGTACTCCAGCGTCGTCTTCGCCGCCTCGGCCGGTGCGTTGCCGGCGTTCTCCGACTTCAGCACGCCCTCGTCGTTCTGCAGCCAGCTCAGGGTCTGCGAGGCCGAGCCGGCCTTCGCGCCGCCGTTGAGGATGCGCACCCGCACCTCGGACGCCGCGGACTGCGGGCCCTTGAGCCGGGCCGCCTCGGCGTCCTTGGCGGCCTTCTCCTTCTGCTTCACCTCGGTGAAGGACACGTCGTTCTTGATGGCGTCGAAGACCCCGGGCGAAAGGTTCGGGTCCGGGATCACCGTCGCGTGGACCTTCTTCTCGGCGGGGTTGTCGATCACCGGGAGGGTGAGGAAGGTGATGTTCTTCGTGGGGACCTTCTTCAGCTCCAGCGCGACGTCCTTGAGGGTGGACACGTCGCCGATGCCGGTGTCGACGGTGAGCGCCTTGGTGGCCGCGTTCGCCAGCTTGTAGAGCTTGGTCGGGTTCGTCAGCGTGTCGCTGGAGGACATCTTGCGGGCCAGCGAGCCGAGGAACTGCTGCTGCACCTTGATGCGGTCCAGGTCGCCCGCGTTGCCGAAGCTGTGCCGGGTGCGGACGAAGGCGAGGGCCTGCTCGCCCTCGATCTTGCTCTCGCCCGCGGGCAGCTTCAGATGCGACTTGGGGTCGTCCACGGCGTGCTTGAGGCACACGTCCACACCGCCGACCGCGCTCGACAGCGTCTTGACGGCGTTGAAGTCCGCCATCATGAAGTGGTCGACGTGGATGCCGGTGACGGACTCCACCGTGCGCATGGTGCAGCCGGGGTCGCGGCCGTCCTGGCCGAGGCTGGTGTTGAAACGGACGTTGTCCGTGCCGGCGATGACCTTCTCCGAGCCGTCGGGCTGCTTCGTCGGGCAGTCCGGCACGTCGACGATCATGTCGCGCGGGATGCTCATCGCGGTCGCGTTGGTCCGGTCCTTGGCCACGTGCAGCAGGATGTTGGTGTCGGCGTGACCGACGCTGCCCTTGTCGCCGTAGCCCTCGTTGCCCTTGCCGGTGCGCTTGTCCGTGCCGATGATCAGGATGTTGAAGGCCTCGTCCTTGCTGAAGCCCTTCGACCCGGCGTCGCCGACGTCCGTCGTGCTGACGTTCCCCTCGAGGTGCTTGAGGAACAGATAGCCCGCGGTGCCCACGACGACCAGCAGGAACGCCATGGTCCCGCCGGTCCAGATCAGGGCCTTCTTCGCCTTCGACTTCTTCTTCGCCGGACGCCGGCCACGACGGCCCGGAGCCGGCTCCGGGGGAGCGTTGCGCCGCCGCCGAGGTGACGGGACGTCACGTCCCGGCGCGCCGGGCTCCGGTGCGCCCCTCTCCCGCGCGGGCGCGGGCGTGCGGGTGCCGGTGCGCGCCGTGCCCTCCGCCGCACGGCCCGCTCCCGCGGCGCGGGGTGCTCTGCGCGGGGAGGGGACCGCCGACTGCGGTGCGGAAGGAGTCAGTCGCAGTTCGTATTCGCCGGTGTTCGGATTGAGCACCCACTGGTCTGCGGGATCGATGTTCTCCGCCCGCCCACGGCCTTGCGCGTCCACGGTTGTCCGAATCCTCCGTCGGGGCCACGCCGCGCCTTCCCCTCCAGGCGCTCCGGTCTAGGTCTCACGATGCACGACCTGCACGACCCCAGGGATGGACTTCGTGATCGGGTGCACCGGATCGCTCACACTATCCGCCCGGTCGGAGATCGGGCGACGGCGGTGACAAATTCCACGTCCCTACAACCGGGCAATTGCCTCATTTCCCGGAACACGCGTTCGCCGGCTTGGCGATTGCTTTACTCGCAGGTGTTCTCGGCGGCAGTGTTACCGCGGAATGCGGGGTCCGGGGAGGCGGAGGCACCTGCGGCGTCGGACGTCTTTCCGTCACCGGACCCGTACGGCCCGTAGCCGCCCGCGGGCTTGTCGGTGACTTTCACCGGCCTGTCCGCGCGCAGCAGGTCGAACAGTCTTTCCGCCTCCGGCTCCACGAGCTGGTCGCGATTGGCGTTGTAAACGTACGACTCCCGGGGAACGGTCATGAATTGGACGTGTTCGGTGGGGATATCGCGCAGTCCCCGAACGAGCTGGTACAAACCGCGCAAATGCGCAAGTTCCGGGTCCGTGGTGAGCGACGAGGTCGCCGCGTCCAGCACGGGATAGAGCTTCACCGGATTCAGCAGTACGTCGTTGCCGCGCACCTTGTTGACCAGCGCCGCGAGGAACCGTTGCTGGCGCTCCATCCGGTCGGTGTCGCTGCCGTCGCCGAGCGACTTGCGGGCGCGGACGTAGCCGAGGGCCTGCTCGCCGTCGAGCGTGACCCGGCCCGCGGGCAGGCGCAGGTGGGCGTCCTTGTCGTCGACGGGGTGCGCCAGGCAGATCTCGACGCCGTCGACGGCGTCCACCATCTCCTTGAAACCGCTGAAGTCGACCACGACGTGGTGGTCGACGCGGATGCCGGTCAGCTTCTCCACCGTGCGGATCGTGCAGGCCGAACCGCCCACCTCGAAGGCGTGGTTGAACATCGCGAACATCGGCTCGCCACGGGTGCCGTCCCGGCGCAGACAGGCGGGGACGTCGACCATCAGGTCGCGGGGGAGCGAGACGGCGGTCGCACTGTGCCGGCCGGTGGACAGGTGCAGCAGGATCGTGGTGTCGGAGCGCTCGGTGCCCGAGTCGCGGCCGTAGCGGGCGTTGTCGTCGGCGCGCGAGTCGGAGCCGATGAGCAGGATGTTCTGCGCGTCCTTGGTGAGCGCGGTGGGGCGCTCCTTCTCGTACCGGGCCAGCTCGCGTGCGGCGGCCTCGTCGGCGGTGATGTTCCCGTCGAGCTTGGCGTACAGCAGGACGCCGGTGCCGGCGGCGGCGAGCAGCAGCACGGTGAGGGCGGCGCCGGCACGCACGGACCACCGGCGCCGGCGCCGGCGCCGCAGTCCACCTCCGGTGGCGGACGCGCCGGCCGGGGGACCGCTGCCCCGTATGGACTCCGTCACGCCCGCGCCACCCCCTCGTGCCGAAAACGACCTGCCCTTACGACGATGCCGCGTCCGCTGCCGCGGGGGCGGGGGTTGCTGGGCCGAACGGGGGGTTCTCTCTGTCCGAGGGCGGGGAGGACGGGGGGCGAGGGCCGTCTTTCACCCGCGGCAGGGCGGGCGGCTGGTCGCGCAGTTCCCCGCGCCCCTGGGGGGTCGCAGTCCCGCCCGCCCAGGACGCGCCGCCGCGGGCGCTGCGGGCCGTTCGCCCGCTCCACCCGCGGGCATGCGTGCCGCCTGGGGCGGCACGGGTGGGCGCGGGCGGCGCCCCGTCAGCGCCGGGTTGCGCGCCCCACGGCGTTCACCCCGGCGCCGGGTGCCCCGCGCCGCAGGGCACCGCGCCCCACGGCGTTCACCGCAACGCCGGGTGCCCCGCGCCGCAGGGCAGCGCACCGCAAGGCACCGCCCCGCGGACAGTCACCGCGCCGTAGCCGTCACCCTCTCGCTCTCGATGCGCTTGGCCAGCGCCTCTTCCCCCAGCTGGGAGAGATGACGGCACAGCACCACAGACCCCCCACTGGCCAGCGGAGCGAACAGTCCCGCACTCAGCCCCTCCCACGTGTCGTACGCCAGCCCCGACAGCAACCGCGACCCCGGCCCCGTCAGCCCCAGCCCCGCCGCGTCCCCGACCGCCCGCTCGACGATCTCCGCCCCCGTCAGTTCCGCCCCCGCGACGATCAGCGCCGGCTCCTCCGGGTCCACCGGCGCGTACGGCGCGAAACGGTCGCCGTACGTCGGCACGTCCACGGCGTAGTCGGCGTACCCCTCCGGCGGAGCCGGGACGAACCGCCGCCCCAGCGGCGCCAGCGACAGCGCGTACCGCTCCCCCCGGCACGCCAGCCCCCGCTCGAACTCCCCGGGCCCCGCCACGACGAAGTCCGCCCGCCCCGGATCCCCGGCGACGTCCGCGATCACCCCGACCGAGGAACACGCCAGCAGCCACACCGCCGTCTGCCAGTGCGCCGGCAGCAGCAGCGCGACCCGGTCGCCGGGTTCGACGGACCACCCGTCCTGGAGGAGGTTCGCGGTCTTGGCCACCCAATTGGCGAAGGTGGCCACGGACAATTCGACACGTTCACCCGTGGCGTCGTCGTAGAAGGTCACCAGCGGGCGCGCGGGATCCGCGGCGAGCGCGGAAGTCAGCAGGTCGGCAGGGGTGCGATCGGTGGCGTTCACCCGCATCAGCGTACGCGCGTCCCGCCCCCGGCACCCGTCACGGCCCCCGCCGCGCGCTGCGCCGTACGCCACCGGTTTGGCGGAACCGCAGCCGACGCTCCGTCAGTTCCCCGATGGACAGATATGTCTGACTATGTCCAGGATCGTTGGCATGCGTGGATTGCTTGCTACCTCCATCGGCGTCACATGCGCAGCCGCCCTCGCCCTTCCGCTGACCCCGCCCGCCGCGGCGACCCCGGCGCGGGCCGGGTCACCGTCGGCCGCCGGGATCCCCGGCAGTACCGACTCGCTGCCCCTCGTCCCCCTCGGCAGCGACCGCGCCCCCGGCGCCGCCCAGCAGGGCGTGCCCCGCCGCGACACCGGGCACTTCTCCCTCGTCGGCGTGGTCTGGGACGACCCGGCCACCGAACTCCACGGCCGCGTCCAGGTCCGCACCCGCGCCGCCGCCACCCACACCTGGTCCGCCTGGCAGGACCTCGAGACGCACAACGGCGACCACGGCGCCGACCCCGGCACCTCCGAGCGCACCTCCGGCCACGTCCGCGGCGCCACCGCCCCCCTGTGGGTCGGCGACTCCGACGGCGTCGAGGTCCGGGTGCGCGCCGAGTCCGTGGCCGACACCCGCGTCGAGGAGACCGGACGCGGCGTCAGAACCGTCACCGGCCCCACCTCCGCCCTGCCCTCCGGACTGCGACTGGAACTCGTCGACCCCGGCCGGGACACCGCCCCGGGCGAGGGCACCGCCCCGGGCGAGGGCACCGCCCCGGCCGGGCAGCACCCGGCCGTCCACCGGCACGCCCCCGTGACCATCCCGCGCACCGGCGCCATCGCCGTCGACGAGCCGGACGAGGAGAGCGAGGACACCACCCAGGTGCGCGAGATCGCCGACGCCAACGCCGGCCTGACCGGCGTGCGCGCGGGCGCCACCGAGATCCCCGCCCTCGACCGTGCCGGCACCGAACAGGAACTGACCACCCTGCGCGGCGCCGAGATGAGCCGGCCGGAGCGCGCGAAGCCGTACATCGGTCCGCGGCCGCGGATCGTCACCCGGGCCGGCTGGGGCGCGGACGAGAAGCTGCGCGAGAAGGGCTTCGTGTACACCAAGTCGGTCAAGGCGGCCTTCGTGCACCACACCGCCACCGGCAACAACTACACCTGCGCGCAGGCCCCGTCGGTCATCCGCGGTATCTACCGCTACCACGTCAAGAGCATGGGCTGGCGGGACATCGGCTACAACTTCCTCGTCGACAAGTGCGGCACCATCTACGAGGGCCGGGCCGGCGGCGTGGCCAAGGCCGTCCTGGGCGCCCACACCCTCGGCTTCAACTCCAACAGCATGGGCATCGCCGTCATCGGCACCTACGGCTCCGGCAAGCCCTCCACCGCCGCGGTCGACGCCATCGCCCGGCTCGCGGCCTGGAAGCTCGGCCTGTACGGGATGAACCCGACCGCCAAGACATACCTGAAGTCCGGCGGTGGCAACCTCTACGCCAAGGGCAAGAACGTACGACTGAACGTCATCTCCGGTCACCGCGACGGCTTCGCCACGGACTGCCCGGGCAAGCAGCTCTACGGCAAGCTCGGCACGGCCCGCTCCAAGGCGGCCGGCTTCCAGGGACGCTGAGGCCGGGACATACACTGACCGGCCGAAAGACAGTTCGGCCGGTCCCGGCAGGAAGCAGAGACGACAGGTGACGGAAGCGATCCTTCTGGTCGGCGGCAAGGGAACCCGGCTGCGCCCGCTCACGGTGCACACCCCCAAGCCGATGGTCCCGGCGGCGGGCGTGCCCTTCCTCACCCACCAGCTGGCGCGGGCCGCCGCGGCGGGTGTGGAACACATCGTGCTCGCCACGTCGTACCTGGCGGAGGTGTTCGAGCCGTACTTCGGCGACGGCTCGTCCCTGGGACTGCACCTGGAGTACGTCACGGAGGAGGAGCCGCTCGGCACGGGCGGAGCGATCCGCAACGTCGCCTCGCGGCTCCACTCCGGGCCCGAGGACCCCGTCCTCGTCTTCAACGGCGACATCCTGACCGGGCTCGACATCCGCGCCCTGGTCCGCACCCACGAGACGACGGGCGCGGACGTCTCCCTGCACCTGACGAAGGTCACGGACCCGCGCGCCTACGGCCTCGTCCCGACGGACGACACCGGCAGGGTCCTCGCCTTCCTGGAGAAGCCACAGACGCCCGAGGAGATCGTCACCGACCAGATCAACGCCGGTGCGTACGTCTTCCGGCGCTCGGTCATCGACACGATCCCGGCGGGCCGGCCGGTGTCGGTCGAACGCGAGACGTTCCCCGGCCTGCTGGCCGCCGGTGCGCATCTGCAGGGCATGGTCGACTCCACGTACTGGCTCGACCTCGGCACGCCCGCGGCGTTCGTGCGCGGCTCGGCGGACCTGGTGCTGGGCCGCGCCCCGTCCCCGGCCGTCCCCGGCCGCTGCGGCGACCGGCTGATCCTCCCCACGGCCACGGTGGCGCCCGACGCCAAGCTGACCGGCGGCACGGTCGTCGGGGAGGGCGCCTTCATCGCCGAGGGCGCGCGCATCTTCGGCAGCACGATCATGCCGGGCGCCGTCGTCGAACCCGGTGCCGTCATCACCGACTCGCTCGTCGGCACGCGCGCCCGCGTCGGCGAACGCACGATCCTCACCGGCACGGTCATCGGCGACGGCGCGGTGGTCGGTCCCGACAACGAACTGCGCGACGGCGTCCGCGTGTGGTGCGACGCCCACATCCCCGCGGGCGCGCTCCGCTTCTCCTCCGACCAGTAACCCAACGCCGCCCCGGTTCCCGACCACCGCCGCGCCCCTCAGGCCTGCATAGCTGCGGGCAGTCGTGCCGCTGGGGCGGCACGGGTGGGCGCAGCGGCACCCCGCAACGCCGGGCCGCGCACCCCACGGCGTCCACGGCAACGCCGGGCACAGCGCACGCGAGGGCCACCGCACCCCACGGCGTCCACCCCACCCCCGGCCACAGCGCACCCGGGGTACGAGACACCGACGTACTACAACCCCCGAATGTCCCCGACAGGGAACCGTGGAGCGCGCCGCGCCGGCACCCGCCCGCTCAGCAGAATCAACCGCGCCGCCCGATGCCGCTGCCCCGCATACGGCTCCAGCAACCGCAGCATCACCTCGTCGTCGGCATGCCGGTCCCCCGCCAGCGCCCACCCCACGATCCCGGGCAGATGCAGATCCCCCACGGTCACCGCATCCGCCGCGCCATGACTGCGCTGCACGGTCTCCGCCGACGTCCACGGCCCGATCCCCGGCACCACCTCCAGCCGGGCCCGCGCCGCCGCCGGAGGCATCCGTACCGCCTCCTCCAGCCGCGCGGCGACCCGCACGGCCCGCAGGATGGTCGACGCCCGCTTGTCGTCGACCCCGGCCCGGTGCCACTCCCAGGAGGGGATCAGCGCCCAGTCCCGGGCGGCCGGCATGACGTACATCCGCCCGGGCGCCGGCCCCGGCGCCGGCTCACCGAAGCGCCGCACCAGCAACCGCCACGCCCGGTACGCCTCGTCCGTCGTGACCTTCTGCTCCAGCACCGACGGAATCAGCGACTCCAGGACCAGCCCGGTCCGTCCGAGCCGCAGCCCGGGCCGCCGGTGCCGGGCCAGCGCCACGATCTTGTGGCGGGGCGTGAACGCCGACGGATCGTCCGCCGCGCCGCACATCAGCGGCAGCTGCTCCAGCAGCCATCCGGCCCCCGGCCCCCACGCCTCCCCGTGGACGACCCCGCCGCGCATCGTCACGCGCAGCGTCCCCGGCCCGGCGGGCGTCCGGCTCGCCCGCCACACGGAACCGTCCGGCAGGGCCCGGAACGTCGGGTCGCCGGGCCCGCGCCGCAGCGGCCCGAGCACCAGCCCGAGGTCCAGCGGCCCGTCGGGCGTCCACGTCCGCACCCGTCCGGGTGCCGGAGCCGGCCGCGGCACCGCCCCCGCGGGCACCGCGACGTCGCCGCCGCGCAGGGTGGTACGCGTCGGCCGGGGAGCGAACCGTCCAGCCACGAAGGAGTCCCGAGTGTCGGAAGGGAAAGGAGACGCTACGAGCGTACGGTCACCGCACCTCGATGAAGCCCCCCGCGTCCCGCTCCGGCCGCGGCCGCGGCTCCTCGGCGGGGTGCCCGACGGCCACCGCGCCCATCGGATCCCAGCCGGCGGGCAGCTCCAGCACCTCCCGTACGACGTCCCGGCAGAACATCGTCGAGGACACCCACGCCGACCCCAGCCGCTCCCCGGCGAGCGCGACGAGGAAGTTCTGCACGCCCGCGCCGGCGGCGACGACGAACATCTCCCGCTCCGCCGCGTCCCGCCGCGCGTCGCCGTAGGTGTGCGAGCCGTCCATCACCAGGCACGGCACGACCAGGTACGGGGCGTTGCGCAGGACGTCGCCGCGGCGCACCCGCTTGGCGATGGACTCCTCGCTCTTGCCGTCCCGCCGCAGATCGGCGATCCAGGCGTCGCGCATCGCGTCCAGCAGCCGCGTGCGGGACTCCGGCGACTCCAGGAGGACGAACCGCCACGGCGTGGTGTGGTGCGGCGCCGGTGCCGTCACCGCGGCGGCGACCGCCCGGCGGACCGCACCGGGGTCGACCGGCTCGTCCGTGAACGCGCGCACGGTACGCCGCTGGGTCACCGCCAGCCGGATCGCCTCGGAGGTGCCGAGGCGGAACATGTCGTCGCGCGCGCCGCGCACCAGCGCCCGGGCCCCGTCGGTGTCGTCGCCGGCCACCACCTGGGGCAGTCCGCGCACCACGGCGACGGGCAGCCCGGCGGCCTTGCCCTTGACCAGGTCGCCGGCCGCGGCCAGCTCGTCGGCGGTCGCCACGACCGTCGCGCTGAGCGGGTTGCCGTACGCGTCCGTGCCCCCGCGCAGGTCGTCCAGCACGCGCACCCCGGCGGCGCCGATCGCGACGTCGGTGAGCCCCGCGCGCCAGGGCCGCCCGAACGTGTCGGTGACGACGACACCGACGTCGACGCCGAGCAGGTCGCGCAGCCCGTCGCGGATCGCGCGCGCGGAGGCGTCCGGGTCCTCGGGCAGCAGCAGCACTGTGCCGGCCGGGGTGTTGGAGGCGTCCACGCCGGCCGCGGCCATGACCAGGCCCTGCCGGTTCTCCACGATCCGCAGGGTGCCGCGCCGCGCCACCACGCGGACGGTCTCCGCGTCGATGGCGGCCTCCCGGTCGGCGGCCCGCATGATCCGGCCCTCCGCCTTGGAGACGATCTTGGAGGTGACGAGCACGACGTCCCCGTCGGCGAGGCCGGGCTCGGCGGCGGCGATCAGCTTGGCGAGGTCGTCACCGGGCCGCACCTCGGGGAGGCCGGGCAGCGCCCACACCCGGTAGCCCTCGGTGCTCACTGTCCGCGCACCTCCTCGGCCAGCGCCAGCGCCTCACGGGCCATCTGCGCCGCGGCGTCCACGTCGGTCATCATCAGCGGTACGGCCCGGCAGCGGATGCCGGCCGTCTCGACCCGCTCGACCGCGCCCGCGTCGACGGTGTCGACGAGCCAGCCGTCCAGCAGTCCGGAGCCGTAGTGCTCGGCGACCGCGGCGGCGCTGGACTCGACACCGACCGCGGCGAGCACCTTGTCCGCCATCCCGCGCACGGGC
Organism: Streptomyces sp. NPDC014801; assembly: GCF_043082085.1. Classification (NCBI taxonomy): domain Bacteria; kingdom Bacillati; phylum Actinomycetota; class Actinomycetes; order Kitasatosporales; family Streptomycetaceae; genus Streptomyces; species Streptomyces sp. NPDC014801. Next base: position 15,759 of record NZ_JBIBXG010000012.1, on the reverse strand, counting down.
GCGTCCCCGACGATGGGGGACAGGCCGACCACCGGCACGCCCGCGTCGGCGATGGCCTCGCGGATGCCGGGCACGGCGAGGATCGTGCCGACGGAGACCACCGGGTTGGACGGCGGGAAGAGGATCACGTCCGCCTCGGCGATCGCCTCCAGCACCCCGGGTGCCGGCTTGGCCTGCTCGGCGCCGACCGGCACGATCGCCTCGGCCGGCACCTCGGCGCGCAGCCTCACCCAGTACTCCTGGAAGTGGACCGCCTTGCGCTCCCCGTCGAGCTCGACCGCGACATGGGTCTCGACCCGGTCGTCGGTCATCGGGATCAGCTTCACGCCCGGCTTCCAGCGGTCGCACAGCGCCTCGGTGACCGCGCTGAGCGGATATCCGGCGCCGATCATCTGCGTCCGCACGATGTGCGTGGCGAAGTCGCGGTCGCCGAGCCCGAACCACTCCGGCCCGACGCCGTAGGCGGCGAGCTCCTCCTTGAGGTGGAAGGTCTCGTCGGCCCTTCCCCAGCCCTGTTCCTCGTTGATGCCGCCGCCGAGCGTGTACATCACCGTGTCGAGGTCCGGGCAGACCTTCAGACCGAAGAGGTGGATGTCGTCGCCGGTGTTGCCGATGACCGTGATGTCCGCGTCCGGCACGGCCCGCTTCAGACCGCGCAGGAACCGGGCACCGCCGATGCCGCCTGCCAGAACCACAATGCGCATGCGCCAAGTCTCGCAGGCGGGTACGACAACGCGTCAGACGACCGGGCAACGCGCCGCGGGGCGCTCCGGCGAGCGCACCGGGAAGCCGGCCGGGGAACGGATCAGACGGACAGGGAGCGCGGCGTCCGGCGGGCCTCGCAGTGCGGGGCCGTGTGCATCGGCATCTCGGTCAGGCCGGGGAAGTACACGTGCAGGCTGACCGCCGGCTCCAGCGTGTCGTTCACGACCTCGTGGACGTAACCGGGCGCGAACACCCGCTGGGCACCGGCCGCCAGCGCACGCGTGCCGCGTGCGGTGTGCTCGGTGAGAGTGCCGTCGAGCACGGTGAGCACGCCGGAGGAGGGGCCGTGGTCGTGCCGCCCACTGCCCTGGCCGGGCACCCAGGACAGCAGCCACACCTCGTAGCCGGGCCCGGTGCGCAGCCGGTGGTACCAGCGGGTCGTGGCGTCGTAGCGGACCAGGTGCTCCCACTGGGCGCGGTCGGCCGCGATCGCGCGGGCCAGGCCGACGAAGTCGGCGACGGTGGCCGGGTGCTCACGCGGGGGCTGCAGCAGGTGCGGCACTTCGAGGATGTCGCCGGCGATCTGGAGGTCGCTGTCGCTGTTCATGGGGTGCTGAGGTCCCTTGGCGAGGAGTGCGGACGGGTGCCCCGTGGGAGAGGGCGAAAGGGGGATACGACGGCCCGGGGACGAGGTCCGGCGGGCAGCTGGAGCTACGGTCGGCTCAACAGCTGGGACAGCAACAGCAACAGCGAACGCACACAGCACCGAGGGACCCGGCGGCGCGGGTCGTCACAGGTGCCAAGTTCGCGAGCATGCCCACAAGGACAGCGGTTCACACCTTCACTGTCAACTCGACGCCCGGTATGTGGGACAAGCTTCACCTCTTCCGGTGCATGTCGAAGGTGAAAGGTTTGCTCACCCCCTCACCGGGACACATGCGGCACATCCGGGTGCGCAAGGCGCGTTGCGATCTCGTGATCCGACTGTGATCTTGTTCGCTTCGCCGCGTGCACAGGAACGGGATCGAACGCGCGGGCGTCTTTCTCCGTACAGGCTCCGTGAGGGGTCCTCGAGGGGGAGGGAAGCCCTCCGGGCCCCGACTGCGTGTCAAGGTTTATGGCGATTTGAACACTTTCCGCATGGCCTTGGTTCCGCAGAGTGAATAAGGGGCCCAATAGCAGATCTCGGCTTGACTCGCCCGGAGCAGCACACTTGTAATTTCACTCGTGTCGTTCAGCCGGAATCGGTAACGGCTACATCACGGGGACGCGGAGAGACAGACGAGGGGCGCACATGACCGAGCTGGTGCAGCAACTGCTGGTCGACGACGCGGGCGAGGAACTCGGCTGGCAGGAGCGCGCGCTGTGCGCCCAGACCGACCCCGAGTCCTTCTTCCCCGAGAAGGGCGGCTCCACCAGAGAGGCCAAGAAGGTGTGCCTCGCGTGCGAAGTCCGCTCCGAGTGCCTGGAGTACGCCCTCGCCAACGACGAACGGTTCGGCATCTGGGGCGGTCTGTCCGAGCGTGAGCGCCGGCGCCTGAAGAAGGCCGCCGTCTGACCGCACGCCGGCCGAACAACAGCGGACCGTTCCGCACAAACGTCTCGAACGGCCCGTCGCGGGTGGGTTGTCCACAGGCGACGGGCCGCGGTCATGCCCAGCCGATAGTGTGGTCGCTCGTCCGAGACGCCCCGCCACCCGCAGGTGGCACAGGCGTCCACCGCAGTCCACCGAACCGGGGCCCGTACCTCGATGACCGTGCACAGCCACACCGCAGCCCAGCACGACCCGGCTGCGTCCGCCGGGTTCGACCCAGCCCGCCCGCCAGAGTTCCCGCGTCACGTGGTGACCGCGGTCCTCGTCTCCCACGACGGCGCCCGCTGGCTGCCCGACGCGCTCGCCGGGCTGCTCGGCCAGGAGCGCCCCGTGCAGTACGCCGTCGCCGCCGACACCGGCAGCGCCGACGACTCCGCGCAGCTGGTCACGGCCGCCCTCGGCGCCGACCGGGTGCTGCACCTCGCCCGCCGCACCGGCTTCGGCCAGGCCGTCGAGGAGGCCGCCCGGATCGCGCCCCACCTCACCCCCGAGGACCTGCCCTACCTCAAGCGGCCCAGCGGCTGGGACCCCGTCACGCGCACCTGGCGCGACGACGCCTACGACCTGCCCGAACTGCCGCACGGCGAGCCCGTCCAGTGGCTGTGGCTGCTGCACGACGACTGCGCACCCGAACCCGGCGCCCTCGCCGAACTGCTGCGCGTCGTCGACCGCGAACTCGAACTCGGCCGCGACGACGTGGCCGTCGTCGGCCCCAAACTGCGCGGCTGGTACGACCGCCGGCAACTGCTGGAGGTCGGCGTCTCCATCGCCAACTCCGGCCGCCGCTGGACCGGCCTGGACCGCCGCGAACAGGACCAGGGCCAGCACGACCACGTCCGCGACGTGCTGGCGGTCTCCAGCGCCGGCATGCTCATCCGCCGCGATGTCTTCGAGCAGCTCGGCGGCTTCGACCGCCGCCTGCCCCTCATGCGCGACGACGTCGACCTGTGCTGGCGCGCGCACGCCGCCGGCCACCGCGTCCTCATCGCCCCCGAGGCCGTCGTACGCCACGCCGAGGCCGCCTCCCGCGAACGCCGCACCGTCGACTGCGCCGGCCGCACCACCGCCTCCCCGCACAAGGTCGACAAGGCGGGCGCCGTCTACACCCTCCTCGTCAACGCCCGCACGGCCGTGCTGCCCTGGGTGCTGCTGCGGGTCGTGCTCGGCACCCTGGTGCGCACCGTCGCCTACCTCGTCGGCAAGGTCCCCGGACAGGCGCTCGACGAGATCCGCGGCCTGCTCGGCACGCTGCTGCGCCCCGAGCGGATCGTCGCCGGCCGGCGCCGGCGCGGCCGCCCGGTGGCCGACAAGGGCGAGCTGCGCCCCCTCTTCCCGCCGCCCGGCGCCACCGTGCGCGCCACCGTCGAACAGGTCGCCGGCAACCTCTTCGGCGGCTCCGACCCCGAGACCTCCTCGGCCGGCCGGCACGGCGGCGCCGTCGAGTCCGGACCGGGCGGCGACGACGCCGACTTCCTGGAGATCGAGCAGTTCGCCCGCCTCAAGCGCATCGCCCGCAGACCGGGCCCGGTGCTCTTCCTGGTGCTGCTGCTCGTCTCCCTCGTCGCCTGCCGGGGCCTCCTCGGCGGCGGCGCCCTCGCCGGCGGCGCGCTGCTGCCCGCCCCCGCCGACGCCTCCGACCTGTGGTCCCGCTACCTCGACGCCTGGCACCCGGTCGGCGCCGGCGGCGACCCCTCCGCACCGCCCTACCTGGCGATCGTCGCCCTGCTGGCGACCCTGCTGTTCGGCTCCACCGGCCTCGCCGTCACCGTCCTGCTGGTCTGCTCCGTCCCGCTGGCCGGCTTCACCGCCTACTTCGCCTCCCGGCCGCTCGTCACCTCGCGGCTGCTGCGCGCGTGGGCCGCCATCGTCTACGCCTTCCTGCCCGCCGCCACCGGCGCCCTCGCCGGCGGCCGCATCGGCACCGCCGTCCTCGCCGTCCTGCTGCCGCTGATCGCCCGCGCCGGCATCGCCGCCGCCGGCCTCGCGAACCCCTCCGGGGCACGCGGCAGTTGGCGCGCCACCTGGGCGTACGCCCTGCTGCTGACGCTCACCACCGCGTTCACGCCGATCGTGTGGCCCCTCGCGCTGGTCCTCGGCATCGCGGTCCTGGTGCTGCGCCGCGGCGACCTCACCGCCCACGGCCTGCGCTTCCTCGCCCAGCTGGGCACGCCCCTGCTGATCCTCGCGCCCTGGTCGCTGTCGCTGCTGCCGTTCGGCTTCTTCACCGAGGCCGGCCTCGACTACGGCCCCTCGTCCGCCTCCGCGCTCGACCTGCTGGGCGCCAGCCCCGGCGGCCCCGGCACCGTCGACGGGCTGATGCTCATCGGCGTCGTGCTGGCCGCGCTCGCCGCCCTCATGCGCACCGAGCGCGGGCGCGGCATCCGGACCGCCTGGGCCGTCGCCCTGGTCGGTCTCGTCTTCGCCGTACTGGCCAACCGCTCCGCCTGGGCCGGCCCCGCCACCCTCGTCTACGGACTCGCCCTGCTCACCGCCGCCGTCCTCGGCGCCGACGGAGCACGCGCGCGCGTGGCCGAGCAGAGCTTCGGCTGGCGCCAGCCCGTCGCCGCGCTGATCGCCTTCGCCTCCGCCGCGGGCCCGCTGCTCGTCGCCGCCGGGTGGATGATCGGCGGTGCCGACGGACCGCTGGAGCGCCGCGACCCGGTGCAGGTCCCCGCGTTCGTCGCCGAGGAGAGCGGCACCCGCGACCAGGCCCGCACCCTCGTCCTGGACAGCACCTCCCCGGCGCACGTCTCCTACATGCTGGTCCGCGGCTCCGGCGCCCGCCTCGGCGACGCCGAACTGGCCGCCGCCGACGGCGAGAACGCCCAGCTCGACAAGACCGTCGCCAACCTGGTCGCCGGCTCCGGCGCCGACCAGGTGGACCAGCTCGGCGCGTTCGCCGTCCGCTACGTCCTCGTCCACAAGGGCGCCCCCCGCGAGATCACCCGCGTCCTGGACGCCACCCCCGGCCTGAGCCGGCTCAGCCAGCAGAACGGCAGCGCCCTGTGGCGGTTGGACCGCGAGGTCTCCCGCGCCGCCGTCGTGCCCGCCTCCGGCACCGGCGCACCGCTGCCCGTCGCGGCCGGCCCCGTCGAGATCCACACCACGATCCCGGCCGGCCAGGGCCCGCGCGTGCTGCGCCTGGCCGACACCGCCGCCGACGGCTGGAGCGCCACCCTCGACGGCAAGGCGCTCAAGGCCACCACCGTCGACGGCTGGGCCCAGGGCTTCGAACTGCCCGCATCCGGCGGCCGGCTCGACGTCGTCTACGACGACCCGTTCGGCCACACCGCCTGGCTGTGGGCGCAGGGCGTCCTCGCCGTCGTCCTGGTCGTCCTCGCCCTGCCCGGCCGGCGCCGCGACGTCGACGACGACCTGCCCGAGGAACCCGCGATCCCCGCCCAGCCCGTCGCCGGCGAGGGCCGCCGCGCCCGCCGCCTGCGCGCCCAGGCCGAGTCGGAGGCCGCGCCCGAGGAGCAGCCCGCGCCCCCCGAGCAGCCCCCGGCGCCGGTCCCGCAGCAGCAGTCCTACGACCAGTGGGCCACCCCCGCCGCCACCCCCGGCGAGTACGGCGGCGGCTATGACCCGTACCAGGCGAGCCCCCAGCCCTACCCGGCCGGCACCTACGAGCAGGCGTACCAGGGCGACCCGTACCAGGCGGGCGGATACGACCCGTACGCCTACGACGGCCACGGCCAGACCGGCGCCTACGACCCGACGGCCTATCAGCAGCCGTACGACCAGGGCTACGACACCACGGCGTACGGCCAGGCACAGCCGCAACCGCACGACGGCGGCCATGAGCGCCCCGACGGGAGCCAGCAGTGAACCGCACGACCCTGTCCCTGATCGCCGGCGTCACCGCGCTCGCCGCCGTGACCGGCTTCGCGGCGCTCACCTCGCCGGACGCCTCCGGCGCGGACACCGCCGAGGCGGCCGCCCAGCGGCCCGTGGAGCGCACCACGCTGCTGTGCCCGGCGCCCAGCCTGTCCGACCTCGCCGACACGGCGTACACGTCCTTCACGCCCGTCACGCAGGGCGTTCCTGGTGCCGGTGCGGCCGAACTGCGCGCCGCGGCCGAGCAGTCCACGGACGGGACGGCCGGCAAGGACAAGAAGGGCGGCAAGAAGAAGGCGCCCGCCGCGAACGGCAAGCCGGTCCTCACGCCCAAGCAGCCCGGCACGCCCGCCACCGGTGAGGCCTCCGGCGCGAACGCCCCCGCGCTGATCGGCACCGCCACGGGCCGCCTCGCGCCCGGCTGGACCGTCCAGCAGACCACCGAGGTCGCCGCCGGCAACGGGCGCGGCCTGCAGGGCGTCAACTGCACCGCCCCGGACACCGAGTTCTGGTTCCCGGGCGCCAGCACCGCCGCCGACCGCACCGACTACGTGCACCTGACCAACCCCGACGACTCCGCCGCCGTCGCCGACATCGAGCTGTACGGCAAGGACGGCGCGATCAAGTCCACGGTGGGGGAGGGCATCACGGTCCCGCCGCACTCCAGCGAGCCGATCCTGCTGTCCACGCTGACCGACGACCGGCAGGACGTCGTCACCGTCCACGTCACCGTCCGCAGCGGCCGGGTCGGCGCCGCCGTCCAGGCCCTCGACGCCAAGCTGGGCGGCGACTGGCTGTCCCCGGCCGCGGACCCGGCGCCGAGCCTGGTGCTGCCCGGCATCCCCAAGGACGCCGTGTCCGTGCGGCTGGTCGCGTTCACGCCCGGCGCCTCCGACGCGGACCTGAAGGTGCGCCTGGCCTCCCCCTCCGGGCCGATCACCCCCGCCGGCAACGAGACGCTGCACGTGAAGTCCGGCATGACCAGCGTGCTCGACCTCGGCGACGTCACCCGTGGCGAGGCCGGCTCCCTGGTGCTCACGCCGACGGACCGCGCGGTGCCGGTGGTCGCCGCGCTGCGGGTCGTACGCGGCAAGGGCGACAAGCAGGAGACCGCGTTCATCCCGGCCACCGCGCCCGTGGGCACGCGCGCGACGGTCGCCGACAACAGCGCCAAGGGCACCACGCTCTCGCTCACCGCTCCCACGGCGACCGCCCAGGTCAAGGTGACGGCGTCGGCGGGCAGCGAGGGCGGCGCGGCCGCCACCCAGACGTACACCGTCAAGGCGGGCACCACCCAGGACGTGCCCGTGCCGGTGCCGGCCGGCCTGAAGGGCACGTACGCGCTGACGGTCGAGACGGTCTCGGGCGGCCCGGTGTACGCCTCCCGGATGCTCGCGGCGACGGAGGAGGGCGTTCCGGGCTTCACGATCCAGACGCTGCCCAACGACCGCGGCACGGTCGCGGTGCCGCAGGCCGACGAGGACCTGTCGGTGCTGCAGAAGTAGCGCGGACGGTGCCGGGGGCCGGGCGCTCGCGCGGCGGGCCTTCGGCCGGGGGGCGGGGGCCGGGCCCCGGCGGTGGGTGTCGGCCCCGGGGCGGGCGTTCGGATCAGCGGTGGGCGTCGGGCCCGGGGCCGGGGCTCCGGGTCGGCGGCGGGGGTCCGGGTCGGCCGCGGGTGCCCGGATCGGCCCCGCGTGCGGGCTCAGTCCTCGCCGTAGCGGGGGTCGACCGTCTCCGGCGTCAGGCCCAGCAGTTCGGCGACCTGCTCGACCACGACCTCGTGGACCAGCGCCGCCCGCTCGTCGCGGCCCTTGGTGCGGATCTCCACGGGCCGCCGGTACACCACCACGCGGGCCCGCCGGCCCTCGCGCGCGGGGATGATCCCGCCCAGCGGCACCGCCTCGTCGTTCCACGGCTGCCCCGGACCGTCCAGCCGGGGCACCTCCAGCACGAGGAAATCGATGTCGGCGAGTTGCGGCCAGTGCCGCTCCAGCCGGTCGACGGAGTCCTGCACGAGATCGGCGAACACCTCGGCGCGGCTGGCCGCGAGCGGCACCTGCGGCGGCGCGATCGGCCCGCGCATCCCCCGGCCGTGGCGATCACGGCGGCGGGGCCCGGGGCCCGTGGCACGGGGAGGTACGGCGTTGTCCATCACTGGTGCAGCGTAGTCCTCGGGGCGGCCGTCCGCCCTGTGCACGCGTGACGGTTCGGCCACCGGTGGTCGACGGAGCGTGTGTGTCGGGAGATGACCATTCCAGCCAAGGTTGGGCTCGTTTCCGTATCTCTGCGGGACCGCGGACCTCAAGCCAATTGGCGTTGTTTGTACCGAGAAATGACTGTACGGCGAACCGCGACCCCTGCCGAAACCGGACGTCGGTGCAGGTCAACGAGGTGCCTCTGGCAAGGTGTGTGGGACGTTTCACAGCACGACACGGTGGGGTGACCTGGTGGAGAGTCGTCGCGGCCCGCTCAAGAGTGCGGTACCGTCCAACATCGTGAGCCCTGTACGTCGCTGTTCGCGCACCGCCTGCGGCCGACCCGCCGTCGCGACGCTGACGTACGTCTACGCCGACTCGACCGCGGTCCTCGGCCCGCTCGCGACCTACGCCGAACCCCACTGCTACGACCTGTGCGCCGAGCACTCCGAGCGCCTGACCGCCCCGCGCGGCTGGGAGGTCGTCCGGCTCCTCGACGGCTCCGCCCCGGCGCGGCCCAGCGGAGACGACCTGGAAGCGCTTGCCAACGCCGTGCGCGAGGCGGCCCGCCCCCAGGAGCGGGCGGCCGAGGCCGGCGGCGGGGCCCGCTCGGCCGACCCGATGGAGGTCGCCCGCCGCGGCCATCTGCGGGTCCTGCGCTCGCCCGACAACTGAGCCGCCGCGACAGCCTGCGGCGCCCAGCGTTCACGGCGCGGACCATCCGCTTGACCTGAGGTTACGGCTCGACGTCCACTCGGTGTCCGTCCCCGCGGCGGCCACTACGGGCGGGTAGGTTGGGGCGACCCGACGGGGACGCTCAGGAGGAAGTGACCGTGGCTCGTGATCTGTCGCAGATCGTGAAGGCGTACGACGTGCGCGGGGTGGTCCCCGACCAGTGGGACGAGTCGCTCGCCGAACTGTTCGGCATGGCCTTCGCGCAGGTGACCGACGCCGAGGCGATCGTCGTCGGCCACGACATGCGGCCCTCCTCGCCCGGCCTGTCCCGCGCCTTCGCCCGCGGCGCGGCCGCACGCGGCGTGGACGTCACCGAGATCGGCCTGTGCTCGACGGACCAGCTGTACTACGCCTCCGGCGCGCTGAACCTGCCCGGTGCCATGTTCACCGCCTCGCACAACCCCGCCCGGTACAACGGCATCAAGCTCTGCCGGGCGGGCGCCGCGCCCGTCGGCCAGGACACGGGGCTCGCCGAGATCCGCGCGCTGGTGGAGGAGTGGAGCGCCTCCGGTGCCCCCTCGCCGGCCGAGCGGCCCGGAACCGTGGGGCGGCGCGAGACGCTGGAGGACTACGCGGCGTATCTGAAGTCGCTGGTCGACCTGACCGGCATCCGGCGTCTGAAGGTCGTCGTCGACGCGGGCAACGGCATGGGCGGCCACACCGTGCCGACGGTCCTGGCCGGCCTGCCCGTCGAGCTGGTCCCGATGTACTTCGAGCTCGACGGCACCTTCCCCAACCACGAGGCCAACCCGCTCGACCCGGCCAACCTCGTCGACCTCCAGCGGCGCGTCCGCGAGGAGGGCGCCGACCTCGGCCTCGCCTTCGACGGCGACGCCGACCGCTGCTTCGTCGTCGACGAACGCGGCGAACCGGTCTCGCCGTCGGCGATCACCGCGCTGGTCGCGGCACGCGAGCTCGGCCGCAACGGCGGGCACGGGACGATCATCCACAACCTGATCACCTCCTGGTCGGTCCCGGAGGTCGTCAAGGAGCACGGCGGCACGCCGGTGCGGACGCGGGTCGGCCACTCCTTCATCAAGGCCGAGATGGCGCGTACGGGGGCGATCTTCGGCGGGGAGCACTCCGCGCACTACTACTTCAAGGACTTCTGGAACGCCGACACGGGCATGCTGGCCGCGCTGCACGTCCTCGCGGCGCTCGGCGGGCAGGACGGGCCGCTGTCCGCGCTGGTGGCGCAGTACGACCGGTACGCGGGGTCGGGCGAGATCAACTCCACGGTCGCGGACCAGGCGTCCCGGCTCGCCGCGATCCGCGCCGCGTACGAGGGGCGGGACGGGGTCACCCTGGACACGCTGGACGGGCTGACGGTCACGGGGTCCGACTGGTGGTTCAACGTCCGCCCCTCCAACACGGAACCGCTGCTGCGGCTGAACGCGGAAGCGAAGAACACGGACCTGATGGCCCACGTACGGGACGAGGCACTGGCAATCATCCGAGCGTGAGGTGGGTGCGGTGCGGTGCCGGGTGCGGGTCTCGTCGTGGCTTGTCGCGCAGTTCCTCGCGCCCCTAGGGGGTTGCAGTCACCCGTCTCCTTAGCTGCGGGCAGTGGTGCCGCTGGGCCGGCGCCCCACCCTGCGTAGCTGCGGGCAGTCGTGCCGCTGGGGCGGCACGGGTGGGCGCAGCGGCACCCCGCACCGCCGGGCAGCGCACCCCACGGCGTTCACCAAAACGCCGGGCACAGCGCACCGCAGGGCACCGCGCCCCACGGCGTGCACCGCACCCGGGGGCAAGCGCACCCCAGGGCACCGCACCGCAGGGCACCGCACCCTTGGCCCACCCCCGGCGCGGACCCGCTCCCGGCGGTACCCTGACCAGGCGCAAACCCACACCCGCACCCCCCCGGAAGGGACACGCTCATGCCGCTCGAAGCCGGCCTCCTGGAGATCCTCGCCTGCCCGGCCTGCCACGCCCCCCTCAAGGAGCAGGACACCGAGCTGATCTGCACCGGCCAGGACTGCGGCCTGGCGTACCCCGTCCGCGACGGCATCCCCGTCCTGCTCGTCGACGAGGCCCGCCGCCCGGCGTAGCCGCCGCCCGCGCCCAGACGACCCGGCGATCGGAGACTGCCGCCATGCTCGACGAATCGCTGCTCGACACACCGGACGCCCTGACCGAGGCCGACCGCCGCGCCCTGCTGCGCGGCGCCGCCGAGGCCGGCGCCCGCGTCCGCACGGCCGCCCGGCACGCCGCCGAGGCCGGCATCGGCGACCTGCGCCCCGACGGCCGCCCCCGCGCCGTCCTCATCGCCGGTCCCGGCGCCGCCGCCACCCACACCGCCGACCTCCTCGGCACGCTCGCCGGCGCCGGCAGCCCCGTCATCCGGCTCGCCCCCACCGGCGTCGCCCCCGCCGCGGGCGCCCTGCGCTGGGAACTGCCCGGCTGGGCCAGCTCCGTCGACCTGCTGCTGATCGCCACCCCGGACGGCACCGAACCGTCCCTGTCACAGCTCACCGAGCAGGCCTACCGCCGCGGCTGCACGGTCGTCGCCGTCGCTCCCGCCGGCACCCCGCTCGCCGAGTCCGTGGCGGGCTCCCACGGCCTGTTCGTACCGATGGCGACCGCCCCGTACGACCAGGACGAGCCGCTCGCCGCGTCCGCGCCCGGCGTCCTGTGGGCGCTGCTCACCCCGCTGCTCGCCCTCCTGGACCGGGTCGGGCTGCTCTCCGCCCCGCCCGAGGCCCTGGAGAAGGTCGCCGACCGCCTCGACCGGATCGCCGAACGCTGCGGCCCGGCCATCGCGACGTACAGCAATCCCGCCAAGACGCTCGCCGCCGAACTCGCCGACGCCCTGCCCCTGGTGTGGACCGAGGGCGTCTCCGCAGGACCGGCCGGCCGCCGCTTCGCCTCCGCCCTCGCCGAGCTGGCCGGCGTCCCCGCGGTCGTCGCCGAACTGCCCGAGGCGCTCGCCGCGCACAGCGCCCTGCTCGCCGGCCCGCTGGCCGCCGGCTCCGACCCGGACGACTTCTTCCGCGACCGCGTCGAGGAGCCGCCCGCGATGCACGCGCGCGTGGTGCTGCTGCGCGACCGCCCCATCGGCAGCCTCACCGCCGCCCCGGCCGCCCGCGACCTGGCACTCAGCCACGACACGCCGATCAGCGAGCTGGAACCGGAGGAGGGCGGCGAGCTGGAGACCCTCGCCGAGCTGATCGCCATCACCGATTTCGCCGCCGTTTACCTGGCGGTCGCGTCCAGAAGCTGACCTTTCACCGGCGCCCCCCGGGGCGGCCGGCCCGCACCCCTTCGGCGTACGCAGAGAGAGACATGGACCGCCTCGACAACACCGTCCGCCCCTACGCGTGGGGTTCCACCACCGCGATCCCGCGGCTGCTCGGCGTCGAGCCGACCGGCGAACCGCAGGCGGAGATGTGGATGGGCGCACACCCGGGCGCCCCCTCGCGCACCGCGCGCGGCACTCTCGCCGAGGTCATCGCGGCAGCCCCCGAGCGGGAGCTGGGTGCCGCGGCCGTGGCGAAGTTCGGCCCGCGTCTGCCCTTCCTGCTCAAGCTGCTGGCCGCGGGTGCCCCGCTCTCCCTCCAGGTGCACCCGGACCTGGAGCAGGCCCGGCAGGGGTACGCCGACGAGGAGCGCCGCGGCATCCCCGCCGACGCCCCGCACCGCAACTACAAGGACGCCAACCACAAGCCCGAACTGATCTGCGCGCTCACCGAGTTCGACGGGCTGTGCGGCTTCCGCGACCCGGCCCACGCCGCCGACCTGCTGGCCGGACTCGGCGTCGACTCCCTCAAGCCGTACGTCGACCTGCTGCACGCCCACCCCGAGGACGCGGCCCTGCGGGAGGTGCTCACCGCCCTCCTCGGCGCCGACCGGGAGGAGACCGCGCACACCGTCGCCGAGGCCGCGGCCGCCTGCGACCGCCTCGGCGGCGACTACGCGCCCTACGCCGGCATCGCCCACCACTACCCGGGCGACCCCGGCGTCATCGCCGCGATGCTGCTCAACCACGTCCGGCTCCAGCCCGGCGAGGCCCTCTACCTCGGCGCGGGCGTCCCGCACGCGTACCTGAGCGGTCTGGGCGTGGAGATCATGGCCAACTCCGACAACGTCCTGCGCTGCGGCCTGACGCCCAAGCACGTCGACGTCCCCGAACTGCTGCGCGTCGTCCGCTTCGAGGCGAGCGACCCGGGCGTACTGCGCCCGGAGGCCTCCCCGGACGGCGAGGAGGTCTACGAGACCCCCATCGACGAGTTCCGCCTGTCCCGCTACGTGCTCCCCGCGGGCGGCGCCGCCCACGACCTCACCCGGTCCACCCCGCAGATCCTGCTGTGCACGGCGGGCACGGTCCGGGCCGGCGACCAGGAGCTGACCCCCGGTCAGTCCGTGTTCGTGCCGGCGGGGGAGCGGGCCGAGGTGTCCGGCGCCGGCACCCTCTTCCGGGCCACCGTGATCGCCTGACACCGAGCCCGGCGCCCATTTCGTGTGTTCGTATGACCGCCCCTGTGGACACCTGAGACGCCGGAGCGGTGCGGGCTGCAAGAATGACCCACCGGCAAAGGGCGGGCAAAGGCCCGGACGTCGACAACAGACGCAGGCGAAGGGACACGCGGACACATGAGCGCGTCAGGCGGCAGCAAGGCGATCGTGGCGGCACTCGGCGCCAACCTCGCGATCGCGGCATCGAAGTTCGTGGCGTTCGCGTTCAGCGGCTCGTCGTCGATGCTCGCCGAGGGCGTGCACTCGCTCGCCGACTCCGGCAACCAGTTCCTGCTGCTGATCGGCGGCAAGCGCGCCCAGCGCGAGGCCACCCCGCAGCACCCCTTCGGCTACGGCCGAGAGCGGTACATCTACGCCTTCCTCGTCTCCATCGTCCTGTTCTCGGTCGGCGGCATGTTCGCCATCTACGAGGGCTACGAGAAGATCAGCCACCCGCACGAACTGGAGCACTGGTACTGGCCGGTGGGCGTCCTCGTCTTCGCGATCATCGCCGAGGGCTTCTCCTTCCGCACCGCCATCAAGGAGTCCAACGAACTGCGCGGCACGCTGTCCTGGACGGCCTTCATCCGCCGCGCCAAGGCACCCGAGCTGCCCGTCGTCCTCCTGGAGGACTTCGGTGCCCTGATCGGTCTGGTCCTCGCCCTCTTCGGTGTCGGCATGTCCCTGCTCACCGGTGACGGCGTCTGGGACGGCGTCGGCACCGTCTGCATCGGTGTCCTGCTCGTCCTCATCGCGCTCGTCCTCGCCGCCGAGACCAAGTCGCTGCTGCTCGGCGAGGCCGCCGGCACCGAGGAAGTGAAGAAGATCGAGGCCGCCGTCGTCGACGGCGACACCGTCACCGGCATCATCCACATGCGCACGCTCCACCTCGGCCCCGAGGAGCTGCTGATCGCCGCCAAGATCGCCGTCCGGCACGACGACACCGCCGCCGAGGTCGCCGCCGCCATCGACGCGGCCGAGGCCCGCATCCGCGCCGCCGTGCCCATCGCCCGCGTCATCTACCTCGAGCCCGACATCTACAGCGAGGCCGAGGCCGCCAAGGGCCCCGACCCGGAGGCCACCCCCGGCGGCCCCACCCCCCAGAGCGCCGGCCACTGAGCCGCTACCCCTGCCTCACCCGTCGTCGAGCAGCCCCGGCTCGTCCGGTGCCCCGGCACCCCCACGATCGGCCCACCGCGCGGTACCGCGTCCCCTCGGCCCCGGACGGCCTGACGGACGCGGCGTGCTGCCCCACCCGGCCACGGCCGCAATGGCGTGAAAGTTGCGCCGGCCCCGCGGTGAACGTCCGATGGATTCCGAGGCGGACTGGGGACGGCCGGGCCGACCGGTGTAGCTTGGGAGGGAGCCAGACGTCGCTGCTGATGGCGGTCGGGCGGTCCCGCCGCGGACCGACCGAGGGAGAGAGGGCCTCCGACGGACTGCGCTGCGCGCACGCGGGCATGCCTGGGTCCCCTTCGGGCACCCTGTGTCCGCCGCCGCGCAGGTCAGCCGTACCCACACCTCGACCCAACCCGAGGAGCAGCCCGAATGACTTCTGTCGACAACCGACAGGACTTCAAGGTCGCCGACCTTTCCCTGGCCGAGTTCGGCCGCAAGGAGATCAGCCTCGCCGAGCACGAGATGCCCGGTCTGATGGCGATCCGCAAGGAGTACGCCGAGGCGCAGCCCCTGAAGGGTGCCCGGATCACCGGCTCCCTCCACATGACCGTGCAGACGGCCGTGCTGATCGAGACGCTGGTCGCGCTCGGCGCCCAGGTCCGCTGGGCGTCCTGCAACATCTTCTCCACGCAGGACCACGCCGCCGCCGCCATCGCCGTCGGCCCCAACGGCACGCCCGACAACCCGCAGGGCGTCCCCGTCTTCGCCTGGAAGGGCGAGACGCTGGAGGAGTACTGGTGGTGCACCGAGCAGGCGCTGACCTGGCCGGGCACCCCCACCGGCGGCCCGAACATGATCCTGGACGACGGCGGTGACGCCACCCTCCTCGTCCACAAGGGTGTCGAGTACGAGAAGGACGGCAAGGTCCCCTCGCCCGACACCGCCGAGTCCGACGAGCACCGCGTCATCCTCGAGCTGCTCACCCGCACCGTCGCCGAGACCCCGCAGAAGTGGACCCAGCTGGCGTCCGAGATCCGCGGCGTCACCGAGGAGACGACGACGGGTGTGCACCGTCTGTACGAGATGATGCGCGAGGGCACGCTGCTGTTCCCCGCGATCAAC